>CAKRSU010000008.1 GCA_934401755.1 uncultured Oxalobacter sp.
ACGATGAGGTCGTATGTTTTTTTCTCGTTGGCATGCTCAATGATGGATGCCAACATGACGCTCAGTTGTTTGAGGTATCCTCTGTCTAATGTGAAGACGATTCCTTTTCGATCTTTGTTTTGAGGAATAAGTGGATCCTCTGTAATACTTGTTTTCTCTACAACCATGCCAACAATTTTTGATTTCAACGAATAAAAAATATCGATACACACCTACAGTATAACCAAATGGATTCTATCAGTTTCCATATAGAAACACAAAAATAATCCGCTATAGCATTTCTATCACTGATAAATATGTTTTAAGCTGCTCATTACAGAAAACAATATATTTAAATAAAAACGATATAAATCAAAATGAAAAATAACTTTCTTAATCCTTTAAATGAAGATAAATGACTATTTTAGTTATAAGAAATATCGATATACCCCGGTAGAAAGATGGAGAATTTCATGAGCAACATAATGATGATTGATAAACAAGAAGCGTTGATAGAATACGATCCAAATATTGGAATGTTTCGAGGCGAATTTCTTAATTTGTCAGGAGGTGCGGATTTTTATGCAACGGATATGGAGGGTTTAAAACGAGAAGGTCATCTGTCTTTAAAAGTATATTTGAAGATGTGCAAAGAAAAAGGCATTATCCCTATCCCAAATGAATGATTAATAAATTGAAAAACCGAATAATCCAATTATTGATTTGTTACATAATTTTTTCACCATTTTGGGATTTCTATGAGAAAATCGTCTAACTCAATTCTTATAGTAACCATTAAAAAATAATGCATGATGAATCTTTAGAGGAATAACGATGAAAAAACTCACTATCGCTACAATGGGATTATGCATCATGATCTCTTCTGTCAATGCAGAGCCGATCCATCCAATGCCACTAGACGAGTTACAAGCCTCTCAATGGTCTGTCTTAAAAGATAAAAAAGATGAAACGCTTTATTACCGGACAAAAGATGTTAGTAGCAAAAAGGGTATTTGGCTCAAATCTGTTGATAAAGATGATCAGGATACAGAATACAAACATTACCAAACGCATTGTGCTGGTACGAACGATGTGATTAAAGATGCTGAAATTGAGGTCAAGAAAAACGGAACACTCAAACATGAAATCAAAAATGACAAAGTCGAAAAAATCACTAAAGCAAATACAATCCGTTCTTTAATTTGCGGCAAATAATATTTTCTTTGCCCTAAAGCCTTACTCGTTTTGCGTGTGAGGCTTTATCGGATCTAGGCCAAACAAATAGCCTAAAAATTCTTCTATAAAATTATTACTTTCAAACTAAAAGAATCTTCGCCATCAATCTTATAAGTTTTCCTCTGTTTTACCATAAAAGAGAGTGATGGGCTGTCCGCATTACCTATTACCCAAAAGCGATAATTACAACTCCATTCAATCAACGTCACAATATAGCATTTAATCAATGCGCCTTGCTTTGTGAAAAAATACACGCTGATTCAATTCTGCGGTAAACTTTATACGCTAAGCGGATTGGAGATAAATAGATATGAATAAAGGTTTTTATTCGGTAATGGCTGCCGAATTTTTTTCTTCCTTGGCAGATAATGCCTTGCTGATCGTCGCCATTGCACTACTTTCACAAATGCAGGCGCCTGCTTGGATGACACCTTTATTAAGATTGTTCTTTGTGATGGCTTATGTTGGGCTAGCCGCTTTTGTTGGCGCATTTGCAGATACCTTACCCAAGGGCAAGGTAATGTTTATTACGAATACCGTGAAATTTGTTGGATGTGCCCTGATTTTCGTTGGTGTACATCCATTGGCAGCCTATGCAATTGTCGGTATTGGCGCTGCCGCTTACTCTCCTGCTAAATACGGTATCTTAACGGAACTCCTTCCTGCAGAAAAATTGGTTATTGCAAATGGCTGGATCGAAGGATTAACCGTTACTTCCATCATTTTAGGAACTGTGTTAGGCGGAACGCTCATTAATCAACATGTCGCTGAATTTCTACAAGCTAATATTCCTTTCGCCTATACCTCTGCTATCGCAGCCCTAATTGTCATTATGTTCATTTATATTCTGGCCGCTCTATTTAATTTGCGTATTCCGGATACCGGGGCTCGTTATGAAAAGCAACCCACGAATCCTATTTTACTGGTTAAAAACTTTTCAAAAAGTTTTGTCACTCTCTGGCAAGACAAATTAGGTCAAATTTCACTATCAGTGACGACCTTATTTTGGGGAGCTGGGGCAACGCTTCAGTTTATTGTATTGAAATGGGCACAATCTGCTTTAGGGCTTACTTTAGATAAAGCCGCATTTTTACAAGGCATTGTCGCAGTTGGCGTAGCAACTGGTGCGGTTTCTGCCGCCAAATTTATTAAATTACAACACTCACTACGTGTTATGCCGCTTGGTGTTGCTATGGGACTTGTTGTAATGATTATGACGCAAGTTCATTCCGTTTGGATTGCCTATCCATTACTCATTATTGTCGGCGGATTTGCCGGTTTCTTTGTGGTACCAATGAATGCTTTATTACAGCACCGTGGACATGTTTTACTCTCTGCCGGACATTCTATTGCTGTTCAAAACTTTAATGAAAATCTATCTATTTTAACGATGCTAGGGCTCTATTCCCTATTGATTTCGTTAGATTTATCGGTAAATGCCGTCATTGTGATTTTTGGAAGCTTTGTTGCTTTAATGATGGTAGGCGTTATTATGTGGCATCGCTATAACCAAAAGATTCAAGATTCATTGCATTTAATTGGAGAAGAAAAACGGCATTAATGACCAAAAAATGTACTTCTTTTCAATCCCTTAAAAAGAAAAAGCCAGGAAATATTGAACCATTTCTACTTTAAGAGTCGTTTTGGGTAATTTTTATAAAGATTTTTCAAGACTCCCTTCGGTTTACGCTTGGGATTCTATCGTCTCAAATATTTCCATGGCTTGGCACAGATCTTCCCAAGCTTGCCGTTTCCCTAAAGGCGTTCTTAATAAATAAGAAGGATGGTAAGTCACAACAAGCGGGATTTTCTGACTTCCATTCGAATAATAATGCTCTTTTTTTCGCATGGACGATAGCGATGCTTCTCGACTGATATTTAAAAGTGCAGTTGCAGCGGTTTTACCTAATGCCACGATAATTTTGGGATTAATCAATGCAATTTGCCTTTCTAAAAAAGGCATACAAATAGCGCACTCCGCTTCTGTTGGCTGACGGTCTTTCCCTGCATTACTTGCTCTGCATTTCACAATATTTGCAATATAGACATTCTCTCCTCTTTTCAGAAACATTCGTGCCATCATGTTGTCTAATAATTTGCCAGAACGTCCAACAAAAGGCTCGCCTTGCTGATCTTCAAAATAACCCGGACCTTCTCCGACAAAGAGCCAATCTGCCTTTGGATCCCCTACTCCAGGAACGATCTTATTTCTACTTTGGCAAAGATGACAATTCGAACAATGATTAATTTCATCTAAAAGATGTTCCCATGTATCTGTCATCGTTTGAGGTGTAGGAAGCTCTTCCGTTAATATAGGGACATCTTCAGAATCTTTTTCTTCTTGAGGCGAATTTGATGCGAAATTGACTCTTTCTGAATCAGGAAAACGCTGTTTCCAAACCGTAATGCCCATTTCTTTCAAATAAGACAAACGAAGGTTATTATCAATTGCCATCATAATTCTCGTTTCATCAAAAGCGCGTCTTCCGTGGGTTGAATATAATAGCCAGGACGAATACCGATGGTTTTAAACGCCATTTTTTGGTAGAGCGCAATCGCAGGCAGATTTGATTGTCGAACTTCAAGAAAAACAGATTCCATTTCTAAAAGACGAGCCAATTCCAATACTTTATCCATCAAAAGACGCCCATACCCTTTTCCCTGAAAAGGTTTTCCGACTGCAATTTTTAAAAGCTCCAATTCATCAACGATATCAAGACAAATAAAGTAACCAATCAATGTTCCTTGATCATTTCTCAGCACAATACCGTGATTACCTGTTGCAATCGCACTTTCAAAATTTCGGTAGGTCCAATGATAAGGAAAAACGTCTTGCTCAATAAAGTAAACGTCATGAAGATCCTTTAAATACATCGGCGCAAAAACAAGAGATTCATCGAGATTCTCTTTTTCCGATAGACTAACGGTATCGGGTAAATACTCACGACACATGATGTTTTTCTTTCAATGCCATACGTTCAACCGTTTTCAAGGCAACGTGATTACGCAGATACAAAGGCTGAATTTGATCAACCGAAATCGTTTTTCCTGTTTGAAATAACTTCACAGCAAGTCGTACCATAGCAGAAGCTTCAGGAAATATATCAGGGATTTTTTGGGAATGGCCAATGATGGATTTTAACTCATCGCAATAAGCTGTTAAGCCATTACCACAAAAGACAACCTCATTTTTGGTATAAACTTTTGAAGCTGCACTCAATTGAGGTGCTGTGATTGTTTGCCATTCGCCATTTTGATAAGCATATTCGGCCCAATAAACTTCATGCATACGCGCATCTAAAAGCGAAATCACATGATTTGCCTGTATTTTCTGTCTACAAGATTCAGCCATGGCCTCTAACGTTACAATAGGAATAACGGGGATCTCCAAACCAAAGGCGATTCCTTGAACCACACCGCATGTTGTCCGTACCCCTGTAAAAGAACCTGGACCACAACCAAATGCCAATGCATCACAATCTGTAATCGCAAGCTCATTTTGAGTGAGTAACGATTGTGTCATCGGAAGAATTGACATTGAATGTGTTGAAAACCCATCTTGCGAAATCGTATGGATCGTTCCCTGATGAAATAGCGCAACAGAAGCGATATCTGACGAGGTATCAATAGCAAGTATTGTAGGCATAATGATTTTTTTGAAGGTTCTTTATTAATGCAGAAATTTTCTGGCTAAACACGATGCAATAAAAATTAAAACAGCCACTATTATAAAGACAAATGTCAAATGAAAGTGATGGGCAATAAACCCCATAAGAGGAGGTCCTGACATTAAACCTAAATATCCTAATGTTGTAATCGATGAAACCGCTTGGCTAATTGGGACAATACTTTGTTGAGATGCGTAAGAAAAAAGAATCGGAATTAAATTAGAAACACCTAAGCCAATAATACAAAATCCTATAATGGCAACGAAAGGTGAAAATGCGATGAGTAAGACGGTAAATCCAACCAGTGCGGTCACTCCACTTGCCGTAATCATCGTTTTCGCACCAAAACGATTAATCAGCTGATCTCCCCACAACCGTCCGACTGTAATCGCGATTGAAAAAATCGAAAATGCCATGCCAGCTAATTCTAAATGAGCCCCTTTTGAGATCATCAATAAAGCGCCCCAATCAAGAACAACACCATCGCTGAGATAGAAAATAAAACACAATACACTTAAAAAAAGAATGATGCCCTTAGGACGGATAAATGGAGAAGATTTCGTACTATTTTGAATGCCAAACGGAAAAAAATATCGTTGAAATATAAAGACGTTTCCGCTAATCATCACAATTGAAAATAAAATCATGGCCCACAACGCGGATAATCCTAATTTTAGCAAGAACGAAAAAAGCAACGCCCCTAAAAAGCCCCCTAAACTATACATCCCATGAAAACTTGACATAAATCGACGATCGGTCATTTTTTCAATGAGAGAAGCTTGAATATTCATGGCAATATCAATGACCCCAGAAGACATCCCAAAAATAAACAACATCACCGCAAAAAAGAAGACATTAGACGTATAACCCAAAAGAACTAATGCCATCAGAAAAACACTCGTTGATCGATTTAACGTTTTTCGACATCCCCATCGATTCGTTAACCATCCCGCCCAAGGCATGGATAATAAAGCCCCAGTCCCAATTAAAAGCAGTAATCCCCCCAATTCAGCTTCATTAAGCTGCAATCTATTTTTGATAAAAGGAATTAAAGCTGCCCAAATCGATATGGCAAGCCCTAATACGAGAAAAATATACCGAGTGGCAAGAACGCCTCTCGGTATTGAAATTTGATGCAAATCTGTCGTGTTATAGGTTGTCATAAATAGTATTAATCACCGATTAGTTCCTGATACATTTCAAACATACAATGATCACTCACCACTTTTAACCCTGCTTTATCAGCAATTTGAGCCGCTTCATCATTTTGAATCCCTTTTTGCATCCATAAAACCTTCGCGCCGATTTCAACGGCTTCTCGAGCAATTTCAGGCATCGCGTCAGCTCTTCTGAAACAATCGACAATATCGACTTTAAAAGGAATACTTTTTAGATCGGGATAAGCTTTCTCACCTAATCCTTCTGTTAGCGTAGGATTAACCGGTACAATTTGATAGCCTTTCTTTTGAAGAAACTTGGGCACATAATGCGCCCCTTTTGTTTCATTTGCAGAAAAACCGACAATGGCAACAACCTTGTTTTCCAAAAGGATGGATTTCATCTCATTTTTATCAGTAATCAACATGGCTTGTCTCCTATATGATTAGGCACTTCGATTGTCTTAAGCTTAGGGATATTGGCGATACGCCACTTTTCGATAGCAACTTGCCACAATTCTTCTAATGAGCAAATATCATTATCTATTTTAATCCCTAAGAATAATAATACTTGTTTAAGCAGCAAAATGGGATTTTCATGAGCAATTGATTTTGCAAATGTCTGCTTTGATAGTTTCTCATGAAAATGGTTAACCGCTACAGGAAGATGCATATAAGTTGGAGATGAATGCGAAAAACAATGAAATAGCCATATTTGGCGAGGCGTTGAATCTAATAAATCAGCACCTCGAATCACATCAGTTACTTTTTGTTCAATATCATCAACGACAACAGCAAATTGATAAGCAAACAAGCCATCTGCCCGTAAAACGACAAAATCTCCAACATTATGCAATAAATTTTGCGATTGTTTTCCTTGTAACCGATCTTCAAAAGAAATCTCAAAATCTGGCACCTGAATACGCCATGCCCGAATGGCCTGATTGGCATTTGTCCTTTGACGGCATATTCCTAAATATAAAGGCGCATGATCAATACCTCGTGGATTTTTAGCTAAATCTTTACGTGAACAAGAACAGCCATAGACAATACCTTGCTTTTTTAAACGATTAAAATATTCTCGATAGATTTCAGTCCGCTGAGACTGATAGATAATAGGACCGTCCCATTCAAATCCCCATTTATCCAAGACATGGATAATGGACAATGCCGATTCTTGATGGCAACGCGTTACATCAACATCTTCAATACGCAAAATCCATTCGCCATGATGAACCTTTGCATCCAGATAACTCCCAACAGCAGCGACCATTGAACCAAAATGAAGTTCTCCCGTCGGAGAAGGCGCAAAACGACCACGATAAACCATAGTTGATAATCGCATTTTCACTAAAAGTGAGCGATTTTATCTCAAAAAATAGGATTTCTACTCAAAAACACTATCCGTTAAAAAATAGCGCAGCCTATTACTTTCTAATTGATCTTAGATCTCGTATTGTATAATGAAAAAAGTTGACAACCTATTGAGAATTTTTAGTGACTCACTGTTAAACCGTTCTACCGGGATTTTCAAGGCTAAAATTGACTGAAAACCAATATAAAATCGATTTAAAATTAGGAATCTATGCCATTTACTCAATTACAAAAACAAGATTATGCATTTTTTGCTAATGCATTAACAGAATCGACGTGGAGCGTTGTTTGCTTTTGTGCGGAATGGTGTGGTTCCTGCCGAAACTGGTTTGATGCTTTTAAAGCTTTATCAAAAAAATATCCAGATGTCACATTCATCTGGATTGATATTGAAGACCATGCTGATTTACTCGATGTTTTGGATATTGAAAATTTTCCCAGCTTACTGATTCAATATGGTGATATCGTTAATTTCTTTGGTCCTATTCATCCAGATGCAAAAATTGCGGATCGACTTTTAGTCAAATATCAAGCT
This sequence comes from uncultured Oxalobacter sp., assembly GCA_934401755.1. Lineage (GTDB taxonomy): Bacteria > Pseudomonadota > Gammaproteobacteria > Burkholderiales > Burkholderiaceae_D > Oxalobacter. The sequence continues at coordinate 7,950 of CAKRSU010000008.1, forward strand.
TATAGCCAAGCGGAAAGACTCAAATTAGCATCCTCTCAAGAAATGATTCAGTGGCAAAAAATCGCAAATATTAAAAGGTTGTTTCATCAAGCCGTCTCAACTGATTGACTATTTTCTGTATTTCTCCAAATACACTGTTTTCCTTTATTTTCTTTTTCAATATCGTCCATGACTTTTTCATGGATTTTAAGTTCTTCTTTTGTTGCCTTTAATACGGTCAAAACAACGGAATTCGCTAATAAATCGCTTTTATGGGATGCTATTTTTGGGGTAGAAGATGAAGCGGCCACGGAATCAATCATTAAAGACTTCTGGCCTCTGGTCATTGCCAAATAGACTTCAGCCAATAATTCTGCATCAAGTAACGCCCCATGCAATGTACGCTGAGTATTATCAATACCAAAACGATCACAAAGAATATCCAAGTTATTACGTTTACCTGGAAACATTCTTTTTGCCATCATCAAACTATCAATGACATTATTAACCGTTGTATCAATATGAGGCCATGAAATTCTATCGAATTCTGCATCTAAAAAGCCAACGTCAAAAGTCGCATTATGAATAATGAGTTCTGAATCTTTAATAAATTGCTGAAATCCTTCCGCAATTTCTACAAATTTTGGTTTATCGCTTAAAAAATCGGTTGTCAATCCATGAATTTTAACAGCGTCGTCTGGCACTTCTCGCTCTGGATTAATATAAACATGATAATGATTATTCGTAACACGCCGATTAATAATTTCAACGCAGCCAATTTCTACAATCCGATCGCCATTTAGCGCATCTAATCCTGTAGTTTCAGTATCTAAAACGACTTGACGTATCATTGATTCTTTAACTCCTGATTCTGTTCATGATGAAGCTTACGTGCGATAAATGCCCCCTTTCCATACTGAGCCAGTGGAATCCGAACAATATGCCCGCTTCCTGGTGCGACATGAATGGAATGCCCAGCTTGATCGGTCATCTCAGACAATAATATCGTCGTATTTCCATCCGGATGAAAAATTTCTAATGTATCACCTACAGAAAATTTGTTTTTCACTAAAACGGTCGCCCAACCGTTGTCAGCATCAATAACATCCCCCACATAATGACTTTGATATAACTCAGAAGCCCCAGATATATAATTTTGATAATCCTTAGAATGATGACGCACATAAAAACCATCGGTATATCCACGATTAGCCAGCCCTTGTAAAGCCCCTAATAAGCGAACATCAAATGGCTTTCCTGCTACGGCATCATCAATTGCTTTTCGATATGCTTGCGCCGTTCGAACCACATAATAAATTGATTTGGTCCGTCCCTCTATTTTGAGCGAATCAACGCCAATTTTGACCAAACGCTCAATATGTTCAATCGCACGCAAATCTTTTGAATTCATGATATAGGTGCCATGCTCATCTTCCATAATAGGAAGCAACTGCCCTGCTCTTTTTTCTTCCTCAATGAAATACACCTTTTCTGATTCCGGATGACGAGGAACATTTCCAATTTCTGAGCGCATATGGCCTTCAATATCTGATGTTGATGGCACATCTACTAAATGAATGTCCCCTGTTTCATCTTCTTTAGCGGGATGAAGGCGATAATTCCACCGACAGGAATTGGTACAAATTCCTTGATTAGAATCTCGATGACTAAAATATCCTGATAATAAGCAACGCCCAGAATAAGCAACGCATAAAGCCCCATGAACAAATACTTCAAGTTCCATTTCTGGACATTTTTGGCGAATTTCCTCGATCTCTTCTAAAGAAAGCTCTCGAGAAAGAATAACACGTTTTAATCCCATTCTCTGCCAAAAACGAACATCCGCCCAATTAATGGAATTGGATTGCACGGAAAGGTGAATCGGGATATCCGGCCACTTATCCATAACCATCATAATCATACCAGGATCGGCCATAATCAATGCATCAGGCTTCATTTCAATCACAGGGATCATATCATTGAGATATGTTTTCAATTTAGCATTATGGGCATAAATATTACTAGCAACATAAAATTTCTTACCACGCTGATGAGCCTCATCAATGCCCTCTTTTAAAGCATCAATCGAAGAAAATGCGTTATTTCTTGCACGCAAACTATAACGAGGCTGTCCTGCATAAACAGCATCTGCACCAAAATCATAAGCTGCCCGCATTTTATCCAATGACCCTGCAGGTAATAAAAGCTCTGGAGAAATTATCATAATTATTAAAAATGGATGGTTGGCTTCTGCATTTAAAAAAGGAGATTCCTAATCGACAGAATATCTTGATGTTATTTCTTGCCGAAATTCTGCTTAACGATTATTTCTATTTTTACAGACTTTGACCGTTTATTTGCAATCTCATCTGTAAAAATTGTTCTCCTCTAAAACAATATATATTGCCCTTTTAATTATCTATTTTTCAATAGCTTGCCATAAAAACTTAAACAAAAAGAAACTCCGTTTTTTGATTAACAGAAAATGCTTCTGGCGCCATTGCCAACTGATGAAAACGCGTCAACATATCAATGAGTGCTGTACGTGGCCATGTATCAAGAGAATGAGCAGCATTTTTATAGATAATTGCTTGCGCTTGTCCACCGATCGTATTCAAAAAACGAGCTGTCTTTTCCGCTGTATCAATGGGCAATCGAGGATCTAATTGCCCTTGAAAGAAAATCGCAGGTATTAAGCAATGACTCTTTTGAGTAGCTAATATTTTCTGAGGAGAAGCATCTTCCATGATTTGTTCTGTTTTAAAAAAAGCATTATGACACATCATGATATCCGTATTGTTTTGCCTTATTGCCATTTGATATCTTTCCCAAGGATCTAATACGCCCGAACAGGTCGCTAAAAAAGCGACCGAGGCATCCGTTATAGGAGTATCGATACTAAAATATTCAGACCCATCGTATTGAATAGCCGCCAACATAGCAAGATATCCGCCACTAGAAACGCCGAATAGCCCAATTCGATTAGCATCAATTTGATAATTATTGGCATGTTGCTTTAACCAACCAACAGATTGAATCACATCAATAATAGGTGCAGGATACGTAAATTCTGGTGCTAATCGGGTATCAATGGACAAAACAGCAACGCCCGTTTGTGCAATTAAATCGGTTAAACCAGAAACAGCCGTTCTATCCCCAGAAACCCAAGCGCCCCCATGAATACAAACAACCGCCGGCATATTTTCAATACCAATTGGACAATAAAGGCGAGCTTTTAAAGCGTAATTTGAACCTTTAATAAGATCAAATTCCGAAACTGTAATTTGATAAAAATTACTTATGATCATATTGTTGATCCATATGATTTATATCATGCAAAAAATTGATTGGCATTGAAAATACCTAAACGGCCAAACATTGCTCTTTAATAGTTTGAATAGGACTATAACAGGACACTCAATAATTGGAATAAACTTCCAATCATGATTTTTTAAGAATTCCTTAATAGATTCCAAAGGCTAAGGATGAACTTTTGGTGCGGATGATCGGACTTGAACCGATAAGGCTTTCGCCGAGGGATTTTAAGTCCCTTGTGTTTACCAATTTCACCACATCCGCAATTCTGATTAAGAATAATGAATGCTGATCTGATCTTAAACGCTTAATAACATTAAGCGAATCAATCTGATCAATAGATTGGTATTTTATCAGATTTAAGATAAATCCCCAAATTTTTATTTAGTCATTCAACAATCCATTTGCTAATAAATCCCCTTTTCGTCCAAAACGAACCTAAATGTGATTGTATTCAATGCTTTAATGAGTAAGCTGTCTACATTGTCATTATTTTCATCGGAAATTTTTGGGACCGATCAGAATAAATTATTCTTCATAATGTCATAAAACCTAAATATTTAATGACAATGCTAACTGTGCCGCTCTTTTTTTACCATCTGTATATGAAAGATCCTCGACACTTTCAAGTGCTGGAATCAAAATCTCATCAACAATATGACATTGAAGATAATGCATCGTTTTTTCAAATGAGAAACGTATGCCATCAAAAGTTTCCAGACTATTTTCAGCGCAACTTGAAATTAATGCGCATTGTTTTCCTTTTAAGTTCTTTTTCCCAATAATAAAAGCATAAAAATGATCCATGGCAGCTTTGATTTGAGCAGGAAAGGTATACCAATAAACCGGAGCCGCAATCAGAATAAAATCAGATTCGAGAATTGGTCCAGCCATCTTATTGAAATCATGTCGATAAATACAGGCATTTCCCGTTGAATAACACTTATTGCATCCCCGACATCCCGATATTTTCATGAAAGCCGTATCAAATTGGAGAACTTGATGCCCTTTTAAAGAAGCGGCTTCAGTAAAACTATGCACTAAATTAAACGTATTTCCGTGTCGTCTTGGACTACCTGTTAATACAACAATTTTTCCCATGTTCTTTAATCAATCAAACTGGTATGAAACTGCACAAACTAACCAATGTCTTCAGCCATACAACAAAAATTCTTAAGAATTCTTTGAGGCCATTCTGTTTTATCAACAAAAGAACAAATTGATAAATGATCCTCCCCTGCATAATCTTCCCATGCCAGCTGTAAAATCTCTTTTGTAAATTCTGGATGGAATTGAACAGAAAAAGCACTTGTGCTATAGCGCAACATCTGACAACTGTCTTTTTCCGAATAGGCTAATATTTCAGCATTTTGGGGAGCCTCAAGAACACTTTGTTCATGAAAAAGATTGGCTTTAAAAGTTGTCGGAAATCCATCTAAAAGTGGATTTGTTTTTCCTATTTCCGTAAGCTTTACATCTAAAGCGCCTTTTTCTCCGCCATATGGGTTAATTCCAACTTTGCCGCCCAATGCATCAGCCATTAATTGATGACCATAACAAACCCCAAGCATAGGGGTATCAATTTTAATAGCTTGACGAATCCATTGGGCAGTTCTCTCACTCCAATCTGCCCGATCTGTTACCATAGACCAAGATCCCGTAATAATGGCTCCTTTGACCAACTCAGGAGATGGGATATCATCTCCTTTATAGGGTCTAACAACTTCCGCTTTTTTCCCATACTTGGCCAATTGATTAATAAACCACTGAGCTGTATTCCCCCATTTTTCAGCAATTTTATGGGGAGACATTCCCATTTCGATAACTAAAAGTGCCATTACTACCTCCTGTTCTTAAAAAACAATCTATTTATATAATGACAATAAAAAGTTAATCATCAATTAACTAATAAACAATGGTTATTGTGATCAGAAATCGCTCTTTAACTCATATCTTTACAAAAAATTTCGAAAAAAAGAACTTTTTAACCATAACTACAAATAAATAATAATTATTATTCATTTAAAGCAGTGTTAACCACACCGCTAATGTCACAATACCAAACAAGGTTGATAAAAAAATCGTACGTGACGCAATTCCTCCACCTTTTCCATACAATTCGGCCAACATAAAAGGTCCCGTTCCTGTTGGTAAAGCAGACAAAATAACAGCCGATTTTGCCCATATCAACGGCATATCAAAAACATAGAAAGCCAAATACCAAACAATTAAAGGTTGAAGAATCAATTTAAGCAATGTTAATTCAATCGATACCACCGCACTGGTTCTTTGTTGTCGTTCTGCCAGAAAAATGCCTGTTGCAACCAATGCACAGGGACTAGCGGCACTCCCTAAAATTTTAATTGACTGTAATACCCCATAAGGTAAATGTAATCCGCTAATCATAAATACCCCGGCTAAAGCAGGCGCTGCGATCAACGGATTTTTGCATAGCGAAACACCAACATTTTTAAAGGTTGACAATAAACTTTTTCCTGTTTGAAGGCCTGCTTCAATCAAAATAATAGATGCCGCAAAATTAACAGAGACCGTTAAAATGGCACTAACCATCGTTGGTGCTAATTTATCAGCGCCAAACGTTAATGCACAAAGTGGAATACCGATATATCCAGTATTCGCATAAGAAGCTGAAGTTGCATCAATCGTCGCACTAACCAGGCTTTTCGTTCTAAGCCAGTGAATCGCTAGCACGATAAAAAAAATCACAAAAACACCTAATTCAAAGGCGCAAAGAAACCCAGGTTGATATAACTCCGACCAAGAACTATCAACCAAAATATTAATCATTAATGCGGGTAACGCTAAAAAGACAACAAAACGATTCAATTCTTTACAAGCATTACTACCTAAAATATTTCGCCAACGCAATAAATAACCAGCAATAATCAATGCAAAAACAGGTAAAACGATATTAGCAACAGCAAACATAATAAAATGGTAAAAATTAAGTCTTTCGAAGAATACTCCAAAACACCCAATCATACATAATGTCACTAAGAGGAATGCATCAAATAGATCTAAGTGTTAATAATTGAGATTCTTCTCTTAATCAAATCATTTAGTCTCTGAAAAATTATGATGATTCTGATAAGCTAATAGAAATTCATGAGATTTCTTCAACACAGGAGGCAATTCATAATGGAAAAAACAACGATACACTCCGATGTCATCATATTAGGTTCTGGACCAGCGGGATATACTGCAGCGATCTATACAGCAAGAGCAAACTTAAATCCTTTATTGATTACAGGACTCCAACAAGGAGGACAACTTATGACTGCTTCCGAAGTTGAGAATTGGCCTGGAGAAGTGAGGGGCATTCAGGGACCTGAATTAATGCAAAAATTACAAGAACATGCCGAAAAATTCCATACACGCATTGAATTCGACCATATTCATACGGCGGAATTGAAATCAAATCCTATTCGATTAATTGGAGATATTGCAGAATATACCTGTCATGCTCTTATTATCGCGACAGGGGCATCTGCGATGTATCTTGGACTTGAATCTGAAGAAAAATATAAGGGAAGAGGTGTCTCTGGATGTGCAACTTGTGATGGCTTTTTTTACAAAGATAAACCCGTTGCTGTCGTTGGCGGTGGTAATACTGCCGTTGACGAAGCGATCTATCTGTCTAATATAGCCTCTAGTGTTACTCTCATTCATCGAAGAGATACTTTTCGAGCAGAGCCTATTTTAATTAAACGCTTAATGGAAAAAGTTGAATCAGGAAAAATTACCCTACAACTAAATAGCCAAGTGGAAGAAGTACTTGGAAACGAGCAAGGTGTAACTGCTGTAAAACTCAAATCAACGGTCGATGAAACAACGACTGAATTACCTATTCACGGGCTCTTTGTCGCAATTGGCCATCGCCCTAATACTGAAATATTTAAAGATCAGCTTGAAATGGAAAATGGGTATATTAAGACAGCTCGTGGTCAACAAAATATGGCAACTGCAACCAACATTCCTGGTATTTTTGCAGCCGGTGACGTTCAGGATTCGATTTATCGCCAAGCAATTACGAGTGCTGGCACAGGATGCATGGCTGCATTAGATGCTCAGCATTATCTAGAACAAAAACAAGCTAATATCAAATAAATATACGAATTAATATCTCACTATACGTGTTATTAAGGAATGAATATGAATAATACCCATTCAAATCCGATTATTTTCAATCAAATTGATCGATTTCAATTTAAAATCAATTTTGAAGGTAATAACACCTCTATGATTGTTGATGAACCAGAACCCTATGGTAAAAATAGTGGTCCTAGTCCAGAACAACTATTATGCGCTGCCGTTGCCAATTGCATGTCCAATTCTTTATATTCGGCAATCAACAGAAAAAATCCTGATCCTGCCCCATTAACAACAATAGCAACAGCAATCCTTGGTCGAAATGCAGAGAATAGATTACGCATTCAAGCAATTGAAGTCTCCATTAAATTAGGAAAATCCATTGCTGAACTTGGTGATCTAGAACAAGCATTAGCGCGTTTTGAAGATTTCTGTACTGTCGCAAGCAGTGTTAATCAAGGGATTCCTGTTAAATGCCGCATTACAGACTGTGAAGGCGCTATTCTAAAAAATGAATTAGATGATATATCTGATTTTGAAGATCATACAGAATGTTCTATTGATGGAACTGGATGCTCATGTGGATGTGGAATGGAACATTAAAAAATACTTAATATTCTTAAGATGAACGGCATTGGAGCTGCTATGTTTACAAAATTATTAACTCCAGTTGAAATTGGTGGATTCAAATTGCCAAACCGTATTTTCATGGCTCCATTAACGCGTAATCGTGCAGGTGAACATAACGAAGCCACTGAAATGAATGCGATATACTATGCACAGCGTGCTTCTGCAGGATTAATCATCACCGAATCGATGCAAATTTCTGAACGTGCTCAAGGTTACGCTTATACACCAGGCATTTACACTGACCTTCAAGAAGCAGGATGGAAAAAAGTCGTCAATGCCGTTCATCGACGAGGAGGACATATTTCTGGACAAATTTATCATGCTGGACGTATTTCCCATTCAGCATTACACCATGGACTCCCTCCACAAGCCCCATCAGCGCTTATTGCAGAAAATACAAAATGTTTTATTCAAGGAAAAGATGGTAGTTTAGATTTTGTTCCTGTAGAAAAACCTGAAGCCGTTTCTTTTAAAGACATTCAAATCATTCTTGACGATTTTTACCATGCCGCTAAACGTGCAGTAAGAGCTGGATTTGATCTGCTTGAAGTGCATGCAGCGAATGGTTATTTATTGCACCAATTTCTTTCTACCAATACGAATATACGGACAGATTTGTATGGTGGATCTCTAGAAAACCGAGCCCGACTAACATTAGAAGTCTTTGATATTTTTACAGATATAATTGGTCAAGGTCGAGTTGGGATTCGCATTTCGCCTAACTTTAACATTAATGGTATAGCCGATGCAGAATGGAAAGCAATGACATTTTATTTAATTACGCAATTAAATAAAAGAAAAACGGCTTATTTGCATATTGCAGAACCAAGTTGGGTTGGTGGAAAACCATTTTCTAATAGTTTTAGAGCAAGCATTAGAAAAGCTTTTTACGGTCCAATTATTTTGGCGGGCAGCTATACACCAGAGCTTGGAGAACAGGTACTTCAAAACGGTTATGCCGATGCTATCGCTTACGGTCGAAGTTTTATTGCAAACCCTGATTTGGTTGCTAGAATCAAGCAAAATGGCCCTTATAATACCCTTGATAAAAAAACAATTTACCGTCGCGGCATGGAACATGGTTATTTAGATTATCCTTTTCTAACTAAAGAATAATTAAAAATTTGAGCCAACAACTATAATGAGATTTTAGTATTATTATTTTTGCCTATTATAAAATATTAATTATTTTAAAATCAAAATGATTAAATGAAATCCTTTTCATTTAAGTAATACTGTGATTCAGTTATAATTCATGGTTTTAATAAATTTAATAATAGTTATAATTATCAATACTAATTAATAAAATATATTGACTGAGTTATTCTAAATGAATTTAAAATATTATTTTAAACGAATGAAGGGAGGGCCACGAACTCTTCCTAAGCCTCCTATATCTGAATTACTTTTTGCATGGATTGGTGGGTTTTTCGGTATTTTTGGAGTATGGTGGCTTAATCACTTTATGGGACTCCAATCTAATGAAAATCTATATTTAATTGGTTCTTTCGGGGCATCCGCCGTACTAATTTATGGCGTACCTGGCGGTCCTCTTTCACAACCCAGAAACATTATTGGTGGACATTTTGTTTCAGCCATTGTTGGAGTTTCTGCGTATTACCTCTTATCATTTGACATTCCTTTAGCAGGCGCAGTTGCAGTAGCAACAGCTATTGTCGCTATGATGGTAACTCAGACAACTCATCCTCCGGGAGGTGCAACTGCTTTAATCGCGGTTATCAGTGGAGATTCTGTACACAATCTTGGCTATTTATATGCTTTTTCTCCAGTACTTGTTGGGACAATTATCATGACAATCGTTGCAGTACTCATAAATAATTTATCGTCAAACAAAGAGCGGCACTATCCTAAGTACTGGATTTAAATGACTTTTTATAGTTTATAGTAATAAGTTTTTCTATTATTTAATTTTTTGCTGCAAATTTTTAGATAAATGCAGTAGAATATCGTCTGCTGTGAGCAAAGGTGGCGGAATTGGTAGACGCACCAGATTTAGGTTCTGGCGCCGAAAGGTGTAGGGGTTCAAGTCCCCTCCTTTGCACCACAACACAATTCTCATAATCTAGTAAAATCCAATAAAACATCCATAAAAACAAGCGTTTAGGGTCTTTCTTTTTTTGTTCTGCTTCTCGTAAACTCTCCTAGAAATACGTATTTTTTGGCTTTCAAAATCCCCAAAATATCCCCAAGGAAATCCCCAATGGCATCATTTGGCTAGGGGATATGCTAAAAAAATAGGCATAACATGTTTTTGATGTTGTGCCTATTTTTTTTAGCTCGTCCCCTCTTTTTGAGGGAGAGCCATATAATACCGTCTTTGGAAAGCAGATTTCTCGCTAACATCAGTCGTGAATAAATCATGCTGCACCAATCGGAATGAAAGCGACCGTTGCCGTCAGTATTTTTATAGCGCCGGTACCTTCATCGTTGACCTCTCCACTCTTCATCGCGAAATCGTCTCGGCAGATGAAGTCATTGCCGGTGTTGTAGGGTGATCAATATAGATCATCTTCATCTTGCCGAGATAGCTTTCCTGCAACAGCTTCAGTACTTCAAGGTTGTCGCCCTCAATGTAGAGGTTCTCCGTGCCGTCCCAGTTGACGCTCTCCTCCAGGCATAGACGCAGAGTCTTGCGAATCGGATTGTTGGCCTCCACAATGGCCGCTTTTTTGCCTACCCAGGTAAATTCATATGCTTCGTCGCTCTCAATAACTTCTCCTTCCTCCTAATACTTTCACCAAATATTTCATTACGACACTGGTTAATTCAATTACATATTCAACTTCATCACTGTTTACGGCATCATTGTGCTTGACATGGTCGTTCTGGAAATCCGTATAATACTTAATCGCCTGTGGCACCATGTTGCGCAATTCCGCCGATGCACCAGAATCTTTTAATGCACTTCCTATTGCTGAAATCTGATTTTCTAGACTCTTTTCATTGTGAAGTAAATCTTTAACTAATAACTCAAAAGAAAGACGCATGTCATCGAGGGTGTTCCTTTCAAATATTCCTCCCTCGAATTTTGCAAGTGCATTTTCGTATTGCTTCAGCGCCTCTGGATGATTTGCCAACCAGTGCTTTGTCTTTTGAACAAGTTCTGTATCGCTGATTTTCTCAGTAGCAAGGTTTCCGTATCTCTGAAACAATTTCAACTTGAGCTCTTTCACCTTTTCATTATCACATAGTGTAGGAAGCTCGCATAAGTCTTTGATAATGCGAAACTGCTCTGCATCCTCAAACACTTTTAGATTTTCTTTGAGCGCAGTTCGTTTGTTAGGTACGTCAAATGGATAGCTCCCATAAGGAGTCCTTCTGTTGTAATCGATGGCATAAGAGTTACAGTATTCTACTATCTTCATACCAGTTAAACCGTCATTAGTATCTGCAAGTATATCACTTGCATAAGCCAAGAAGGCATCATCAATTTTGGGCATGGTCTTCAGCCTTTCCATCATTCAATAACTTGTGCAGTTCTTCTGCAATCTCCTGCGGTGTCATCGTGGCAGTTGTCATTGCCAACTTACTTGCTATGATTGGGCTGTACGCCATTACCTCAGATTTTTTCAGATTATGCCAAATCGGCAAAAGCATTTTCCCTCCGACGCTTTCTAGCTGAAACAAGCCGTCAAGCTCCGTTTTTGTCCAATATTTCCCGTCAGCAATATAGTGCGGAGACAACACAGCAACTCCAAAACACGATTTCTTTAATCCTTCATCGATACGTTTTCTCATAGAGTCGCCCCATTTTATTTGCGTCTTGTCATACCACACTTTAATGCCAAGTTTGGTGAGGGCATCAACGAATTCATCCACGAAGTCTTCTTTGTCTTCCCATGCGTGTGAAACGAAAACATCGTATTCCGGCTCATCATCTTGAGTTGCATTATCCGTTCTGGGAATAGCCGGTATAACCATTGATTGTAATTCCCTAATTTGTCGTTCATATGATTGACGGATTTGCTGCGCTTCCGTCGCTTGCTTTCTTTGCTTCTTTTGTTCCTCTTTCTGTAGTTGTGTATAAGCCTTATTTCGTTTTTCTTTTTTAGCGGCAATTCTCTTCGAGTATTCTGCGCTATTAGCAATCTCCTTCGTTACAATTGCATTGTAACTTGCTATTTGCCTCTTTTTGCTATTGATGGTAGCCGTACCCGCATTTCTAGGAATGGATACCCCAGCAGCTTTCTTTTGGGCATCAGCAGCTTTTTTCTCGGAAGCAGCTTTTTTCTTTTCTAAATCAACAATTTCCTTATCTAGTAAATTAACCGTTCTTTGGTACTGATCGACCGACATAACTTTGCTCCAGCTCCTTCCGTAATTTCTTTATTTCCGCCCTCAACTCCATCTTCCGATTGAGCTGCCTCTCTTTCTTCATTTTCGCTTCCAACGCGGTGATCTGCTTCTCCAGCTTCTCACGCTGTTTCTGCCATTCAACGCTTTCTTTCAGTGTGGTAATTTCACCTCCGGTAAGGCTGTCTCCTGCAATCTAACGGATTAAATTCTCGTATACTGCGTCTATCGTCAAACCTTCCTGATGAAGCGGTAACTCTTCCTCTGCAAGCCAATCTGTGTAATAGTAACGGTCAACCTTGAATGCCGTTTTGCCGGAACCGGCAGCTTCCTTATAACCCATAACCGCTTAGCATTTGCCGTCATATTTCAGTAGGAACAGAATGTGATATGGTATCTCGCGGTCAATCAAACGCAGGACATTTTCATCGAGATCCGTTGCGTCCCACCACACCTCGAAAACTTCAATTTCTGTAACCGGCTCACTAGGGATGATGTTCATCGTAGTAGCAGCCAGCTCGTTGCACCAATAGATAATCTTAATTTGCTCGGTGAACGTCTTTTTAATGGCTGGCGTGACCAGCAGATTTTCATAAAACTTCTGCATCGGAATTCTCTTATTAAATTCCGTTGACCTTGGCAATCCCAGCACGGATCACACCTCCTCACACATATTTATTTTACAACCAAGAAACAGATCAACTCAAAATCATCCAGCCTGGACACCGCACTCATCAGCGCCGAGGTACCGCCTGCTGAGAATAGGCTATCAATACCACTTTCTTCTTTGACATCAATAATGGAATTAATTGCCTCGCTCAACAGCTCAGACATATCCGCCATGTTGCGCCCGTTGTCCGTTTCGCGGTTAAACTTCTCATATACTTCCGGTATAGCTTTGCTCTTCCCGCGACAGAGTAGGCGCACATCATCCAGCAACTTTTTAGGATTTAGATAGTCGCGGATAATTTCTCCGTCCGTGCTAATATAAACCATATAGAACGGGTGAATGCGATTGCGATTATCCACGTTGACGCTGTTGTTGACATTCTTCAAAACAAAGATTGCTCCCTCTGGTAGCTCATCCATGGCAGGCACGACGGCATGAAGTCCGCGTGGCTTCTTGTCCATATCACCGTTGTGTTTGATGTAGTTCAACAGATCGAGACGGAACTCGTTTAGTCCTAAGTCCATGATAGAGATGCCATCAGACATATCTTCAATATCCACGACTTCTTCCTGCAAGTGTTTGAGCTGCGCTTTGCGGTATTTCAGATCACCTTTTTCTCTGGGTTGATGAGGTCATCGTCGCCGATGGAGGTCATAACGGTAATCTTCATGCGGGTTTCCACGCGGGATTTGAGATTGATATAGTCGTCCACGTCAGATCCGACCAGAAGTTCACAAGCTGAATAACTTTATTTTTGCTTCCAATACGGTCTATACGTCCGAAACGCTGAATGATGCGTACAGGGTTTCAGAACGAATCCCACCAATGAAATACAATATCGATGCTAAAGCGATACGATAGAATCGATTGTGTCGCTTACAAGGGAATGTGTTGATTTATATAAAAAAAAAGCCATCGTTGGGACAACTTGTTACTGGAAAAATGGAGCGGAGGAAGGGAATTGAACCCTCGTCTTAAGCTTGGGAAGCTTCTGCTCTACCATTGAGCTACCCCCGCAAAACAAATCAATAGTGTATTATACGCTAATATCTATCAAATTGGCCAATTAATTAAAAACCCGATTTTTCTAAATATGCATCCAGAAAATCATCTGCGTTATATAAATCACTCCATGCCAAAACAGCCTTTGCTTCTTCTGCCCCAATCCCTGTACGAGTTTTAATCTCTTTCTCTCGAATATCCGGTCTTGGATCCGCTTTCCTTTTCGCTTCTCTAATATTTGCAGGGTCATCTCCTGATTCATACCATTCAAGCCATGTCCGAACAGCTAGCGATTCTTCATCCCCAATCCCTGTACGAGTTTTAATCTCTTTCGCTTGAATATCTGGTCGAGGAGATTCTTGTTTCTTGGCTGATTTTCCTTTTTGTAAATTAGGCGAATCTCCCGATTCATACCAATTAAGCCATGTCCTAAGAGCTAAAGATTCCTCTTTTCCAACACCAACACGAGTTTTGATTTCTTTTGCTTGGACCTTTTCCTTTTTTGCACTAATTTCTGAGGTTACATCCGAAGAGTGTCCAAAAGATTTAAATACAACGGGTTTAGATGAATGTGAGTCATCCCCTGATTCATACCAATTAAGCCATGTTTTAACAGCAAGTGAATCATCAGATGGCATCTGTTGATTCTTAAGAGTTTTCCATCCTGAAACAGCATGTATATTATTAATCTGATAACCTGATTTTTCAAGATAAAAATCGACAATATTATCCGCATGATAAAAATCAGACCATGCTTTGAGCGTAAGACTTTGCTCATCACTAGGATTAGCTGATTTATTTGCAAGGTAGTCCTGCCTGTTTAGCTCATCGCCCGTTCTCATATCTACTCCCATGCACAGTACACTCGATAATTCGCCTGATTAAAACAACTTATCACTATCTAATTAGATTACCGTTATATCCATATAGTATATGGTAGCTTATTTTTATTCAAAATGGCGAATAGTTACTAGAAATTACAGTAAATATCTATCATTTTCAGGAAAATAGATTGAAATATATATCAAATTTAATTGATATATCCAAATCGGATCAACCACAAACATATTATTTAGTTACAATAACATCTAGAATTAAAGAGAGTGTCAATTATTTCAATAAGAGAGGACTTTATGGCTGATTCTACTAATACAGAAACAAAAGTGGTTTCTGTCGATTTTATGAACAAACTCGGCTTCGAATTGCCAGATGAAGTGTATAGCTTTTATCTTGACGGGCAAGAAATTGTATTCAATCTCCAAGTATTTAAAGAAATTTCAGATTGCAACTTTGAAATCTCTAGCAAACAGGAACGCTTTCCACTGAATGAAGAACAATTATCCATGCTAAAAGAAGCAGGATATACGGATCCCGATGGTTATCTATTAGATATCTAATACTTTATTTCTTTTAATTCAAAATCACTATATAGAATATCCGATGAGCACAAGTACTGTTAACATTGCAACAATATTCAAAAACTTCGAAGATAAATATAACTTACCTCCTATTTTTCAAATGTCAGATGGTGAGTCACTAGCTGCTTTTATTCTTACTAAAAATGGAGAATCTTTTATGATTAGTTTTGAAAGCAGCGATAAAGATATTGCTGAAGCTGCAAAATTTGTAAGTACGGAACGAGTTGCTGAAGCTGAACAGGATATTCGTCAACTCAAATCACTTTGTTCTGCACCGACACGTTACTCCCCCGCCCCTGATACTCTTCAATAGATTAAATCTATCTATTTTCTATACACAGAACTTTGAAAGATTTTTATCGGTCAAAGTTCTATTCCCTATTTATAGCCATTTTTTGTGAATTGTTTTCTCTTCTCAAGATGACTAATAACAAACCACATAAAAAAATCCTAAAAATTTATAATTTTTAGCCAATAAATCACTCAAAGATTGATTTTTTGTACTTAATAAATTGTAACTAATCATATAAAACTGAGTTACATTTATAAAAAACAACATGATGTTTTTATTGTGTTTTTAGAGCATGTTGTGTAAAATTCGGGCTTTGTTGATATTTCAGGAGGATTTCTATGGCTCGCGTTTGTCAGGTCACCGGTAAAAAACCTATGTCCGGTAATAAGATCTCCCACGCCCATAATGTATCTAAACGTCGCTTTATGCCTAATTTGCATTATCGTCGTTTCTTTGTCGAATCAGAAAATCGTTGGGTTTCTTTGCGTGTCTCTAATGCGGGATTGCGTATTATCGATAAGCTTGGCATTGAAGCAGTACTCGCTGATATGCGTGCTCGTGGCGAAAAGATCTGATTATTGTCTGATATTTTAAGGAGTTTCTGTTATGGCTAAAGCTGGTAGAGAAAAGATTAAGTTAGAATCAACAGCGGGTACGGGGCATTTTTATACCACCACTAAGAATAAACGCACAACCCCTGGAAAATTAGAAATCGTTAAGTTTGATCCTAAGGCAAGAAAACATGTGCCTTATAAAGAAACTAAAATTAAGTAAATTCAATTGCTTTTCAAACAATAAAGCCGGTGCAAAAAGCATCGGCTTTATTGTTTGAAAATTTAATACATTTTTATGATATGTTCATTCTAATTTTTAAATGACTTATCCTTTTTAAAGCTTTAGAACATGCCTTCACGCAATATCCCTCTTCCACCATTAAATGGTTTTCCTCCAGTCTTGTCGCCCCATATTCATACTTTAATTCTCGGCAGCTTTCCTGGGAAAGAATCTCTGGCACGACATCAATACTATGGCCATCCTAGAAATCAATTTTGGCGATTACTCTCTGCTGTACTTGATGATAACTTGGTCTCATTACAGTATGAAGAACGCCTTAAACGACTTCTTTATCACCGTATTGGATTATGGGATGTGATTACAATGTGTGAAAGAGAAGGAAGCCTTGATTCACGAATCAGAAATGCCATTCCAAATGATTTTTCAAAATTAAAACAAGATTGTCCTTTACTCACTAAAATATGTTTTAATGGCAAAGTAGCAGGTGCATATGCTCCTCGTCTCTCTGGCGCTGGATACAAAACATTACAGCTTCCTTCATCGTCTCCAGCTTATGCCAGCCGCTCTTTTGAAGATAAATTAGTAATATGGCAAAAGATTATTCTTTAATATTAGATCACATAAAACACTTTTTTCAGAAAAAAGCACATTCCCTTTAAAAGGCATCTATTCCCAGATTAATAACCTATACTGGCATTTTATCTATTAGAAAGATATCGTTACAAGTTATTATTTATCACTCTCTTGCATCGTTGAAGGCGTAATAAGAACATCACATTCTGCTTCATTCAATGCATAATGAACGGTGCTTCCAATAAGGTAATCTTCTAGTCTATTACGTGGCTGTTTCCCTAATACCAATAAATCAATATCAGCACTCTTGACATATTTTAAAATAGCCTCATGAGGAATTCCTACTTCAACATGAATACTAAAATTCCTTTCAGAATCAATCGCTTCAATTAGCTCTTTAATCTTACTTTCTGCCTCATGTTTAACTTTCTTACGATATTCTTCAAGTATTTCGACTGTCACATTTGCAAATCGCAAACGACTAGCACTTGGTGATTCACAAACATTCATTAAAATAATCTCAGCACTCTTAGGAATAAATGGCAATGCTTGTAAAACTTGATAAATAGATATTTCTGTAAAATTAATAGGAATCAATACTCGGCGGTAAAACTGAGATTCTTGTTGCCGAATCACTAATACTGGACATGGACTATGCTGAAGTACTTTAACGGGAATGTTCCCAAGAATAGGCATGAAATGATAGCCTTGACCATGGGCGCCAATCACGAGCAATGAGACTTTCTTTTCATTGAGCAACGCTCGTATTTCTTTTGCGACATCACCAAAACGAATTATTGGTGTAACAGTAATTCCCTCTTTTTGAGCAAGCTGCTCGGCTGATTCTTGGAGAATACTTTCTGCCTTTTGTCGGATAATATCTTGAGAAAAATCCTGCGGCCTTGCCATTAAAGTTGCATAAACATCAAATCCATTTTGTTCTTGAACATTAACAAGCAGCATTTCAGCATGCTGAATCGCTTTTGTAATTTCAGCTCCCTTACTTTCTGCTTTTTGAGCCCAATCTGATAAATCTGTTGCCGTCAGAATATATGTTTTTTCTCGCATCATTTCCACCAATATACAATATCAGATCCTATAAAAAGACCATAACCTGGTTTGTTTTTATATTTGAGAATATTTTTATCATCTAAAATAAATACATTCCCCAAAAAACTTCACTACAATTAAGATATTCTATCTCATAAAATATCTGAAACAGACCGATGATAAAAAATTTCAAGCAAAAAACGAGCACAATTCTTCATCACGAAATATAAAAATCATTATTTTTAGTGATGAAATAACTATTTTTCAAATAAGGAATTATCAAATTTTGATTATATTTTTTACTTCAGGTAAAGATATACAATATTGTTCTTCATAACAAAACAGCATTATAATGCGGAGTCAGTTTTTGTTAGAATTCATCATACTTAAAGCTTTATCCTCCAAAAGCTAAAAATTATGGACTATAAGCACTGCAGACCTTTTTAAAGTTAGATTGCCTCACTTTTCAAAGAATGGAATATTAGGCTTTTATTGATCGTCTATCAGAGAATCTCATTCAACCATTTTTAATTATCACTTTTTAATCGGTTAGTTGCTATGGCAGAAAAAAAATCTTTTATACAAGAATTTAAAGAATTTGCATTAAAAGGTAATGTTGTCGATATGGCAGTTGGTGTCATTATTGGAGGCGCTTTTGGCAAAATTGTATCCTCATTAGTCGCTGACATTTTAATGCCCCTTTTTGGGCTTCTCATCGGTGGAATCGACTTCAAAGATCTAAAATATGTTATACAAACCGCCGTCAAAACAGGCGATAAAGTCATTAAACCTGAAATCGTATTAGCTTATGGCAATTTCATCCAAGTAGTGATTGATTTCTTAATTATTGCAATTTCTATTTTTATCGTTATCAAAATTATTACGCGTTTATCGCAGCTCCGTCAAAAAGGAAATGAAGCCGAAAACGTAATACCTGCTGAACAAAATGTTACGCCAGAACCTCCAGTTGATATCCAACTATTAACTGAAATTCGTGATCTATTAAAAGAAAAAAAAGAGTGACCCGTTATTCCTTTTTTATCTTTTCAATTGCTTTTATAAAAGAATCATTAAAATCCCAGCAACCCCAGGCATCATAACCATCGCCATTTTCAATAACCCTCTTGGGGCAAGTTTTGTAAATTTTGCCCCAATATAGGCACCACTCATTAATCCCAATAAGACTTGGACAAACAGCATCATATCTAACTGTCCTGCAAGCAAATAACCAAGTCCGCCTGATACTGCAATCGGTAGAATAATTATCATCGTTGTTCCAACCGATTGAAATAATGGCATTCCAAAAAAAATCAATAATGTTAATTGAATAAATTGAGCGGCACCAAATCCAAAAGTTCCAGAGAGAAGTCCATTTCCAATCCCAGCAATAGTAGCTAATGCATAAAACCGAATTCCTGCCATATCAATTGCTTGTTGAGAAGTTTTTGGATGAAAAAATGGCAAATTCGGCCATGTTAAACGCGTAAAAACAAGAACAGCCGATGCGACAAGCATAGATGCCGTACAAATTTTAAGATTACTATCTGATAAATAAATAGTTGCAATCTTAGATCCAATAAAAGCCCCCCAAAAACCAGCAATACCGACAGTGATACCAACCTTAAAATTAATATTTCCTTCACGAAAATGGCTCATTGCTCCAGACATTGTCGTAAATATCATAGCAGCCAATGAGGTTCCCACTGCGGTATGAACGGGAATTTGAAAGACTAATGTTAATATAGCGATAACAACACCAGCACCTCCAGCCCCAACAAACCCGATTATCATCCCCATACCCAACATGGTTAAAAAAATTAGCATTGCCCTTACCTAATTAGTATATTAATTTCACAATAGAATATATTTTATTGATCTGTAGCACTTTCTTTAAGTCGCATAAATAATATTGAAGAAATAAAAACAATAATCCCCAAACAAATATAGGTCCAAGAAAGTGCATGAAGTACCTCATTTTTTGTGGGATGAAAAGTTGATCCGATAAAATAATCAAAAACGGATGTTCCTACCGCAATACTCATTCCCAATGAAAGCTGCTGTATGGCAGAAAATAAACTATTTCCACTACTTGCTTGAATTTGAGATAAATCAATCAATGTTACCGAATTCATCGCCGTAAACTGAACAGAATTAAAAATGCCAAATATAAAGAAAAGACTTAGCATGATCCAATAATCCATTTTTTGATTAATCAGACAGAAACAAGCGATAATGATCCCTAGTAGCATCGTATTTGCTATCAAAACAGCTTTAAAACCCAACCGATGAACACTTCTTGTTACAATACTTTTAGCGATAAGAGCCCCGACTGTCATCGGAACCATGGCTAAGCCAGATTCTAATGGCGAAAAACTTAGACCTATTTGAAGCAACAAGGGAATTAAAAATGGCATTGCTCCGTTCCCTAATCTTGCAAAAATATTTCCCAAAATCCCTATTCTAAAGTTATGGACATCATAAAGATCTAATGGAAAAATAGCGCCTACTCTATTTTTTGCATAGTGCACATAAACCGTCAAACAAATAAATCCTATTCCCAATAACAAAACGGTGAGCATAATAGGAAAATGAAGTTCCCCCATTCCTTCTAACCCGAAGGTAACACTCACCATAAATATCCCCAACATCAAAAAACCGAATAGATCAAAATTCATGGGAGGATGATTTGGACTAAATGTCGGCATATAGTGCCATGTTGCAAAGATTCCAATTAAGCCAACGGGTAAATTAATGAAAAATATCCAATGCCAAGACATATATTCGACCAAAACTCCCCCAAGGGTTGGACCAATTAAAGGACCGATTAATCCTGGCATCGTAATAAAACTAAGTACATCAACAAATTGTTTGCGAGGATATGCCTTAAGTGCAATTAAACGCCCGACGGGAACCATCAAAGCGCCTCCAATTCCTTGACAAATACGACCTATAATCATTACAGCTAATGATGTAGATACGCCACACCCCACAGAACTAACCGTAAACAGTATGATAGCCATCAAAAAAATACGCTTCATACCAAATTTTTCTGCAATCCATCCAGATGCTGGAATCATAAATGCAACCGTTAATACATATGCAATAACAACGCTTTGCATTTGTATCGGCGATGTTTTAAAGTCAACGGCCATAGATGGTAACGCGGTATTAAGCACCGTGCTATCTAACATCTGCATAAAAAAAGCAACAGCAATAATCCAAGGAAGAACTTTTGCTGTTTTTCTATCAAGAACTGAATCTAACATATGCACAATAAACGATTGGCAACAATAGCTTTGTTTTTGAAGATGATTCTATTTCAAATCTATTGGTTAAACCAATATTAAAAGGCATAGAATCTCTTCTTAGATTCTATGCCTTTTTAAATACGCTAGCTAAATAGTTATACTATTTATATTATGCTGGAAAAGCTTTATTATATTTTTCAATACAAGCGGCAATAATTTCTTCTGCTGCTTTACGATCTCTCACTCCTTCAATAAAAGTCTTCTTCCCTTCTAATGCTTTATAAACAGAAAAGAAATGAGACATTTCATTGACTAAATGTTCTGGAATATCACTTAGTTCTTTGTAACCGTTGTAAACAGGATCGCTGTATGGCAAAGCAATAATTTTTTCATCTTTATCGCCACCATCTTCCATCATAATGACACCAATTGGAAAGCAACGAACCAATGTATTTGGCATCAAATTTTCAGAACAAATCAACAAAACATCAAGAGGATCACCATCATCAGCATATGTCTTTGGAATAAAACCATAATTTGCAGGATAATGCGTGGAAGTATGCAAAATACGATCCATGATAATCATTCCGGTATCCTTATCAAGTTCATATTTCACTTTTGAACCCTTCGCAATTTCAATAACTGCAGTGAAATCATTAGGTTTTACGCGGTCAGCAGAAAGATCATGCCAAATATTCATTTTTCACTCCTAAATTTATTTTTAAGCAAGAACCAATGTTCCTTTGCCAGAATAGCCATGAGTTTACCAGCAACACTATTCTTTTAAAACCAAAAAGCTGATTTGAAATAGAAAATTGACCCTTTCTTATTCATAAAATGCGATTTCTTTAATAGAAAATTTCTTCTATTCCATAAAATGGGGAAGATATCTCATTTTTTTTCACGAGGTAACGGAGGGAAAGACGGTTTATACCATTTGATCTCAGCAATAATTTCATCTGTGATATCTGCAAAAGTCTTATAACCTAAAGTCGAATCAGTTGGCATGACAGTGGTGACTTCCGAATGAACAGCAAGCCAAGTATGAACAGCCTGCTCAATCAGATTATGAATCTCTTCATCTAACTTCCGTTGATAAATCAGAATTTGTTGCTGACAAGATGTCTGCGCTTGTTGTACTGCCTTAATCGCTTCTAGAGAATTTTCCTTTCCAACATATTGTTTACGAACACTTTCAATATTACGTTCTAATATATTTTTAATCGTTCTTAAATATTGAGCAGCCGCTCTTCCAGGTAAGGATTTTTCTGCAACAGCTTTCACATCTAATAATGCAATTGGCCCTTTTTTTCTTATATATTTTCGAAACGCGAGATAACCTGCTAACGGAAGTAGAGCAACCGTCGCTGCAGCCAATGTAAAACCCCAACTTTTACGATTCATAAAATCAGCTCTCCTTTCATAATTTAAGCAATATTTCGATCTGCTAACATGCTGTGATTATTGTCACTATACTCAAATCATTAAATGTTCTTCATGAATAATATCTGCTAATTCGGCATGTGCGGCCTTAATGAGATCTTTGGGTGAAATTTCAATTTGTAAACCTCGTTGACCAGCACTTACAAAAATTTTGTCAAAATTCATAAGCGTTGTATGAATATAAGTCGGAAAACTTTTTTTCATCCCTAATGGTGAACATCCTCCTCTAACATACCCCGTTAAAGGAAATAATTCTTTAACTGCAATCATCTCACACCGTTTATTACCAGAGACTTTTGCGGCTTTTTTCAAATCAATTTCATCATTTCCAGGAACAACACAAACAAGATGCCCTGTTTTATCGCCTAAAAGAACTAATGTTTTAAAAACTTGTTCAATATTTTGGTTTAAAACTTTGGCAACATGCACTGCAGAAAGATCATTTTCATCAACTTCATAAGGGATAAGTTGATAATTAATTTTTGCTTTATCTAGCATCCTTGCTGCATTTGTTTTAGCAATTTTCTGTTTCATTATTGATTACTACTCTTTAATTGTAACCTTCTCTAAAGCATCTAATAACAATTTGGGATTGTTCTCAGCAAGCCTTTGAGAATCCGAAAGAATCTGGCGAAAATAACGAGCACCCGAAACGCCTGACATTAACCCAAGCATATGCCTTGTTATACTATTTATTTTAAGACCTTTATGCCCAAAACATGCAATCTGTTTTTCAATATAATGGACCATAGCATCAATCACAGACTGCCTTGTCCTTTCTAAAGAATCTGTCCCATAAATTTTAGAATCCATTTCGGAAAGTCGCCAAGGATAATAATAAGCAGCTCTTCCCAACATAACACCATCAACATGCTTTAAATGATCTTGAACGTCATCTATTGTCTCAATACCACCATTAATAATAATCTCTAATTCAGGAAAATCATTTTTTAATTGATATACGATATCATAGTGAAGTGGTGGAATCCCTCGATTCTCTTTAGGAGATAACCCTTTAAGAATCGCATTACGCGCATGAACAATAAAAATATGACATCCTGTTCTAGAAATATCTCCTATAAAATCTCGAACAAAATCATAGGAAGTTATCTGATCAACACCAATTCGATGTTTAATTGAGACATCGATTGATACCTTATCTTGGATGGCTTTGATACAGTCAGCAACTAATCTGGATTCTTTCATTAAACAGGCACCAAATGCACCTTTTTGAACACGTTCTGATGGACAACCACAATTTAAGTTAATTTCATCATATCCCCACTGCTCTCCTAACCTTGCACACTTTGCTAGATCACTTGGATCACTCCCTCCTAATTGCAACGCAACAGGGTGTTCCTCTTCACTAAAATCCAGATGCCTTGCAACATCCCCATAAAGTAAAGCCCCTGTTGTTACCATTTCTGTATACAACCATGTATGGGAAGACAATAATCGATGAAAATATCGACAATGCCGATCAGTCCAATCTAGCATCGGCGCAACACATACTTTTCTATCCTTATATGTCATTGATTTATATGCATTTTTTCTCATCATTTGGTATTACTTGTTTTCCCTTACTTCATCTTTATGGCATTTAATTTCTGATGATATCCAATCATAGAAATAATCTTTTTCATTATTTAAAACGATTTGTTTCTATGTCATTATTCTAAAATTTGAGTCTTATAGCACATTCAATTAAAGATAGAATTAATCAATCAGGCAAAAAAATTTCTTGTAAATCATTTAAAAAACGTTTTCCCAACAATGTTGGCTTAATTCGAATAGGATTAACAACCAATAGTTTTTTAGATTCCGCAATTTTCAATGATTTGTTGATAGATGAAAGCGGTAAACCCGTTCTTTCCTCAAACAAATGCGTTGGAAAACCATTCTCTAAACGCAAAGCGTTCATCATAAATTCAAAGCATCTATTTTCAGCAGAAATATCATCTATTTTCTCAATTAATATTTCTGCTCTATCCTTTGTCATGTAATCTTTTAAATTTCTAGTGTGCGCCCAACGCATAATCCTGCCATCTGGCATAGTAATTTTTGAATATGCTGCAGCCCCAATTCCTAGATAATCGCCATAAAGCCAATAATTACTATTATGCCGACAAAAAAATCCTGCCTTAGCCCATGCTGAAACTTCATAATGCTGAAATGTTTCTCCGCAAAGGTAGCTTTCCATCCATTGTTGCATCTTATCTAACACTTCTTCATCCGGCAAAATAGGCGGATTCTTTGCGAACGGTGTATTAGGTTCAATTGTTAATTGGTAAAGAGAAATATGTGTCGGTTTGCAAGAAAGTGCTGCCTTTACATCAGATTCAAACTGTTTGACTGTTTGATTAGGCAAACCGATCATTAAGTCTAAATTAAAATTATCGAACCATTTTCCAGCGGTTTCTGCTGCTATCAATGCTTCCTTTTCATTATGGATTCTTCCCAATGCTTTAAGATGATCCGAATTAAAACTTTGAATACCAAGAGAAAGACGATTAATACCACTTTCACGATATGATTTAAATCGATTCGTCTCAAATGTAGCAGGATTTGCTTCCATTGAAATCTCCGCATCAGGGATAATGGGCAAAAGAGAACGAATCATGGATAAAAGTCGATCAATGCTAGCCGCAGAAAAAAGACTTGGCGTTCCTCCTCCCAAAAAAACACTTATAATTTTTCGTCCCCAAATCAAAGGCAAAGCATGCTCAATATCTTGCTGAAGAAGCGAAATATAATCACTTTCAGGAATATCTCCCTCTATACGACGAGAATAAAAATCACAATAAGGACATTTACGTAAACACCATGGAATATGAATATAAAGCGAAAGTGGCGGCAACCGATTAAAACTAGACTCTTTTAAAGCATCTTGTTTTAATAAAATAGGATGAACCACACTCACAGCAATTTCTCCACCAGCACCTTTAAGGCTTTACCTCGATGTGAGTGGGCATTTTTTTCTTCAGGAGAGAGTTCTGCTGCTGTTTTTCCAAACTCTGGCAGAAAAAAATAGGGATCATATCCAAACCCATTTTCTCCCCTTGGCGTATCAATAATTAAACCCGACCAACTACCATCTGCAATAATAGGTTGAGGATCATCAACTGATCGAATATAAACTAAAACACAATAATAATTCGCTAAACGATTACTAATGCCGGCAAGATCTGCAATCAATTTCGCATTATTTCTGTCATCAGATTTGGGTTCTCCTGCATATCGAGCAGAATGAACCCCAGGTTTTCCCCCTAAAGCAGAAACACAAATTCCTGAATCATCGGCTATAACAGGCAATCCCGTTAAACGAGATACATGACGAGCTTTTGCAAGCGCATTTTCAATAAAAGTCGAAAAAGGCTCACTTGCTTCCCCAACATTAAATTCAGACTGAGGATGAATTGAAAACCCGATCGGTTCTAGTATTTGTTTGAACTCACGAAGCTTTCCTTGATTTCCTGACGCAAGAATAATTTTCCGAGTCATAGACTATTCCATAAATATCAATTCAGTCCTAAAACCTGTTTTTGCATCGCAATTAATTCAGCAATGCCCTTTTTAGCCAACCCTAACATATCAAGTAATACCTTGTGAGAAAATGGATTTCCTTCCGCAGTTCCCTGTATTTCAACAAAATCACCGCTTTCCGTCATCACAACATTCATATCCGTATCACAAGTACTATCTTCTTGATAATCTAAATCTAACAACGGAACCCCTTGACTAACACCCACTGAAATTGCCGCAACAAAATGCCGCAATGGAATTTTCTCAATAATTCCTTCTTCAACCATACGAGCAAATGCATCATATGCAGCAATCATCACACCACTAATTGATGCCGTACGCGTTCCACCATCTGCCTGAATAACATCACAGTCTAATTTAAGAGTTCGCTCACCAAATGCACTCAAATCAAACGCAGCACGAATAGAACGCCCAATTAATCGCTGAATTTCCTGTGTACGACCACTTTGACGTCCCCTTGCCGCTTCCCTATTCATGCGTGTATGAGTCGACCGAGGTAACATGCCATATTCAGCCGTTAACCATCCACGTCCCATTCCTTTCAAAAAAGCAGGAACCGATTCTTCGATACTAGCCGTACAAATCACTTTTGTATCACCAAAAACCGTTAACACCGACCCTTCTGCATATTTTGTATAATTTCGAATAAACTCAATCGATCGCATCGCATCCAATGGCCGTCCATTCGCACGAATAATTTGTATATCAGACATATTCCCTCCCCTAAAAAGCAAAAATGATGATTGACTTTAAATACTGTAACATTGGATAGACTCGTTTATAGGAAAATCTTGAGAAAAATTCCTTTCATGTATCGTCTATTCCTTAAATGTTTTTTCTTAAAAGCTGTAATGGTTGAAACAATGTTTGCATCTGAATATTTTTGATAAAAGAAAGATTATATGGATGCTCAGAGACAATAATTCGATATGATGTTTGATTAAATCGCTGTTGAAATTTTTCAGCCATTTTCCCCCATAGTATCAAAACAATTGGTTTTTCCAATTGATATTTAGAAAGAGAATTAAGGATAGTCTCTATAAAAGGTTCCCAATAATTAACTTCCTTTTGAACGGGAATCTCCTTTCGAAAAACCAATGACGCATTTAACAGCAAAAAACCACTTTTTAGCATATTCGCCTGCAATTCTAAGCAGGTTCTGATAAAGGATTGATCTGAAACTAAAATATTCTCAACAAATTGTTGTACCGTTTGTTTTCCCGTTTCTTCCTGTTGAAGAAACCCATCAGCAACAAGAAGCATTTTAATAAAATTTCTCAGCGAAACCGCACGATTAACCTGTTTTGATAACCCATGTTCTGACCAAATATCTTGAACCGCAGCATCCATAAAACAATACCCTGATGCACTCATTTCACGTGGATAGGGACTTTCTCCCATTAAAATATAACGTATCGATTCAATCGGTTGTGAAAAGGCAGAAAAAATACGCCCATTTGTTGGGAGAAAATGGCTATCTAACAATTCATTGAAATAATGGGGTGTTTTTTCCGCAATCGCATCTAATCCTTGTCTTAAAATTTTAGTCCAAGAAGGATGCACGATTGCAAATGCTCGTTCTAAATTCGGATTCATTCTCATTCGTTCATTCTATCTATAGCGGATGCGCCAAATGCAACCTCTTTAAGCAGACGCAATTGATCTCTAATTTTGGCAGCTTGCTCAAATTGAAGATTACTGGAAAACATCTGCATTTGTTTTTCGAGTCTCTTAATTTCTCGTCCTAAATCATTTTCCGACATTGATTTATAATGTCCTTTTTTCTCTACCTGAACGGAGTGATGTTTTTCTTCTGGATGAAAAACACCGTCTATCAACTCTCTAATTTCCTTTTTGACACCAGCCGGGATGATTCCATGTTCTTTATTAAAAGCGATTTGTTTAATGCGCCGCCTTTCCGTTTCATTCATCGCACGCTTCATAGAATCCGTTATATTATCAGCATATAAAATAGCCGTACCGTTCAAATTTCTTGCTGCTCGCCCTATTGTTTGAATCAAACTACGTTCAGAACGAAGAAATCCTTCTTTATCCGCATCTAAAATCGCCACTAATGAAACTTCAGGAATATCTAATCCTTCCCGAAGAAGATTGATCCCAACGAGTACATCAAATTTTCCCAAACGAAGATCTCTAATGATTTCAACTCGCTCAACAGTATCAATATCACTATGTAAATAACGAACCTTAATTTCGTTTTCCGACAAAAATTCCGTTAATTGCTCGGCTAATCTTTTCGTTAAAGTCGTTACTAAAACCCGTTCATTTTTTTGAATTCGATCATGAATTTCTCCTAATAAATTATCAATTTGAGTTTTTGCTTCTCGCACTTCAACAACAGGATCAACAAGTCCCGTCGGGCGAACAACTTGCTCTACAATTTGGTCTGAATGTGCCAATTCATACGCAGCAGGTGTCGCAGAAACAAAAATCGTTTGACGCATTTTATTTTCGAATTCATCGAAACGCAAAGGGCGATTATCTAATGCAGATGGCAATCGAAATCCATAATCAACTAAATTCGTTTTTCTAGATCGGTCGCCATTATACATACCATTTAATTGACCAATCGTGACATGCGATTCATCTAAAAACATGATGGCATCTGTTGGCAAATAATCAACTAATGTTGGCGGAGGATCTCCAGGTTTTAAACCCGTCAAATGACGAGAATAATTCTCAATGCCTTTTGTAAAACCAATTTCTTGCAACATTTCTAAATCAAAACGAGTACGCTGATCAATCCGCTGCTCTTCAACATATTTGCCTTGATGCCTAAACCATTCTTTTCGCTGTGATAATTCTTCTTTTATGGTCTCAATTGCCTTTAATACAGTTTCTCTTGGCGTCACATAATGTGAACTCGGATAAATTGTAAAACGCAATATTTTCTGAAGAACTTTCCCTGTAATCGGATCAAAGAGATGTAACGATTCAATTTCATTATCAAATAGATCAATACGAACCGCATACTCAGCATTTTCTGCAGGAAAAACATCAATCACATCGCCACGAACTCTAAATACACCTCGCTTGAAATCATAATCATTTCGAGCATATTGCATCTGTACCAAACGAGCAATAATATCTTGATGAGCAATCACATCATGCGTACGCAATGTTAAAATCATTTGATGATATTCATTCGGATTTCCAATCCCATAAATCGCAGATACGGTTGCAACAATTACCACATCCCGCCGTTCCATCAATGATTTAGTACAAGATAGCCGCATTTGTTCGATATGCTCATTAACAGCAGAATCTTTTTCAATAAACAAATCTCGTTGCGGAACATAAGCTTCAGGTTGATAATAATCATAATAACTAACAAAATACTCAACAGCATTGTCTGGGAAAAAATCTCTAAATTCACTATAAAGCTGTGCCGCTAGCGTTTTATTAGGCGCAAATACAATGGCGGGACGTCCTAATTCAGCAATGACATGAGCCATCGTATAAGTTTTCCCCGATCCAGTCACACCCAAAAGGGTCTGAAATGCCAATCCACTATGAACTCCTTCTACTAATTTTTCAATAGCTACAGGTTGATCGCCAGAAGGCGCAAATGGTTGGACAAGTTTAAAGGGGGAATTTGGAAAAGTTGTCACTTTCCTTTTGTCTTTTTCAGAAAAAATAGTTGATAAATGAGACATTATCTTCTGACCTTTGATAATATGTTACCTATTGAGAAAGTATTCTACTTTTTCGTATTAGACCGACATAATTGAATGAATGAGTTCTTTTTATGTGGGAACATCTGCATTAAACGATAAATATTATCACGATGAACGAATCTATTCAGGAAAGCATCTTGCCAACCATTCCTATGGCACCTCGCGACCCTATTTTGGGGATTACAGAAACATTCCGTGCTGACAGCAACCCTAAAAAGACCAATTTAGGTGTTGGCATCTATTATGATGATAATGGCAAGGTTCCCGTATTAAAATGTGCCCTTGAAGCAGAAAAACAAATCGCTTTAGAAGGCAGCCCTCATACGTATTTGCCCATTGATGGAATCGCTGTGTATGATAGTGCTGTACAAAAGCTCATATTTGGTGAGAATTCTGCCCCCGTCAAAGAAAAGCGTATCTCAACAGTTCAATCGCTAGGTGGCACAGGTGCATTAAAAATCGGCGCTGACTTTTTAAAACGTTTTTCTCCAAATTCAGAAGTATGGATTAGTGATCCTAGCTGGCAGAATCATTACGCATTATTTGATTATGCTGGATTCAAAATCCATTCGTACCCCTATTACGATGAAGCCACTCATGGCGTAAACTTCAAAGGAATGGTCGATACTTTCAGTAGCCTTCCAGCAGGATCGATTGTTTTATTACATGCTTGTTGCCATAATCCAACGGGAGCAGATCTCACTGATGAACAATGGGATCAAATCATTGATATCGTTAAAAGCAATCAATTGATCCCTTTCCTTGATATGGCTTATCAAGGTTTTTCAAAAGGTATTAATGAAGATGGTCGTATTGTTCGCCGTTTTGCTGAAACATATGCGCCTGTTTTTGTTTCGAATTCTTTTTCAAAATCTTTTTCTTTATATGGTGAACGTGTTGGCGCATTTAGTCTCGTTGCTTCAAATGCGGATGAATCGGCTCGTATTCTTTCTCAATTAAAACGGGTGATTCGAACCAATTATTCGAATCCTCCCATTTATGGTGCAAAAATTGTTTCAACCGTATTATCTAATCCTTCTTTGCACAAAATGTGGGAAGATGAATTAGCAAGTATGCGTGACCGTATTCACCTTATGCGCCACCAACTTGCCGATAAATTAACGGCAAAGAAACCAGATTTAGACTTTAGTTTTATTACTCGTCAAGCTGGCATGTTCTCTTATTCAGGGCTAACACCTGAACAAGTTAGACGATTAAAAAATGAATTTTCTATCTATATTGTAGAAACGGGTCGTATTTGCATTGCTGCACTCAATTCTCACAATATTGATTATGTCGTTGATGCGATTGCACATATTCTATAATTCATTATTACATAATCATCCTCAAAAATCCGACTAAAAATCTAGTCGGATTTTTATCTGTCAGAAACCTTTTAGGTTACCGAATATCTAATAGTCCAGCAGATAATCCTCTTAAAATAAGGCCATCTTTAGCATAGTCCTTAATATGAAACGATCAAATTTCTTGTAAATCATCAATTCCGTTACAAACACAAGTTGGGCTAAAAGAACCATCACGACATCTTAAACGACTCTTTACACATCCAGCAACACCACCGTGATGTGAACAACAACCTCTCCTTGCTACGCAATTTAATGGCATATCATAATCAGAGGCAATTGGCTGATTTGTTGCACATGCAGAAAGCATCAAAACAAAAGCGAAAATAATGCCCCATTTCATTTTGTCACCTCAAAAATCAATGATTGATTAGGTATTTTTAATATCTCTATAAGTATGCTTTTTAACCCGTCATAATACCCGCAGTCTTGGCAATACAGATATCACATTTTGAGAAGTTGCTCTTGCAAGTTCCTTAGAAGAAATTCCTCGCAAATTAGCAATAATATCAGCAATCCTTGGCAATTCTGCGGGACTATTTTCTTTTTTATTTCGCCAAAAAGGGGGTAAATCAGGAGCATCCGTTTCAACAACGATTGCATCAATAGGCAGCTCCATGGCAAGTAATCTACGTTGATGCGCTCGCTCATATGTCACTGTCCCACAAAAACTAATTTTAAATCCTTGACTAATATATGCTTTTGCTTGCTGTAAACTGCCGTTAAAAGCATGAGCAATGCCAGATGATATGCCATATTGATGCAGATATTTCAACACACTATCAACAGATCTTAAAGTATGCAGCAACACAGGCAAATGATATTTTTTTGCAATTTTTAATTGTCGACAAAAAAAATATTCTTGTTTTTCTCTTGTAACAGAATCATTGGGATCTAACTGATAAAAATCAAGTCCTATTTCACCTATTGCAACAAATCGTTTATCCTGCAATTTCTCTTGAACCATAATTTCAAGCGTATCTAAGTCTGCCTCTGAACTTAATGCGACACAAAGGGGATGAATTCCAAGTGCATAAGAACAAATAGAAACGGTATGCGCAATTTTAAAAACATTGGCAAAACGAGCTCGTTCCGTTGACGGAATAATAATATGCGATACGCCTCTTTCTCTTGCTAAATCAACTACTTTTGCAACATGTCCAATAAATGGCGCCGCATCAAGATGGCAGTGACTATCAATCCACAAAATATACCTCTATCATTTTCAAGCAGCAATCTCTGTTAAGTGTTTATCAAACATCCGATAGATTCGATCACACCGCTTCGCTAATTCAATATCATGTGTCACAATAACAAATGCAATTTGCAATTTTTTTGATAATTCAAGGATCAGATCAAAAATTCGATGCGCCGTTGGTCGATCCAGATTGCCTGTTGGTTCATCTGCCAATACGCAAGAAGGTTGGGTCACTAATGCTCGCGCCAAGGCAACCCGCTGACGTTCCCCGCCAGATAATTCTCCAGGAAGATGTTTTCCGCGTTCAGCTAAACCAACTTTAGCTAAAATTTCAACTGCCGCCTTTTCGGCTTCCATTTTAGAAACACGACGAATGAAAAACGGCATAGCAACATTCTCTATTGCCGAAAATTCAGGTAAAAGATGATGAAATTGATAAACAAATCCCAATGTTTTATTTCTAAATATATCGCGTTCTAAACTACTCAATTGAGCTAATACTTTTCCTTCAACGGATACCTCCCCTGCCGTTGGAACATCTAATCCGCCTAACAAATGAAGAAAAGTGGATTTCCCCGACCCCGATGCACCGACAATAGCCACTCTTTCGCCTCTTGAAACAGCAAAATCAATATCTTGAAGAATCTCAACCGCATAATTTCCTTGTCGATACGTTTTACAAAGCCCCTGACAAGACAAAACAATATCATTCATAACGCAACGCCTCCGCGGGGTTGATTTTGGCAGCGTTCCAACTTGGATATAATGTCGCTAAAAAAGAAAGTACGATGGAGGTTCCTCCTATTTTTAAAACATCCATCCATTGCAAATCCGATGGTAATGAACTAATTAAATAAATATTTTTTGGCAGAAATTGGAATCCAAACATCTGCTCAATACACGGTACGATCACATCAATATTTAATGCCACTAATGTGCCTAATCCTATTCCGATTAAAGTCCCAAAAATTCCGGATAAGGCCCCCTGAACAATAAAAATTTTCATAATTGATCGAGGACTGGCTCCCAATGTTCGTAAAATGGCAATATCAGCATGTTTTTCAGTAACCGTCATAACCAATGTAGAAACCAAATTGAAAGCCGCAACTGCAATAATTAACATTAAAATAAGAAACATCATCCTTTTTTCTGTTTGAACAGCTGCAAACCAATTTTTATTTTGCTTGGACCAATCACGAACAATCACTTCCTCATTTGCTAAAAGTGATGTTAAATCACTAGCAACTTCGGGGGCTTTTTGCATATCCTGAATTTTCACACGAAGTCCAGTTGGCGCTTCCATCTGGAAAACTCTCATGGCATCATCAATACTGATAAAAGCTAATGTTGTATCAAATTCAAAATGTCCTGCTTCAAAAATACCTGCTACTTTAAATTGCTTGATGCGCGGTAAAATCCCCGCGGGCGTTACCTGACCTTGAGGAACAACAACAGTGACTTTATCTCCCAAATGGACTTGTAACATCCGAGCAAGTTCATTACCGATTGCAATATTAAATGTTCCAGATTGTAAGGTCGACAAATTCCCTTCCTTAAACTGCCTGCCCACATCTGATACATGGGGCTCTTGAGATGGATCAATCCCACGAATAATCACCCCTCTCATAAGATCATCTCTTGCAACAATTGCTTGTCCAACCACATAAGGTGCTGTTCCTATAACAGCGGGATCTTTTTCAATCACTTTGGCAGTGACTTGCCAATCTGGTAAACTTCCATAAATATCTTGGATCTCAATATGCGGTAAGACAGATAACATCCGATCTCTCACTTCTTTTTGAAATCCATTCATAACTGACATGACAATAATTAACGCAGCAACCCCCAAAGCAATACCGGCCATTGATATCATCGAAATGAATGAAATAAACCGATTTTGTTTTCTGCGTTTACCTGAATATAAATATCGAATCCCGACATACCATTCAAATGGTAAATTAGAAAGAAACTTCAATGTAATAACCTCAAATTGAAATTTGACAATAAGCCTATATAATTTATATGGTTTTATTATACTTTAAGGGATATCTCATAATACCCAGTTACTCTCATAAATTTAAAAGAGTGAAAGTAATTCAAACTGTTAAACCGACTACCCTATCCAATAGAAACGCCCTCATATTGCTATAATGCCGTTTATTGATAACGAAATCGATAAGATATTCCATGAAAAAAATAATGATATTTGTTGTTATGTTAAGTTGCTTAATTTTAAGTAGCTGCAAAGAAAAAACACAACAGAGCACATTACAGTCACCACAACAGGCAGCCTCTGTTAATACTTCAATGACTGCCTCGTCTAATAAAATATCTTCGGAAAAAACAACACTTCATCAAGGTCTTGGGATTACAACAAAGCATTATCAAACAGCCTATAATGCGCAAGTTCAACAATTTAACCAACAAATGAAACAAGATCCGATTCGGATGACAGCGTTAAATTTGCAAATAACCGGAAAACAATTCAAAGCTTGTCCACTTTCTTATGCCTGTTTGAAAGGCGTTCTAACAGAAGACAGTCAATATATCAGTCAAATAGCAATCATTGGCACATTGACGATGAAAACTCCAAAATCTCTTATGTTAGCGCCTGTTCATATGATAATCGGCACGGTATCAGCTATTCCGGATGCAACCATTCCTGAAATCAAAGCATTACTTGATAAACTCTCTCATGACGCTCAAAAACGTCATTCTTTAACAGCATCCACTCAATACAAAGGTTACAACCTTCAATTTTTCCATCCTAAACAAGAACAGATTATTTTAACTATTACTAAACCACTAACCAAATAAATGAGTGCCTCTATGCAAAACCATCCGTTATTGCCCGTTATTGCCATCATGGGACCGACTGCATCCGGTAAAACGGCTTCTGCACTCGAAATCGCAAAACATATCCCATCAGAAATTATTTCTGTTGATTCGGCGCTTATTTACAAAGGAATGGATATCGGAACAGCAAAACCTTCTGCCGAAGAACAAGCATCTGTTCCCCATCATCTTATTGATATCATTGATCCTAGCGAAGCCTATTCTGCCGCACAATTTCGTGATGATACCTTAAAGCTTATTCATGATATCCAACAACGTGGCAAACTCCCTTTACTAGTCGGCGGAACGATGATGTATTTCAAAACATTAACAACTGGACTGGATGATCTTCCTAGTGCAAACCCAACTATCCGAAAACGACTTGAAGATGAAGCAAATACTTGGGGATGGCCCGCATTACATGCCCGTTTATCAACATTGGATCCTATTACAGCGAATCGTTTAAAATCAACAGACTCTCAACGCATCCAACGTGCTCTTGAAATTATTGAATTAACCGGAAAACCTCTTTCCAGTTTGCAATCTGGCCAAAAAAAATTAGCCTTACCTTTTCAACTTATTTCTATTGCATTGGAGCCATCTGATCGACTCAAACTTCATGAGCGCATTGCAAAACGTTTTGATCTCATGTTAAAAGATGATTTACTGATTAAAGAAGTCATTAAACTGCGTTCTCGTGGAGATCTTAATCTGGAACTTCCCGCCATGCGCTGCGTTGGTTACCGCCAAACATGGCAATACCTTGATGGCGTATTTGATCGAAATACTTTGCGTGAAAAAAGTATCATTGCAACTCGTCAACTTTGCAAACGACAACTCACTTGGCTACGTGCCATGCCAGATCGACACATTGTCGATTGTCTAGCGAATAATGCGATTGACCAGATATACACAATCATTCAAACAGCACTTAAAAAAACTCGGATTAAGCAATAATTCAATTTTTTACTTTCCTTTAATTGAAGGGAAAAATTGATTTCGAATTAATGCCAATAATTTGACTATCGGCAAAGATTCTAATGATTCATAGACATTAAGATCCAAAGCATCTAACGTATTTTTTATAACTAAGCCTAACTCGGTATCTCCTTCCATGATTAAACGTCGGCTAAAAAATAAGGTATCAGGATCTTCTTCTCGTTTTGATAATCGGTAAAAATCTTGTGCACTCGCAGAAATTGTCAAATCAGGCACGCTATTTCGTCGTCCAGGAACAAAGCCACTTTTTGCCCAAATAAAATTAAAATCAACTTTTGCATCAGTCACAGAAATTCTAAATTGCTTCCCTTGTATAAATTCCGCAATATCTTCTGGTAATTTATCTTTTAATACCAAATTCAACAATAATACAAACAATAAGGATCCCGGCCACGACGGTAAACAAGCCATCAAGTAACCAATAGGTTTAGGAATATTATACTGAGCCATCACATTCCCTATCATTTATTGTTTCCAATCCATACCAGGTAAGCCATACCAAAAACCATTGCAACACTCATCATGAATGATATTTTGGAGCCTCATTGTGCCCTCTTTAGAAGATAACTGATCATCAATAACCGCTTTAAAACAATAAACAATATCATTCATCCGATTTAACTGTGGCGAAATCCTTAATACATCTACACCATATGTTTTTAATAAAGGAATTTCTCCGATCAAATTATAAATTTTTGCAGATTGTGTTTGAATCCCATTTAATACAACAAAAGGATGCCCTTCACGCGTATGAACCAATAAACCTTCTGGATCATTTAAA
Organism: uncultured Oxalobacter sp.; assembly: GCA_934401755.1. Lineage (GTDB taxonomy): Bacteria > Pseudomonadota > Gammaproteobacteria > Burkholderiales > Burkholderiaceae_D > Oxalobacter. The sequence continues at coordinate 45,207 of CAKRSU010000008.1, forward strand.
CACTTAAATCCACAAGAATCTTTTTGAAGATTATGATATCTGGCTGTAAAACAACGGGCAGAATAGGCTAAAGGCAAACGACCTAATACTAATAGTTCAGATTCCATAGAATCTGGCAACATTGTTAACATCTGCTTTAAGTGATTTTGATTCATTTCAAATGGCATCACCCAGCGGATAGCTCCCAACTCAAAAACAACTTGAACCGATTCTGCGTTATACAAATTCAAATGAGGACCTGCAACAAAAGCACCAATTCCCTCTCTCATTCCAACTGCCCCCATATCATTCGCTTCTATGGTGAAATGAGGATTTTCTACCATTCGATGCATTGTATTTAAGTGAGCCCCTGACTCTAGCAAAACCTGAGTTGAAAGAACCACTTCCTTGCCTTTTGATGATAAAAAATCAGCTAATTTTAACCAATCTGACTCTTTCATCTCATGTCTTCTTGAGCAAACGACTTCCCCAATATAAATAATATCCAACGGTAGCTCAGCCATCTCCCGATAGAAAGAAAGTAATCTTTCTTTTGACCAATAATACGGGACAGGTCCTAACGCCAATTTCAATTAAAATTCCTTTTTGAATAATTACTTCCAAACACGAGAATAAGCGCCCAATGTTTGCTGTTGTCCTTCAGATTGCTTGGTTAATGCCGTCATCCAATCCGTCTTGACCTGGTATGCACTACCATCTACCAAACAACTATCTAAAGCTTCACGCCAAATTTTCGTGACAATTGCCGTATAAGCAGGACTACGTTGACGCCCTTCAATCTTAATCGCAGATACGCCAATCTGTTTTAATCTCGGTAAAAGCGCCAATACATTGAGACTTGTCGGCTCTTCCATTGCATAATAATCATGCCCACATACCTGATATCTTCCTTTACAGATCGTTGGGTAACTTGATTTTTCTCCTGTTTGATAACAATCAATTAAAACACCATTTAGTCTTGATTCAAGTCCACTTGGTGTTGTTATCCATTTCACCGCTTTTGCTGGAGAACAAACTCCTTGATTATTAGGTGAATCTCCCGTCACATAAGAAGACAACGCACAACGCCCTTCCACCATGACACATAAACTGCCAAATCCAAACACTTCAAGATGAACATCCGTGTTTTTAGCCACCATCTCAACTTGTTCTATCGACAATACTCTAGGCAAAACAACACGAGAAATCTGGAATTTTGTCGCATAAAAATTGATCGCATCATAATTAGTAGCCGATCCCTGTACAGAAAGATGCAAATGCAAATTCGGATAGTTTTCTCTTGCATAACGCATCAATCCAATATCAGCAACAATAATCGCATCAGCCCCAAAATAAACGGCACGATCGACGGCTTTCTTCCAAATATTTTCTGTACCAGGCAATGGGTATGTGTTAAGCGCAAGTAAAACCTTTCGGTTATAGGAATGGGCATAAGCAATTCCTTCTTCTACCTGCCGATCACTGAAATTTAATCCGATGAAATTTCTTGCATTCGTGGCATCTTTAAAACCAAGATATACCGCATCGGCTCCCCCATCAATTGCTGACTTAAGTGCCGGTAAACTTCCTGCAGGACAAACAAGTTCCATCTGATTATTTTCTGTTTTTTGAGTATTTTGCAAATGCTGTTCCTTTCATATTAACTCAAACAATAAAGGAACAACTCTCATTTCCGCATCAATCATTGATTCATTCAAACAAATGATACTAAACGCATATCAATTAACGACAAACTAAATTCTAACATGGATTTATTGACACACTTTTACCCAGAAAAATGCTTAATACAGCTCAATTTTTCAAAAATTATAAAAAACCTTTTATTTTTTTATGTTTTATCAAATTAACTTTATGCAGAATCATTACAACAAATATCAACATACCGCTTATAATCTCTTAAAAGCCCTTTTCTCGATATGCAAAAAAATAGGATAAACGAGGATTTTTAATGACGACTATTTTACGAAACAAAAAATGGATTATCGCTTTCTTGGTAATCGTTATCGGTGCATTAGTGACTTGGCGTTTCCTAAAACCTTCATCAATGCCAGATGGATTTGCTTCTGGAAATGGTCGCCTCGAAGCCACGGAAACTGCGGTTGCAACTAAAGTACAAGGGAAATTACTCCAAGTTCTCTTCCGAGAAGGTGCTGATCTTAAAGAAGGTGAAACCGCTGCTATTTTGGATGACGCTCAAATAAAAGCAGATATTCAAGCAGCAGAAGCGGCCGTTATTCAAGCCCAAGAAGCATTATCGGTTGCGAAAGAAAACGTTAAAAGTATGCAAAGCCAACAAGCGCTTGCTGCCGTTACATTAAAACGAACTGAAGAATTAATTAAGAAAGGTTTTATCTCTGCAGCCACTCTTGATAAAGACTTAAACGCCATTCGCGTTGCAAATGCTAATTTGACAAGTGCTAGAAATAAAGTCTTAGAAGCACAAGCAACTGTCAAAGAAAAAATTGCAAAAGTTGCGTCTCTTAAAAGTAATTTAGATGATTTAACACTTAAAGCGCCTGTCAATGGTCGAGTTTTGTATCGTTTGGCCGAACCCGGAGAAGTTCTCTCTCCAGGCGGTAAGGTTTTCTCGCTTTTAGACATGAATGATGTCTATATGTATATCTATTTATCTAGTTCAGATGCAGGAAATGTCGCCATTGGTAGTGAAGCTCGTATTATTCTAGATGCACTTCCTGATACGCCAATTCCTTGTTCTGTCGTATATGTTTCTCCAAGAAACCAATTCACACCGAAAGAAGTTGAAACAAAAGATGAACGTGAAAAATTTATGTTCCGAGTCAAATTGAAAGTTGATCCAGAATGGATTAGTACTCACGGTGCAATGACCAAACCAGGGATGCCTGGAATGGGATGGGTGAAAACACAAGCTGATGCCATTTGGCCTTCTAATTTACAAGTGAAATAATATGACACCATTCGCTGCTCAATTAACCCATGTCAGTTTACAATATGGCGATATTAAAGCACTTGACGATCTGACATTAACCATTCCAAGTGGCAAAATGATTGGGTTGATTGGCCCAGATGGTGTGGGGAAATCATCACTCCTCTCATTACTATCTTGCGCAAAAAAAATTCAAAATGGTCAAATACAAGTTTTAGGCAATAACATAAGTATTCCTCATATTCGCAATGCTTTATTACCTCAAATTGCTTATATGCCACAGGGATTAGGGAAAAATCTTTACCCAACTCTTTCTGTTGCAGAAAATATTGACTTTTTTGCGCGTCTTTTTGGACAAAACAAAGCAGAACGACAACGAAGAATTGATGAATTAACAACAGCAACAGGGCTTTTACCTTTTAAAGACCGCCCTGCTGGTAAATTATCGGGAGGAATGAAACAAAAACTCGGATTATGTTGTTCTTTAGTCCATGATCCTGATCTACTGATTCTTGATGAACCAACGACAGGCGTAGATCCTCTTTCTAGACGTCAATTTTGGGAACTCATTGAGTCTATTAGAATCCGTCGCCCACAAATGAGCGTTCTTGTTGCAACAGCTTATATGGAAGAAGCCGCGCAATTTGATTGGCTTGTTGCGATGTATGCCGGAAAAGTAATTGCAACAGGAACTGCCAAAGAAATGATGCAGTCAACGGGAAAACGTTCTCTAGAACAAGCATTTATTCATTTTTTGCCCGAAGATAAACGCACGAATTATGAAGAATTATCAATCCCTCCTCTAGCTGATAATCAACATTTAGATTGGGCAATTGAAGCGGAAGGATTAACTCAAACATTTGGCGATTTTACGGCGGTTGATCATGTTAATTTCAAAATTCCACAAGGCGAAATTTTCGGCTTTCTAGGATCCAATGGGTGTGGAAAAACCACAACAATGAAAATGTTAACCGGCCTTTTAGCCCCCACTTCTGGTATTGCTAAAACTTTCGGAAAACCTGTTGATGCCAATAACATTGATAGTCGTCGTGACGTAGGGTATATGTCGCAAGCTTTTTCACTCTATGGAGAGCTTACTGTAAAACAAAATCTTGATTTACATGCCAATTTATTCCATCTACCACCAAAAGAAGCTCGAGTCCGTATTAATCATTTAATCGATCGATTTGGACTTACTCCTTACATTAATGCGACGGCAGAATCTCTACCACTTGGCATTAAGCAACGCCTTTCTTTAGCCGTAGCTGTTGTGCATGGTCCTAAACTATTGATTCTCGATGAACCCACCTCTGGGGTAGATCCTGTTGCTCGTGATGATTTTTGGCGATTACTCATTGAACTTTCTCGACAACAAAATGTGACGATCTTTATTTCGACTCATTTTATGAATGAAGCCGAACGATGCGATAGAATTTCTTTAATGAATGCAGGACGAGTTCTAGCCAGCGGAACACCTGATGAATTACGGAAAAATAAACACGCAGAAACGCTTGAACAAGCATTCATTGAATATTTAGAAGAAGCCACTGGTTCTAACCAAGAACGTCAGTCTTTTTCAATGGATGAAAAAACATCCCCCAATCCATCACATTCCAAAGAAAATCATTTCTTTAGTATTCGTCGGTTTTTAGCCTATGCTTTTAGAGAATCGCTCGAGTTAAGGCGAGATCCCATTAGAATTGGTTTTGCTATTTTAGGAAGCATCATTCTTTTTTTCGTATTGGGTGGCGGTATTTCCATGGATGTGGAAAACCTTAAATTCGCAGCACTTGATTATGATCAATCCCCCCAATCAAGAGACTATATCCAAAATATATCTGGCTCTTATTATTTTATTGAACAACCTCCTATTGCAAATGCAAAAGAATTAGACACTCGAATGAAAAACGGGGATCTCAGTGTCGCCATTGAAATTCCACCTGGATTTGGAAAAGACCTCCAACAAGGGAGAAAACCTGAAATTGCAGCATGGATTGACGGTGCAATGCCTTATCGTGGAGAAACGATTCTTGGTTATATTAAAGGACTTCATAATCAATATCTGGTCCAACTAAACCATGAAACACGTGGAAATAATCCACCATCTGCTGCGACATTAATCAAACGTTATCGTTATAACCAAGATTTCAAAAGCAGTTATGCCATGATTCCAGCCATTATTCCTTTGTTGTTGATGTTAGTTCCCGCGGTTTTAATGGCTTTAGGGATTGTTCGTGAAAAAGAATTAGGCTCGATTACAAATCTTTATGTTACGCCTGTTACTAAATTAGAATTTCTATTAGGAAAACAGCTGCCTTACGTGGTACTTTCCATGATTAGTTATATTTTAATGACAGTATCTGCAGTTCTCTTTTTTAATGTTCCTATCAAAGGAAGTCTTATTGCAATGACAATAGGCGCTCTATTTTACGTCACGGCAACCACTAGTTTAGGATTACTGATATCCACATTCACAAAAACTCAAATTTCAGCACTTTTTGGAACAGCCATTTTGACCATGCTCCCCACAACTCAATTTTCGGGATTAAAAGATCCTATCGGCTCATTAGAAGGGAGTGCTTATTGGATTGGTCAATTTTTTCCTGCCTCTCACTTCATTATCTTATGCCGAGGCGTATTTACTAAATCACTTCAGCTAATCGATGTCATTCATCCCCTTATTTGTCTAGCTGGTTTTATTCCTGTCTTAACCCTCATCGCTTGGTTGTTATTACCTAAGCAGGAAAAATAATGGAGGACGAAAAATCATGCATACATTCATGACTCACCTCAATAATATCTATCGATTAGGCATTAAAGAATTAAATAGTCTCTGGGCTGATAAAGTGATGTTATTACTGATCATTTATGCTTTCACCGCTAATATTTACAGTTCAGCTAAAGGGGTTTCTCAAGAACTCCATAATGCCCCTGTCGCCATTGTCGACCAAGATCATTCCCAGCTATCCGCCCGGCTAATTAATGCATTAACAAAACCATACTTTAAAACACCCGATTTAGTCGAACCTGATGAAGCAACTCAATCATTAGATCGAGGGTATCACTCTTTTTCTATTATCATTCCCCCTAATTTTCAACGAGATCTGATTGCAGGCAGAAGACCGGAAGTCCAATTGAATATTGATGCCACAGTCATGAGTCAAGCATTTATTGGCTCAGGATATATCCAAACCATATTTAATAATGAAATTAATGAATACCTCAATAAAACAACTCAAGAACCTTCGCAACCTATTAATTTAGTCACACATGTCAAATTCAACCCTAACATGACAGGTTTTTGGTTCGGCGGCGTCATACAAGTAATCAATAATGTCACGATGCTTACCATTATTTTGGTAGGCGCTGCCTATATTAGAGAAAGAGAACATGGCACTTTAGAACACTTGCTTGCAATGCCTCTTGTTGCTGCAGAAATTATGATTTCCAAAATATGGGCAAATGGTCTTGCTGTTTTGATTGGCGCTAGTGGTGGATTAATTATTATCGTCAAGATTCTCATGCAAGTCCCTATTACTGGTTCTATTCCCTTGTTTCTCTTAGCGTCAGCCATCTATCTGTTTTCTGCTGCAGCAATTGGTATCTATTTGGGAACCTTATCGAAATCGATGCCACAATTAGGATTATTAATTTTCTTAACCATTATTCCCCTTCAAATGCTCTCGGGTGGCTCAACTCCTCAAGAAAGTATGCCGCAATGGGTACAAAATGTGATGATGGCTGCCCCTACAACTTACTATGTAAAACTCGCACAATCCATTTTGTTTCGAGGGGCTGGATTTTCTATTGTTTGGCCTGAATTTTTAGCAATGACAGGTATTGGAGCGGCATTTTTCACACTGTCTCTATCACGTTTTAGAAAATCCGTCATTCAAGGAAATTAAATCACGAAGGAACTTTCCTACGAGCCATTACAAAAACAAATCTTTAATGTAATAATGTATATTCAATAGGAATCCAATGATAAGTCTCACCATTTTCTGAAACCACATGACCAATTCCAGGAAATGGCAAATGCATTCCTGCCACCCACTCTTGGCTATCTGCCGCCCTTTTCATCAGAAGATAACGAGAATTTTTTGCCATGTCTGTATCTGAATCATACTCAATTGAAACTTCAGGATGTGCAAATTGCAAAGCATGATTATGAACAATATCTCCCCATATAAGTAATTTTGCATCATGGGAAGTAACTTCTAATGCCATATGCCCCGGTGTATGACCATATGCCGCAATCGCCTTAATTCCTGGAACGATTTCATATCCGGATTCAATAGGCTTCCATCGATTGAGATCAAGATAAGGCCGAGTGGACTGTCGTGCCATCTTAAAAAATATTTGCCGCTCAATTGGTGCTTTAGCTGCAGTTTGTTCTGAAAGCCAATATTCATCATCAATATGATTCACATAAACCATGGCATTTGGGAAAACCGCTTTTCCTTCCACACTAAGTCCGCCCGTATGATCTCCGTGTAAATGCGTTAAGACAATCGTATCAATTTGTTCAGGCTGATATCCGGCAGCCTTGATGTTCTCCACAATATGCCCTTGTTGGTTACTGCCGAATAGTAATCCAGCGCCTGCATCAACTAATACCAAATGCGTTCCGGTATGAATTAAATAAGCATTGATTGATGTCTGGATATTTGTATTTTTCCCATAATGATGAAGCAAAATCTGGTTAATTTGATTTTGATCCATATTTTTTAAAAGCTCAGGATGAAAATCAAATGTTCCATCAAACAGTGCTGTTATTTCAAATTCACCTAAGCGCATTCTGTAGTATCCAGGAACTTGACTGCCAACTTGTGTTGGAAGTATGGTTTCGTTTTTGTTTTCACTTCCCTCAATACTTTCATTATTAAGCCCAATAGCTGATGCTTCAACAACAGAAATAGGCTCATTTTGTGAAATAGGCGCAGCATCTGCTACAAACAATACTCCTGACGAAGCTAATCCCCCTATTACTAACATTACTTTATGTAATAAATTCAATTTTTTTCGCATATTTTTCCGTTTAATTTGATTATTACGCTGTTTTTTTATTATCTATTTTTCTAAGTGTTTTTAATCATCATAAAGAAAAACTAACAACAACTTTCCAAAATATAAAAACAGCAAACCTTTTAATAAATCATTCTGTCATTTTAAGAAAACATATCGATCAAGTCTTTAATTTTCCGTATAAACAATACTTATACGCTATGGGCAAAGTAATCTTCTGTTTATAATTGGTTTTTAAAATTATCAGTATAAGATATATTTGAGATAAGCATACATTCAATACAACGTATTCTTCCTATAAACATATAGTAGTCACTTCAACGATCATCTCAATTTTTAACATGATGAAGCCTGAAAAAAGTAAATGGAAAACGGTTGTTCCTATTATCGGAATTGCAATATTCGTACACCTATTATTTATCTTTTTAGGAAGAGATATGTATAGTATTGACGAAGTTACAGGTCCTAAACTAGATGCGGGATTTATTACGACCTGGCCAGAAACTGTTAAAGGTATGCTAAAAACAGCGGATATTAATAAAAATGATATTGTCTATGATCTAGGTTGTGGGGATGGACGCATTGTTATTGCCGCAGCACAGATATATGGCGCACATGGTGTCGGTATTGATTTGAATCCCAAACGAATTGAAGAAGCTAATGAAAATGCCAAAGCAGCAAAAGTTGAACATCTTGTAACATTTAAAGTCGGCAATTTCTATAATACTGATTTTTCTGATGCAACAGTTGTTGCACTTTATCTCCCTCAACAAATCAACTATGAATTAAGACCTATATTATGGAAACAACTAAAAATTGGGGCTCGCGTCATTTCAAATGAATCGGATATGGGACCTGAATGGCCTCCAGAAAAAATTGAAAAAATTGGCCCTAAAACTGTCTATCTATGGACAATTACCGAAAAAATAAAACAAAAGGCTAAAAAAATTCAACTAACTGAACGAATATAGCAATCACTCTAATGCTTTGTGAATCATAGATTGCCTAATATTTTTAGAAACTAAACATTCTAAATGGTATGGTGTTAATTCATCCGTTCGATAAACAATACTTCCGTCTTTTTTTCCTGACTCAAAAATATATTTTCGGATTGCCAATCCATTCATTCTAATCATGCCTAAAGATACCGTTCTGCGCAAAAGCATTTCACATTGATCTCGATCCTGCGCTGCATTATTACGAATAATGGCTTCTGTTACTGAATTCATAATTTCTTGGAGAAGAGCATTCCCCCATCCATCTTGAGCAACCACTTCATACCGAAAAGACCAAACATCATCATGCCAACCTGCTGCGGCATTACATAATCCTATATAACGTTTTCGAAATGATGTAACGTCCATCCCATAACGTTTAGATTCAATCTGCCAACGCTCTAATGAATGATCGCCATCCCCAAACATCCACTGACGTTGAGTCGTATTGGCAGTAAAAGCCATATTTCCAACATAAATGTTAATGAAATCTCCGACTTGTTCTTCAACAATCATTTAGTCCTCCCGTATGACTTCAAACTATATAAAGAATCTAATTCGATTATTAACTCAAATCCCCTATTTCCTAAAATTAAGAATAACAGATAAGTCTCTTATTATTCTAGCTTGATAGAAAAACTAATCATCTCTAGGAGCACATTTTCTGAAATAAATTGGAAATATTTAAAATGGCGCTTATAAATATTCATTAACGCTTTTTTCAGCCAATGTTTTTAACTTGACACATTAATCTAATACAGATATCATTTGATTTTTCGGGGCGTAGCGCAGCCTGGTAGCGCAACTGCTTTGGGAGCAGTGGGTCGGATGTTCGAATCATCTCGCCCCGACCATATACAAAAGGCTGTCTTAATGGCAGCTTTTTTTGTTTCTAAGAATGTTAACTGCCCTTAGCTCAGCTGGATAGAGCAACGGCCTTCTAAGCCGTAGGTCGCAGGTTCGAATCCTGCAGGGCAGGCCATTTTCCAGTGACAAGTAGTCCCAATAGGGCTTTTTTATAGATCAATACATTCCATTCATTCCATTATAAGGCGGTACAATTGAGTATCGTCACATTCCATAGAATCTTGCATAAATTAGGACAGAAATTAGGCCATAGCATGATTTGGCCATATTCTTATGGCCTAATTGGAGGGAAAAAGCATGGCCACACGACTTAGATGGCGGCTAACTGATACTCAAATCAAAAAAGCAAAGCCCAATCCCGGCTCTACACCAAAAAGAGGGGCGGGATCCATTCCAAACGATTCAATTAATCGTAATTAATATTCCAAAACAACATATAACAAACATCTGTTAATGACCGCAGAGAACTCTAACTCTTAAGCGGTAGTTCCCAAAGTTTCTAAAGCCATAAGCTCTTCTTTAAATGAGTTTCATCTTTCGACAGCACACTCGTATTTCCCCTTTTTTAGAGAGCTTCTATTATCTTTCGCCATTATGTATGGCATCATACTAAATCTTCAATTGTTAAAAAGGTTCAGTTATGACGCTGAATGATTCAAGAAACCCAACCATGGTCATGGATTTGTATGAACTAACGATGAGTTATGGTTATTTCAAAACATGTTCTCCTAACATTAACGTTGTTTATGATGTTTTTTATCGAAAAAATCCTGATAATGGTGGCTATGCTATTGCCTGCGGACTTGAACAAATCATTGATTATATTGAAAACCTACATTTCGATGAATCAGATATTCGCTATCTGCGTTCATTAAATCTATTTGATACATCATTTCTTGCTTATTTAAAAGACTTTTCATTTAAAGGAAATCTTTATGCTTTTCCTGAAGGGACCATTATTTATCCGAATGAACCCATTATTACTGTTATTGCCCCATTAATTGATGCTCAAATTATTGAAACATCGTTATTATTGCACTTTAATCACCAGTCACTCATTGCAACCAAAGCGAGTCGAATTGTACGAGCGGCCAATGGACGTCCAGTCTCTGATATGGGAGCAAGACGTGCACATAATATGGATGCGGCCACCTATGGTGCTCGTGCTGCTTATATTGGCGGGGTAACCAACACAGCAACGTTACTCGCAGGTAAAATGTTTGGGATTCCAACAGTTGGGACAATGGCCCATAGTTGGATTATGGGATTTTCATCCGAATTTGAAGCATTTAAAAAATATGCCCAGATATATCCTGACAATACCGTCCTTTTAGTCGATACTTATAATGTACTAAAAAGCGGCCTTCCTAATGCGATTAAAACAGCTAAAGAGATACTTGCCCCTATCGGAAAACGTTTAAAAGCAATTCGCATCGACAGCGGCGACCTTGCCTACCTCTCTAAACGTTCCCGTGAAATACTAGATAAAGCAGGTTTAACTGATTGTCATATCATTGTGTCCAATAGTTTAGACGAGTACACAATTACTTCTCTTCTCACGCAAGAAAGTGCCATTGATAGCTTTGGAGTTGGCGAGCGTATGATTACATCAAAAGATACCCCTGTTTTTGGTGCTGTCTATAAACTCGCTGCAATTAATGAAAATGGAACGTTCATTCCTAAAATTAAGATTTCCGAAAACCCTGAAAAAATAACCAATCCAGGATTAAAACAAGTTTATCGAATTTTCAATAATGAGGGATATGCTGTTGCCGATTTAATCGCGAAATACGATGAACACTTAGACTTTTCAAATCCCGTTCCTTATATCGATCCTCAAAACCCTTGGAAACAGGATGTATTTACAGACTGCCAAGCAGTCCCTCTTCAAATTCCTATCTTTAAAAATGGCAAACGAATTTATTCTCTGCCTTCATTAGAATCCATCCGTAACTACACAATGAATCAACTCAATCATAAAGTATGGCCTGAAGAACTTCGCTTTAGATATCCCCATCAACATTATTTAGCGATGACGCCATCTTATTATCAAATGAAAATGGCGCTTCTTAATACAAACAATGAGTAAATGTGATTTAGTGACTTTTTAATCGGATAAACACATCTTTATTTCATTCATTTTCTAGCCATGAACAAGAAATTATGGATATTATTTCTCACATTCATGAAAATTGGACTATTCACCTTTGGTGGCGGCTATGCCATGATTCCACTGATTCAACAAGAAATTGTTGAAAAAAGAAAATGGTGTACGAATGATGATATTTTAGCCATTACCGCTATTGCTGAATCAACGCCAGGGCCTATCGCTGTTAATATCGCCACTTTTGTAGGATACCGCATCTTTGGATTTAAAGGCGCATTATTAGCCACTATTGGAATCGTTCTTCCTTCTCTTATCATTATTATTGCAATTTCTTACACACTTGAAACCTTCAAACAACTAGTCATTGTCCGCTATGCATTCTTTGGTATCCGCGCAGGTATTTTGGCACTCATCATTAAAGCCATGTGGCTTATGTATCGTCAATGTCCCAAACACTTTTTTTCCTACTGCATCATAGGACTTTCTTTTTGTGCTGCCGTCTTTTTGCATATGAATATCATTATGATCATTATCGGTTGCGCCAGTTTAGGACTTCTCTATCATTTACTCATCATTAAAAATAAACGCTTATGATGCTTGTTATACTTTTTTGGACATTCTTCAAAATAGGCTTATTCACTTTTGGAGGTGGTTATGCCATGTTTGCACTGGTACAAGCCGAAGTTCTTAAACATCATTGGATGCAACCCGAAGAATTAATCAACTTTATTGCGATTAGTGAAAGTACTCCTGGATCCATCGGTATTAATATTTCAACTTATGTCGGACAAATAACGGCAGATATTCCCGGAGCAATCATTGCTACCTTCGGGAATATACTCCCCTCTTTCTTGATTATTTTATTAATTGCTAAAAACTATAAATCTTTTCAGAACAGCAATATCATCCAAGGATTCATGATTGGACTCAAACCAGCTGTTGTTGGAATGATCGGATCTGCCACAGTTTTTATCGCTCAAACAGTCTTTTTTCCCCACCCTATCAATGACAATAACTTCTCTTTTGAAGGCTATCTATCAATCGGTATTTTCCTCATCATGCTCATTGCAACTTTTTATCGCATTCACCCTATTCTCATTATTTGCTTATCAATGATTGCTGGCATTATTGTTGGTTACACATTCGCTTTATAGATTTTGTAAAATCCACACGCAACCATAAATCCCTCAATATTTGAATAAGAAGATACTTTACAGATAAGCATCAATCTGCGAAACTCTCTCATTTTTATGTGATCTGCTCAATGATATAGGGACATCTGCCCTTAATATTATTATCTTAGGTCCTTCAACCTCAAAATTTATCATGTCACAAGCATCAATTTGTATCATTACTGCAATCGTTCTCTATCTCATTGGCATGTTGCTAATTGGTTTTTATTATGCTAAAAAAAATGAATCAACTTCAGACTACTTTTTAGGGGGCAGAAAACTAGGTCCTATTGTTACAGCAATGAGTGCAGAAGCCTCAGACATGTCAAGTTATTTGCTATTAGGCCTACCAGGACTTGCTTATCTCTCAGGTATCGCTGAAGTTAGTTGGACGATCATTGGATTAGCTATCGGAACTTATGTTGCCTGGCGAATTGTAGCAAGACGTCTTCGACGTTATACGCACATCACAAATTCAATCACTTTACCTGAATTTTTTTCCGCACGATTTCATGACCGAAAATGCATTTTGACGGCTATTGCCGCTATCATCATTATCTTATTTTTTATTCCTTATACTGCTGCAGGATTTGCAGGCTGCGGCAAATTATTTAGTGCGATATTTGGTATGGATTACATGACAGCCATGCTCATTTCTGCACTAGTTATTGTGGGTTACACCGCAGCGGGTGGATTTCTTGCGGCATCTATCACAGATTTGATTCAAAGCATTATTATGTCATTTGTGATTATTTGCGTTGCCTGTTTCGCCGTCAGTCAAGCTCAGGGAATCCATTCAATCATTGCACATACGAATTCTTTGCCGGGATTTTTAGACATGACAGCAACCTATGTTGAAAGTACCGGAACCGAAAAACCGTTTGGTTTTATGAAAATTATTACCACCCTATCCTGGGGTTTGGGATATATGGGAATGCCCCATATTCTTCTGCGTTTCATGGCCATTGAAGATGAAAGGAAATTATCAGTTTCCCGACGTATTGCCTGCACTTGGGTCACTATCTCTATGGCAATGGTTGTCTTAATCGGTTTAGCAGGAAAAACGATGAGTGCAAATGGCCTTTTGCCTATTCTATCAGGATCTGATTCTGAAACCGTTATTGTCCACATTTCTGACTTGTTATCACAATACGGTATTATTCCCGCATTCATGGCTGGCCTTGTGCTTTCTGGGATTTTAGCCAGCACAATGTCTACGGCAGATTCTCAATTGTTAGCGGCAGCATCCAGTGTTTCTCAAAATCTTCTACAAGAAACATTCAAAATGAAATTAACGCAACGCACAAGTATGATTGCAGCGCGTATGACTGTATTAATCATCGCCATTCTTGGTGTACTCATTGCTTACGATCCAAAGAGCTCCGTTTTCGGCATTGTTTCTTTCGCTTGGGCTGGATTTGGGGCCGGATTTGGACCTCTTGTCATGTGTGCGCTCTTCTGGAAACGAACCACTTTGCCAGGAGCAATTGCAGGAATGATTGTTGGAGGCTTGATGACTATTATTTGGAAATATCTCATCGCGCCATTAGGCGATATCTTTAGCATTTATGAATTAATGCCATCTTTCTTAATTGGACTGATAACGATCATTATCGTTAGCCTGATGACAAAAGCACCAGAAAGTCAAATCATCAAAGAATTTGAATTAGCGCAATCTGATGAAACACTTCATCACTGATGAAATTGATCCTAACAAGAAAGCGTGTCTTTAAGCACTCGCTTTCTTGTTTTCAAATAAAATCAATATCTGGATATATTCCATCTCTTTAAAATAAGAAACGTAATCAACTTTCCACTTTCGAAGCCAATAATTGGCTAATTTCTGCCAGATATCTTAATTCTTGCTGATATACAACTTCAGGTGGCGGACAAACTAACCAATCATCAGGATCCGGGCCTTTTATTTCGTATTCAAGAATCGCTTGATACAATGCATCCCGTTCGGCTCGAATCTCTGCAACTGATTTATCTTTAAATCGTTCTGCATAATGACCAAGATTAAATTGCATCATGTCTCTCTTTCTTTTGATCTCTATTTTGCTAAATGGCGATTATTATTCTGCCAATACAGGGGAAATATCAACATGTTTGTCTTCTTTTAAGGTCTGCCCTTGATTGACTAACAGGCTAGCTAACGATATTGGCTTTAACGCATCTTCAAATGATACTGTCTCTGCAATTTTTTGTTGATTCTCTGGCATCGCCTTTTCAATCTCATTCACTAAAACTTCAGCATTACGGTCAAATTCGGCGGCTTTTTTTGACAAAATATACGCATGGATAATATTAGGCGGAATACCTCGGCCCTCTAATTTAGCTTGAGCTAACAAAACTAAAGCGCCAGGGTGTCCTTGCCTTGCCGCATGAGTTGCCCAATAAATCGCTAACGCATCATCCATGACATGGTTTACTCGCCCCTCATAATAAACATCGGCAACAATGTATTGATCAATGGCTCGTCCTTGTTGAGCTGCTTTAATAAACCACGCTAAGGCTTTTTCTGCATGTTTAGGTACACCAATACCTCTACGATAAGCGACCCCCATAATATGCATTGCTTTAGGGTACCCTTGAATTGCCGACTGAAGCCACCACTGATAAGCTTTACCCTCATCTTTTACAACTGACTTACCATAATAACAAGCCATTCCTAAACGATATTGTGCCTCAGCATCTCCTGCTAAAGCTTTTGTCGTTATTTCTTCGATGCTACTATTTGCTGACAACTGATCCTGCCAAGTTGATACGGTAATTTCTGGAAATTTCTTTTCATGTACGACTAACTGATTCGGTTGTACCACACTCACCTTGACTTGATGACCTTTTCTTTTGCTGCGATATCTTCTTTTTCGCTTAATCGATGATCGCTTCTTTGAGAAAACTGGTTTTGTTTGCTCTGCTCTTACAAGATCTGATACAACAGCCTGATTATTTTCTGAGGAATTTTCAATAGCAAGTGCCTGAGATTTAACTGAAACTTCTGCTTGATGAGTCGTCTGAACAGAAACTTCCTCTTGTTTAGCAATATTTACAGGCTTACTTTTGTCACTCGCATTATTTTGCTTTTCTGGTAAATAATGAATGGACTTTTGCTCCTTTACCGGCAACTCATAAGCCAGAGCCATTTCATCACTTTCAACTAAAGTTCCGGAAGCAATCATACGCCCAACAGTCTTAATAAATGCAATAAGCGTACTTTCTTGATGAGGTGATTCTTCAGATGCTTGCTGAGACAGCGTCCATTCAATAGCTAATTCATCTGTTTCTACGGGTTTACCTGATGAAATAAAATCACTAATAACGTGAAAAAAAGGAACGGCTTCATGAGAAAGTGGCGAAATAGGCTTGTCTTCTGTTAACTGAGTTTGTGCCCTAACAGGCACTGTAAATACAAAGCTAATCAGTACAGAAAATAGTAACTTTTTAGGCATATTACCTTTCTTCATTTAATGATTTTTATCATATAAATAAGCATTAACAATGTCTTCCGCAGTTTGAGGCGTTATAAAATAACCAATTGATTCTTGACCAAAAATGGTAACTTGATAAATACCCCAAGCACCTTCAATAACGATTGGAAAATTACCGCAAGGCGTTTGCTCTATCCAAAGGCGATAAACTTCCAATTCAAGCGTCCATTGATCTTTCGCCTGTCTTATATGTTTTAGACCCTGCGCTTCTTCCCATGTCAAACAATTCTTAAACAATACCTTATTAACCATGGAAAACCCAATATGATTGAGTCGAATACCTTTAAACTAAAAATAAAGACTACATTTATAACAAGTAAATAAACCCTTGCATACTAAAATGATTCATTCCTTATATTGACATTCTTGCAAGGCTCTCGTCACCCAATCAACTCGACTTTGCATTAAACACAAACATTGAGTAATCAAATCACTTCTATCCCATAAGCTATTTGGAAAGAAACTAATATAAGATAAACGATGGTTACTACGGGCATACCATGCGCCATAATGCCAAGCAGCAATCACGGATGAAAGTTCTCGCCGATTTAACCAATTCGCAATAGAAAGACATTCTTCTTGAGTTTCAAAATGATTGGGAAGATTAAGACGAACTTGAAGGCCTGGTCCCAAATAAGGATTAACTGGCCCTTTATCAATGCGCATTAATGCGGTTTTATTTTCTATTGGTAATGGCAACTCCGCATAAAGCCCCATATCATCTATCGTACAATGCATACTAGTTGGCAGCATCTCACGAAACATTACAAAATCACGATCGCGCCATGCTGAAATACCTGAAAATTTAGGCGGCATTGCATCACGCTGATTTTTTTCAGACAAAATAATCGACCGACAAGCATGTTGAATGGCTTCAATGATTAATGGTTTTATTGTATCTTGCCAATTATTATTCTCCGTAAACCAAGTAAAACGACTGCCAATTAACAAACGACCATCTTTTGCACGGATCAATGCGCCAGCTGAAGCATATGCATTTAACGCATTGATCGTTTCATCATTACTAACATAATGGTCATAAGGCTTTTCAAGCTGTGTGGTAATTTGAATTAAAGCAGCGACTTTTTCATTTTGAAAAGCTATAGCAGGAGCGACCACATTAATGTGTGTTGTAAACGGGTCATGACAAATAACCAATGTATTTTCTTCGTAATCTGTTGTGACAAAACGCTGCTGACTAAAAGCTTGTTCAATTTCGAATAAAGGAACGCCCCGTAATTTTTGAGCATCTTCACGACGTTTTTCAATTTTTCGCCGAGCTTCATTGGCCATTTCCATAGCCTCCGCCATTGAAGCAACTTTCGGTTTTTTCTTGAACATCCCAAATAACCCCATCAGTTCTTCCTCCGTTTGATTCAATGGATCAGATTTTTAATAATGTTGCGATTAACAAATACTATTGTATTGTACTTCAACACTTGTAGAACTCTTTTTCAACATTTGTAAAATTGCATATTTTTTAAGCAAATCATATTTTTATGAATAATTTCAAACAAATAAAGCAATTACCACTAACTTTCTCACAAAGTTATCCACACTTTTTGGGGAATGTATAAACGATTAATTGAATTTTTTTAATGAATTTATCTTTTGCAAAACATTTCTATTGATATCCTCCCATCGCTAAAGCAAGGGGATTTCTACCAAACCAGAACCTGAACTCTGGTCCCTTCGGTTAGTTCCTGCTTCTGACGATCCTCTGCCGATACATAGATAGCTACATTCCGGACAAGTCCGACTGGTGTTGCGCAAAGGAATGGCTATGAAAATCCCTCCATTTCATGCCAGTTTGTATTCGAGCTGGCATCTGAATTCATTCTAGCCTTGATCCAGAATGGATTTGTTCAGACCTGATACCCAAAATGCACGTAATTAAAAAATGCCCTATCATTCTATATAAGGATGATTTTTTGGTAATCTCCCAGCTCCAGATATGGATACTCTCAAATAATGATTAAATTTTAAATAAAGTCCCTCTAAAGCTTATTTTTTGATAAAACTTTTACTTGTAAAAAGGCCATTATGATTCACCAAACAAATCAATCATTGCTTTCAAAAAGCATGAAATCTTTTTCACACCAAAATTATCTGCTTATTTTTTAGGCATTATTCATTTTCTTTAATAATTTCAACTAGATAAAACCTTTATATTTAAATTCCCCACAAAGTTATCCACATTTTTTGGGGAATGTCTCTGAATTTATATAAAAAATCATTTTTTATTGACTTGACAAATAAGAAAATTGGATTAATTTGTGATTATAGCAATAATTGCTTAATTTTTAAGCAATTCAACTTTTTTCTTTTAAATTCAATAAGATAAATAGATTGATAGTGAATTTTACAGAAGTTATCAACAAAAGATGGGCATAAACTATATAGAATGAATAACTTTTCAAAGTTAATACAAATATTTTGCTTAAACAGCATACAAAAATTGATCTAGAGCAAGTATTTTTACTATAAAATCAACCATCTTAGGAACTTATCGATAGTTTTTGCACAAACTTATCCACAGTATTAATAGATAAATTTACAGATAAAAATTATTTGAAAGATTTCTAAATCAAAAGTAGTAAAAATAACAAAGATACTTGCAAATACAATAATCTAAAATATTTTATCCCTATAACGTATCCTCAACTCCTATCTGTCTCAAAATCAACATCCGATAATAAATAAAAAGTTCCTTCAACTAGCCTAGACATCCACCACTTCATATCCCTCACTATTCCTATCTCATCAATAACGGCAAACCTTCCTCATTCCCGTACATTCCTAAAACAACCAATACGCTTTTCTCTATTACCAATTTCGCACACATCTTTAAACCCGTTGATACACCGCTTCAACTACCACATTGCAACAAAAAAAAATTCTTTAAAAATCGTAAAAAACAACTAACCCATTGAAAACTCATCAAAAACAAGAGATTGAACAAACCTCAACCAAAAACAA
>CAKRSU010000009.1 GCA_934401755.1 uncultured Oxalobacter sp.
CTTTGGTTCACCATCGGAACAGTTAAAAATATTGCGAAAATGGTGTGGTGTTTAAGACTTATCTAATACAGCCCCTTCTTTAATCTTTTATCAAATGCTTGCAGTGATTAGTACGGCACGATTATTATTCCGAAGTAATTGATTTTTTCAAGGCTTAGATCATGCATAAAAAACTGGCATTTCTTCTTGTTGCAGCAAGTATTATGCTTCCTGCAACCTTCATCACAACACAAGCAGCTCCAATTAAAGCATCCCGAATTCATAAATCCCGCATCAAGAAAACAAAAAGCGTTGATACTCCTGCAAAAATATCAACCTCTGGGATGTATGCCGATAAATACTACTGTGAAATGGGCAAAAATTTTACACTTTACCGCTACCCTGATAATAAAGATTCTGTCATTCTTGATTGGGCCGGAACTAAACGCCCCATGTATAAAAAAGAATCGGTTACCCATGCAGAACGTTATGAAACAACGGCTAAATTGACCTTTATCGGTGCAGCCAATCTGACACAATTAATTGACTTTAAAGCGGGCAAACCTGTTTTGACAGAATGTCGAAACAATGAACAGATGAAAATTCAAGCAGAAATGAATAAAAAGAAAGCAATTAATCAAACTGCTAAGAAAAACAAGAATGTCTTTAAGACATCGATTTAAACCATTCTCTAATACTTAATTTGCAGAAAATACGGCATATATTTTCTGCAAAAGGAGGCTTTATGTCTGACTTTGTTAAAAATACTTTTAAATCATTCCCAATTTCCAACAAAAAGGAAGGTAAATACTATTCGATCCCAGAATTAGGGAAAGAATTAGGAATTGATGTTTCCCGTCTACCTGTTTCGATCCGGATTGTACTGGAGTCCGTCTTACGTAATTGTGATGGGAAAAAAATTACCGCTGAGCATGTTCGTCAATTAGCTAATTGGAAACCCAATGAAGAACGTGTCCATGAAATTCCTTTCGTTGTTTCTCGTGTTGTGCTTCAAGATTTTACAGGAGTTCCTTTATTAGTTGATCTTGCAGCCATGCGCAATGTTGCGGCACGTACTGGGAAAGATCCTAAAAAAATCGAGCCATTAGTCCCCGTTGATTTAGTGGTTGACCATTCTGTTCAAATTGACTATTTCCGTCGTTCCGATGCGGTTGATTTAAATATGAAATTAGAATTTTCCCGCAATAAAGAACGCTACCAATTTATGAAATGGGGAATGCAAGCCTTTGATACCTTTGGCGTTGTTCCTCCTGGATTTGGCATCATCCATCAAGTCAATATGGAATATCTCGCTCGAGGTGTTCATCGAAAATCGGATACAGCATCGGGTGATATTTACTATCCCGACACTTTAGTGGGAACCGATTCTCATACAACCATGATTAACGGTATTGGTGTTGTCGGTTGGGGCGTTGGTGGCATTGAAGCTGAAGCGGGTATGTTAGGGCAACCTGTCTATTTCCTCACACCTGATGTTATCGGTATGCATTTAACGGGAAGTTTACCTGAAGGTTGTACCGCAACAGATTTGGTTCTCACCATTACCGAAATTTTACGCAAAGAAAAAGTTGTTGGTAAATTTGTGGAATTCTTTGGAGAAGGTGCAGCTTCTCTTTCTGCAACAGATCGTGCCACCATTTCAAATATGGCGCCAGAATATGGGGCTACAATCGGATTTTTCCCGGTAGATGATGCCACTATCAATTTCTTAAAAAATACGGGTAGAACGGATGATGAAATTGATGCATTAGCGGCTTACTTTAAAGCTCAAGAATTCTACGGTATCCCGAAAGCCGGTCAAATCGATTACACACGTATTGTTAATCTTGACTTGGGGACTGTTACCGCTTCTGTTGCTGGTCCAAGACGTCCTCAAGATCGTATTGAATTGGGCAATCTTAAAAAACGATTTACTGAACTTTTTAGTTCCCCTGTTGCTAACGGTGGATTTAATAAAGATCCCAAAGAATTATCGACAATTTACAAAACAGCTGACGGTAATCCGTTAAAAAATGGGGATATTGCTATTGCTGCCATTACTTCATGCACCAATACCAGCAATCCCGCTGTTTTACTCGCCGCAGGTTTATTAGCCAAAAAAGCCGTTGAAGCTGGATTAGAAGTCTCTCCTACAATTAAAACATCTCTTGCCCCAGGATCTCGTATCGTCACTGGCTACCTGAAAAAAGCGGGATTACTGCCTTATCTAGAAAAACTGGGATTTAATGTTGCGGCTTACGGTTGCACAACCTGTATTGGAAATGCAGGCGATTTAACTCCGGCAATGAACGACGCCATTATCAAAAATGACGTCGTTGTTGCGGCTGTTTTATCGGGTAACCGTAATTTCGAAGCACGTATTCATGCAAATATTCGAGCTAATTTCTTAGCATCCCCTCCACTTGTTGTTGCTTATGCCATTGCAGGAAATGTGACTCGAGATCTTACAACTGAACCTCTAGGCAAAGGCACAAACGGTAAAGATGTTTACTTGAAAGATATTTGGCCATCATCTCATGAAGTCGCTGAACTCGTTGCATTAGCATTGGATGCAGAATCTTTCAAAGCCAACTATAGCAATATTAAAAACGCCCCTGGAGAACTCTGGCAATCCATTTCTGGTTTTGCAACAGGAGAAGTTTACAATTGGCCTGAATCGACTTACATTGCGGAACCCCCTTATTTCGATGGTTTCACAATGGAACCTATGTTTAACACGGGTAATATAATTGGCGCACGTCCTTTAGCGATTTTTGGAGATTCTGTAACCACTGACCATATTTCCCCAGCGGGTTCCATTCAAGAAGCAAGTCCTGCTGGACAATGGTTACTGTCACATGGCATCACAAAACAGAATTTCAATTCATTTGGTTCTCGAAGAGGGAATCATGAAGTCATGATGCGCGGAACATTTGGCAATGTTCGCATTAAAAATTTGATGTTACCACTCATGGAAAATGGTAATCGTCGTGAAGGTGGATACACTTTGTATCAGCCAACCGGTGAAGAAATGCCAATTTTTGATGCGGCAATGAAATATCAGCAAACAAAAACGCCAGCTATTATTATCAGTGGAGAAGAATATGGCACAGGATCTTCTCGCGATTGGGCAGCAAAAGGTACTCAACTTTTAGGGGTAAAAGCCGTTATTGCTCGCTCTTTTGAACGGATTCACCGATCCAATCTGATTGGTATGGCTGTTTTGCCATTACAATTTATGGGTAATGATAGTGCTCAATCCTTAGGTCTAACTGGAAAAGAAACATTTGATCTGAAAGGATTGGATCATATTCATCCTCAGCAAAAAGCGCAATTGGTCATCCACTATGATAATGGCACCGAACGGACCATTGATGTATTGCTACGTATTGATACCCCAATTGAAGTCGATTACTTCCAACATGGGGGTATTCTGCCTTACGTATTAAGACAGTTGTTATCTGCGTAATATCAAAATACCTATAATTTTCAAAAGAAAAACTATTTTTTTCTAATTAAGAAACATTAATTTCTTAAATTTAGCCCCTTTAAGTAAACTCGTGCTTAAAGGGGTTTTCAATGGACAAAAACACTACTTACGAGACTAAACCAAAAAGTACGGCTTTCAATTCCTATTCTTTTTGGTCAAAGGCTTCGAAGCAATATCACAGATTTCCTTTGTTTTAAAAGGATCCGGAATATACCTGAGCGCTTCACGATCGTTTCGGATCGCAACTAAACAAAGTTCTGTCGTGACCAAAGATTTCGGCACATATTTCAGTGCACTCCCTTTACTTCGAACAGCCGCTAAGCAAAGCTCTTCTGTGATTAATGATTCTGGAACATATTGCAATGCATTCCCATTACTTTGAACAGCAACCTGGCAAAGCTCCATGGTTTTCAGTGCAAGCGGAACGACTCGCAATACACGCCCCTTACTTTTAACTGCAGCAAAACAAAGTTCTCTTGACATTTGAGAGGGGAGAATATCACACAATGCATTGCCATTACTCTTGACGGCAGCCAGACAAATTTCAGCAGTTCTCAAAGACTGAGGAATATAATCTAATACACATCCATTATTTTTAACGGCGGCCAAATAAAGCTTTTTTGTCTTTAATGAATGAGGGACATATTCTAAGGCCTCCCCATCATTTTTGACAGCCGCCAAACAAAGTGCCTTTGTTTTTAATGAATCAGGAACATCGTCCAATATCAGTCCATTTTTTTGAACAGCTGAAAAATAAAACGACTTCGTCTTCAAATTATCCGGAACATATTTTATTGCCCATGTATTTTCTTTTAATGCAGCCAAGCAGATTTTAGTAGTCCTCAAAGCTTCAGGAACATACTTTAAGGCATACTCATTATTTTTAACCGCAGCCAAACAAAGTTTTTTGGTCTTTAATGATTGAGGAACATATTCTAAGGCCCCTCCATTATTTTTGACAGCAAGCCAACAAAGCGCCTTTGTTTTTAATGAATCAGGAACATATTTTAATGTACGTCCTTTACTTTTAACTGCTGCAAAATAAAATTTTTTAGTCTTTAATGATTGAGGAATACCATAAAGATCCTCAAAAATACCGCTTTTAAGAGCAGCAAAACAAACTTTCTTTGTCTTTAAAGCATCTGGAATATCTCCCCATAAAATCCCTCTTCCATTTTTAATCGCAGTTAAACAAAGCTTTTCTGTGATTAATGACTTAGGAACATCACTCAAAAATCCACCATTTTTCTGAACTGCTGCAAAATAAAAGGATTTCGTTTTCAGATGATCGGGAATATATCTCATTGCACCAAACTTGAGTGCAGAAAGACAAAGTTCGGTAGTTTTTAAACTATTTGGTATATATCTCAGCACATATCTATAACAATTATCGTAATGCCTTCTTCGTCCACCTTTTATGGCAGCCAAACAAATTTCTTCTGTTCTTAATGCATCAGGAACATATCGCAATGCATATCGATCACTTTGAACAGCAGCCAAACAAATTTCCTTTGTTTTTAATTGATCAGGAACAAAGAGTAATGCTGTTGTGCTTCTATACTCTACCCAATATAGTTCATTCCCAGGAATTTCACTGCAATTTTCTTGAACAGCAGCCAGACAAATATCTTTCGTCTTCAACGCATCTGGCACATATTCCAGCGCTTCTCCAAAATTACGAACAGCAGCCAAACAAATTTCTTCTGTTCTTAAGGCATCAGGGACATATTGCAATACATATCCTCTGCTTTGAACCGCAGCCAGGCAAATTTCTTTTGTTTTTAATGCGTCTGGTACATATTCCAATGCTTCCCCATCATTTTGAACAGCAACCAAACAAAGCTCTTGTGTTTTCAATGCATCCGGAACAAATTCCAATGCCTCTCTAGCATGGACAGCAATCAAACAAAGCTCTATAGTCATCAAACTATCTGGGACAGATTCTAAATTTCTCCAATCGTCTTGAACCTTTTCGAGACATTCTTCATACGTCCACTTAGTTTCCAATTGATCATCTAAATTACCCATAATCTCTCCAATAATAAATGTATTTCAATTGATTAACACCCGAATCAATTAGCATACAAGTATTATCACAATTAATATGTCATATTGTGTCGCACTAAAACATTAAATAACCTTTTGTTAAAAAATTGATTAACCAAGGAATAAACTTCATTACTCTGCAGATAAAATACGGCCGAAAAACCGTGAAATCAGCACAAAAGATCGATAGAAAACACTATTTTTCTTCTTACTTTTGTAATAAAGTGCTACTTATGTACTTATCCTAGGAACAGCATTATGAAATACTTCTTGCTTCGCAAATTGAAATTGTTTATTTCTATTAGTGTGCTTTGTATAACATCCTTTTCTATTTCCGCGATCGCTGATGATTTTGATGCTGCAATCGATATGTACAAAAATAATCAACAAACTGAAGCCATTAAACTCCTTCATAAACTCACCGATAATCATGATCCTCGTGCAGAATATGTATTGGGCATCCTCTATCAAAACGGTATTTCTATTAGAACAGACCCAGAACTTGGCGTTCGTCTTATTACTGAAGCGGCAGGACATGGTTTAGCTCGCGCTCAAAATTATCTGGGAACCTTATACTATGAAGGAGTCGCTGTTAAAAAAGATGACAAAGCCGCTTTTCATTGGTATGAAAAAGCAGCTAAGCAACAAGATCCTGATGCAGAATATAATCTTAGTGTCCTCTATGCCTATGGAGATGGGGTCAAACAAGATTATCCGACTGCCGTTACTTGGTTACGAAAAGCGGCCATGCAAAAAGTACCAGATGCTGAATATGCATTAGGACTTGTCTATGAATTAGGACTTGGGGTTGAACCTAACCCAAAACAGGCCGTTTATTGGTACGGAAAAGCTGGTAAACATGGTTATGGCCGAGCAGAAAACAAAATCGGTGCGCTCTATACAAAAGGAAATGTTATCAACAAAGATACATCAAAAGCATTTCTTTGGTTTGCTAGAGCAGCCGGAAAAGGCTATGACAAAGCACAATACAATCTTGGCGTTATGTATGAAAAAGGGATCGGCGTTGAAGCGAATCGAAAAACAGCCATTGAATGGTTTATGAAATCCGCATCACAAGGAAATCCTGACGCTAAAAAAAAACTTAAAACATTAGGCGTTAAAGCCGGATGAATGTCTTCTAATCTTTTAACATAAAGACATTATTATTTTAGGTTTTACCTAATCTCATATTAGGGTAGAATTAAAGGTTTGCGTATACAGTTTTCTGTTGTTAGCAACAAGCGCTTTTATGGATCAATAAGCTCATAAGCTCTTTCAATTGGGAATACCCATTGATAATGACTATGGATAATCATTCATAGCAATGTGATCCATCATCATAACAGGTCATTTAAAAATGAATAATACTGAACATCAGTCCTCTTTACAGGATTCTCCTGAAAGAGAAGACATCCGAATGCTAGGACGCTTACTCGGCGATGTTATCCGAGAACAAGAAGGTGAAGACGTCTATAATCTCGTCGAACAAGTGAGACGAACTGCCGTGAGTTTAAGACGTAAACCCAATCCTGTCGCATCTGACACCTTAAAAAATATGCTCAAGTATCTTGGGCGCAATCATGCTATTTCAGTTGTTCGGGCTTTTTCCTATTTTTCTCATCTTGCCAATATCGCCGTTGATAAACATGATAATTTAGCTTACCGAAATGGCAGAATTGCAGGAGATCCCCCGCCAAAAGGCAGCATGGCTTATGTGTTAGATTTACTCGATCAAGCAGGAGTATCTGGCATAGAAATCAAAAAAATGCTACAAAATCGTACATTTATTTGCCCAGTCCTAACAGCACATCCTACAGAAATCCAACGTAAGAGTACCCTAGATAAAGAACGAGCAATTTCTCATTTATTGACGGAGCATGATGCGAATCTAACCCCAAAAGAACGCAAACAAAATCGAGAAATGCTAAAAGCCCATATCGCTTCTCTTTGGCAAACTCGTATGCTCCGTAATTCACGCTTATCCGTGGTTGATGAGATTGATAATGCCCTCTCTTATTATCAACTTACTTTTTTACGAGAATTACCAGCCCTATATCGTTCCATTCAAGAAGAAATTGAAGAACGCTATCCCGAAAAAGAAGATGGTGTTGCCTCTCCCGGTTCTGATGCTCGTTATTTACAAATGGGATGTTGGATTGGGGGAGATCGTGATGGAAATCCCAATGTCAATGCCGATACTATGCTTCAGGCTTTAGAACGGCAATCTCATGTCATCATGGATTTTTACCTGCAAGAAGTGCATGAATTAGGTCGTGAATTGGCTGTTTCGGCCTTATTAAATCATGTCAGTCCTGACGTCATGAAATTGGCAGAGATGTCTTCTGACGATTCAGAACATCGTGTGGATGAGCCTTATCGCCGCGCATTGATTTATATTTACAACCGTTTAGCAGCAACCGCTCGTCTTTTTGGAATGACCTCACTTCCCCGCGAAGAAGTCAGTGAAGATGAACCTTATGCGAATTCTGAAGAATTTTCTGCAGACCTTAAAATTCTGGTTGATTCTTTAAATCAAAATTCAGGAAAACTCATTGCAAGTATTCGTCTTAATGCATTGAAAGCTGCCGCTGATATCTTCGGTTTTCATCTAGCTTCACTGGATATGCGTCAAAGTTCAGATGTTCATGAACGCGTATTAACCGAAATTTTTGCAACAGCCAAAGTCATTCCCAATTATTCCGCATTAACAGAAGCGGAAAAAATTACGCTTCTTACAGAAGAACTAAGTAAACCCCGACTTTTATATTCGCCGTTTGCCGAATATTCCGCTGAAACGACTTCTGAATTGCGTATTTTGCGAACAGCTCGAGAAATTCGTGAAAAATATGGTCCTCGTGCGATCACCAATTACATTATTTCTCACACAGAAACCGTCTCCGATATTCTTGAATTATTGCTTTTACAACGTGAAGGGGGACTATTACATCCTAAAAAATCAGATGCTTCTGGTACCATTTATGATTGGGATGATGCAGAACTTGATTTACATCCGATTCCTTTATTTGAAACGATCCCTGATCTTCGCCAATGCGATACGATCATGAGAACCGTACTGGATATTCCGTTTGTCCGGCAATTAATTCACAAACAAGGTGACTTACAAGAAATCATGCTGGGCTATTCTGATTCCAATAAAGACGGGGGATATACAACATCAAACTGGGAATTATACAAAGCAGAACGACAACTGGTTAAGTTATTCAAAGAACTGAAAATCACCTTGCGTTTATTCCATGGGCGAGGAGGTACCGTTGGCCGAGGTGGCGGTCCCACTTATGAAGCTATTCTGGCTCAGCCTCACGGAACAGTCAATGGTCAAATCAGATTGACTGAACAAGGGGAAATGATTGCTTCTAAATTTGCGGATCCTGAAATTGGTAATCGTAATCTAGAATTATTGGTTGCTTCGACACTAGAGGCTAGCCTGGTTCCTGATGATATGTCCCCTGAACATATCACTAAGATCCAAGCCTTTGAAAATGCTTTTGAAGAAATCTCTTCTTTAGCTTACAAAGCTTACTGTAAGTTAGTCTATGATACCCCAGGGTTTACAGACTACTTTTTTGAATCAACACCGATTACTGAAATCGCAGCATTAAATATTGGATCTCGTCCTTCTTCTCGTAAAAAATCTCGAAAAATCGAAGATCTACGTGCCATTCCATGGAGTTTTTCATGGGCACAGTGTCGTGTCCTATTACCTGGCTGGTATGGTTTTGGTTCCGCCATTACTCAATGGCTCAATGAAGCCGATGCCACAGTGAAAGCGAAAAAAATTGCATTACTCCAAAGCATGTACAAAGAATGGCCATTTTTTGAGTCCACATTATCGAATATGGATATGGTATTGGCCAAAACAGATTTAACGATTGCTTATAGCTATTCTGAACTCGTTAAAGATGCTAAATTACGAGAAACGGTATTCTCAGCGATTTGTGAAGAACACAAACGTACATTGAATAGCTTTGAAATCATTACGCATGAAAGAGAACGTCTTGTTAATAATCCTAATTTAGCCCGAGCATTAAAAGATCGTCTTGCTTACATTGATCCATTAAATCATTTGCAAGTTGAATTAATCAAACGCCATAGAAATCCAGATGGAAATCCGGAAAATATGGATGCTCGCGCAACCCGAGGCATTCACTTAACAATCAATGGTATTTCAGCCGGTATGCGTAATACGGGTTAATTGAAAATGTCCTTCAATAACCTTTATTCGATAGATGAAGCTTCACTGCATGATAGTCGTCAGACGGTTTTCTACTGCCATAAAGGTCTTTTTGCAGAAGTTATCCTAAACCGCTCTGAGCGACTTAATGCATTAACCGCTGACATGTGGCAGCGATTGCATCTTATTATTTCATCCTTATCTCAGGATACAACCTTGCGTTGTATCCTAATTAAGAGTCATTCTCCAAAAGCATTTTCTGCTGGATGTGATATCCAAGAATTTGAAACTATTAGAACCGGAAAAACGCAAGGGAGAACTTATGGGAAACTGATGCATGATACCCTTAATGCGCTACGTCACTGTCCCATTCCTGTTGTTGCTTCTATTCAAGGCGTTTGTATAGGGGCTGGTCTAGAAATCGCTTCAACATGTGATATACGACTGTGTGAAGAAAATGCCCGATTTGGCGCTCCTATTAAAAATCTAGGGCTTGTAATGGCCTATCCGGAATTAAGTCCACTGCTTGAAATTGTCAACAAGACGATCCTATTGGATATGCTTTTAACCGGGCGTATTTATAACGCTCAAGAAGCATGGATTCATCATTTAGTCACACGCGTCGTTCCTCATGAAAAATTAGAGCAGGAAACAACAAAAACAATTGAAGCAATTATTTCTGGAGCGCCGCTTGCTGCACGTTGGCACAAACGGTTTATTCATCATTTAGTTGCCCAAAATACGTTCAACGAAACCGATCTTTCTATGTGTTTTGACTGTTTTGATACAGAAGATTATTTAGAAGGCTGTAATGCCTTTAAAATGCATAGAAAACCGATTTTCCAAGGCAAATAATCTTTCCTACGACCGATCTTTCATATACCGAGAAAGATAAATGCTTTGCCCAATAACAAATGCCAGCATTAATCCCATACCTCCAAAAAGCTTAAAGCTGACCCATGTTGAGGTCGCAAATCCTCCCCAAAAAGCCACATAGAGATTCAGAAATCCCATAAGGCTAAAGAAAATAACCCATGCTATATTCAGTTTTGCCCAAACGGCTTCAGGTAACTGCACCTTTTTTTCCATCATGGCACGAATTAAATTCTTTTTAAACAGTAAATGAGCGCCCAACAAAATCATTGCAAACAACCAATATAAAACGGTTGGTTTCCATTTAATAAACGCTTCACTCCCAAAATAAATCGTTGCGCCACCAAAAACAATAACAATAATGACAGACACCCATAACGTAGATTCAATTTTCTGGCGTCTCATTAACAACCAAATAATCTGAAGCACACTTGCTAATACAGCCAACGATGTTGAAATAAGGATAGGAACAGATGATGCTGAAATACTGTGACCTGATGTAAAAATAGACAAATACTGATCGGCTAAATTTTGAGCCGATGCAATATTTTTTTCCGCCCAAGAAAACGAGATAAAAAATAAAACGATAGGGAATAAATCAAAAAGAAATTTCATGTCAATTTTCGATTCTTCAATATGCAACACTACTTCGCTGATTTCATTAAAACGTATTCAGCTTAATCAAAGATAGGCCGTTTCATCACATAAAAACACTAATGAGAGACAGGCTTTAATTTTTCAAAAACGGCCATCGATTCAACATGGGATGTATGAGGAAACATGTTAACAATCCCTGCCTGCAATAACTTATACTGCCCAGAATTCACTAAAATCCCAGCATCTCTTGCCAATGTTGATGGGTTACATGAAACATAGACAATACGTTTTGGACAATACGCCGTATCCTCTTTTGCAACATCAACCAATGTTTGGCATAACGCCATTGCGCCATCTCTCGGCGGGTCAATCAAAATACGATCAAAAGGAAGAAGTGTCTTCCATTCTTTTACCGTCATTTCAAACAAATTTCGCTCGTAAAAAGAGGTTTTATCTTGTAGATGATTAAGGATTGCATTTTCTTGCGCCCGCTTTGTCAAAATACCACTACCTTCAACACCAACAACTTCTTTTGCTTTCCGAGCCATTGGTAATGAAAAATTTCCCAAACCACAAAAAAAGTCTCCAATACGGTCTTGTGGTTGTACCTGCAAGAGTCTTAACGCTCGCGAAATTAATACTTGATTAATATGATAATTAACCTGAGTAAAATCCCCAGGTTTAAATGGCATAGTAATATCAAACTCAGGCAAAATATATTGCAATCGATCATCTTTAGGATAATAAAGATGAATCGTATCGGGTCCTTTTGTTTGTAACCACCACTGTATATGACGTTCATCGGCAAATTGCTTGAGTTTAACTTCATCTTCAGGAGAAAGAGGAGCCATAATTCTTAGCAACAAAGCAGTTATTGGTCTAACCCCATCACTACCGATAGCAACCTCAATTTGTGGAATTTGTTTAAAAAGACTCAATCCACCGATCAGTTCACGCAACGGAACTAATAAATCCGACATATGCTTCGGTAAAATCGGGCATTGTGTCATATCGGTAATATATCGAGACTGCTTTTCTCGAAATCCGACTAAAACTCCTCCTTTTTTAGGCACATAATTCACCGAAAGACGAGCACGAAAACGATACCCCCAATAAGGGCCATGAATCGGAGGTAAAACCCTTTCAGCTTTGACTCTTCCAATATGCCAAAGATTATCTTCAAGTACACGCTGCTTAACCGCCACCTGAGCGGAAGCCTCCAAATGCTGCATAGAACAGCCTCCACATCGACCAAAGTATGAACATTTTGGATCTACTCGAAGCGATGATGTTTTTAAAATAGAAACGGCCTTTGCTAATTCCCATCGACTCTTTTTTTTCCAACTTTCCGCAATAACGGTCTCTTTGGGTAATGCCCCTTCTACAAAAACAACTTTACTACCAGGGACACCGTCTTCATCTGGTAAATACCCAATCCCTCTGCCTTCTGCATCTAATGCATGAATATGAATTGTGCTGACTGTTTTAATGGCCATATTAATTAATACCAATAGGGTATTTAATATTATTATTGTTTAGGTAAATATTTAGTAGGATCAACAGGTTTACCTTGATAACGAATTTCAAAATGCAGTTTGACCTGCTCACTATCCGTATTTCCCATCTCAGCAATTTGCTGCCCGCGTTTTACTCGCTGCTTTTCTTTAACAAACATCTTATCATTATGTGCATAAACAGAAAGGACATTATTACTATGTTTAATAATCAGCAAATTACCATAACCATTCATCAATCCCCGATGAAGAACCGTTCCATCTGCTGCAGCGACCACTTTTTGTCCCTTTGTCCCACCAATGGCAATTCCTCGCCTTGCTGTGGTATAAGTTGAAATAATCTTGCCATGCGTTGGCCATATCCAATTAATACGACGAATCTCAGCAATACCACCTGTTACCGATGATGTTGATGATTCTTGTTTTTCTACCTTGGTGGTATTCGGTTTAACGTTCTCTTTCTTGACTGTCTCTGTAATCGGCTTTTGGACTCTCAATTTTTGGCCAATTTCAATTGCATCGGCAGAATGAAGATCATTCCATTCGACTAACTCTGCAACACTATGAGCAGAACGTCTGGCAATACTTGACAAAGTATCCCCTGTTTCCACTATATAAAAAGTCGTATTTTTACTAATCGCAGGTTTAACAACAGGATTTGATTGAATGGCAGTGCTTCCTGACGACATATCAACCGGTTTTGTAACGGCCATATTATCAGGCCTTTGCACACGAAGCACTTGCCCAACTTCAATCATATCAGGTGATGCCAATTCATTCCATGCGACCAGTTCTGAAACACTATGCCTTGACCGTCTCGCAATCTGAGAAAGTGTATCACCAGGCTCAACAATATAATTAACAGTATCACTCGAAATATCTTGTTTTGGCTCACGATCTGTCATAGACGACATGTCTGTAATGGGAGCATTACGCTGCATACTGCTACATGCGCAAAGCATAACGCAAACCAAACTAGATAATAGATAAACGATTTTTTTCATAGCAATTCCAGATATTTGCACGCTTTTTCCGCGAGTCTACCATGTAATATCTTTTAGACAAAACAAGAAACCCATTTTAAATAACGGAATCGTTCGCAGTGCCATTGAAAAATATGAAAATTTAAGAAAAATATGATGTTGCACGATATGGGTTAAAAAATGAAGATCCTCTTTTTCCGTTTTTAGCCCCTCAAAAAGCCTTATATAATAACAAAATAGATTTCTTCTTTTTTGCATTTTAAAGCAATATTTCCGCCAAGGAAGACATCTCTGCATAATGTGTCCAATCAATCTGTAATGGCGTTAATGAAACCCATCCTTTTTGAATGGCATAAAAATCAGTGCCTTCTTGATTATCCATAATGACACCGTAAGGCCCAATTCTATAAGCTTCCTTGCCATCTTCGACCATTTCAGGAATCACGCCAGGAGAGGGATATCGACGACCTAAACGCGTTACACAATACCTTCTTAATGCTTCATAAGGTTTATTGGGAATATTCACATTAATGAGCCAAGGAGCTGATAATTTGCCATAAATCCTAAAAATAAGATCTTCTGCAACTTGCGCTGCACTATCAATATGTTCCCAACCTGGGTCAACTTGAGAAAATGAAATCGCTGGAATACCATAAAGAAACCCTTCTGTTGCTGCAGCGACCGTTCCTGAATAGATTGTATCTTCTCCAAGGTTTTGCCCCTGATTAATTCCTGAAACAACTAAGTCTGGCTTCCAAGGTAATAAGGCTGTCAATGCAATATGAACGCTATCAGCTGGTGTTCCATAGACACAATGACGCCCTGCTTCCCCATGAAGCACAGAAATCGGTTTCCCTATCGTTAAAGAATTAGATGAGGCAGAACGATTATGATCTGGAGCAACAATAACAACTTCTGCTTTTTTTGATAACTTTTCGGCCAAAGTAACAATACCAGTGGCCTGCCATCCATCATCATTTGTTATTAATATTCGCATACAATTATTAAAAATGACATGGCATCAACGCCAATAACTCAAATCCCTTCTCAATTCCCAAAATAACATTTCGAAAAAATGAGAATATCATTAAACAATCAAGATACTAAAAATAAGATAACTTGTCAGATTAACGTGTCAACAACACGCCCTTATATCAACAAAAAACCAGAGTAAACGTACTCTGGCTTTGTAAGGATACCAATATTTAACAAGAGGGCATTCCTTTTAATCGATTATTGTCAATAGCGACAAAACCTCATTAAGCTCCCTTCGAATTTGCCCAATATTGATAGGTGATGATAAATGAATCGGTTTAGGTGCGGGCTGAGTCACCTCCTCCTCTACAGGAGCAGGAGGCTCAACAGGATCAACAGAAATAGTAGGCGCAATAGGAGTTGCTACCTGAACTCGCTCATTCAACTTATTTCTTGCGCCTATAATGGTATATCCCTGTTCATACAACAATTCACGAATATGCCGAATCAACAGCACTTCATGATGCTGATAATAACGTCTATTCCCACGACGCTTAACTGGTTTCAATTGTGTAAATTCATGTTCCCAATAGCGCAATACATGAGGCTTTACACCGCATAAATCGCTAGCTTCACCAATTGTAAAATAACGTTTCGCGGGAATGGGTGGTAATGCCACTATCTCTGATTTCTGGACTTTTTCATTCATGGCTTTATGATCTTTGTCAGCTATTTCTGTTACTCAATCATTGCCTTAAGCTTCTGACTTGCATGAAAAGTTACCACTCGCCGTGCAGCAATTGGAATTTCTTCTCCAGTTCTTGGATTTCGACCTGGACGCTGCGGTTTATCACGCAACTGGAAATTACCAAATCCTGAAAGTTTAACAACTTCTCCTCGTTCAAGTGCCAAACATATTTCCTCAAAAAACGTTTCCACCATTTCCTTGGCTTCTCGTTTATTTAACCCCACTTGCTCATACAACAATTCTGTTAATTCAGCCTTTGTTAGCGTCGAAATATCCCAATTAACACTATCTTGTATTCCTAACTGAGCATTTCCAGTCGTCAATATTTCTTCCATTTATTTTTATAATCCACTATTTCTTTCAGAAATTAAGCACGTAGCTTTGCATCAAAGCGCATCTTAACAGCTGAGACGAATGCATCAATAGCATTATCTACGATTTCATCTTGCAATGTCGCATTACGATCTTGCAATGTAAATCGGAATGCTAGACTTTTTTCATCAGATTCGAGCCCTTTTCCTCGATAATCATCAAATAAAACAACACTTTGCATGATCGCGCATTGCGGGTTATTATCTTTTTCCTGATAAAAGATGTCAATAATATCTTGAACAGGAATTGCTGTTTTCACAAGAAGTGCAATATCTCTAATGACTGGTTGGAAATGCGAAATACCCTGGTATTGTGGGATATTAACGATTTGCAATGGTTTAACATCAATTTCAAACAAAACTGGAGCATGAGGCAAATTGTATTTTTGCTGTAATAGTGGATGTAATTCACCAATAACACCAATATTCTTCCCTTCTAAAACAACTTTAGCACTACGCCCTGGGTGTAATGCAGGATGTTCGGTTCTGATAAAACGCAATTGTTTGGGAGCAAAAAGCCTTTCAAGATCGGATTTAATATCAAAGAAATCAACCTGACAAGACTTTATTCCCCACTGTTCTTCTTCAGCAAAACCATAGGCAACAGCAGACAATCGTTTAGGTTGTTCATATCCTTTAACGCTAAGTGCCCCATCTTCAACTTCAGGATTGCGCAGAAAAACGGAACCAATTTCAAATAAACGAATTCGAGAAAATTTACGATTCAAATTAAATTGGATATTTGCAATCAAATTACCAATCATGGTCGTTCGCATAACGCTCATTTGGCTTGCGATCGGGTTTAATAACCGAATTGGATCATCATTGCCTGCAAAATCTTTTTCCCATGATTCTTCGACAAAACTATAGTTAACAACTTCGTTATATTCCAAATCAGCCATTTGCTGACGAATAGAAAATAGCGATCGCGTATTTTCCGGACGAATCCGCATCACATTACGCGCAATAGGCGGTAATGCTGGAATATTTTCAAATCCATAAACACGAGCGATTTCTTCAATCAAATCCACTTCGATTTCAATATCAAAACGGTAAGAAGGTGGAGTAACGGTAAATGTATCTCCGTCTTGAACAAAATCCAATTT
This sequence comes from uncultured Oxalobacter sp., assembly GCA_934401755.1. Lineage (GTDB taxonomy): Bacteria > Pseudomonadota > Gammaproteobacteria > Burkholderiales > Burkholderiaceae_D > Oxalobacter. The sequence continues at coordinate 16,875 of CAKRSU010000009.1, forward strand.
TAATCGCGAAAAAATATCGGCAATCTGCTCGCTTGTTAATGGAACTCCTATAATTTTTTCAGCTCGAGACCGTCGCAAAATAACAGGACTACGCGTTGGTAACTTAGCAATCTGATCACTAATCGGACCAACTGTTGTTTCTTCAGTTCCACAGATATTGATAACCAGTTCTGTCATACGTTCAATTGCATTGACAGTATTGGCATAATCAACGCCTCGTTCAAAACGGTGTGCCGCTTCAGTTGTAAAATTGAATCGACGTGTTCGTCCTCGAATAGCATCAGGCCACCAAAACGCAGATTCAAGCAAAATATTAGTCGTTTCAAGATCAATTGAAGTACGCATCCCCCCCATGATACCACCGAGAGATTCAACGCCATTATCATCTGCAATAACACCAACCCAATCGTCAACATCAACCGTTTGGTCATTCAATAATGCGGCTTGTTCCCCTTTTTTACCCCAACGGATATTAAGGGGTCCTTTGATTTTGTCTAAATCATAAAAATGATTCGGCTGTCCATATTCAAGCATGACATAATTGGAAATATCAACTAATGCGGAAATTGAACGCTGACCACTTCTTTCCAAACGCTGTTTCATCCAATCCGGAGTCTTTGCTTTCGCATTGATATGACGAATCACACGACTTGAAAAACGACCACACAAATCATTAGCTAAAATATTGACAGGTTGAATATCTTGGCTGGTTACTTTAGCTGGCGCTGTAACAGGAAAATGCATTGGAGCCCCTGTTAGAGCAGAAATCTCACGCGCAACCCCTAATAAAGATAAACAATCCGCTTTATTCGGTGTTAGTTTAATATCAAAAATATTATCTTCGAGCTCAAGATAATCGCGCAAATCCGTTCCAATCGGCGCATCCTCTGGCAATTCCATAATGCCACTATGATCTTCTGAAAGCTGTAACTCACGAAAAGAACAAAGCATACCTGACGAGGCCACTCCTCGTAATTTACTTTTTTTAATAGTAAATGCTTTTCCATCAGCTGCGGGAGGAAGCGAAGCACCAATTAATGCGCACCCTGTTGTCATACCAGGTCGAACATTTGGAGCACCACATACGATTTCTAGCGGCTCTCCTATTCCTGCATCAACTTTACATACATGCAGCTTATCTGCATTAGGATGATCCATAACTTCAAGAACACGGGCCACCACAATCTTCGAGAAAGGTTTTGCAGCAGGGACCACTTCCTCGACTTCCATGCCACTCATTGTCATCAGATGGGCTAATTCATCTGTTGTCAGTTTGGGATTAACGATTGTTCTAAGCCAATTTTCAGAAAATTGCATGATTTGCTTCCAACTCCAAAATAGGTATCTTCTGTTTCTATGATTGCTGAAATAGGGAATTAGTTGAATTGCTTAAGGAAACGTAAATCTCCTTCATAAAATAATCTTAAGTCATTGATTCCATAACGAAGCATTGTCAGACGTTCAAGCCCAGAGCCAAATGCAAATCCGGTATATTTTTCTGAATCAATTCCCATATTTCGAAGCACATTAGGATGGACTTGACCACTCCCGCATACTTCAAGCCAACGCCCTTTAAGCGGTCCACTACCAAATGCAATATCGATTTCCGCAGAAGGTTCTGTAAACGGAAAATAAGAAGGTCTAAAACGAATTTGAACATTATCCGTTTCAAAAAATGCCTGAATAAAATTCAAGTAAACGCCTTTTAGATCCGCAAAACTGATATCTGTATCAATCCATAATCCTTCGACTTGATGAAACATAGGCGAATGCGTTGCATCACTATCCACACGATAAGTCCGACCTGGAGCAATCACTTTTACCGGCAATTCATGAGAACGCGCGTAACGAACCTGCATAGGACTTGTGTGCGTCCGCAATAATAATGGTTTGCCCTCTGTATCTTGACCATCAATATAAAAGGTATCTTGCATCGAACGTGCAGGGTGATTCGCTGGACTATTTAATGCGGTAAAGTTGGTCCAATCATTTTCAATTTCAGGGCCATCTGCAACATCAAACCCAATTGAACGGAAAATATTTTCGATGCGTTCCCAAGTCCGCATGACAGGATGAATCCCCCCTTTACTACGACCACGCCCCGGCAAAGTGACATCAATTGCTTCTGCATTTAACCTTTCTTGCAACTTAGCATGAGCAATTTCCTGACGCCGAGCATTTAATGCACTTTCAATCTGCCCTTTTGCCGCATTAATAACAGCCCCCCGTGCTTTTCGCTCTTCTGGCTGCAATTGACCAAGTTGCTTCATATGAGCTGTAATAAGCCCAGCTTTACCAAAATATTTTGCCTTAGCATTTTCAAGAGAGACCGTATCGGAAGCTGCTTGGAAATCCTGTTTAGCGGAATCAATCAACTGTTCTAACGAATCCATGCCGTTTTTCCTGTCTGACAACGGATAAATAAAAAAGCGGGACAAGCAATTTCTTGCCCCGCTCCGATCTTTAAATACTGCTTGAATAATCAGGCTGCAACGACAGCTTTAACCTGATTGACGATTGCAGCGAAAGCAGGTTTGTCAAAAACTGCCATATCTGCAAGAACTTTACGATCCAGTTCAATAGCAGCTTTCTTTAGACCATTCATAAAGACGCTATAGGAAATACCCAATTCACGGGTAGCAGCGTTAATACGAGCAATCCATAATGCACGGAATACACGTTTTTTAGCTCTACGGTCACGATAAGCATACTGACCTGCTTTCATGACAGCTTCTTTAGCTACACGATATACCGAACTACGACGACCACGAAAGCCTTTTGCTTCGCTCAGTACTTTTTTATGACGGGCCCGTGCAGTGACCCCACGTTTTACTCGGGACATATTCTTTCCTTGTTATTCAACGTTAATGGATCATGCGCTTGGCATCATACGCAATACAGATGAAACATCACTCGCATTGACATTTCTCATACCACGTAACTGACGTTTTGCTTTAGTGGTTTTCTTAGTCAGAATATGACGTTTAAAAGCCTGTGCACTCTTAATTGTGCCACCTGGACGAACGCGAAAACGTTTCTTCGCGCTACTTTTTGTTTTCATTTTTGGCATAGTTTTTTCTGTCTTTTCAGACAGCTCCTCTAACATGACTACAGGTGGTCATCCTTATGACACTTTGATGCCTGTATTCACTTGTTTTATGGTGTCTCCACCATTTCTTTCCCTTAATTTACTAAGAGAATAGATTCTTTATTTCTTTTTCTTCGGCGCCAAAACCATCACCATTTGACGCCCTTCCATTTTCGGAAATTGTTCCACTTGACCATAAGCATCTAAATCCTGCTTTAAGCGATCAAGCATCCGAAAACCAATATCCTGGTGAGCCATTTCGCGACCACGAAAACGCAATGTTACCTTGCATTTATCGCCATCTTCCAGAAACTTAATCAAATTTCTGAGCTTGATGTTATAGTCGCCCTCATCAGTACCGGGTCGGAATTTAATTTCTTTAACAGAAATCACCTTTTGCTTCAGCTTCGCTTCATGCGCCTTTTTTTGCTGAGCATATTTGAATTTGCCATAATCCATCAAACGACAAACCGGAGGACGAGCATTTGGAGACATTTCAACAACATCAACATCTGCCTCTTCAGCCAGCTTGAACGCTTCCCGTAGAGTTACGACACCAATCTGTTCATTATCAACGCCAATCAGACGAACTTCTTGAGCAGTAATTTCGCCATTGATGCGATAGGTTTTATCGGTAGCTATCTTATCCCTCACTTTTCACGAGTTGTCTCTGTCCAAATCAACTGCATTATTTTTTCTGATCGATTTCATCATGCATACGATTCATCAATTCATCGACAGTCATAACACCGAGATTAATCCCTCCCCGTGCACGGACAGCAACAGTATTAGCACTCTTCTCCTTATCGCCGACAACCAGCATATAAGGAACCTTATTCATAGAATGCTCGCGTATTTTATAGTTAATTTTTTCGTTTCGCAAATCGCTTTCGACTCTAAAGCCTGCTTTTTTCAATGTTTGAACAATATTACCAACATAATCAGCCTGTGCATCGGAAATATTCATAACAACAGCATGAACCGGCGCCAACCACATTGGCATTGCCCCTGCATGATTTTCAATCAAAATACCGATAAACCGTTCCAACGACCCAAGAATTGCTCGATGGATCATAACCGGCGTTTTACGGCTATTATCTTCGGCAACATATTCAGCCCCTAAGCGAGTAGGCATCGAGAAATCGACCTGAATTGTACCGCACTGCCACATTCGCCCAATCGCATCTTTTAATGTATATTCGATCTTAGGACCGTAAAACGCCCCATCTCCTGGGGAAATCTCATATTCGGCCCCAGAACGCTTGAGCGATTCAATCAACGCATTTTCAGCTTTATCCCAAATTTCGTCAGAACCAACCCGTTTTTCAGGACGTGTTGCCACTTTATAAATGATATCGGTAAACCCAAAATCTTTATAAACCTTCTTTAAAAGATCGGTAAAGGCAACACATTCGCCTAAAATCTGATCTTCTGTGCAGAAAATATGACCATCATCTTGTGTAAATCCGCGAACACGCATCATGCCATGCAATGACCCCGAAGGTTCATTACGATGACATTGTCCAAACTCACCATAACGCAGTGGCAATTCACGGTAAGAGTGCAATCCTGCCCGATAAATTTGAACATGACCGGGACAATTCATGGGTTTTACGGCATAAATACGGTTTTCTGACTCCGTCGTGAACATATTCTCTTTATAATTTGCCCAATGCCCCGACTTTTCCCACAAAGAACGATCAAGAATTTGAGGCGCTTTGACTTCGTTATAACCATTTTCTTGGTAAACCCGGCGCATATACTGTTCAACCTGCTGCCAGATTGTCCATCCCTTGGCATGCCAGAAAATAAGGCCAGGCGCTTCATCTTGAAAATGAAATAAATCCAACTGACGCCCTAAACGCCGATGATCGCGTTTTTCCGCTTCTTCCAACATATGTAAGTATGCATCTTGGTCTTCTTTTTTAGCCCAAGCTGTTCCATAGATACGTTGAAGCATTTCATTTTTAGAATCACCCCGCCAATAAGCACCTGCAACACGCATCAGCTTAAATACTTTGAGTTTTCCATTCGATGGCACATGAGGTCCTCGGCATAAGTCCGTGAAATCTCCAACGGTATATAAAGAAACCTCTTGATCCTGAGGAATCGCAGCAACTAGCTGGACTTTGTAGTTTTCACCAATTGATTGGAAATAATGAACGGCTTCATCACGAGAAACAACCCGACGGCTAACAGGTTCATTTTTACGCGCCAGCTCTACCATTCGTTTTTCAATTGCTGTTAAATCTTCTGGGGTAAATGGACGTTTATACGCAAAATCATAATAGAATCCATTTTCAATAACAGGCCCAATTGTCACTTGGGCTTCAGGAAAAAGTTGCTTTACCGCATACGCCATCAAATGCGCAGTGGAATGACGGATCACATCAACACCCTCAGCATCACGATCCGTTATAATGGATAGATCAACGTCCTTATCAATCAAATAGGATGTATCAACAAGACGACCGTCTACTTTTCCGACAATAGCGGCTTTTGCCAGACTATTGCTAATTGATGCAGCAACTTGTGCCACAGTCACAGGATTTTCAAATTCCCGCTTTGCCCCATCAGGAAGTCGAACTGAAATCATTTTTTTCTCCAAGAAACCCAAGTCAGAACGTTATTGCTGCCCAATAAAAAACGCGGTTATCCCGCGAAGCATGTTCTAACATATCTCGATACTGATATCTAAGATAATGGCAACAAGATATCTTTCTACAATCTGCTTACTTTAGCACAGAAAAGAACGCACTCAAAATGAAAAAACTGACAAAGGGTCTCTATATTTTTTTTAGCACTCTAAAAATCCGCGCACACGCACAAATAGATAGAACCACCCATCATTATCTTGTCGTTTAAAAACAAAAAACACCGTATATTCCTATACGGTGTTTGATATTCGTGGTAGGCACGATTGGACTCGAACCAACGACCCCTACCATGTCAAGGTAGTGCTCTAACCAGCTGAGCTACGCGCCTAAAGAAGTATAATTATAGTTATATACTTTTTAATATGTCAATCTTTTTTAACAAATACTTCGATGCAAAATATACTCGTTACAACCATTTCAGCTTAGAAAATAACCTTATTTCCAAATCTCCAATAAAAAATAGAGTATTTACTTTTCAAAACAGTCAACATTGTGTACAAATATCATAGACCTATCTGATTTATCTTGAGAAAGCATTCGCAATGACACAACTAGAAGCCTTAAAACAATATACAACGGTCGTCGCTGATACGGGAGATTTCCAAACAATCCAACAGTACTCCCCACAAGACTCGACAACCAATCCCTCATTAATTCTTCGCGCCGTTCAAAAAGATGAATACCAGGTGTTATTAAAAAAAGTCGTTCGTGAAAACCATTCATTACGAACTGAAGAAATCACGGATCATTTATTGGTCGCTTTTGGACAAGAAATTTTAAAAATCGTCCCAGGCAGAGTTTCAACAGAAGTTGATGCACGCTTGTCTTTTGATACGGAAGGCAGTATCCGAAAAGCCCATGACTTAATCTCACTTTACAAAAAAGCAGGCATTTCTACAGATCGTGTACTCATTAAAATTGCAGCAACATGGGAAGGTATTCGTGCTGCCGAAATTTTGGAAAAAGAAGGCATTCATTGCAATATGACCTTAATGTTCTCAATGCCACAAGCTGTTGCAAGTGCAGAAGCCGAAGTACAGCTTATTTCTCCATTTGTTGGGCGTATTTATGACTGGTTTAAAAAACAAACTGGGCAAGAATATATAGGTGCTGATGATCCCGGCGTACAATCTGTTAAACAAATTTATAATTACTATCGTAAATTTGGTTATAAAACCGAAGTGATGGGAGCAAGCTTTAGAAATACCACTCAAATTACAGAATTAGCAGGATGCGATCTATTAACGATTAGTCCTCAATTACTGCAAGCCCTATCCGATTCTAATGATCCGATCCAACGAAAACTCAGTCCGGAAAAAGCACAACAAGATCCTATTGAACAAGTTTCTTATACAGAATCGGCTTTTCGTTTAGCGGTCAATAATAATGCAATGGCAACAGAAAAACTGGCTGAAGGCATCCGTTCTTTTTGCGCTGATACCATTAAACTCGAAAAGATGATTACCGCTTTACGTTAAAAGCGTTCAATCTGGCAAGATAGTCAATATCTTGCCCATTATTCTGTGATTTTCTGCCAATCCGTCCTGAGATATGGGCTATTTCTCAACATATCGAATAAAGCATCTTGTTGCCGACGAGCATGTTCGACAAGATCATAGCGTTCTGAATTAAGAAGCCAATCTCCTAGCATTCCTAAATATGAATAAGTTAATATACTAACGGCCATTGTCAGATCAAGATCAGCAGGCATTGATCCTTTTTCTTGAGCACTAACAAGCGCCATTGTCAGTAATTTGCGTGTGTAAGCTTTCCATTCTTGTTTTTGGATAACAATCTGATCCGTTTCTTTTGTATGCTCACACTTAAATAACAAAATATTGATGATCTTTTGATAACAAACATTATCAACGATACTTTGAATTAATTGAGCATGAGCCTGCTTCAATTTTTCAATAGGATCTTTATCATCTGGCTGCAACACTTTTTCTAAAGGTGCCCGAAAACTGCCTCTTCTGCGTTCACACATTGCACAAAACAGATCCCCTTTATCCTTAAAATGCCAATAAATAGCTCCTCTTGTCATGCCTGCGGCTTGCGCTATTTCATTAAGGCTTGTTTGAGAATATCCTTTTTCATTAAATATATCTTCTGCCGCATCTAAAATGCGATCACGTGTATCCCATTGTTTTTTTTGAGAAGCTTGTTTCATTTTAATGAAAATAGATTTCTAACGATTCACACATCAATAACAGCCTATTTTAATTAACAAAATTAGTTTTATCTGTTTATTGCAATTCTATAAATTATAGCTGATAATAATCGCATCATAAATAACATACATTCATGAATGTATGTTATATGTTAAAAAAAGATTATTTTTCTTAGCCAATAATTAAATTTCTCAAGTTCAACATCTTCTTTACAAAAAGAAGATGCTTTTTGTGTTTTTTCTATCTACTATGACTATGTATTCTTGTTTAAGAAATGTGGGCATTGTTATCACAGCAGCCTCTGTATTAGCTGCCTGTAGCCAAAAAACAGAAGCGCCTGCCCAAATGCCTGAAGTTTCCTATTTTGTCGTTGGAACAAAACGCGTCCCGATTGAAAATGAATTACCTGGTCGCTTAGAATCTTTCCGCACAGCCGATATCCGAGCTAGAGTCCCTGGTGTCGTTCTCAAACGATGCTTTGTTGAAGGGTCTATCGTCAAAAAAGGACAATTATTATTCCGTATTGATCCACGTGACTATCAAGCCTCAGTTCAAAGTGCTCAAGCTTCTGTTGCTCACGCTGAAGCAAATAAAACTCAAACCAATCTCAAGCTAAATCGTTATAAACCGCTAGTCGGCATTAATGCCATCAGTAAGCAAGAATACGACGACACAGTAGCTGCTGCTAAACAAGCATCAGCAAACGTACAATTAGCAAAAGCTTCTTTAACAAAGGCCCGATTAAATCTTGAATATGCCAATGTAAGAGCGCCGATTACAGGTCGCATTGGTCGAGCACTGGTAACAGAAGGCGCCTTAGTTGGACAAAATGAACCCACATTACTTGCTACGATTCAGCAAATTGATCCCATGTATCTTAATTTGACACAATCAAGTGCAAGTTTAATGAGAATTCGTCAGGATATGATGAAAGGTATGTTAAAAGATCCTGATAAAACTTCTTTAAAAGTGACCATGAAGTTAGAAGATGGCACAGAATATCCTGAAGCCGGTTCTCTATTATTTTCAGATATTACGGTTGATCCAACTTCCGGTGAAGTTTCTATTCGCGCATTATTCCCAAATCCGAAAGGATTACTGTTACCGGGAACATTTGTTCGAGCCAAACTAGAACAAGCAATCAATGACAATGCGATCACGGTACCACAACAAGCTGTCTTGCACTCCAATGATGGAGATTCTGTCATGATTATAAACAGCGAAGACAAAGTGGAAACCCGAAAAATTGTGACCGAAACGGTAATCGGCAATCGTTTCCTTGTGACGGAAGGCCTCGAACCAGGAGACAAAGTCGTTGTTGAAGGATTGCAGAAAATCAAACCGGGGATACAAGTGAAAGCCGTTCCTTGGCAAGATCCAGAAAAAAAAGAGCAACCGGAACAAGTCCAAGGCATTGCTCCTGTTGAAAAAAATGAAGAAAAAACAGATGGCAATCAATCTGCCACAACAAAAGCTTAATCAACGGATAGGAATTTTCTTCTACTATGGCTAGATTTTTTATTAACCGCCCGATTTTTGCTTGGGTTATTGCGATTTTTATTACGCTTGCTGGTCTTTTAAGCATGTTCAAGCTGCCAATTTCTCAATATCCAAGTGTTGCGCCCCCTCAGGTAACGGTATCCATTACCTATCCAGGGGCTACCGCTAAAACGGTTGAAGATAGTGTCATTTCTATTATTGAACAAGAAATGAATGGGGCAACCGGGCTTTATTATTTTGAATCCGAGTCCGCCAGTGGTTCGGGTAAAATTACACTGTCATTCACACCAGAAACTGATGTCGAATTAGCATCTGTTGACGTTTTAAACCGATTAAAGCGTGTTGAATCCCGTCTACCTGAAGCCGTAACCCAACAGGGGATTACAATTAACAAAGCAAGAAATAATTATCTTGCTATTATTTCTTTGGTATCGGAAGATGGTTCCTTAACCCCTGTTGATTTAGGTGACTTGATTTATCGTAACGTTATCTATGAAATTAAACGATTACCGGGTGTCGGTGATGCTCAAGTATTCGGGACAGAGAAAGCCATGCGTGTTTGGCTAGATCCCGTCAAATTGACAGGGTTCCATCTTACAGCAGATGATGTGGCGACAGCTGTTAAAAATCAAAATATCGTGGTAACCCCTGGGTCTATTGCCAATCCACCGAATACCGGAACAGAAACATTTACCGCTAATGTTAACGTCCATGGTCAATTACAAACAAAAGAAGAATTTGAAAATATCGTTTTAAGAGCCAACACAGATGGCTCAACAGTCCGGATTAAAGATGTAGGACGAGTTGAACTGGGTGGACGAGAATATGATTCTTATGCTCGACTGGATGGTAAGCCAATATCAGGATTTGGTGTTATGCCTTCAGCAACAGCCAATACCATGGAAACGATGCAATTAATTCGGGACAAAATGGAAGAATTATCCCAATATTTTCCTGAAGGCGTCACCTATCGTATTGGGAACGATACTTCGAAATTCGTTTCAGCATCCATTCATGAAGTAGTTAAAACTTTATTTGAAGGGGTGTTCCTCGTTTTCGTGATTATGTATTTGTTCTTACAAAACTTCCGCTATACCATCATTCCAACCATTGTCGTTCCGATTGCGCTAATGGGAACATTAGCGGTCATGAAAGCATGTGGATTCTCCATTAATATGCTAACCATGTTTGGGATGGTTCTCTCAATCGGGATTTTGATTGATGATGCGATTGTGGTCGTGGAAAACGTAGAACGTATCATGGCAGAAGAAGGTTTATCGCCTAAAGAAGCAACCCGAAAAGCGATGGATCAAATTACTGGCGCTATTATCGGGATCTCTGTGGTTTTAACCGCCGTGTTCATTCCAATGGCATTCTTTAGTGGCTCAGTCGGTTTTATTTATCGGCAATTCTCTATTACCATGGTTGCTTCTATGGTATTTTCAGCGTTTCTTGCCCTTTCTTTAACGCCAGCACTTTGTGCGACGATCTTAAAACCTATTGATCCGAATGCTCATGGGGAAAAGAAAGGCTTTTTTGGTTGGTTTAATCGTAAATTCAATATCATCACCAATGCCTATAGTAATCAGGTTGCCAAAGTATTAACACGCACCAAACGTTACATGGTGATATATGGCGCCATTGTCATTTGTATGGGCTTTATGTTTTGGAAACTGCCTTCCTCCTTTCTCCCTAACGAAGATCAAGGCTATTTATACGCCAATCTACAGCTTCCTGCTGGGGCAACACAGGCTCGAACATTGGAAACACTCAAAATCGTTGAAAACCAATTCATGAATGAACCGGGTGTTGAAAACACCATTACTGTGATAGGACACAGTTTCTCAGGAAGTGGTCAAAATGGGGGCTTAGCATTTGTGACCTTAAAGGATTTCAGTGAACGTAGCTCAGATGATTCTGCTTCTGCAATCGTCGGCCGCGCATTTGCTCGTTTCTCTCAAATTCGAGATGCTCTCGTCTTTCCTTTAAATCCGCCTCCCATTAAAGAACTGGGTAATGAAACAGGCTTTGTCTTCCGTCTACAAGATCGCTCTAGCCAAGGTAATGAAAAATTGATTGCGGCCCGAGACAAATTGATGGAACTGGCAAACGCAAGTCCTGTTATCAAGACCGTTCGTTTTGATGGTATGGAAAACGCACCTCAACTTTCTTTGGAAATTGATCGTGAAAAAGCCAATGCGTTAGGCGTTTCTTTCCAAGAAATTAATAGTTCATTGTCGACTGCTTTCGGTTCAAGATATGTCAATGACTTTGATAGTCATGGCCGTCAACAGCGTGTCATTGTGCAGTTAGATGCCGATAAACGTATTAATCAAGATGACTTTAGCCGTTTATTTGTTAAAAGTTCATCTGGAAATATGGTGCCATTAGCTTCATTTTGCACAACAAAATGGACAAAAGGTCCTATCCAATTGATTCGTTACAATGGTTATCCTGCAATGCGTATCACAGGCACACCTGCTGATGGATACAGTTCAGGGGATGCCATGGATGAAATGGTCAATTTGATGAAACAATTGCCTGATGGCTTTGGCTATGAATGGACAGGAACTTCCTTAGAAGAACAATCTTCCGGTGCTCAAGCGCCTATGTTATACGCTTTATCCATCTTAGCTATTTTCTTATGCTTAGCTGCACTATATGAAAGTACAACAATTCCAATTGCTGTACTGTTAGTGGTTCCACTTGGGGTTATCGGTGCGCTAATTGGGGTCTATCTAAGAGGGATGCCAAATGATGTCTACTTCAAAGTGGGATTAATTGCAACGATTGGTCTATCCGCAAAAAATGCCATTTTGATTGTAGAATTCGCCAAAGATTTGGAAGAAAAAGGAATGAGCGTATTGGATGCAACATTAGAAGCTGTCAAATTACGATTCAGACCTATTCTTATGACATCTTTTGCCTTTATTTTAGGGGTTGTTCCTTTAGCCATTGCGCATGGAGCAGGGGCAGCATCTCAGCAAGCAATTGGTACTGGCGTATTATTTGGCATGATGACTGCAACCGTTTTGGCCATTTATCTGGTTCCAGTCTTCTTTGTCGTTGTTCGTTCTGTATTTAATCGGAAAAAAACGCCATCTAATGGGAATCCATCTTCGTCCCCTTCAACAGAAGATTCTCATAAAGAAACGAAATCTCATGAGCAATCATGGAAAGACATGCTTGGATTGCTAAAACGCAACAAGAAGGATAAAGATGATGCTTAAAAAATGTTCTCTAACCCTATTGATCGCTGGATTATTAACGGGATGTAGTCTCGCACCTAAATATGAGCGACCGGATGCCCCTATTGAAAGTCAATATCCAACAGGGCATTCTGAGGCCCCCTCGGCAGCCAATAAAATTGGTTGGCATGAATTTTTTCACGATGAACGATTAAAAGCGCTTATTGCCGCTGCTATTGAAAACAATCGTGATTTGCGTATTGCCGCATTACGTATTGAAGAAGCAAGAGCCATGTATGATATTCAATGGGCAGATCGATTACCGACCATTGATATTGACGGCAGTTCCACAAGAACAAGAACCTTGAATGGAACTGAAATGGTAACCAGCGGAACACATCAAGTTGGATTAGGCATTACCGCTTTTGAACTTGATTTTTTTGGACGTGTTAAAAGTTTAACTGAAGCTGCCTTAGATAACTATTTAGCAACAGAAGAAGCTCAACGCTCGGCCTATTTAAGCTTAGTCTCTGAAGTTGCAAAAACCTACTTGACTGAACGTGCACAAGCAGAACAAATTGAACTTGCGGAAAAATCATATCGTTCTTATCAAAATTCGCTCGACTTAATGCGAAAACGGTACGACGTTGGCGCATCTTCTGCGATCGAAATTCGTCAGTATGAGACTTTGTTACATTCGGCAAAAGTCACATTAACGACACTGCAACGACAACATGAACAAACGATTAATGCATTAGTTGTTTTGGTCGGCGGTAAAATGCCGGCTGATTTACCGGAAGCTCATCAGCTTTCTGAATCAGATCTCATGATGAATATTCCTGAAGGAATGCCTTCAGAATTACTCGAAAATAGACCGGATATTCGGCAAAAAGAACAACAATTGAAAGCTGCTAATGCGAACATTGGAGCAGCACGTGCGGCATTTTTCCCGCGTTTTTCATTAACCGCTTTTGCTGGCACAATTAGCCCGACCTTTTCCAGTTTATTTGATGCACATTCTGGCGCATGGACGTGGCAGCCTCAAATGACTGTTCCGATTTTTGATTCAGGACGAAATCTCGCAAATCTTGATGTTGCAGAAGCTCGTAAAAATATTGCTGTTGCCGAGTACGAAAAATCAATTCAAGTTGCTTTTCGTGAAGTCGCTGATGCGCTTGTTGCCAGAAATTGGTTAAATGAGCAAGTCAAAGCTCAAGAAGGCGTACTCACTGCGGAAGCGGATCGTTACCGCTTAGCGCAAGCACGTTTTAATAATGGTATTGCTGGATCATTAGAAGTATTAGATGCTCAACGACAACAATTCGCCGCTGAACAATCTTTAGTAGACGCTCGCTTGCTTCGTATGATCAATGCCGTAGAACTTTATCGTGCCTTGGGTGGCGGACTTTATCAACCTGATTCTGTCAAATTGAATCCTTAATCCTTTTTACGCCAAATAACAATGCCTACTGAAACAGAATAGAAATGATATTCTCGCTCAGTAGGCTGTTTTCTTTCTAAAAATGATTCAAAAAACACTATTTTTAGTTGTCATATTTTATTTGCCTTGTCTTTTCCGTTAAAAAAACAAAGTTTTATCTATATATCGATAAAACTCTCCACTTAATGCTTTTTTTTGATTAAAATAGTGATTTATATCCTAATCATCTGCAAGCACTTAAATAGTGGAAATAGTTTTCCCAGTCCATCGCAGATACAATTACTATCATAGTAACAATACCATTGTATTATTACGTATTTTTCGATTGATATTATTTTCCAAACAATTATGAGCAACGACACCAAAGTCATTACTGATGCATCTTTTGAAATGGATGTTCTGAAATCTGATAAACCTGTTTTGGTTGATTTCTGGGCCGTCTGGTGTGGCCCCTGTAAAATGCTCTCACCTATCGTTGATGATATTGCCGGTGAGTATGCCGATAAACTAGTCATTGCAAAAATGAATGTTGATGAAAACCCTCAAACCCCTCAGAAATTTGGTATCCGTGGTATCCCTACTTTGTTGTTATTCAAAAAAGGGGAATTAGTTGCTCAAAAAGTGGGAGCAATGAGTCGTTCTCAATTAAAAACATTCATTGATGCCAATATTTGATTACTTTAATAAAAGCAAAGGACAAACTCCTTTGCTTTTATAACAATCTCTATTTCCAATCTTTGACAGCTTACTTTTCTGCTGTCAATCCCTTTAATTATTATGCACTTATCTGAATTAAAGTCTCTTCGAGTGTCCGCACTTCTTGATCTGGCACTCAGTCTTGAAATAGACAACGCAGCACGTATGCGTAAACAAGAATTAATGTTTGCTATTCTTAAAAAACGTGCGAAAGCCGGGGAACAAGTCTATGGAGATGGCGTTCTTGAAATCCTGCCAGATGGTTTTGGTTTTCTCCGTTCCCCTGATGCTAGTTACATGGCATCAACTGATGATATTTATATCTCACCTTCTCAAATTAGACGATTTAATCTCCATACAGGTGATTCCATTGAAGGAGAAGTTAGAACCCCTAAGGATGGTGAGCGCTATTTCGCATTGGTAAAAGTTGATAAAGTCAATGGGGCCTCTCCAGAAGCCTCCAAACATCGTATGTTGTTTGAAAATTTGACACCACTTCATCCCGATGAACCATTAAAACTTGAACGGAATATTAACGCTCAAGAAAACATTACTGGTCGCATCATTGATATGATTGCACCGATTGGTAAAGGCCAACGCGGTTTGCTAGTCGCTTCGCCAAAATCCGGTAAAACTGTCATGCTACAACATATGGCACATGCAATTACGGCCAATCACCCGGATGTCACTTTGTTTGTCTTACTCATTGATGAACGCCCAGAAGAAGTGACAGAAATGCAGCGTTCTGTTCATGGAGAAGTAATTGCATCAACCTTTGATGAACCGGCAACTCGTCATGTTCAAGTTGCAGAAATGGTGTTAGAAAAAGCCAAACGTCTGGTCGAAATGAAGAAAGATGTTGTCATTTTATTAGACTCCATCACACGTTTAGCCCGTGCCTATAACACCGTTGTCCCAGCTTCAGGTAAAGTATTAACAGGGGGTGTTGATGCAAATGCCCTGCAGCGCCCTAAACGCTTTTTTGGTGCCGCTCGTAATGTCGAAGAAGGTGGCTCTTTAACCATTATTGCAACGGCTCTTGTTGAAACAGGAAGCCGTATGGATGATGTGATTTATGAAGAATTTAAGGGTACCGGCAATATGGAAGTTCACTTGGAACGTCGTTTAGCTGAAAAACGTGTCTACCCTGCGATCAATCTAAATAAATCGGGAACTCGTCGCGAAGAATTACTCATTGAACAGAGCCTGCTTCAGAAAATTTGGATCCTACGTAAACTTCTTTATGGGATGGATGAAATTGAAGCAATGGAATTCATTTTAGATAAATTGCGAGCAACCAAGACGAACGCTGACTTCTTCGATCTCATGCGTCGTGGTGGATAATCTTTTTTCTTTAGAAAATCCTCTTTGGCATCAACGCCAAGGAGGATTCATAAAATATCCCTTCTTTTCATTATATTATTTAATCTTTGCAACTCATTTCTATTACTTGCCATATTGTCTTAAATAAGACTGCCTTTTTATTTAGGCATTTCCATCCCTTTACTTTATCTATTTTCTACAACTATTTATCATCCGAGGACTCAATCTTATCTTTCATATATTCTGTTTGAGGCTGATGAACAGCCATGTCCAAAGATACAGGTACATTATTGTAATGTACAGGAACGGCGGGATATCTCTTTGTTGATTCGAGTAAATCTTTGTTCGCTTTTTCCGATACTATTTGTGTTTGATACAGTATGTTGCACCATTGTCTAACTTGGTCATAAATAAAAATTTGGTGGTTTTCGGACAATGTTGTTAAAAGATCTGTGATGTTTTGTGCTATAGCTTTGGGCGTATTTGAGACTAAAAATAAGCTAGAAACCGGAATATTTAAGACTTTTGCTATTTTACTGATAGTAGATAAACTTGGCGCGACACTCCCCCTTTCTATACGCGAAATGGAAAATGTTTGAACCTCAATAAGTTCCGCTAAAACTTCTTGAGTTAATCCAGCAGCTTTTCTTGCGGCTGCTATGTTTTTGCCTAGTTGTTTTTGGATTTCTGTAATGCCTTTATTCATACGCTTTAGCCAAATGTTCTGTTTAGCTGGTATGCGTTATGTTGCGGGCATTTTATTGCCTAGTTAATGTCGTTACTTGTTTGATTTATAGACATTTTACGAATATTATCTATACTGTATTCTTTATTCTTGATGCTTTTTAGATTTGCTTTTGTATTTTCTTTGCTTTGAATACAACAATTAGGTCTATATCATGTTTTGTTGCGACGCATTATGACGTATTAATAATGATAATAAAAATAAGCTCAATTTTTAAAGCAATATAACTGAATAGACTTGCAATAAGACTAGAAAATCTATACTAAAAATAGCAATAAAAGCTTGAGCGAATTTTTCATTCAAAAAAAACTGAATACCTATCTCATTTACCTGGAAAGGAAAAGAAATGAACGATCTTAGCAAACTTCGTATTTGGAAAATCAGTGAAGGTACCAATGGAACCTCTGGTTTATCTGATGAATGTAAACAGAAACTTTTAGCAAAAAATATGGTTGCCATTTATGGTGATACAAACCCAATGGGAACTTCTCCAATTTCACAAGGAGAATATTTTGAAAACAAGATTAAAGCTGGAGATTTCTTTTATCTCTGCTATGGTAATAAGATCGTACTGATCGGTAAGTTTATTGGAGATGTCATAGACGATAATGATCCAAATCTACCAGAAGGCTTCCTTAAAAGACAATATGAAACAATTTGTCAATTAGACTCACCTAAACAATACGAAGATGGTCCAAAAAGATGGTGGACTCCAAATGCTAATTCAACTTGTATTCCAATTCCATCTGAAGAACAAATAATCGAATTTAAAGAATACATACTGAGTCTTTTCCCTAACTCTGACGAAATATTCAAACAAATGGTAGAGAGTTGAAAAAAGTTACGGAAGAAATAGAAGGAATCTAAAAATGAATGAACTTAGTAAGTTGCGCATTTGGAAAATCAGTGAAGGATCTAACGGCAGAAGTCTTTCTGATGAACAGAACCAAAAACTTTTAGCAGAAAATGCCGTTGCTGTTTATGGTGATACAAAAGCAATAGGACTCTCTTCAATTTCACAAGGAGAAGCTTTTGAAAAAGAAATTAAAGACGGTGATTTCTTTTATCTCTGCTATGGCAATAGTATTATACTGATCGGCCAATTTATTGGCGATGTCCTTCCAGATGTTGATCCTGACTTACCAGAAGGTTTTCTTAAAAGACAATACAAAACAATTTATCAATTAGATAGTCCATTTCTGTACCATAACAATGCTCCACGAAGATGGTGGACTCCAAATTATAATTCAACTTGTATCCCAGTTCCTTCAGAACAATTTAATGAATTTAAAGAATATATATTGTGTTACTTTCCAGAAAATTCCGTTAAACAAATTATTACAAAAATAGAAGGGATCTAAAAATGAGTGAACTTAGTAAGTTGCGTATTTGGAAAATCAGTGAAGGCACCAATGGAACCTCTGGTTTATCTGATGAATGTAAACAGAAACTCTTAGCAGAAAATATGGTTGCCATCTATGGTGACACAAAACCAATGGGAATTTCTTCAACATCACAAGGAGAACATTTTGAAAAAGGGATTAAAGCTGGAGATTTCTTTTATCTCTGCTATGGCAATAAGATCGTACTAATCGGTAAGTTTATTGGAGACGTCATAGACGATAATGATCCAAATCTACCAGAAGGCTTCCTTAAAAGACAATATGAAACAATTTGTCAATTAGACTCATCTAAACAATACGAAGATGGTCCAAAAAGATGGTGGACTTCAAATAGTAATTCAACTTGTATCCCAATTCCATCTGAAGAACAAATAATCGAATTTAAAGAACACATATTAAGTCTTTTCCCTAACCCTGAAAACATATTCAAACAAATGATAGAAGAAACGGGTGGTGAGTTGAAAAAAGCTATGGAAGAAATAGAAATAGAAAAAGAAAATAAATTAATAGAAAAGCAAACTAAGTTAACGGATAATTTAAAGAACCTTATCCTATTTGGGCCACCAGGAACAGGAAAAACCTATTCCACCATTCTCGAAGCTATGTCTATCATAGATCCGAAAACATATAGCACCAACAACATTTTATCAAATGAAGAGAAATATAAAGAACTAAAAAAAGCATTTGATGACAGATTTAAACAAGGGCAAATTGCTTTTGTTAC
Source organism: uncultured Oxalobacter sp. (assembly GCA_934401755.1). Classification (GTDB taxonomy): domain Bacteria; phylum Pseudomonadota; class Gammaproteobacteria; order Burkholderiales; family Burkholderiaceae_D; genus Oxalobacter. The sequence continues at coordinate 35,811 of CAKRSU010000009.1, forward strand.
ATTCCACCAGTCTTATAGTTATGAAGATTTTATTGAAGGCATAAAACCTTCCACGGATAACGGTAACATTAAATATGAAATAAAAAATGGTATTCTAAAAGAAGTTGCACTCAAAGCAACAGAAGACTATACGCAATATATTAATAAATTTGGATACAGCGATATAAAGCAATACGTTGTGATTATCGATGAAATCAACCGAGGCAATATCTCTAAAATTTTTGGAGAACTGATTACATTAATCGAGCCTTCTAAACGATTGGGCAGTGCAGAAGCAACTCAAGTTACTCTGCCCTATTCTAAGAAATCGTTCTCACTACCGCCAAATTTACATATCATTGGTACAATGAATTCTGCGGATCGATCTATTGCACTTCTTGATACAGCTCTACGTCGTCGATTTAAATTTAAAGAAATGATGCCGAACCCAGAATTACTTAAACGTGATGGTGATGGCGATATCGATGGAATAGATCTGCAACAGTTATTAGAACAATTAAATAAACGTATCGAAAGCTTATATGACCGTGATCATACTATCGGTCATGCCTATCTGATGCTCGTTGATTCCCTACCAAAACTACAAGAAGTTTTCACAGATCAGATAATTCCTTTATTACAAGAATATTTTTATGGGAATTGGGAAAAGATTTGCTGGGTACTTAATGATGAAAATGGGAAAAACTTTATCCTAAAAGAAAAACTACCAGAATTTCAATCAGATTTAGCCCCAAAATTCAGCTACACAGTTAATCCAAAACCAGATAAAAATGCTTTTAAACATATTTATGAAGTACAAAAGACAACGGATAAATCAGAAACAAATGCTGATTAAACATATTTATGTTTCTTAAATAATGAATATTCTGACTTTAACTGAATATGCCGAGCTTAGGCTCGGCAATGAATTTGGTGCTGACAAAAAAACTGTCTCAAAAAAACAGTTTGCATGGCTCAAACAATTCAATGAAGACTATAAAAAACGTCATCACGTTGCTATTTTCAAATATGGCTGGGACGATAAAACTAATACTGATACATTAATCGCACAGAATTTTGTCGGCATTATTCACCTTGGCAACACGATTATCGAAATTCTTCCCAAGATTGAAAAGATTGGAAATACTGAAAATATTGAACCAACTATAATACGTCAAAACCTGCTGAAAATGCTCATGATTTCCAGAAACCTTAACGTGTTACCGGGAGAAATTAGTAGTACACACTCTCAAGACTCTTTCTGGGATATTTTGATGCATCTATTTTGTAAACGTCTTCGACAAGCAATCACTGAAGGACAAATTAGACGTTATGAATATCAAGAAGATATACTCCCTGTACTACGAGGACGCCTTGATATTATGCGGCAAATACAATTGCTTCCAACACAAGCTCATCTTCTAGCGTGCCGATTCGATGAATTTACTCTTGACACTCCGATTAATCAAATTTTAAAAGCTACTCTTAGAATTATCGCATCAATGGCAAATAACCATAAACTTCAACAATCAGCCCATGAAATGATTGTTTTGTTCGATGAAGTTTCTGACATATTTCCTAGTGCATTACGTTGGGATCGAGTATTTTTCGATAGATTAACCACACGATATGAACCTCTTCTCAAAATCGCACGGATGCTAATTGAAAAAGCACCACCCGATATCATAACTGGGAATAAGACTGGTTTTTCTATACTCTTTGATATGAATAAACTCTTTGAAGAATATATCGGGACAATTTGCCAACGTTTAAATTCTAGTGAGAGAACGATTTTTACCCAAGAAAAATCTAAGTATCTTCTAAATAAAAAGAAGAACAAAAATACCGAAGAAACTTGTTTTCAATTGATTCCTGATATTGTAGTACGGGAAAAGGAAACCCGAAAAGTCTCCTCTATTCTAGACACTAAATGGAAAGTTCTTGATGATAATCAAAATTACAATGGCGTCAGTCAATCCGATATTTACCAAATGTTCGCCTATTCAAATCGATATCAAGCTACAAAAGTTATTCTTGTCTATCCCTATCATAAGGAACTATCTAAAGACCATATTAGAGACGGCATTATAACCACCTATTACTTTGAAAAAAAAGACGATCCTAATAAAGAATCTAAACAATATATTCAAATTGCAACGGTTGATCTCAGCGATCTAGGTACTGTTGAAAAACAACTAGAAACGATCATTGAGCAAAATCCCGACTCTTAATGTGGTAATTAAATACTATAGAGCTTACTTCACAGTTTATCTAAATGATAGATGGATTATCCTTGGATACTGTGCCTAAAAGGCGGATAAACCTAACAAAAAAAAACATCAAAGGACAAAACAGACGGAATCAAATAATAAGCCAGAAAAAATTTATCTTAAATTTTCTGGCTTATTTTTCAGTAATCTTAAGAAATCAATAATCTAGTGACAACATTCTAATAAATATCAGAATGCTATCACTAATCGCTGATTACAAAAACGACATCATTTTTAATCAATCTTAGCAATATGAGTTCCCATTTATCTTATAAATGGGGGCACAACTAATTGCGGTAATGCAATTTCATGATTTTTGCTAAATTGATAATCTTTAAAAACATGCTCTGCTGTTGGTAACAAATAACTTCCATCGGCCAACTGATGGGTAGTATCTTTTAAGCGATAAGCATAATAACCGCAGGTCCAAACATAATGATTACGCATATGCGTACAAAGACATGTTTTCTTGGTTTTCACCATGAATTTATTATCAGGATGCTTAGCAAGTTCCTGATAATACTCTTCCAGATAAGGACAAGTTCCATTATCCAACATATACCCAAATGCTTCACAATTCGGCTGCAACCCAATTGATAAGGCTGGAGATTTCTTTAGCATTCGCATCGGATAACCAGTTGGTGAGGCCATATTGACTTCAATATCGTCTTTATTTGCCTTAATATATTCTTGCTTAACATAATCCGGCAATCCTGACTCTTGAGTAATCGTAAAACGCGTAGCAACTTGAACAGCATTTGCACCACTCTCAATCATGGATACGGCATCAGATCCTGTAAAAATACCGCCACCCGCAATGATAGGAATAGAAATCCCTTCTTTCTTTTGATACTGAATAATATCGCCAACAATAGTCTTTAGATTGTAATTGGCCCAATCTAATCCAAATCCCAGATGTCCTCCAGCCAAAGGACCTTCTACAACCACATAATCTGGTAAACGATTAAGTTTTGCACTTCGCCTCAGAAAAATCTGTAATGCACGATAAGAAGAAACAATGATTCCAATCTTAACATCACGAAAACGTGGGTGATCTTCAATAAGCTTAAGCGTATTTTGATGAAGTCCAGCTGCTAATGTAATCCCATCAATTCCAGCATCCATGGCTGCCGTCAATCGAGTCCGCAATGTATCTCGCGCGGCATTCATGGTCAATTTTTCCATGCAATTGATGAAAATCATGCCATCACCTTGCTTGCGAGACATCACATCAGAAACATGTAACCTAGTCGCTTCGGCAACTTGCTCTAAATCAAAACGAACATCTGTCTTGTCATGAATCGGAATATACTTTCTATATTGCAGAACTTTATCTTCGGTATACGTTGTACCAAAGTAACGATCGGCAACATCCATATACATAGCATCAGAAATATGTCCAATACCGCCTAAACGCGCGGCTTCCAATGCTAATTTAGCGGTTGAAATATCAACTCCCATGCCTCCGATAACAATCGGGACATATTCTTTCCCTCCTAAAACCAGCCGGAAATCATCTAAACACTTCATTACAATCCTTAGACTCTAGCAGAGAATCCACGTTTATCCTGTCAATTTACCAACAAAATGGCAAAATTCTCTTTTGCCAGAAAAAACACTAAAAAGTACTAATCTGCTTTTATTTTTATTCTATCTTCCATTATTTTCAGTAATGGATTTTAAGACGCCCTAATCATGAACATAATACAATCATTAGGTTATCTTATTTTGACATCCCAGCCTACTAAACGCATAAGTATTTCTTATTTAAAAATACTCACCTTCAGTCTCCGAGGTCGGTTCTCGTTAAATAGCGCCACCATTTCAACAAGCAAACTGGGTGTGCCTCGCCCTTATCTTTATATTTTATTTTAGTTTAAAAAAAATTCAAACTATACTCAGACTTATCCTTAAGAATAGGACTTTCATGATCCCAATAAAATCCTGTCACTTTTATTTATAAACAGGATTTTATTGATATTCATAACCATCAATGCGACATTAAAACCGGAATTTCTGTTTCTTCCAAAATGGTTCGAGTCACACCACCTAAGAGAAACTCTCTAAAGCGGGTATGGCCATATCCTCCCATGACTAATAGATCTGTGCCTTGTTCTGTTGCTAATTCTAATAATGAAGTCCCGACCTTGCGACTCTTTTGTGGGGGAAGCACTTCAACATTAACGCCATGACGCCCTAAATATTCTGCAATATCCGTTCCAGCAACAGAAGTATCCATATCGGCTTCATCATCAATGTTATACATGACAATTTGAACTAAATCAGCACGCTTAAGTAATGGCAATGCATCAACAACAGCCCGGATTGATTCACGACTCGCATTCCAGCAAATCATGGCTTTTTTGCCAACGGTTTCCTTAGGGTAATTAGGTGGAATAATCAACACCGGACGTCCAGAATTCATCATAACAAATTCTGGAAAATCCGGAGTCACCGATGCTCCCTTATCATCAAGGTTCGTTCGACCAATAACAATCAAATCTGTCGTTCGACCTAAAAGAGAAATCCCATCACTTGCTTCACCATCAACGACTCGCCCCTCATAAGACGGTAATCCTAATGATCCGACTTCATTTTTAAATTCTTCGACAAATTTACCCGCTTTATCACGCAAGAAATTAAGATGTGCCACTAAAACCGGATCTTTAACATTAATTTGAGCCGAATAAAAACTTTGTGGTGAAATGCCAATCATGGCAACGCCTAACAAATGAGCACCTTCTGTTCGCGCCAAATTAGCAGCAATACGAACTCTATTTTTCAGGATATCTTTTCTATCCAAATGAACAAGAATAGTTTTATAGGACATTGCAGCCTCCGTCAAATTGAGGTAAAACCCATTGGTCATGAAACCAAAAGGCTACTAAATCATTTTTCCAAATCAAACGCCTTATGAAGTGCTCTAACAGCGAGTTCCATATATTTTTCATCGATGATAACGGAAATCTTAATTTCAGACGTCGAAATCATTAAAATATTGATGCCTTCAGAAGATAAAGTACTAAACATTTTCGAAGCAACCCCGACATGACTACGCATACCAATTCCGATTGCCGAAACTTTTGAAACCTTTGCATCTCCAATAATATCGGATGCCCCAATTTCATCTTTAACTTGATTATTCAAAATATCCATGGCACGCCCATAATCTGGACGAGGAACGGTAAATGTGAAATCTGTTTTACCGCCAACCGATTGATTTTGGATAATCATATCAACTTCAATATTTGCACTAGCAATTGTGCCAAGAATTTGTGACGCAATTCCAGGATGATCCGGAACGCCTAAAACAGTAATTTTTGCTTCATCGCGACTAAATGCAATTCCAGAAATAACAGTCGATTCCATATGAGTATGTTCTTCTTCAAAAGTAATCAATGTTCCAGATTTTGCCTCTTCATCCAAAGGCATTTCCGGGTCAGTAAGGGAGGATAAGACACGAGTAGGGACATGGTAACAGCCTGCTAATTCGACCGAACGCGTTTGAAGCACTTTCGATCCTAAAGACGCCATTTCCAACATTTCTTCAAATGTGATCTTCTGAAGCCTTTTTGCATCAGAAACAACACGCGGATCCGTTGTATAGACTCCATCAACATCGGTATAAATCAAGCATTCATCCGCTTTTAATGCAGCGGCAATAGCAACAGCCGAAGTATCAGATCCCCCACGACCTAATGTCGTAATTTCATTGTTTTCATTGACCCCTTGAAAACCAGCAACAATGACAATTTTGCCTTGTTCAAGGTTTGCCAGAATTCTCTTATCATCAATAGAATGAATCCGCGCTTTAGTATGAGCCGTATCTGTTAACACAGGTACTTGCCATCCCGTAAACGATACAGCCTGTTTTCCCAACTGCTGTAACGCAAGCGACAATAATCCAATAGAAACTTGCTCTCCAGTAGAAGCGATCATATCCAGTTCCCGACTATTAGGTTCTGGCATAATTTCACGAGCTAGCCCAATTAAGCGATTCGTTTCTCCTGCCATGGCTGACGGAACAACAACAATCTGATACCCAGCATCATGCCACTTTGCAACACGCCGCGCTACATTTTTGATACGATCGACCGATCCCATCGATGTACCGCCATATTTATGAACAACTAAAGACATAGCATTCCAACATTTGAAAGTAATTAACGTTAGTTTCCAACTTTACCGTAAAACGGTAGGATTGCACAGGAAAACCTTTATATTACGTATTAAGAATGATTAGAACTGCCTCTCCCAATACAATTGAACGCAATTTCCTGACTTTCCTTGATATTGAGCAGCCTGTCCAATGCCTGCCGCATAAATCAACTGGTCATCTAACCAAATTGCTGGTAAAAATTGGCGATTTTCTCCAGATATTCCGGCTTCTTGGTACAATGTTTTCAGATCCTTAGAGGGACGCCCCATTAGTTTTAGCTTTGCAGCTCCATAATAGGGTTTAAGCGTAAAAATCCGTCCACGAAACCAATCAACATCAAATCCCGTACGACCTAATTCAAATTTTAAAAGACCATACCAAGTCCGAAATTGGATGGAAGGTTCACCATTCCAATTAAATGCAATATCGCCTTTTGGAGGATGTCGCTCCATTATCTGTTCACTCATTATTACTTGATCCCTATATTTTCGAATTATTTTCCCATCCATTTTGAAGCTTGTTTTAATATCATGATTCGTTTCTAGTAATTGTTTTTTCAATTCATAAAACCAAGCCGTCGAAGGTATCCGAATACGATAATGCCCCAACCAATATCGAAGCAAATTATCAATACGATCGTCATCTAGCTGCCGTACTGCATTGATATTCAATGCATCATCTTGCCCCGAACAAGCCTGCCAATCAGCTTGTGCTAATTGATCCAGTAATCTTAATGCACTCCCTACATGAGTTGCAGTCATTGATAGTCGTTTTTCACAGCCAGCAAATTGTTTACTTAGCCACGGGACTAACTGATGACGAATCCTATTTCGGGTATACCTTAAATCATGATTTGATTCATCCTCAATAAAATTGATTTTCTGATTGGCTAACCAAATCTCCAAATTCTGTCGAGAAACATTCAATAATGGCCGTCCCAAAAAAACCTTTTTCCCTGGCGTTCTATATGGCAATAAGACACATTCATCCATACCAGCAAGACCTGCCAATCCAGTTCCTCGTAATAATTGCATTAATATTGTCTCGACTTGATCATTTTGATGATGAGCGGTTAACAGCAATGAAACACCATGTTGCCGACATAATTGTTCTAATGCTTTATATCGTTCTCTTCTCGCATTACCTTCAATACCATCCTCACCTTGACGATTAACCTGCACCTTCAATGCATCAAAATGAACATCAAGATCTTGACAAATCTGCCGACAATGTTCTAACCAATGATTTGCATTGGAACTGATTCCATGATGAATATGAAATGCCCACAGCATTACATGATTTTTGACCGCATACTGTTTGGCTAAGCTGAGCAACGCCGTTGAATCTTTTCCACCACTTAACGCAACCGCTAAAACCAAATGCTTCTCTCTAATGACATCTTGCTGCTGTTCATTTTCTCGATTACCAGCAGAAAAAACGCGCGACTGGATCTGCTCCAACGCGCGTTCAAATCGTTCTTCAATTGATGGCAAAATATCTTCCCTATGCAACAGACACCGTGTCACTAAATTTGCCAAAATTCAACCATTTTTCCTGACGTGCTGCCAATAATTCAGCAATAGGCACATCTTTTAACTGGTCATATCCTTCCAACAACGTTTGTTTTAATGTTGCTGCCATTGCCTTCATATTGCGATGCGCTCCCCCCATGGGCTCTTCGATAATACGGTCAATCATCCCTATTTCTTTTAGCCGTTGAGCCGTCAATCCCAAGGCCTCTGCAGCCTCATTTGCACGCTCAGCTGTCTTCCACAAAATAGAAGCACACCCTTCCGGAGAAATGACAGAATAAACTGAATTTTGAAGCATTTGAACAATATCAGCGACAGCAATCGCTAATGCGCCACCAGATCCTCCTTCTCCGATCACGGTTGCAACAATTGGCACTTTAAGCTTTGCCATTTCATACAAATTACGACCAATCGCTTCCGATTGCCCTCGCTCTTCCGCATCAATACCAGGAAATGCGCCGGGCGTATCAACAAACGTAAATATCGGCAATCCAAATTTCTCTGCTGTATGCATTAAACGGAGTGCTTTACGGTAACCTTCTGGACGCGGCATCCCAAAATTGCGGAAACTCCGCTCTTTGATATCACGCCCTTTTTGATGACCAATTACAACACAAGGCATTCCTTCTAGACGAGCCAATCCCCCAACAATTGCTGGATCATCTGCAAAAGCTCGATCACCATGCAATTCATGAAAATCAGTAAAAATTTCCTGGATATAATCAAGTGTATACGGTCTATTCGGATGTCTAGCAATTTGAGAAACCTGCCAAGGCGTCAGCCCCGCATACACCTCTTCCGTTAATTGGCGACATTTTTCCTCCAGCTTACTGATTTCTTCAGAGATATCAACTGATGAATCTCCCTGAACAAGGCGCAGTTCCTCGATTTTTGCATTTAATTCAGCAATCGGCTGCTCAAAGCTGAGAAACATTGTTTTAGCCACACTATCTCCTTTGTTTGCTACTCCCAAAAGGAGCAATCATCATTAAAAGCGCAATAGAATTCTTAAATATAAAAGATTTGCTTGCCAGAATGTAATTTCTCTCATTTCTCTGGCAAAATCCCACCACTATGGCATTCCTGCCTATTTTTTACAGGCGAGTCGGGCAACTCGCCCGTATCTGCGTATTTTAATTTTAATTTTCGAAAATTCAACTGCTCCTTATTTTCATTAAAAACGAGAATAAGGAGCCTGCTATAACAGAAAATTAAGCTCGTCTCCATTCGGTAAGTCCGCCCGGACGATCTTCTAACTCAATTCCTTTGTCTTTAAGCATGCTGCGAATTCTATCGGCTTCTGCATAATTTTTGCTTTTCTTTGCCATCAACCGTGCTTGGATTTGTTCTTCAATCCAAGCCGCATCGATATCATCCATATGCCCCTTTAGAAAATCCTCAGGATTTCGCCCAAGTAGTCCTAAGACACCTCCTAATGATTTAAGTAAAGAAGCGGCTGCAACTGAATGCGTTCGATTCACTTCTCCTGCTAACTCAAACAACACAGCCACAGCTTCTGCTGTATTGAAATCATCATTCATGGCATTAGCAAAACGAGCCGCATAATCATTATGCCAATCAATATCAATTAACGAAGCATTTAACCCATTTAATGCCGTATAAAGACGAGTTAATGCCCCTTTCGCATCATTTAAATGAGCATCTGAATAATTTAGTGGACTTCTGTAATGAGTACGGATAATAAAGAAACGCAATACCTCTGCATCATAATCTTTAAGGACATCCCGAATTGTGAAAAAATTCCCCAATGATTTGGACATTTTTACATTATCAACACGGACAAATCCATTATGCATCCAATAATTAACAAAATGTTTACAAAATGCCCCTTCAGATTGAGCAATCTCATTTTCATGATGCGGAAATTGAAGATCAAAACCACCCCCATGAATATCGAAATGCTCGCCTAAAAGCTTACTGGACATTGCAGAACATTCAATATGCCACCCTGGACGACCTTTTCCCCAGGGCGACTCCCATTTAGCTTCATCGGGTTCTGATGCTTTTGCAGACTTCCATAACACAAAATCTAGCGGATCACGTTTACCCGTATTGATATCAACACGTTCCCCAGCACGCAAATCATCTAGTGATTTTCCCGATAATTTGCCATATGTTTTAAAATCACGAACCGAATAATTAACATCGCCATCTTTGGATTGATAAGCCAATCCATTCTTCTCTAGCTTATCAATAATTGATAACATTTCACCAATATATTCTGTTGCCTTCGGTTCATAATCAGGCGACAAAATCCCCAAAGCTTTCGTATCTTCATGCATATACTGGGTAAAACGCGTCGTTAAACTCTGCAAACTTTCGCCATTTTCTCCTGCTCGTTTAATGATCTTGTCATCAATATCCGTAATATTACGGACATAGGTCACCTCATAACCTAAGGTTTTTAACCAACGGTACACAACATCAAAGGACATCATCATACGAGCATGCCCCATATGACAATAATCATAAATTGTCATACCGCATACATACATGCCAACTTTTCCAGGATGAATTGGTTTGAAAACCTGCTTGCTCCTCGTCAAGCTATTGTATATCTGAAGATCGCCCATCTTGATTCTGTATTAAAAAAACGAACAAACTATTATTTTACTGTGATTTTGACTCATCTATTCAATTTTACTCAAACAATCCCAAATCTCATGTTCCCTGACACCTGCAAAAATATCACTGCTTCAATTAGTCTGTTAGAATATTCTTTTCTATTATCAATTCATAAAAGAGATATTCGTGCTTTAATATAGCAGCACATTATCTCAATACATGACACAACTAAGGAAAACCATGGCAGTTATTCTGAATACTAATTTCGGTAAAATTAAAATTGAGCTTGATGCGGAGAAAGCCCCTAAAACCGTTAAAAATTTCTTGGAATATGTGAACGCTGGATTCTATAACGGGACGATCTTTCATCGCGTCATTAATAATTTTATGATCCAAGGCGGTGGCTTTGATCAAAGTATGCGCCAAAAACGCACGAATGCACCGATTGAAAATGAAGCCAATAATGGTTTATCCAACAAAACCTATTCCATTGCAATGGCTCGTACCAGCGATCCTCACTCTGCAACGGCACAATTTTATATCAATGTTGCCGACAATGATTTTCTGGATTACCCAGGGCAAGATGGCTGGGGTTATTGCGTTTTCGGGAAAGTTACCGAAGGCATGGATGTGGTTGATCAGATTAAAGGCGTTCGGACAGTTTACCATCCAACAGGCCATCAAGATGTGCCGCTAGAAAACGTTATCATCGAATCCGCTGAAGAAATCTGATCTCCTCCTAAATCAGCGATCATGAAGCAGCCTGCGCGTTTTAAAGCAATTTTTTTATCGGATCTTCATCTTTGTACCGATCTCCCTAAAACGACGCAGGTTTTTCTTAACTTTTTAAAAAAACAAGGACAGCAAACCGAACAACTTTATATTTTAGGCGACTTATTTCAATATTGGATCGGCGATGAGGATATAAAAGATCCTTATTTTCGAACAATCATCAATGCCATCAAAGTACTCTCTGATGATGGTGTACGTATTTTTTGGATCTGTGGTAACCGAGACTTCTTAACCGGAAAAAAATTTCTCAAAGCTACTGGCGCAACTGCCCTTAAAGAACCTGGTATTTTGCAAGTAAATCATCTGCGTATTGCGATGGTTCACGGCGATGCACAATGTACGGATGATAAAGCCTATATGAAATTTCGTGCTAAAGTCAGAAATCCGATTTGGCGCTTTTTCTTTTTACTAATTCCTTTATCCAAACGAAAATCAATTGCTCTCGGTGCTCGAAAAGACAGTCGAAAAAATAATCAAGAGAAATCTGCAAAAATGATGGATGTCAATTTCGAAGCAATTAAAATGGTTTTTGAACAGACTCAGGCCGATGTTTTAATTCATGGACATACGCATCATCCCGCCAATCACTTCATTACCCTGCCTAATGGAAAAAAACAGCGTATGGTCTTATCGGATTGGAACTTTGATGATGACAATCCCCGCGGAGATTGGATCTCCGTTTCTCATGACGCTATCATTAAACGACATAATATCCTAAAATCATGACATCACTAATAGCCAAAACTGTCCTCTCATTAAGATAAAATTTCCATCTTTAACGCAAAGAAAGCCCTAATTAATCTCAATAATGTGCTTTAGCGCAATGAAAAATCAACCCGATTGGCACTGACTCCATCAACACTTTTATCTTGCTTACTTTGTAAAACGAACATACGTTCATCAGGAATTTTACCTTGTTCTAGCAGCCATTCTTTAACGGCTAATGCACGACGTGTTGCTAATCGCAATAACTCATCAGCAGTGACTGTCTTCGCATAATATTTGGACAACAATAATTCCATTTCTCCTGTTGGCAAAGACTTATTGAACCCTATCCAATTCGTTGGTTTATCAAACTTCTCTTTTTTATAAAGCTGCTTTAATTTATCAGCATATTCTGCCTCACTAATCGTTACTTTATCGGTATCCGATAAACCGAGTTCTTTACGTTTCATACGACGAATTTTCTGGAGAATACGCTGTTTCCCCAGCCCAATAGCATCAACTTCTGGATCATATTTCCCTGTGATTTCGAGTTGTAATGCCGGACGCTCATTTAAAGCATTGGTCAAAGAAGTCAATATTTTAGCTTCACGATCTGTAATCACAGCAACCCCTGGATCAAACGGCACTCGAGACAATTCTTCGCTTCCGCCGACTAAAGAGGCCAATAAATTAAAAGGCGCTGTCACGGCTTTTGTCAAAACATTGACAATCACTTTGACAATGATTCCTCCCACTGAAAACTGAGGATCATCTAATGACCCACCAACTGGAAGGCTTAAATCAATCACACCATGCCGATCTTTCAATAAGGCCAAAGCTAAACGAACGGGTAAATGAATTGCATCATCACTTTTCACTTCTTGACCGAGTGTTAATTGATCCAAAATCAATTGGTTTTCTGCCGATAACTTACGGTCTTGAATCGTGTAGGCCACATTAAACGACAATTTTCCTTTTTCAATACCATAACCAATATACTTACCCGAATAGGAACTAAACTGTGATAATTCCATTCCCTTAACAGAGGCCTTAAGATCTAACGCCAATTTTTGACTGAGTAAATTAGCCGTTCCACTGATATTTAGTGGGGCACCATTGACCTTACCATGAACTTCAACTGACGATTGGGTATCTGGATCTGTTGAGATATTCACAACTTTACCGTTTAGATTCAACAAATTTGCGGTGTAATGTGGTCGAATAAAGTTATCTGTAAATCGAACCCGACTGTTCGTTAATATAAATTTCTTAACAGCCAATGAATACGCCGGTTTTTTGCTTTCGGATACAACACCCGTTGACGCAGAATCTCCATTTATATTATTTGACTCATTATCTGCCGAAATAAGTGGCACTTTATTGACTTTGTCTTCCGTTGAATTCAAATCACTATCGGCCTTACCAAAATCAATGCCATCATCATTGGCTCGAGTCAAACTCTTACGACCGCCAGCTTGATTTCTCAAAATATCATGGATATTTAAAATACCATTGCTACGCAAAATAACTCTTGCTGATAATTTATCCAGTAATACTTGATCAGCGACAACCTTTAAGGGATTTAACGTTGCCTTAATCCCATTAAACTTCATGACTCCCCAATCAACAAAAGGCTCTCTGGTTAATTGGTCAAGACTAACGAGATGACTTAACGCTGCATTACCAACAAATGTGCCATTTAGTCCTTCATTTGTCTTAGAAATTTTTGCTTTTCCATGAAGTGATAAATCAGCCCGTTGTAACGTTAAATTAACCTTATCATTAATGAAAGGTTGAACCATTGTAATATCAACGTCCTTGATATCTAATGCCAAATCTGCTTTTAATGGCGCAATAAAAACAGTCCCTCTAACATCTAACGCCCCTCGGTTATTCACATCAGCCGTAACAACTACTTGAGTAGCACTATTCGCTTCACTGGAAACATTCTCAACATCAACATTTAAATGTGCAAATTGCGTTGTTACCGGTTTTCCTCCCAATATATTTCGACTCGTTACCGTCCAATCTTTTAAATGAATCTGCTCAATTAGAAAACCAAAAAGACTACTTGCTTCTTTTGACGTACGCTGTACGGCTGCTCGTGTCTGATGTTGAATATTTCCTGGTGCATTTTTCATCGCAAATTGAATATGAGTTCCTTCCGACACAACTTGAGCAACACTGGCATGTTTCTCCCCTAAATCAACTTTTGTATCATCAATTTGCAAACCAAGATTTTGTACGGAAAAATCAGCAGGAATTTGCTTTAAATCATCATTGATCCGAATCGAACCATCTTCAATTAACAACTTCTTCAACGATATCATGGCAGAACGAGACGACGAACGATTATCCGATTCAAAAGCGGTTTCATCCGTTACAGCAACTTCATCTGCTGATGAATGATCCGGCATCTCAGGGCTATAGCCACTATTTGCATCAGTAATCGGCACCAACTTTGCCATTTGTTCTAAATTCCATTCGCCTTTTATATTCCGATTCATATTAATCTCAGGTTGGACGAGATGGATATCTGCAATATTAATATTTCCAGACAAAATATCGCTTTTATCCAATGTCACAGAAAAACGAGGAAAATGAATGGCATTTTTTCCATTGAGTTCAGCAATTTGCAATGATTCAAGAGAAAAATCCCCCGCAATGGTTAATTGCATTGCATCAACTTCTGGCTTAACGAAACCAATTTGAGCATCGACATTGATTCGCCCATCTTTAAGGATAAAATGGGGCTTAAATGGTAAATATTCCATATAAGCACGTAAATCAATGCCTTCAAGTTTAATCCGGACCTGGCCATCTTTATCCTTTGAAAAAGCACGTGCTTTACCATCAAATTCGAATTTTTTATGATCAATATTGGCACTCATTGCCAAATCCACAAAAATATCGACTTTAGAAGGAATATTCGAGATAAAAGGAATTGAAAGATTTAATGCATCAATCTGATGAATTTTCCCCTTTGGCTGGTCGTCAAATGATATGCTTCCCTCTTCAATCTGAATATTATTGATTGAAAAATACGTAGGTTGCTTATCTTTTTCTGGCTTTAACGCAAATGCAATGAAATCATCAAAGTTATAATGATTCTTACCCGTACGGATAATATGAATAACGGGTTTACTTAATTTAATTTCTTCAACGACAGGAGCTAGTCGAAAAATAGATTCTGAGGAAACATTAATCTCTAATGCCTCAAATGAAATAAAATCTTTTTCACTATTAGGTTCTGAAAGATGAAGACCATCCATTTTGACAGTCAGTGTCAATGGATTAAAAGAAATTTCTTTAAAATCAACCGTACGATGGAATGTCTCTTCGACAAATGCCTGTGCTTTAGATTTAATAATCCCTGGCAATAGAAAAATCCCAAAAGTACACCAAAAGACAATAAAAACACTAATACCTATTGCCGTCCATTTAATCCAACGTTTTTGCCAATACTGTTTAAGCTTAGTTTTAAAATTGGATTTTTTAGTTTCTTTTGGTTTTTCTGTTGGGCTTTTTACTTGATCTTGCATCGATTTTCCATTTAGCCTTATTGCCATTTTTAAGCAAAAGACTCTCTTTTTGACAACAATATCTTAATCGGCATCATAAAGAAAAGTCACTTTATCGACAAGATCAACATTGACATTCTGTCACTTAAATCGCCTATTATCACTCTTCTCTAAGAGCTGCTGCTTTACAAATCTTTTTTGTTTTCAATAATTTCGGAACATACCGCAGTGCATATCCATTGCTACAAACCGCAGCTAAACACAACTTGGCAGTTTTCAATGATTCAGGGACATATTCCAGTGCCCTTCCATAATTTTGAACAGCAATTCGACAGAGTCTTTTTGTTTTTAAAGAATTAGGGACATATTCCAGTGCTCTTCCATCCTCTTGAACAGCCCAAAAACATAATTCAGCCGTTTTGAAAATTTCAGGGACATACTGCAATGCAATACCATCCTCTCGAACGGCAATTCGACAAAGTGCTTCTGTTTTTAGGACCTCTGGCACATATCGTAAAGCCCATCCATAAGTTCGCACCGACATAGCGCAAAGCTCGGCTGTTTTTACGGAATCGGGAACAAATTGCAACAACCTTCCAACATCACGAACCGCAATATGACATAATTTTTCTGTCTTTAAAGAATCCGGAACATATTCAAGAAGATCTGAAGATTCCATAACTGCCGCTAAACATAATTCTTCTGTTTTCAAGGAATCCGGAATCCAATGAAATAGATCCAATAAACAATTCGTATTCTGAATAGCGGCTAGATATACATTATTTGTTCTTAACGATTTAGGCACATATCGTAGTGCATATCCATTGCTACAAACCGCAGCTAAACACAACTTGGCAGTTTTCAATGATTCAGGAACAAATTCCAATGCACATCCATTACTTTTAATAGCAATACGATATAGTTTTTCCGTTTTTAAGGCATTAGGAACATATTCCAATGCCCTCCCATTATTTTGAACTGCAGCCAAACATAGTTCTGCAGTTTTCAACGATTTAGGCACATATTGCAATAATTCCCCATCTTTTAGTACAGCCGATAAACATAATTCTGCAGTTTTTAGCGAATCAGGCAGGTATTCCAATGCCTCTATATACTGATGAACTGCTGCCAAATACCATTTTTCTGCTTTCAATGAATCAGGAACGTACTGTAACACCCAAGATTTATCTCCTTCTTCAACAGAAGACAATGCCATAAAACATAGTTGGGATGTTTTTAATGTATCTGGGACATACTGTAAAGCACTCCCCTTATTACAAACTGCAACCAAACATAATTTGGCTGTTTTTAAATCACTGGGAACATATTCCAATGCATTTCCATTATTTTGAACAGCGGCTAAACACAATTTAGTTGTTTTTAATGAATCAGGGACATGTAGTAACGCAAACCCATTATTACAAGCTGCAATCCAACACAATTTGGCCGTTTTTAATACTTTAGGAACAAACGCTAATGCATTTCCATTATTATGAACTGCAGCCAAACACAATTTAGTCGTTCTCAAAGAAGTAGGAACACATTTCAGTGCAAGGCCATTTTTTTGAACAGCGGCTAAACACATTTCGGCCGTTTTTAAATAATCAGGAATACACTGGAATACAATAGAATAACGTCCTCCATCATTTTGAATAGCTGCTCCATAAATTTCATCGTTTCTTAGAGATTTGGGTACAAATTTCAAAGCAAAGCCATCATTACGAACCGCAGCCAAACACAATTCCGCTGTTTTCAATGATTCAGGAACATACTTTAATGCCATTCCTTCACAATGAACGGCCAGATAACATAATTCTGCCGTTCTTAAAGATTCAGGGACATACTGCAAGACAAAACCAAACTCATCCCACAAATCTGATGGAATTTCATTTTGAACCGCTGCAAAACATAATTGAGCTGTTTTTCGTGATTCCGGAACATACCGTAACACTAATCCATCATATTGGACTGCAATTAAATACAATGCATCGGTTTGTAATGATTGCGGTACATATTGCAGTGCAAATCCATTTTGGCAAACAGCAACTAAACATACTTCTGCGGTTTTCAATGACTCAGGAACATATTTCAGTGCACATCCCTTACTATGGACTGCGATCAAACACAATTCAAGCGTTTTTAGAGAATTTGGGACATATTCCAGTACATCACCATCTTTTTGAACAAGTGTTCGATAAAATTGAGCCGTCTTTAATGATTCAGGGACATATTTTATATCTTCGACATCTGTTATAACGGCATCAAGACAACGCTCATACGTTCGTTCGGCTTCTGACAAATTCGCTAGATTAACATGACTCATTGTTGATTACTCCTGATTAATTAAACGGCTAAATTCATGTTTGAAATTTATCAAACAAATGAATATCATAACCAACAATACGTCATATTATGTCGCAAGAAAAATATTAAATAAGCAACCTCTGATAATTTAGAGGCATTGGACAACACTATTAAACAGTTAGTGCAATATTTTCTTGATAATCACATTGCCTTATAAGGATTTGAAAAATACATCCCCGAAATACAAATACTTCCAAAAGACTTTTTAATGAAAATGAACTCAAAAAAAACAGCAAAAGATTCCCCTTAGACAATCCATTTTATAGTGTATCTGCTTTTCGAATTGCTATTATCCAATTATTCCATCAATTTATTCAATTGTTCGGTACTAATTGTCTTATTGTCATTTGACACATCTTCAACTGAAATACCGGCTGATTCAAGTGCTGCTGCAAGCTGCTGAATTCTACGTTCTTGTGCCGCATTATTATTAATCAACCCATGTAATGCCTTAATCAGAGGATCATCTTCATTGGGAGTAATCCCGTAAGAATTAAACAGTTTGGTTGCTGCATCTTGTTTTTCTCGTTCAGCCGATTGCTCTTTAGTAATGATTCGCGCAGGATTACCAACTGCTGTCGCTCCTGCAGGCACTTCTCGAACAACCACAGCATTGGAACCTACTTTAGCCCCATCTCCTACTTTAAAACTACCGAGTACTTGAGCATTAGCGCCACAAATAACGCCCTTACCTAATGTTGGATGCCGTTTCCTTCCTTTTGTCAGAGAAGTTCCCCCCAATGTGACACCTTGATAAATCGTACAATCATCACCAACTTCTGCAGTTTCTCCAATGACAACGCCACAACCATGATCAATAAATACTCGACGTCCAATAACTGCAGCCGGATGAATTTCAATACTGGTAATAATTCGCGCTAAATGAGACAAAAAGCGAGAAAGCCATTTTAGTTTATGATTCCAGAGCCAATGCGATAGTCGATGTATTGCAAGTGCTTGAAATCCTGGATAACAAGTAACAATTTCCCAACCGCTTCGTGCAGCAGGATCTCTTTCCATAATACTTCTGATATCTTCTCTAAAACGGGCAAACATTTTAAAACGTATAAAAACAAAGGAAGCAGATCATAACAGCTTCCGTTGAAAATAAGACTCAAGAATAGGATGTTTACATGAAAATGAGTAATCCTACACCAATACCTACTCTTTATATAGGAATTATGGACTTTTATTTCAATAGTGTTGGATATTCACATCTGACTATGCCTTACCTTGTAACCGCTGGCGTCTTGCCTCATAAAGACAAATACCTGATGCCACAGAAATATTAAGACTTTCAACTGTTCCATACATCGGAATGGAAACGAGTTCATCGCAATTTTCAGCAGTAAGCCGGCGCATTCCGGTTCCTTCTGCTCCCATAACAAAAGCCGTTCCCATCGTATAATCTTTATCATACAAACTAGCTGATGCCGCATCTGATGTCCCAATCACCCAAATGTTTCGCTCTTTTAACTGACGAAGCGTTCTGGCTAAATTAGTGACCATAATATAAGGTACAGTTTGAGCGGCACCGCTTGCCACTTTTTCAACCGTTGCATTAATACCAACAGAATGGTCTTTCGGTGCAATAATAGCATGAGCACCAACACTATCTGCCACACGAAAACATGCCCCCAAATTATGAGGATCGGTAACCCCATCTAACACCAATAAAAGGGGAGCTCCCTCAATCGCATCTAATAACTCATCCAGATTTCGAGCTAAAGACAAAGGTTCAGCCATCGCAACCACCCCTTGATGACGGCGATTACCCACCATACGTTCCAAACGAATGCTATCTGTTTGGATAATACGAATACCTGCTTCTTTTGCAAGTTTGATCAAATCTTGCATACGGCGATCGGTGCGATTTTCATCCGTATAAATTACTTCAACAGATGAAGCTTCATGACGAATGCGTGAAGTCACCGCATGAAACCCAAAAATGGCTTTATTCTTCATAATGTTCTTAACCTTTTTAAATTACTGATCTTTTTGCTGTTCATTGACACGAAACGGACCTTCAATTAAATGAAAATCAATTTGGCGAGCATCTAAATTGACACGAGAAACTTGGACACGAACTTTATCAGAAAGATGAAACCGAATGCCTTTTCGTTCTCCCCGCAACTCATGCCGAACATCATCATAACGATAATAATCGTTACCAAGATCAGTAACATGAATCAATCCTTCGACGAACAATCCATCTAACTGAACAAACACTCCAAAATTTGTAATGCTAGAAATGGATCCTGTAAATTCTTCTCCCAATTTATCACGCATATACCAACATTTAAGCCATTGTTGGACATCATAAGAAGCATCATCAGCACGACGTTCATTGGCTGAGCAATGCAATCCTAACATTTCCCAAACCATTCTCTCCTTGCTAACTTTTTGCTTTTTCTTGCCATCATTTCGATTCTGTTCAACTTGTTTTCGAATAGAAGCTGGAGCATCAAGATTTAATTGTTTTTTATCAATATTTTTTGGAGTATATGTTTGATGAGCCAATATCGCCTTAATCACACGGTGCGTTAATAAATCTGGATAACGACGAATCGGACTTGTAAAATGCATATAGGCATTAAACGCCAATCCAAAATGACCAATATTGTCTGGAGAATACATAGCCTGTTGCATAGAACGCAATAACATCGTTTGCAAAACGGTTTCATCAGGACGTCCGATGAATTGCTTTGCAACGGCCGCATAATCAGCGGGTTTAGGAGATTCTCCACCCCCTAAAACAATTCCCGATAAAGCAAGAAAAGCTCTGACTTGATGCAGTTTATCTCCATTAGGATGGGCATGAACTCGATAAAGTCCCTCATGATGATGTATCGTAATGAATGTAGCCGCACAAACATTAGCAACTAACATACACTCTTCAATCAATCGATGAGCATCATTTCTTGTTCGCGGCAAAATCTTTTCGATTTTCCCATTCGCATCACAAATAATATCCGTTTCTACTGTTTCAAAATCAATAGCCCCCCGTTTTTCTCGTGCTGCTACCAATGCTTGATACAAATGATAAAGATGCAAAAGATGCGGAACTAAAGATTTTCGCTGAGTAGCCTCCGGTCCATTCGGATTTTGAAGTACCGCAAAAACTTCCGTATAAGTTAATCTTGCTGCAGAATGCATGACGGCCGGATAAAACTGATAGGAACGAATTTCACCTTCTAATGAAATCTTTGCATCGCAAACCATCACTAAACGATCGACTCCCGGATTTAAGGAACAAAGCCCATTAGAAAGCTTTTCCGGCAACATCGGAATCACTCTTCGTGGGAAATATGTTGATGTTGCACGAGAAAGTGCTTCTTTATCCAATGGTGTTCCCGGGCACACATAATGACTCACATCGGCAATTGCCACAATTAAGCGATAACCTTCCTCTCCCTCAAAAGTTACCGGCTCACAATAAACTGCATCATCAAAATCCCGAGCATCTTCTCCATCAATCGTCACTAATGGAATATTTCTCAAATCAATCCGGTCTTTAATATCTTCTGCTTGTACCGTATCTGGCAAATTTTCTGCTTGGGCTAAAACGTCTTTTGAGAAAATATGCGGCAATCCAAACTTACGAACAGCAATTTCAATCTCAATCCCTGAATCTTCTTGATTGCCTAAAATTTCAACAATTTTTGCCATGGGTGGGGCATATCGTGTTGGTTGTGAAGTTAATGCGACATTAACAATTTGTCCTTCTCGGGCCTTCCCTAATTTGCCTTCTAATAAAATATCATGCGCAATACTTTTATCTTCAGGGACAATCAGCCAAACACCATTTTCTCGTACTAGTCGCCCAACGACATGCGTTGTAGACCGAGAGGTAACCATAACAATTGTCCCTTCAGGACGACCTTTGCTGTCATATCGAGTAATTCGCACTTCAGCACGATCATGTGGCATAACTTTGAACATTTCTTTGGGAGATAAATAAATATCCTCTTTTCCATCATCACGAATTAAGAATCCACTTCCATCAGAACGTCCTTGAACGTATCCTGTAATAAAGCGAGCAGAGGTATTGATCTTATAACTTCCCCTTTTATCTTGGACGATCTGTTCATCTCTAACCATTGCCCCCAACCGTTTCAACAATCCATCAATTTCTATTGATTTAACATGCAATGCTTTTGCGATTGTTTTAACTTTATATCCATGAGATGCACTTCGCAGAGACTCCATAATTTCTTCGCGACTCGGAATAGGATAAGGATATTTTTTCATGGGATACTCTCGAAAATGATAGAAAAGATCAACGACAATTTAAACAGAGCAATGTTATGAAGATTAACACAACATCCTGAAATGCCAATCTCTTCCTTTTATTAGAAGAAATAAAACTTCATTGTAATCCTATTTAATATATCGTATTAAAAGTGTCTTTTCATCTGACTTAATAAAACATAATTACGTCGAATTTAGATATACGATTTTTTAATAATTTCTGAAAGAGAGTTGACAGAAGAAAAGACTTAGATATAATGGTTATTCTGTTCAGTGTACTGGCTGGATATTTATAAAATTAGGAAATGCCCACGTGGCGGAATTGGTAGACGCGCATGGTTCAGGTCCATGTGCCGCGAGGTGTGGGGGTTCAAATCCCTCCGTGGGCACCAAAATATAGAATGAGATACCCGCTTAAAGCGGGTTTTTTATTATCTAATCTTTCCCTTTAAAATATATGTCTGACCTGCAAAAAAATACTTCGATTAATACTCCTATGCTTTATAACCCAGAAAATCATCGTATTCGGAGTTTTGTCACACGAGCAGGGCGTGTTTCTTCTGGACAAGAACATGCGATTAAAGAATTAGGTCCTCAATTTTGCATTCCTTATGAAGAAAAAACTTTAAATTATGTTGATCTCTTTAATCGCCATGCAGACACTATTTTAGAAATCGGTTTTGGAATGGGAGAAACGACCGCAACAATTGCAAAATCCGCTCCACACCTAAATTTCATTGGAATTGAAGTCCACACTCCAGGCGTAGGTGCTCTATTAAAACTTATCGGAGAGAACCAGCTCAACAATATCCGTATTTTGCAACATGATGCTGTTGAAGTACTTGAACATATGATTCCTGATAATTCCTTAGCGGGCGTTCATATATTTTTTCCCGATCCATGGCATAAAGCGAAACACCAAAAACGACGTTTAATTCAGTCTAACTTTATTCGCTTTCTGTGTACTAAGCTAAAATCTAGTGCTTACTTGCACTGTGCAACAGATTGGGAAAATTATGCAGAACAAATGTTAGAAGTATTAAGTGCTGAACCATCATTAGTTAATACTGCTGATAATTATGCCCCTCGACCAGCTTACCGCCCTATTACAAAATTTGAAAAACGAGGACTACGATTAGGACATGGGGTTTGGGATTTAATTTTCAAAAAACGCTGATTTATTACGCTATCCCAAAAAGAAAAATCGGATTCGCCTCAAAAAGTAGAACACCACTCTATTTCGAACCATTCAATGAATCGTTATTAATATTCTAAAACAACATCCAACCAACATCTGTTAATGCCCACAGAGAACTCTGACTCTTAAGCGGTAGTTCTCAAAGTTTCTAAAACCATAGACTCTTCTTTGAATGAGTTTTATCTTACGATTAATGCCATTACTATCAATGTAACAAAACATACGTCATATTTCTTCTTTCCAATCTGTTAATGTTTTAGCCAAATTTCTTAAGATTTAAAGAATCGTTCAGTTGCTGGATGTATTGTAAAAATTTTGGTATATGTTTTTTTACAATCTCCGATATTTTTGTGTTTACTGCATAAAAGTTAATTAAAAAATTCATCTCTTAGACTACAATTGTGAACTTTTTGGTAATTTTATTAAAAAGTTCACAATTGCGATCCAGAAAAACGCCTAAAATCAGAATTCCTTCAGCATTAACCCTGAATTCTATAAACGACAAGGGTTAGTTCCACCTACTACACCCATTGATCTTGTTGTTATCGGAAAGACTATACGCCAAAAGCGCAAAGCGCTAGGGCAAACATTGGAAGAAACAGCATGACAAATGAATATCAGCAAAGGAACTTTAATTAAAATTGAAAATGGTAAAGATGTTTATGTTTCCACTTTTAATTGGGTATTAAGTCATTTCAACATTAAGACTACTTTACTAATTGAATCATCAGAAGTTAAACAGGAATGGTCCTAATAAAAATGCAGTCCATGAATGTACGAATTGGCATGATATTCGCCATGGTCTTAGCGGTGCCTTATATCTTTCTGATGAAGATAATATTTCACAAGAAAGCTAATTTCGAGCCATTACAAAATAAGAAATCATGCATAAGCTTGACAATCCTCTGATAGATCTATTGATATATGGGATGGCAAGCAAAGTTACCCATATTATGTAATCCACATCAAAAAAAGAAATAATCAATTACAACAAAGCACATGAATTCCTAAGTGGTCATTTCAAAATTTCTAATGCCATAAATCTTCATTTAAATCGGTTTCATTTTTCGATGAAATTTTGAGACCATCCAAGATAAATACAAAAATAGACTTAATGTATTTCATAGAAAAAACAACACCTTGAACATCGCATAATAAGCATTATTTGACATTAATCATTCTATCATTTTAAGTATTTCTCCTATCCAATTAATTGAATTTAAAAGATAAATTCAAAAACAACTCAATTAGCAACATCTTAATAATAACTGCTTATTAATAATAACGATCTTTCATTAAATTCAATAAAAACAAATAGTTATTGATGAATTGAACATCCATTAATGCTTATTAACGGATGTCGCCTTTTATATCAGCAGTCAAACAAAGACGATGTCCCCCGAAAAAGGACACAATATGAACAAAATATTTAAGGTGATATTCAATAAGGCAAAGGGTATTTTTGTTGTTACAGGCGAGAATGCGAAAGCACAAGGTAAATCGAAACATCTGAAAGCAATTGCTGCATCTGTGATGTTTATGGGGATATTAGGTATAGGCGGAAATGCAATAGCTGATGTTAGTTGCACTAGCACAAGTTGTGATGCTTCTGAATATACATCTCAAGAATTAGTATCTTCTGATAGAACATATACTAATGAAAATGTCAAAGTAATATTTGGCAATATACCTCAATCTATAACCAATAATAATGGAAATTCCTTTTCTATTATTGGCAGTACATGGGGCGATCATAAAACGAATCTTAATATTACGAATGGCATAACAACAAAAAGCCAATGGTTAAGCTCCGTTGTTTCTTCTAAAGGATCCAACAAAAAAATCACATTTGAAAATTTTGATAATCTCACATTAAACGCTAACAATGCTAATTCGGTCCTTCAAGTTCTAAGTGGTGGAAGCATTGACATAAAAGATGTAAAAAACGTGTCCTTAATCAGCAATGGAGATTCTACAGAAACTAGTAGACGAGGAATTTTCTTTATGAATGGTGGTGGTCAAATAGATATTGCTGCGGAAGAAAATATTGAAATATCAGGATATAAAGGAGTCTATATGTCTGATGGTTCTTCCAATATCCTGAACATTACTGCTGGGAGAAATGTAGCCATTTCAAGTCATTATGAAGATAGTGTTCATATTAACAGCAATGGAAAAATGACGGTAAATGCTAATTCCCTTGCCATCAAAGGAGCACGTTTTAGTCTTAGGAATACTGAAACAAACGGCAATATAGATATCAATGCAACTGAAGTTTCAGTAACAGGCGGACAAGCTGCTGTAATAGCAGCTGGAGGCAGCAGTACAACACTAAAAGCAAAAACATCTTTGACTATTGATGGCGATATTATTTCTGGTTATGATAAAGATGAAACAGAAAAGGGAACCAATTCATCAATATACATTAATAGCTATAAAGATAATCAAGATAACATTGTCGCAGGTACCGCTAAAGTTACCATTAATGGCAATATAAAAACAGGAAATTCAGCGACCAATGTTAATAATACGGTTCAAATCAATCTGGCAACATCCGATTCATTGTTAAACGGCACCATATTAGATGGTAATCTGAATGTTACTGGTGGGACTAATCTTACCATAGCTAATGGTGCCACCTGGAACGCCACAGGCGACTCCACCGTCAAAACCATCACCAGTAATGGGGCAAACATCAACCTCGGCTCCAACAAAGCCGCCATCAACGACTACACCTCCGGCTCAAAAGGAGCCACCATCACCATGGATGGCTCAAAAAGCGAACAACTCACCCTTAACAACTCCAGTGGCAGTGGAACGACCCTTATTGAAACCAATGGGACAACCGAAAACCAACTTGTTCTTAAAAACAATACCGCCGATATTCGGTTAAAACTTTCTAAAACGGCCTCTGACCGTATTGGAGATCAACTCCAAACCGTTGCCGATATGGTCGATCTCTCTGAAAACACCGGCGACAAT
>CAKRSU010000010.1 GCA_934401755.1 uncultured Oxalobacter sp.
CGTTCCACTGCCACTGGAGTTGTTAAGGGTTAATTGTTCGCTTTTTGAGCCATCCATGGTGATGGTGGCTCCTTTTGAGCCTGAGGTGTAGTCGTTGATGGCGGCTTTGTTGGAGCCGAGGTTGATGGTGGCTTTATCAGCAGTTAGAGATTTAATATTATTGTCTGCACCACCAATGTTCCAATTGGAATTATCTAAAGATACCATTACGGAACTTGAATTAGAGGTTACACTTGATTCAATATTTTTTTCTGTTTTTATTTGGGAATTATTAGCGAAAATATTTACATCTACGGCTGAATCTCCTCCTTGATTATTGGTTGTTGCAATCTCCCCTTTTAATACCATATTTCCATCTGTGGATTTAAGCGTAATTTGTGCTTTTTCTCCTCGATTGCCAGAATAAGCCGAATAACCTATTCCACCTTCTATATTGAGATTTTTTGAATCAATCGTAATTTTAGATCCATTACTAGCAGAAACAGTTTGTGTGTTATTGTCATAAGTACCATCTGCTTTTTCTGTGCCAAGTACGACATTGTCTGCAGTAATGGTTAGCACATCATTTCCAATGAGTGAAATCGCTTGATTGCGATTTAATGCTTGTTGTCCTTCATTGTAAGCAGTGACAATCGATACAGAATCGGCATCTAGTGTTACGTGACCTGCAAAAACTCCAATTTCCTCTGTTTTAATATCAATTTGTCCAGTACCATTATTTCTTGAATGAATTTCTGTATAGCCTGAACCATAGATTCCTACATTAGTGGAACGAATAGAGAATTTATTAGTATTAATGTTGACATGACCATTACCATTTGAATAAATGCCTCGAACAACTTTTTGTTCGTCTGATCCAATATTAACAATATCGCTAAATATATTAACGGTAGATGCGCCACTATTTACAAAAATTGCAGTATTTTTTGGCTGTTCGAATGTTAACGAAGAAAGCGCATTATTAATTTCACCAATATTAACTGTAATGTTTTTTCCATTTCTTAAATAAATTGGGGCATTACTTGTACCCATAGTTTTTAATGTTAAATTTTCAAAATTTTTAATACTTATCGTTGAATTAACATTTCCATCATCAATGACTCCTGCCCCTGTAAAAACAGCATTATTTTTTGCTCCTTGAATGATTAATTCTGATCCTTCAGTTTCATTACGAATCAAAGCTCCAGAAGTCTTTAAAGTAATATCACGATAATCTTTATCATTGAAAGGAATCGTTTCTGCAAATGCAGTATTTTCAATACGACCAATGCTATAGTCTTTTGCTTCTACATTCTCAATGATGCCAGATACACTTATAAGCATCACAGATGCAGCAATTGCCTTCAGATGTTTTGATTTACCCTGTGCTTTCGCATTCTCGCCTGTAACAACAAAAATACCCTTTGCCTTATTGAATATCACCTTAAATATTTTGTTCATGTTGTGTCCTTTTTTGAGGGACATCGTCTTTGTTTGATTGCTGATATAAAAGGCGACATCCGTTAATAAGCATTAGCGGATGTTCAATTCATTGGTAACTGTTTGTTTTTATTGAAATTATTTGAATATCCAGTTTTTAATTTTTTGATTATTTTTATGAAATCTATTATGGGATGTCTTGAAAAATCTATTTTAGATTCAATTATTTAGGTTTTATTTTCGATACTTTGTTAGAATATTTAATATCATTTAATGCTTATTATGCGATCTTCATTCGCTGTTGTTTTTTTCTGTTGAAAAGAATTTGATATAGGGCGTAACAATAAAAAAGGCAGCTCATGCTGCCTTTTAGGAAATATTTGCCGAAATGATCAGCGTTGACGACGACGATTCTGCAGTTTCTTGATCAATGCCAACTGTGCAATTGCTTGCGCAATTTCAGCTTGTGCTTTCGCATAATCAATCTTGGACTGTTTATTAAGCAGAGCATCTTCTGCCAGTTTTTTGGCTTCTTCTGCTTTTGCTTCATCCAAATCGTTTGCACGAATCGCAGTATCTGCTAATACGGTAACAGCAGTTGGTTCCACTTCAAGAATGCCACCTGCTACGAAAACGTATTCCTCATCAACCTGTCCTGGTTTTTTAATGCGTACTGCACCAGGTTTGATGCGAGTAACCAATGGGAGGTGGCGTGGATAGATACCTAATTCGCCAGCTTCGCCAGGCAACACGACGAACTCGGCTTCTCCAGAAAAAATATGTTCTTCTGCGGAGACTACTTCTACATGTAAGGTGTTTGCCATGGATGAACCTCTATAGTTATCAAACAGATTTATGAAACATGTTGCATGGATGCTTTACATCCATGCAACTACGTTATTACATACGTTCTGCTTTTTCCATAGCTTCTTCAATGGTACCAACCATGTAGAAAGCTTGTTCTGGCAAGTGATCCAATTCACCGGAGCAAATCATCTGGAAGCCACGGATGGTGTCTTTCAGAGAAACATATTTGCCAGGGGAACCCGTAAACACTTCAGCAACATGGAATGGCTGGGACAGGAAACGCTGGATCTTACGTGCACGTGCAACGACCAGTTTATCTTCCGGAGCCAATTCATCCATACCCAAAATTGCAATAATGTCACGCAATTCTTTATAACGTTGCAAAATCCCTTGAACTTGACGAGCAATGTTGTAGTGTTCATCACCAACAACATGAGGATCAAGCTGACGAGAGGTTGAATCCAATGGATCAATTGCAGGATAAATACCCAAAGCGGCAATATCACGAGACAGCACAACGGTTGAATCCAAGTGAGCAAATGTGGTTGCTGGAGATGGGTCAGTCAAGTCATCGGCTGGCACATAAACGGCCTGGATGGAAGTAATAGAACCTGTTGTTGTTGACGTAATACGTTCTTGCAAACGTCCCATTTCTTCGGCCAATGTTGGCTGATAACCCACAGCAGATGGCATACGACCTAACAGTGCGGATACTTCAGTACCTGCCAGGGTGAAACGGTAAATATTGTCAACAAAGAACAGAACGTCACGACCTTCGTCACGGAAACTTTCAGCAATGGTCAGTCCAGTCAATGCAACGCGCAGACGATTGCCTGGAGGTTCATTCATCTGACCATAAACCATTGCTACTTTATCCAAGACGTTGGATTCTTCCATTTCGTGATAGAAGTCATTCCCTTCACGAGTACGTTCACCAACACCTGCGAACACGGACAAACCAGAGTGTTCTTTCGCAATGTTGTTAATGAGTTCCATCATGTTAACGGTTTTGCCAACACCTGCACCACCGAACAGACCAACTTTACCGCCTTTTGCGAATGGGCAAATCAAGTCAATAACCTTAATGCCGGTTTCCAGCAATTCTTGAGATGGAGACAATTCAGTATATTCAGGGGCTTTACGATGAATAGACTGACGTACATCCGTTTTAATTGGACCTGCTTCATCAACAGGTTCACCTAAAACGTTCATAATACGTCCCAGTGTTGCTTCACCGACTGGGACAGAAATTGGGGCGCCGGTATTAACAACCGTCATACCGCGTTTTAGACCGTCAGAAGCACCCAGCACAATGGTACGAACAACGCCGCCACCAATCTGCTGCTGTACTTCAAGGGTCAGATCACCCATTTTAAGCGCATCGTACACTTTTGGCAGTTCTCCAGGAGGAAAACGCACGTCAACAACTGCGCCGATACACTGAACGATTTTGCCTTCTGCCATTTTTCGTTCCTTTAATTATTTCAATCAATAACTCAATAACTTCCCGGATACTATTCTTCAGCTGAGACTGCAGCTGCACCGGAAACAATTTCAGTCAATTCTGTTGTAATCGCAGCTTGACGGGTCTTGTTATAGATAAGACCCAGATCTGCGATCAGATTACCTGCATTGTCACTTGCTGATTTCATGGCAACCATTCGAGCAGACTGTTCAGATGCAATGTTTTCCGCACAACCCTGATAAACGAGTGTTTCAATGTAACGTTCAAGCAGAGTTGAAATAACGGTTGCTGCATCTGGTTCAAACAAATAGTCAGGAATAGGTGTGCCAGGCGTTACAGCAAGTGTTCCCTTAGGCAGAGGCAGAATCTGTTCAACCACAGTTTCCTGTTTCATCGTATTGATGAATTTGTTGTAGCAGAGATAGACCGAGTCAAGTTTCTGATTGTTGTATTCATCCAGAATCACTTTGAGTGGGCCAATCAACTGTTCAAGTCTAGGGATGTCTCCCATTTGAACTGCATGTGACACAATTCTTGCACCGATACGGTTCAAGTAGCCGAGCCCCTTGTTACCGATCGCCATCGTAGTGATGCTTTTGCCTTCTTTTTCTAATTCTCTCATCCGGTGGGTAACCAGACGAAGAATGTTGGTATTTAAACCGCCACACAACCCTTTATCGGTTGTAATGACGATCATACCAACTCCTTTAGAACCTGTTCTTTCCACCATATAAGGATGAGAAAAGTCAGGATGAGCAGCAGCCATATGCGATGCAATTCTGCGAATGGTTTCACTATATGGACGGGAAGCACGCATTCTATCTTGCGCTTTACGCATTTTAGATGCGGCGACCATTTCCATCGCTTTGGTAATCTTCTTCGTGTTTTCAACACTATGAATCTGATTACGTATGTCTTTGCCTGATGCCATTAGGCTTTACTCCTTCGCGTTTGAGACGGACTTTATTCTGCGGTGAAATCACTGCTCTTTTTAAATTCAGCAATTGCTTCCGCCATCAGAGATTCGTCATCCTTGTCGAGTTTCTTATTGTCTTCAATGCGTTTGAGTAGGTCTGGCTGAGAGGTCTGCATATAGTTGTGCAAAGCAGCTTCAAATGGTAAGACATTCTTGACAGGAACGTCATCTAAGAAACCGCTGTTAGCCGCAAACAAAGAGACACACATCAGGGAAATAGGCAGAGGATGATACTGGTTTTGTTTCAACAATTCAGTAACGCGAGCACCACGATCCAATTGACGACGGGTTGCATCGTCTAAGTCAGATGCAAACTGCGCAAATGCAGCCAGTTCACGGTACTGTGCTAAGTCGGTACGAATACCGCCAGAGAGTCCTTTAACTGCTTTCGTTTGAGCTGCGGAACCGACTCGAGAAACCGAAATACCTGCGTTAATTGCAGGACGAATACCTGAATTAAACAGATTAGTTTCCAAGAAGATCTGACCGTCAGTAATCGAAATAACGTTAGTTGGGACGAATGCAGAAACGTCACCTGCTTGAGTTTCAATAATTGGCAGTGCAGTTAATGAACCGGTTTTACCTTTAACTTCGCCATTGGTGAATTTTTCAACATATTCAGCATTAACCCGTGCAGCACGTTCCAAAAGACGGGAGTGCAAGTAGAAAACGTCACCAGGGAATGCTTCACGTCCAGGTGGACGACGCAATAACAGAGAAACTTGACGGTAAGCAACAGCTTGTTTGGAGAGATCATCATAAATGATCAAGGCATCTTGACCACGATCACGGAAATATTCGCCCATGGTGCAACCAGCATATGGTGCGATATATTGCATAACGGAGGATTCAGAAGCCGTTGCTGCAACGACAATGGTGTACTCCATTGCACCGTTTTCTTCTAGCGCACGAACGATATTTTTAACGGTAGAAGCTTTTTGACCGATTGCAACATAGATACAGACCATATCTTGGCCTTTTTGATTAATAATCGCATCAATTGCAATAGCGGTCTTACCAGTCTGACGGTCACCAATAATCAATTCACGCTGACCACGGCCAATTGGTACCATAGAGTCAATTGCTTTTAGCCCGGTTTGCATTGGCTGAGAAACGGACTGACGGGCAATAACCCCAGGGGCAATTTTTTCAATAGGAGCAGTTAATTTGCAATTAACTGGACCTTTGCCGTCAATAGGACGACCCAAAGAGTCAACAACACGACCTAGCAGTTCAGGACCGATTGGAACTTCCAAAATACGGCCGGTACAACGTGCAACGTCGCCTTCGGAAATATGGGTGTATTCACCCAGAATAACAGCGCCAACGTAGTGGCGTTCCAAGTTTAATGCAAGGCCATAGGTGTTGCCAGGAAATTCCAGCATTTCGCCCTGCATTGCATTCGACAGACCGCGAATGCGGCAGATACCGTCGGATACGGATTGAATAGTACCCTGATTATGAATTTCAGCCTTGTCATCGATATTCTCGATCCGGCTTTTAATCAGGTCACTGATTTCAGACGGGTTGAATGGCATACTAACTCCTAAAATTTGTATTCTGTTCTACTGTGAGGATGCCTTATGAAGCAATTGCTTCTTGCATCTTCTGCAGTTTCGAACTAACGGTCAAATCCAGAACTTCATCTTCAACAATCACTTTATAGCCACCAATTAAGGTTGGATCAATGGATACTGTTGCAGTAAGCGGACGGTTGAACCGTTTTTCAAGTGCAGGCACAATTTCTTTCAGCTGTTCCTCAGAAATAGGGAACGCACTCAGAATTTGAGCATGGGCGGCACTCTTGGTGGAGCTTCTCAACTTGTAATATTCTTCGCTAATTTCCGGCAAAGCCCGAATAAAGTTTCTAACATTGTCATTCTTTAGCATTTTGATTAACATCAAAATGAAATCAACAACTTCAGAAGGTTCAATGTCATCACTGGAAATCAGGTTCTGCAGTTCTTTGCTTTTTCCAAGTTCAGTGAGCTGGCTCACAAAGCTGTCTACCAGCTCAACACCTTTTTCACCACCCTTTTGAGAAAGTTCGAAAAGAACTTCAGCATAAGGGAGAGCTGTATCGGTTTTACTCATAATCACAACTCATTAGAAATTTGTTTGAGCAGATCAGCATGGTTTGCACTGGAGATTTCACGTTTTAGAATCTGTTCAGCGCCTTTCATGGCCAAAGCTGCAACTTGACTGCGGAGTTCTTCTTTAGCACGGAAGACTTCTTGCTTAGCTTCCTGTTTAGCCTGTTCAATAATCTTTGCGGCTTCAGCTTCAGCTTTTGCTTTAATGTCTGCTGCAACAACACCTGCACGTTGTTCAGCTTCAGCGATGCGTTTTGCACCTTCTTCACGGGCTTTTCTGATTTCAGCCTGAACTTGAGCTTCAACGTTTGCTACTTCCTGTTTGCTCTTTTCTGCAGCAGCAAGGCTGTCAGCAATTCTTTGGGAGCGTTCATCTAGTACTTTAACCAGTGGTGGCCAAACGACCTTTGCGGTAAAGATTGCAAAGATGAGGAAGACCACAATCTGTACGAATAATGTGGCATTTAAGTTCACGGTTAGTTCCTCTTTAAATAGATTTATATTCGTTATCTAAAATCCAGTTCATTAGTCTGGAGCATTACAAAGGCAACCTTTAATTAAGCGCCACCGAATGGGTTAACGAATGCGAACATCAGGGAGATAGCGACCGCGATCAGGTAAACAGCGTCAACCAGACCAGCAAGCAGCAAGGTGTTGGTACGCATTGGGTTGGTCAATTCTGGCTGACGAGCAGAAGCTTCAATAAATTTACCGGACAAAACACCGATACCGATCCCTGCACCGCAAGCCGCAAAACCGACGATGATACCGCAAGCAATAGCTAACATAATTTTCTTCCTTTAGTTTAATAGTAAAAATTAATAAAAATCTGTCTTTTTAAATGTTTCTTATTCTTCAGTTTCGTGAGCCAATCCCAGATAGACGAGAGTTAGCATCATGAAAATAAAGGCCTGCAGGAACACAACCAGGATATGGAAGATGGCCCAAACAGAACCTGCAATAACATGACCGATAAAGAAGGCAGTGCCTCCAAAGAAGCCTGTTAAAATCTTTGATCCCAGGATCGCAATCATTAAGAAGATCAATTCACCGGCATACATATTCCCCCACAGTCGCATGGACAGAGAGATCAGTCGGGAAAGATATTCAATAATGTTCAGCAAAATATTAGCAGGGAACATCATTGCACCGAAAGGATGTGTAAACAGTTCTTTAAAGAAACCGCCAACACCTTTCATCTTCAGACCGTAATAGATGGACATGACAATAATGGTTAATGCCATACCTACCGGCACATTCAGGTCAGCAGTCGGAACCAACCGATGATACTTAAAGGTACCATTTAGTCCTGTCCACTCAAAAATCTGACCGAACAGATCAACAGGCAGGAAATCCAGACAGTTCATGAGAGAAATCCAAACGAAAATCAGCAGTGCTAATGGCGCAATAAAGCGTCTGTCACCGTGAATTTGGGATTTTGCTTGACCGTCAACCATTTCAACCAGCATTTCTACAGCAGCTTGTACACGCCCCGGAACACCTGAAGTCGCACTTTTTGCAATACATGCCATAACGAGACAGGCAATAATACCGCAAACGATGGACCAAAAAACGGTATCGACATTAATCATGGAAAAATCTAACATACCCTTTTGAGTTGTTAGATGACCGTCAACCAAGCCGAGGTTCTTCAAGTGGTGGTTAATGTAATCTGCTAAAGAAGGCGCATTATGGGCATCCATAGTTATACTCAACCTTTCAATTTAGACAATAAAAAAATATAACTGGCAAGGCAGATAACAAAACTTGCCAGAAATGCGATCCAATGTAAATCTGGATATATCCAGAACACGAGGCCTGCGCCGCCTGTCACCAGAATAATCTTTATCAGTTCAAGGAAACCAAAAAAAGCCATGCCGGAAG
Source organism: uncultured Oxalobacter sp. (assembly GCA_934401755.1). Classification (GTDB taxonomy): domain Bacteria; phylum Pseudomonadota; class Gammaproteobacteria; order Burkholderiales; family Burkholderiaceae_D; genus Oxalobacter. The sequence continues at coordinate 8,645 of CAKRSU010000010.1, forward strand.
ATTGCCTGCGGCTAAGGCCTGAATAGAAAAACATCACGAAGATAGAATTTGGAATGAGAAAGCAAAGTGATGCCAATATAGAAGAGATGCCTGCAGATTTCCCAACAATAAACGCAAATGCCATTGCTATTAAAACTGCAATCACCACCTGCGGCGCCACAATACGCCCCATAATCCACCCATCTCTATTCTAGGCGTACGCCTTCAGTCTAAAAAAGCACTGAAAACAACAACCGACCAGTCCTGATATACATTAAACCTGCCCGAATTATAGCGATGTAACCAATTTTCGGCAATGAAATTTTGCCTACAAAATATGCAATTTTTTTCTTAAAGTTGCATCTAAAAATGGAAAATTTCTTTTAAAAAGAAGCGATTTTTCGCATACATTAAAACGAAATACCTTCGTTGATTTAAATCGGTTATTCATATTTTAAATGTGAAAACCAAAGTAAAAGAACGAATTTAATTAAAGATAGACTTATTTTAAGAGTATTTATGTAAACAGTATTTTCTTATTATGGTGTATCTGAACAGTTTGACGGTTAATAAAATTGAAAAAGTTTTTTTTAATGCATTAATCGGCATTTTTTTGGACAACCAGTTTTTGAAAGAAACCGCCAAAATAAGTTTGGTGCGTCACAACAGTACAAGGATGGTTTTTAGGGAACCAATAAGTAAGCTCATGTCGCCACATATCGACCGCAAATGGTTCAAAAAGTAAGAAGACTAGCCGTTCGTATGGACGAAACAGGTGAAATCCAGGATTATGAAATTCGACAAATATGATTTTGCCGCCGGGTTTTGTGACTCGGATAGCTTCAGCGATTGCCATGCGTCGTTTATTCTCAGGCACTTCATGGGGCAAAAAGAACATAAGTGTGTAGTCGTAAGAATTATCGGGGCAATTCAGTTGAGTGGCATCACATTGAATCAAACGAACCTTTTCATCAGGATATTTGAGTTTCGGGCGAACATTATCAAGTTGTACTTGTAAAATATCAATGACATCTAAATGTCCATCATCATTGAGTTTATCTTCAATGCTGGGGGTAAGTTTTCCATAGGCGCATGAAATTTGAAGCATATTGCCTGAAATACCATGAGGAAATTCATTGAGTACCGCTTTGACTAAGCGATTATAATTACCCAGTAAGATGAAATTGATCAAAAAATCATGATCCCAAAAAGCAACGGCTTTAGGGTGTTCATAGGCCCACCAGTAAGTTTTGTGCAGATAATCCGGCGTTTTTAAAGGGGTTTGTGCTATTTTGAAATCAGGTAAGGTGCTTTTCGTGTTTTTTTCCGTATCCATCCGGTTCTCCTGATAAGGGTAATTCTGCATGATGAGCGCGATTGTAATCTTTTTATGAGTGAAAAAAAACAGGGCGTTTGCATGGATTACCATGAAAAAGACGCCCTGTTTAAAATCGTTTAGTGATACCTAATTGAGTCGCGTATTATTTCACTCGAACATAAGGGTTTCCTCGTTTTTCAGCGCCGATCGAAGAAACCGGTCCATGCCCAGGAATGAATTGAACGCTATCATCTAAGGTATATAAGTTTTCCTGGATGGATTTTTCTAAATCGCGAAAACTGCCTTTAGGCAAGTCCGTCCGGCCGATGGACCCAGCAAATAAGACATCCCCTGAAATGGCGACTTTGGATTTGTCATCGTAAAAGACAATATGTCCTGGCGTGTGTCCTGGGCAATGAAACACCTTGAGTGTTTCGTTACCCACCGTGACTTCATCACCTTGATTAAGCCAACGATCCGGAGTAAAAGGCTTGCCTGCAGGAAGTCCCCACATACGAGTTTGTGCAGATCCTAATGTTTGTAATAACCATTCATCTGCTTGGTTAGGGCCTTCAATAGGGACACCAAAGCGATCGGCTAATTCTTTTGCTCCGCCGCAATGGTCAAGATGACCGTGTGTGACTAATACTTTTTCAAGGGTTACGCCTTGTTCTTCTAAGGTTTTACAGATACGGTCTACGTCGCCACCTGGATCGACAACCGCTGCTTTGTTGGTATTTTCATCCCACATCAAAGTACAATTTTGCTGGAATGCTGTTACAGGAATAATTTGGTATTTCATGGCTGCTCGCTTAAGTAAATTTGATTAAATCAGTCTAAGATGGAAAGCCTCTTTTCCACCTTTACCTGAAACAGGCAATATACATGATATCTGCCATTATGACAGCTATATGAAGAAAACAATGAATGCCTATTAAAGATAATAAATAAGAGCAGATCGTCAAAAATCAAGGCTGATTGGTGGCTAATGATGAAACGTAGAGCCCAATTAAGACGAGATTATCAATGATATAGCATGGAACCGACATACTTGGGGCGATATATTTGGCCGCTCCTCCAGAAATGAGGCAATGAACGTTATCATACCGTTTCTGAAAAGCCGATACTGCTCGTTCAATAGCACCGGATTGTGCACTTAGACATCCTGCGATAATGGCGCCGCGCGTATGATTTGCAAATGGCGTAATATCTTTTTCAATGCCTTCAATATGAGGTAATTGTTCGGTATTACTGGCCAGAGAATGTGCCATAAGTCCTAATCCAGGAAGAATCATTCCACCTTGAAAGACCCCGTCAGGGGTGATGGAATCAACCGTTGTGGCTGTCCCTGCCGTTGCGATGACTAATGGTCTATTTGGGAAAAGCGCATGTGCGCCAATCATGGATGCGAATCGATCACATCCGAGTTGCGAATAATCAAGATAGGTGTTCGTGATACCGGCATGCGCATTTTTTGAAGCAAAATATTCAATGATAGGAGGCTTTTGCAGATGATTTAAAAACTGCGTCAATATCGTAGAGATTTTTTTTCCAGCGACATTAGATATCAACACGTATTTGATTGGTTGTTTAGCATGGAGGCGTTGCCAGGTTGATTCAAGTGAATCCATATCACGATGCCTGACAATACCAAAATGCTGCCATGGAAATTGACCGTAATGGGGAATTGCCCCTTTTTTAGGGCGAGCCCATTTGATGGAAGTGTTTCCAACATCAATTAGCAGCATTATTGATTCCCTATTGAGTTCTTACTGAGACGTCGCCTGATAGGATTGTCTCAATTCCTTTTTTGGTTTTTAGTAACAAATGCCCATCTTTATTGATACCCAGTGCAATGCCGCAGAGGAGTTTTTCTTGTCCTTGTAGGATTGTGACGGGTTTTAAATGATGTGCGTGGAGATTATTCCAGACTGGCGCCAAAGAATCAAAGCCTTTTTCATCTAATCGTTTTAAATGATGGGCTAATGCATCAGTTAATAAGGCCATGAGTTGATTACGATCCATTTGGGCGAGCCAAGGCATATCGGATGCCGGCTGCCCAATATTTTTTTCTAAGGAATGCGTTAAATGTAAGTTAATCCCAATTCCAATGACCGCCCAATGATCATGACGGTTGTCAGGAAGTTCTGTTAAGATGCCTGCGACTTTTCCCCCATTTTTTAAGATATCATTGGGCCATTTTAATAAAACTTTAACGCCAGATTGTGCTAATGCGGATGCGATAGCAATGCCTGCCGTTAAGGGAATTCCAGGAATTTTTGTTGCAGAACGTGAAAAATGCCAGGCTAATGAAAATGTCAGCGAATTATTTTTATCAGAATACCAAGTTCGTCCATTACGGCCTCTACCGCTTGTTTGTTCAAGGGCTAAAAGCAGCGTATTGCGGTGAATTTGTTCATTTCGAATGCTATTGAGTAAATCTTGGTTGGTCGAAGCCGTCTGCGATACGATTTTTACGGATATATCTTTATTTTGCATGAATAAAGTAATTTTGTGAGCAGACAAAGAGGTATTCATATTAAAAGCAATGAAAAATGACGATTTACAGAATATGGCATTCTAAAGTGTTATTATCCGAACTGAATGGAAATTCCTATTAAAATCACTAAAATATCGCGAAATAGAACATGGAATCAACGTTACGGCAGCGTCCCGAATTAGATATTCAAGCCCATCGAATTATTGCGCGTGGATGTTGGCGTGTCGATAGGCTTGCCGTAAAAAGTGCGGGTAATCAGATTATTAATACAATGCGTCGTATTCCAGATATTGCTTCAATGGAATGGGATTTGACGCAGTTGGAGGGATTAGATTATACAGGGGCTCAAATTTTATGGTACGGCTGGAAACGTTGTATTCCCCCAAAGCTTCAAGCAAGTGCAGAGCAACACCGTTTTTTTGCTCGTCTAGCACGAGCTGAAGATTTCAAACGTCCCCAACAGAAGACCAAAGTTAATCTTTCAGAAGTGATTCGTGAGGTTCCTTTTAGTTTTGTTCGTCAATTGGTTCGTATTGATCAGTTATTGGGGCAGTTAACGCTTGATTTTTTCCGGTTTATTGCAGCTCCCCATCGGGGGCCGTGGCGTGAAATTTCTGCCAATATTTTTCATTCGGGCGCTCAAGCACTAGGGATTATTGCGATCGTTGGTTTTTTAATTGGCGTTGTGTTGTCTTACTTATCTGCTCAGCAATTACATATGTTTGGCGGGGATATTTTTCTCGTTGACTTACTCGGCATGAGTGTTGTTCGTGAATTAGGTCCATTACTTGCTGCGATTTTAATTGCAGGGCGCTCCGGATCGGCGATGACTGCCCAAATTGGGGTGATGCGTGTGACTGAAGAACTTGATGCAATGCAAGTGATGGGCCTCTCACATGGCTTTAGATTGGTTTTACCCAAAGTGATGGCGCTCGGTATTACGATGCCGATGCTAATTGTTTGGACGGATATTGTTGCATTGTTAGGCGGGGCATTTGCGGGCAAGATGTCGATTGGTCTTTCGATGACTTATTTTATGAGTGCATTACCGAATGCTGTTCCCATTGCTAATTTTTGGATCGGTCTTGGTAAAGGTGTCGTCTTTGGCGTCGTTATTGCCATTATTGCTTGTTATTATGGGCTTCGCATTCAACCTAATACCGATAGTTTGGGGCAAGGAACGACTCGTTCTGTGGTATCGTCTATTACGGCTGTGATTTTTGCAGATGCTATTTTTGCGATTGTTTTACAAGGAGTCGGATATTAATGGCGAATGCAATTGAAATTTGTAATCTCCAAACGAAGTTTGGCGAGAATATTATTCATGATCATCTTAATTTGACGATTGAAGAAGGTGCCATTGTCTCTATTATCGGAGGATCGGGAACGGGGAAAACAACGCTTTTTCGTCAAATACTCGGATTGGAAACGCCGGCTGCAGGAGAAATTACGGTATTAGGGGTTCATCGCAATACCGCCAGTGTCAATGAACTTCGTGCGCTTAATAGTCGTTGGGGGGTTCTATTTCAACAAGGCGCTTTATTTACCGCATTATCCGTATTTGACAATATTGCATTACCGATGCGCGAGTTACGGGCATTGCCTGAAGATCTAATTGCAGCATCTGTGATGCTTAAGTTGCAAATGGTGGGACTTAGTCCTAATGATGCGAATAAAATGCCCTCTGACTTATCTGGGGGGATGATTAAACGAGTAGCCCTTGCTCGCTCATTAATGCTTGAACCTGATTTGCTATTTTTGGATGAACCGACATCGGGGTTAGACCCTGTTTCATCGGAGAGTTTTGTTGAATTAATTCGTAGTTTGCATGATGAATTGAATTTAACGGTTGTTATGATTTCTCATGACATTGATACGATTGTTGATATTTCGACTCAAATTGTTGTTTTAGCGGATCGCCATGTGATTGCAAGTGGTTCAATTGAAACGGTTTTATCCGTTAGACATCCCTTTATTGAAGAATATTTTTTGGGAACACGCGGGCGGAAAGTTTTAAAAAATTTGCCGGATTATGATGCTATGATGAAAAGAATAGAGAGGACTTGATGGAAAATAAATCCCATGCATTTATTGCTGGATTGTTCACTGTCCTATTAGCAGGAGCTATCCTTGCCATTGTTTGGTTTATGAATCGTGATACGACGGTTTATGTGCCTTATCAGGTTGTGACCGATCAATCGGTAAGTGGTCTTAGTAATCAAGCTAAGGTTCGTTTTAAAGGCATTGATGTTGGGCGAGTGACGTCTATTGAATTCAGCCGAGAAGAACCGGGGCAGATTGTAATCGGAATTGAAGTCAGTGAAGAAGCTCCGATGACAGCAACAACTTTTGCAACGTTGTCTTATCAAGGGGTAACAGGAATTGCTTCAGTCGAATTAAATGATAGGGCAGTTAATGGAGAACGACTTCAATCTTCTCGTGCGCATCCCGCTAAAATTCCGATGCGACCTGGACTTTTAGATGAGCTTCAGATTCGCGGATTAGCGATTCTGGATCAAGTACAAACGATTACAACAGGATTAGCCGCCATTATTGACGATAAAAATAGTAAAGAAATTGTCGATACGATTTCGCATATTAATAAAGCGGCGAAAGGATGGGAACGTATTCCTCATATTGTTGATCCAGGTGTGAAAGAATTTCCAGCTGCCGTTCGTGATGGTCATCAAATGTTTGTGGCCGTTACTGAGCTTTCAGAAGATCTTAAAGGAATCGTTAAAAAAGCGAATGCAATGATGAATAAAGGGATGCAAAGCGATGCGATGCCGCGGCTTGAAGCATTGGCACGAGATGCTCGTGTGACTTTGCAAAATATTAATAGTTTGCTGGAACAATATAAGCAACGTCCTAGTGGATTACTTTTCGGGGCAAAAGGACCGGCTCCAGGACCGGGCGAGAAAGGTTTTACGGGGCAATAAGGACAATGAATGGGAGAAATCATGATTAAAAAATTAAGATATGCCCTTGTTGTAATGTTATCTGCTTGTTTATTATCGGCTTGCTCATTAATGGATCCTCATCCTCCTTCAACTTTGTATGATTTGGGGCCTTTACAATTAAAAGCGATGGGGCAATTACCCGCAGATATGCCCGTTATTGCAACACGTGTTCATGCACCTGACTGGATGGAAGAAAGTTTGATGATCTATCGATTGGATTATGTCAATAACCAGCAGGTTCGCTACTATACCCAAAGCAGTTGGGCATCAAGCCCCACTCGACTTTTTAAGCATCGTTTGGATGCTTATTTAATGTCGATAGGCAATCGAGCGGCAAGTACGCTAGAGACGGATTCATTTAACCTCCAAATTATATTTGAGGACTTTAGTCAACATTTTTCGGATGAACGCACGAGTATGGGACGCGTTGCGATTCGGGCGATTTTATTTAAAGGGCAAGAATTGATTGCGCAACAGCGCTTTTTAGCAGAAATTCCAGCTGATACGGCCGATGCAGCAGGGGGTAGCCAAGCGCTCTCCAAAGGTGTTGATCGAATCATTGCGAATATGATGAATTGGATCGTTATTAAAAGCGCAAAATAGGGTTCGATTTAAGGGAGATTTTATGGAAAGCCATTCATTTTTTTTGTCAGGCCATGCTGGACAACTAGAATGTTTACTGGAATTACCAGACAGTCAATTTGTTGGTATCGTACTGATTGCGCATCCTCATCCTTTATATGGTGGGGATATGCATAATAAGGTTGTCCAGACGATGGCACGTGCTTTTAATGCATTAGGATATATCACTGTCCGAATGAATTTCAGAGGGGTTGGATTGTCACAAGGGACACATGATGAAGGCAAAGGGGAGATGGATGATATGAAACTTTTGCTAGATCATGTGCAAAAAATTTATCCAGATTTGCCGGTTGTGCTTGCTGGGTATTCATTTGGAACTTATGTCCAATCAAGGCTTTGTGAATACTTGGGAAAAATAGGAGGCACACAACCGAAAATGCTTTTAGTCAGTACTACGGCTGGAATGTGGACGACCGATACTGTTCCTTTGGGGACCGTTCTGATTCATGGTGATAAGGATGATATGGTGCCATTAGATCGGCTACTTGAATGGGCCCGTCCACAAGGGCATATTGTTCATGTGATTACCGGGGCTAATCATTTTTATCATCGAAAATTACAGCCGATCCGAGATATTATAATGACGCAATTTCGGCGGTCATAATACAGAATAGGGGGAATCAATGGCAATCAGTTCAAGTTTAGAAGGCAGTTGTTTTATAGGAGATACGGATCCGATTCAATATCCTTGTGAGTTTCCGATTAAAATTATGGGACTCAGACAAGATGGTTTTGCAGATGTCATTGTTGAAATTGTGAGCCGTCATGATGAAACATTTGATCCTGCCGGGCTTCAGATGCGTTCATCTTCAAAGGGACGATATCTTGCTTTTACAGCGGTTGTTAATGCGATTAGTCGTGAGCAACTGGATAATATTTATCGAGAATTAACCGCACATCCTATGGTTAAAGTCGTGCTTTAACGGTGGGATAGGGATTCATTTTAATGATTGCAAAGCGAGTGATTACTTTTTCTTAGGAAAAGTTTATGCTAGATCATGTCTTGATTCGTCAATGGGGCTTGGTTTCCTACCGTACGGTATATACTGAAATGCAGCGATTTACTCAGTTACGTACGAAACGAACATTAGATGAGATCTGGCTTGTTCAGCATTTCCCGGTGATTACTTTAGGGAAAGCCGCAAATCGTGCCCATATTCTTGAAGCGGAATCAATCCCGATTGTTGAGACGGATCGAGGCGGGGATGTGACTTATCATGGTCCTGGGCAAGCGGTTATTTATTTGCTGTTTGATTTACATAGGCGATTTCAACAATTTTGGGTTCATCGTTTTGTGTACCAATTAGAATCGGCAGTTATTCAGGTTCTTAATCATTATCAAATACTCGGTATTCGTCGTCCAGGAGCCCCTGGTGTTTATATTCCCAATCACCATGGCGCTAAAATTGCCGCATTAGGACTCAAGGTTAATCGTAAAGGGTACACTTATCATGGCATTGCGCTCAATGTTAATATGGATCTTTCGCCATTTCAGCAAATTTATCCTTGTGGATTTCAAGATCTTTTAGTGACGGATATGAAAACCGAAGGCGTACTTTGCCAAACTGAAAGAATTCAATTTGAGTTGGTTCAATCACTAGCGAGTGGGATGGATTTTGTGACTTAAAGAAGGTCATTATGGCGGAAATAGAGGTAAGGAAAGGGATTCGATGGTATCCCAAACAAAAAGGCGCTCAAAAAACAAAGCCTCTGTCATTTTCAATGCAGTCGATTCCCAAACGACCTAAACCGCCATGGCTTCATGTCAAAGCGGGGTCTGTGACCTCTTATTTTCATCAAGTCCAAGAATTATTAGCCGCTAATCATCTCATTACTGTTTGTGAGGAGGCCTTTTGTCCTAACAAAGGAGAATGTTATGGGAATGGTACGGCAGCTTTTATGATTTTAGGCGATCGATGTACGCGTCGATGTCCATTTTGTGATGTCGCTCATGGAATTCCTTTACCGCCGGATGAAAATGAGATTTTTGCATTAGCAAATGTAGTTTCTCAGTTAAATTTAGCGCATGTGGTCATTACATCGGTTAATCGTGATGATCTTTTAGATGGTGGTGCTGCCCATTTTGTCGCTTGCTTGAAAGCAATTCGAGAACGTTCTCCCAAAACACGGGTTGAAATATTAACACCTGACTTCAAGCGAAAAACAACCATTGCATTGAATTTATTAACGGATAACCCTCCCGATATTTTTAATCACAATTTAGAGACGGTTCCTCGTCTTTATCGTCAAAGCCGTCCTGGAGCTAATTACCAAGGATCTTTAAATTTACTGAAATCATTTAAAGAACGATGTCCTCAAATTCCAACAAAGTCAGGTCTTATGGTAGGGTTAGGAGAAACTGATGCGGAGGTTATCCAAACGATTGAAGATTTATATGAGCAAGGTGTGCGAATGCTAACGATTGGACAATATTTGATGCCCTCTCAATACCATCTCCCCGTCCACCGTTATGTTGCACCGCATATATTTGATTGGTATAAAGAACAAGCGATTGCAATCGGTTTTGATTTTGTCGCTTCAGCGCCGCTCGTTCGTTCTAGTTATTATGCAGGATTTCAAGCGCAGGCCGTATTTGCAAAATAGACGTGTTTTTTCTTTCGTGTTATCAAACATGAGAGTGTTTGCGCCCATGTTTGTTTGTCAAGATATTAATGGTTTCGAGCTTTCCATGTACGATTAACTAACTTATCTAAAACGCTTAATGTGCTGTTAATGGCAGTTGTCTCACTCATATCCGCTTTATTTCCTTCACTGACAATGGCTAATGAAGTGACGTAACGGCCGTCGATCACAATCATAGGAACACCATCCACTTTATAAGTATCTAAAAATGCACTGCCTTGTTGGCAGAGTGCATTGACATAAGGAGAATTGAACATTTCGATGAATTTTTGGCGATCAATGCCGTTGTCCTCAATCCAGCGAAAAACTTGCACGTCTGTTTTAAAAGGATATCGCGCTTCTTGCATTGCTTGGAAAATTTTGTGATGCATGCTATTGGTTAATTCTCCCATTGCCGATAATGTGTAAAACATACGTTGTTGCATGGTCATTGCCTCGTTGAATTTTACATGGACGCGGCGAAATACCACTTTATTTTTATTTTTTCTCGCCCAATTGGTGATAGGGGTATCCAGTGCATAACAGTGGTTACAAAAATAACCAAAAAATTCAATGACTTCTACTTTTTTCCCAACATTTGCATCTTGTGGAACAGCCAGCATTTGATAATCGACATTGACCTGAGGATTTTGAGGAGAAGCAAAAGTGGTGGTTGTGATTATCGTCAGACATAATCCTGCTAATAAACGTGTTAACCATTTCAACATTATTTTGTCCTCATTATCTAATGATGGTTGTTGTAATTCCGTTGCTCTTTAACTTAGCTTGTATGGAAGCGATATTAGTATTTTGAAAAGGTCCTAAACGGACGCGATAAATTTTAGTTGATCCTGTGTTTGCCGGAAGAATTTGTGAACTAAATCCCATTAGCGCGAGATTACCACGTTGTGTTTCGGCTTGATTATGATCTCTAAATGCACCAGCTTGTAAATAAATGGGCTGGGCTGTATTTGTTTTGGACGGGGTTGTGCTCGCTTTGGATGATGAAGAATGCGTGTTTACCGCAGGAGTAGGCGCTGTTGCAAGATGAGATTGAACCGGTACGGGAGCAGGCGCTGGTACCGGTGCTGTAGCGGGCTCAGAAATGGATGCTTGCCCGGTAGGCGGGGTATTATCCGGATGTTGTTGAGAGGCATTTTGATTGCCATACAGGGATTGATTAGGATCATTTGACGGGGCAGATGATTGCCCCGAAGAGATTACCTGAATCTGCCGGGGCGACTGATCCTGTTGAGGTTCCTCTTTTTTAGCAAAAGGAGAAGATCGCAAAAGGAAAAATGCAACGGCTGCAGCTAAAGCAAGGCCGCAGAATAATCCGAGAATAAATCCAAAAAATGTCCCGCTTCTTTGCATAGTGATCACTTACATTTTGTCAGGAGAAGAAACACCAAGTAAACGTAAACCGTTATGTAATACTTGGCGAACCGCTTTAAGTAGTGCCAAACGTGCTAGCTTTGTTTTTTCGTCGTCCACTAGGAAACGTTCGGCATTATAGTATCCATGTAATTCACCTGCGAGTTCTCGTAGATAGAACGCGACGAGATGAGGACTTAGCTCATTAGCTGCGCGTGTGAGTAAATCCGGATATTCAGCAAGCTTCGTTAACAGCGCTGTCTCATGTGGAGAAACGAGAGGAGATAGATCAACATGATCCAGTAATGTTTCATCCCCATTCCATTGTCTAAATACGGAACAAATACGTGCGTGTGCATACTGTACATAATAGACAGGGTTTTCATCAGAACGAGCAAGGGCTAAGTCAACATCAAATACAAATTCGGTATCGGCTTTACGAGAAATTAAAAAGAAACGTACCGCATCTCTGCCGCGAGTAATATCGCCAGCGCCAGACCATTCAATCAAGTCTCGTACGGTAACATAAGATCCTGCTCGTTTTGAAATTTTGACTTCGGCGCCATCTTTCATCACGGTGACCATCTTATGCAAGACATAATCCGGGAAGGATTTAGGAATGCCCATATCAACGCCTTGTAATCCTGCTTTTACGCGAGCAATCGTTCCATGATGGTCGCTACCTTGAATATTGATGACCTTGTCAAATCCTCGTTTCCATTTGTTGATATGGTAGGCAACATCCGGAACAAAATAGGTATAAGTCCCATCCGTTTTACGCATGACGCGGTCTTTATCATCACCATAATCGGTTGAACGTAGCCATAACGCGCCACCATCTTCAAATGTTTTACCATTTTTTGTTAGTGTGGCAACCGTTTCTTGCACTTTACCATTGGCATATAAAGAAGATTCCAAGAAGAAATTATCAAAATGAATGCCAAAAGCATTAAGATCATTGTCTTGTTCATTACGCAAATAAGCCACTGAAAACGCGCGAATTGAGGCTAAATCTTCGACGTTACCAGATGCTGTGACGGTATCGCAGTTGCGAGCTGAAACGGTTTTTTTAGCCAGAAAATCTTGTGCGATATCGGTAATATAGTCGCCGTTATAAGCACTTTCAGGCCATCCCGTATCGCCTGGCTTGAGTCCTTTGGCTCGTGCTTGAACGGATAATGTGAGATTGTGAATTTGTACACCAGCATCGTTATAATAAAATTCACGAGTCACTTGATAACCTTGGGATGTAAACAATTCTGAAATAGCATCCCCTAATGCACCTTGTCGACCATGTCCGACATGTAGTGGTCCTGTTGGATTGGCTGATACAAATTCAACCATTACTTTTTTTCCATCACCTTGATGACTTTGACCAAATTTCTCTTTTTGAGTGAGTACATCAGAAACAACTTTTTGGCGTGCAGCTGGTGTCAAACGGAAATTAATAAAACCAGGGCCTGCAACTTCACAAGAATCAATAATTTCTTCATGTTCTGGTACTGCCATTACAGCAGCGATAATTGCATTCGCAATTTCTCTTGGATTTTTCTTTAATGGACGCGCAAGCTGCATCGCAATATTGCAAGCGACATCACCATGTGAGGCATCACGTGGACGTTCTAATGCAACTGTTGGTTTTTTAGTAAGATCCAAACCGTCTGTTAGTGTGTTGACTGCATTTTGAATCAGACCTGTAATCAATTGTTTCTGTTGAGCAAGCATGGGAAACGGGACAAAAAAACAAAATCAAAAGAAAAACGGCTAAATCCGTTATTCAAACCGAATAAGAATTATACCTGTCCCATTCATATCCGATGCATTCCCTGAATAAAAAAGTCTGTAAGAGTAGGGTGTTTAGACAAAATTGTAAGTTTATGATGAATTCATTTTAATTACTAAATTCCTATAAAATAAGTATGATTTGTTCTATTAAGCGATGATACGATATCAGTCATTTTTAAGAATCTGATAAAAGAAACTAATTTTGCAAATGTTTCTCATTTTATTGAGAAATTGCAAGGGAAATTGATCGCAAGAAGGAGTGTATCCATGAAAGTTGTTATTGTAGGAGGTGTTGCCGGCGGAGCATCTGCTGCAGCGCGTATTCGTCGTTTAGATGAAACCGCTGAAATCATTGTATTTGAACGAACAGGTTATGTATCTTATGCGAATTGTGGGTTGCCCTATTATATTGGCGGAATCATTACTCAGCCGTCAGCATTGACACTTCAGACGCCACAAAGTTTCTGGGCACGTTTTCGGATCAATATTAAAGTACATCATGAAGTGACAGCCATTGACCCTGTTTCAAAAACCGTAACTGTTCACGATTTGGATACGGATAATATTTTTATTGAAAGTTATGACAAACTGATCCTTTCGCCAGGTGCAAAAGCGATTATTCCCTCTATTCCGGGAACAGATCTTGATAAAATTTTTTCATTGCGGACGGTTGAAGATACATTTCGTATTCACCAATATGTGCAAGAAAAGAAGCCTCAAAGTGTGGTCATTGTCGGTGGTGGATTTATTGGTATTGAAATGGCTGAAAATCTTCGATCATTAGGGTTGCAGGTCACTTTGATTCAGCGCTCCAAACAGCTTTTGGATCCAATCGATCCAGATATGGCTTCTTTTATTCATAGTGAAATGCGGGCTCATGGCGTTCGTCTTGAATTGGGAAGTCAAGTTACAGGCTTTTATTCAGATGGCGATGCAATTGTGACTCAAATAAAAGCACAATCTGCCATTAAATCGGATTTTGTTCTCTTAGCAGCAGGCATTATGCCAGAAAGCACACTAGCTAAAAATGCCGGTCTTAAGTTGGGTGTTCGAGATAGTATTGTGGTTAATGATCGAATGGAAACATCTGTCCCAGATATTTATGCGGTTGGTGATGCAATTGAAGTGCGTCATGTTGTTACCGACCAAAAAACCATGATTTCATTAGCGGGCCCTGCTAATAAACAAGGTCGTATCGCAGCGGATAATATTTGTGGTGGCGATAGTCATTTTAAAGGTTCTCTTGGGTCTTCGGTGCTTAAAGTATTTGGTAAAACAGTTGCTGTTACAGGGATTAGTGAGAAAGTAGCTCAAAAAGCGGGTATTCATTATGAGAAAGTCATATTGGCATCCGTCTCTCATGCGACTTATTATCCAGGGTTTAAAAGTTTGACCCTTAAAGTCATTTATGAAAAAGGATCGGCTCGTTTATTAGGCGCACAAATTGTGGGGCAAGACGGGACGGATAAGCGAATTGATGTGCTTGCAACCGCTATTTATGCCGGGTTAACAGGGGTGCAGCTAGCGGAATTAGATTTAGCTTACGCACCACCTTATTCGTCAGCTAAGGATCCCGTTAATATGGCGGGCTTCATGATTGAAAACCTTGAAACAGGTAAAGTGAAACAGATTCATGTTGATGCGATTAAAACATTACCGCGAGATGGTTGTGTCTCTTTAATTGATGTTCGGACTGAAGCAGAGTATCACGCAGGTAGTATTGATGGATTTGTAAATATTCCCCTAGATCAATTACGTGAACGTATCCATGAAGTTGATCCGAATAAACCCGTTTATTTGCTTTGTCGAACAGCATTACGCAGCTATATTGCGTGTCGTATTCTGGTACAAAATGGTTATGAATGTTATAACATTTCAGGGGGATATGAGTTTTATCGCGTGAGTATTCTTGAAGAACAAGCGGCAAACTTGGCGCCCTGTGGCATAGAAAAGCATTCAATAAAATGATTTTCTAGTTAAGTTAATGTATTTTGAAAGCCTCCCAAAAAATGATTTTGGGAGGTGTTTTATTTAAAATTTTATATTGATGGTTTCTATTAATTCTATTTAAGAATTTCTTTGATTGTAAGTCCTTCTTTTAATGTCGAAAATTTATCGGGGGCTTCACCATATTTCAAAATGGTGGGATTTATATCCTCATTTTTAAAAATGTCAAAGCCTGATGGTGTCAAATTGGTTTCTACCCCAATCCATGTTGGGAAGTAATGCGTAAAGTTATAAGCACTTTGAGTGATATTTATTTGTCGAGAGTGTTTAATGTCACTTCCGAATGCAATAAATGGGACTTCATAGGATTGTTTGATAGCTGCATCGCGGTATTGAATAAATCCTTCTCCATCAGGAATAAAGTTTAATGCATGATCTGGGAAGAAGATGACTTTAAAGCGTTTGCCTGTTGATTGAAGTATGTTGGTCATTCTTTGAAGAAAAGTGTCTGTTTTTCTAACAGAGGAAAAATAACAATCGATAAATTTCCCCTTTTGGGTATTAAAAACGGTACCAATGCCATCCAAGTGTTTGCAAGGATTTTCATGTGATCCCCATAGATGAACAACAAGTAGTTTGCGATTATTACTTGAGTCTAATGATGATTGAATGATAGGAAGTAGGGAAAAATCTTCTTTAATATGATGAGTGACGATAATATGGTCAGCTGATGTTGCAATAGAAGATGCTCCAACTTCATGTTTTCCTATATATCCTTGAGAAGAAATCCAAAATGTTTCTAAACCTGCTTCTTTAGCAAGGTTCATAATATTATTCTCATAATGAATTTCTTTTCGATTATTTTTTTCAGTCATTGCAAAGATTCTTGGAATCGAAGGATTGGTTCCAGGTGCGGTTGCAATGTAATTGGTTATATATTGAGTCGGAATTGATTTAAGAAATGGTGTTGTATCGACAGGATTTCCGTAAAGACCCAATGCATCTTTTCGTAAGCTTTCTCCAAGAACAATAACGTATATTTGGATATCTTGCTCCTTATTACTTGTAATATGCCATGTTGGTTTTTTGCGAGGTTGATGGGATATTTCTTGCCATACTGTCCAGTCATGATAGATTTTGCCGAGATGATTTCGGTTATAAAAGGGGTAAGCCAATAAAAAGAGGATCATCAAAAATATTGTGAAAATTTTGGGATTATTTGTTGTTTTCGCTTTAATAATTAACCATGTTGTTGGGACCCAATAAAGTAAGGCAATTGCTACAAATTGAAGGGGGGTAGATTTGATATATGAGTAGATTTCTTCATTTGAAGTTGTTACGGCAAGACTAAGAAAATCCTGGGACAGTAACCCTGCTTTTACCAGAATAGCTGTTGGAATCAGGGCACTGAAAAGGAAGGCAATAATTAATAGCAGATATTGAGAAAGTTTTTTAAAAGATAGGATGCAGAAAAATACAAAAAGAAAAACAAGGGATTCTATTTTTATCCGTTCAAATAAAACTTTTTGAACGAGTATTGCAAGGAAAAAAGAGGCGCTAAGATTTTTCCAGTATTCGAAAAAAAAACATTTAATGGCTGTAATGCGGTTATTCATTGTACTGTTTTGAGAAAACGATTATGGATTTATTTTTGTCGTTGTATTTCTTCTTTGGCGTTAGATAAGCGAGATCTAAAATCACTGTTTTCCATAGATCGGTTAAAAATACCGTTGACCATGTTTTTTGAAGCTTCAACGTCGCTATACCAGTGGTAACCGCATTGCCATCGACTTGCTCCCAAACGAGCGGCTTGTTGGAGAATGATGTCAGATTTTTCAGGAATAACTTTAGATAGAACTAATCCAACACTCCATGTAGATGCTGTATGAAATGATGGATAGCTGCCACTGGGGGAGATAGGTGAACAGGTTGAATCTTCTGGATGAATAACAAATGGACGAGGTCGATCAAATTTCTTCTTGGCTTTTCCGGCTGCTCTTTTTGCAGTGAATGAAATTTCTTCAAGAATAGCATGTAATTGAGGCGTTTTTTCTGGGGAAATTGTTGTGCCTGTTATCTGAGTAAAAAAACGTTCTAATTGATTTAGCTTATAAATATCTGCCAATATTGTGATGTTTTTTAGCTCTTTTGAATGTCGTAATGCCACTCCTTTTTGACGCATGATTTCATCAATTTTTGCCTCCTGACTATCAGAGGCTGGAGGTGGCGGAAGAGTTGCAACAGCATAAAAAATTTCAGGAGAGTGTTTGTGTTTAACTGATAAAAAAATATAGATACCGCCAATCAGTAAGACAAGAATAGCTATTGTTATAAAAAGCCGTTTTTTCATATCGTAAAAATATGTAGATATGAAAAAAGCATTTTCCAATATCCACAAATAAGTATTAATGAACTTTGTGGATGACTTTATCTATTTGTTTTTAATGTATTTTTCAACGTTATTTATAATGTCTTAAGATTTATTAAAATGTATTTTTGACTTTATTAATATGTCTTTTTAGTTTTTTCCTATTTTGTTATAGACACTTATTAGATTCTTTAGTACAGTTCGCATATCTATTAATACTTAAAGATAGATTTTGTCAGTTTTCTTATTCCAGTTCTGGATGACTTATCATTGGTATACCGTAATCTGATCGATTAAAAAGCATCAGGAAAGTTCCATTAATACGAAAGATGAGTGAAGTAGACTTTTGATTGATTTCAAAGGTATAAAAATAAAGAAACTATCGTTAGATTCCCGATATTTCTTGATAGTTAGGGGCTAACAATATTGAATTTGCTTTTTGTGGCATTTGTAAGTTAGTTCTTCTTTTTTCTTATCTGTCTTTTCATTTAGGTGTTTTAATGGGTTCTTATTGTTCGACATTTGGGGCAAACGATGTTTGTTCAGATTGGATCGTTCGTTTCTTGATGTCACCAAAGTTTTCAAAAGCCACTGTAGCGGCTTATCGTGCCGCTTTGCGAGTATTTTTTAGTTGGTGTGAGGATTCTCATATTGTCTATCCTGATGAACAGGCTGTTGTCCATTTTAAGGAGTGGCTATTAGAAAGATATAAGCTGACAACGGCTCAGTCTTATTTTGCTGTCGTGAAATTGTTCTTTTCTTGGTTAGGGCGATATGGATTTTATGAAGATATTGCTTCTGGTGTAAAAGGGATATCTGTCAATCGCTCTGTACCGCTTAAGGATTACTTGTCTGGGAAGGAGATGATGAAAGTCTTGGGATTGTTAAAGAAAAGGGCAGAGAAATCAGGAAATGTTTCTGATATTCGTGATTATGTGATGGTATTACTGATGGTTTGTTGTGGTTTGAGAGTGACTGAAGTCGCAAGGCTTGATGTGGAAGATATTATTTCAACTCTTGGAGGGCACCAAATTCTTGTTCATGGTAAGGGTAAGGATGGAAAATCAGATTATGTGAATTTGCCAAGTCGTGTTGTGAATGCGATTTATCAATGGCTTTCAGTTAGAGGTTCTTTTACAAAAAGTTCTCCACTTTTTGTTTCCTTGGGGATTCGTAATTATAAAGGTAGACTTTGTTCGAGAACGGTTTCGCAAATTGTAAAGCGTGCGCTTGTTGATGCAGGATTTGATTCTCCGAGGTTAACGGCACATTCGTTAAGACATACCGCTGTGACTTTAGCTTTAATTGCAGGAGCAAGCTTACAGGAAGCCCAGCAATATGCAAGGCATCGCCGACTGGAGACAACTCAAATTTATGCACATAATCTCGATGCTCGACGAAATCGATGTTCACAATTAGTCGCAAGAATGGTCATGGGGTTGGTTGCCCGAACAAAAAGGAATTCGTATGCTTATGCGCAAAGATATCGATAGTGCTAATTGTTATGTGATTAGAGTTGCTTTTATCGTGTGAAATTGATCCGAAGGAGAGGTTTAGTTTTTAGAAACTTTGAGAACTACCGTTTAAGAGTTAAGAGTCCGTGTACTTTGTGGCCATTAATATATGTTGCTTTTGAATATCAATATAGGTAAGTAGTTGATTTTTAACAAAAAAGTTGTCATTGGTGGAGGCGGCGGGAGTTGAACCCGCGTCCAGAAGCCCTCTACAGATAGATCTACATACTTAGTTTCGCCTTTTAATTTAATCTAGACGATGCGGACGAACACGCCTCGGCTAGACTGTCTGCCTAAATTTAACAATCAGTCCGACAGCGCAACTGAAAGCGGTTTCCTGTCAATGACCCTACATGCCTTGCGGCCTGATCCAGGAACAAATCAGTGTAGGGCTGGCCGATCAAGCAGCCAGAGCGTAACGTTTGTCGTTAGCAGTTATTTTTTTCTGGATGGATTTACGAGGGAACCCAGTCCTCGGTATGCACTATTCTGCTTTGCAACCCCTGTCGAATCCATAATCGCCCCCATATGATGATTTAAGATAAACAGAAATCGTTAAGCAATCTATAATTATAGATTCTATTGTTTTTTTCAAGAGTTTGCTAATCTTTTTTATAAAAATTGTGATAAAGACTGGCAATATTGATTCTATATTGAGATTATGACTGATTCTTCATCTTCCGACAATGCGGCGACTAGTTCTCAAGATAATCTGACAAAGCGGATTGCACGAGAAGTTGCTAGACGTCGAACATTCGGCATTATTTCTCACCCTGATGCGGGAAAAACAACGTTAACAGAAAAGTTGCTATTATTTTCTGGTGCGATTCAATTGGCTGGTACTGTTAAAGCAAGAAAAAGCAATCGCCATGCAACATCTGACTGGATGGATATTGAAAAGCAACGTGGTATTTCTGTTGCAAGTTCAGTAATGCAATTTGAATATCGTGATCATGTAATTAATTTACTAGATACCCCTGGCCATCAGGATTTTTCTGAAGATACTTATCGCGTATTAACAGCCGTTGATACTGCATTGATGGTGATTGATGCAGCAAATGGTGTCGAAGCTCAAACGATCAAATTGCTGGAAGTTTGTCGTATGCGAAAAACTCCTATTCTGACATTTATGAACAAGATGGATCGTGAAACGAAAGATCCGCTTGAATTGTTAGATGAAGTAGAAAATATTCTGAAAATTCGCTGTGCTCCTATTACATGGCCAATTGGAATGGGTAAGAATTTTCGCGGGGTCTATCATTTATTAAATGATGAAGTGATGCTGTTTGCGGCTGGTAATGAAAAAGCTGATCAAACCTTTGAAGTTATTAAAGGGATTGATAATCCGCGTTTATCTGAAATGTTTCCATTAGAAATGGAACAGTTGCAAATGGAAGTGGAATTAGTAAGAGGGGCATCCAATCCTTGGAATCAGGAGGAATTTCTAGCGGGTTCATTAACGCCGGTATTTTTTGGATCAGCGATTAATAACTTCGGTGTGCGTGAAATTCTAAATGCATTATTGGACTGGGCTCAGCCTCCATTAGGGCGTGATGCAACTGTTCGTTGCGTGAAACCCGATGAAAAAGCTTTTTCAGGATTTATCTTTAAAATTCAAGCCAATATGGATCCGGCTCATCGTGATCGTATTGCTTTTATGCGGGTTTGTTCGGGACGTTTTGAAAGAGGGATGAAATTAAAGCATTTGCGTTTAAATCGTGATGTTAAAGTGTCCAGTGTTGTCACTTTTATGGCATCAGATCGTGAGCAAGTCGAAGAAGCTTATGCAGGTGATATTATTGGATTACCGAACCATGGCAATATGCAAATTGGAGATAGTTTTTCAGAGGGAGAACATTTACAGTTTACAGGCATTCCATATTTTGCCCCTGAAATTTTTCGCAGTGTGCATATTAGGAATCCATTGAAAATTAAACAGTTACATAAAGGACTACAGCAGCTAGGAGAAGAAGGTGCGGTGCAGGTATTTAAACCTGTACTGGGAAGCGATTTGATTTTAGGGGCTGTCGGTATGTTGCAGTTTGAGGTTGTTGCAAGTCGGCTTTTAAATGAATATGGTGTTGATGCCGTATTTGAAGGAACTTCGATTAGTACTGCGCGTTGGGTTGTGTCAGATGATTCTAAAATGCTTGATGAGTTTGAAAAAGCATTAGCGCATAATGTGGCCTATGATGCGGCGGGTAATATGACATATTTGGCCACATCAGGGGTTAATTTGCGTTTAACAGAAGAGCGTTGGCCTAAAGTGCAGTTCTTTGCAACGCGAGAACATTCTGCACACTTAAACGACTAATTACCTTAATTTAGAGGTAAAAAAACGGTTTTGTTGGATCGCAAAACCGTTTTTTTATGATTGGTTGAAAATCACAAATTAAGAAAGTTCCCAAAGTGCATTAAGCATGGCGATGATCGCCATACCAGCGGTTTCTGTCCTTAAAATGCGAGATCCGATTGAAAGAAGCGTTGCGCCTGAATTTAGTGCAGATTGTTCTTCTTTTGGGGAAAAGCCACCTTCTGGTCCGATTAATAATGTGATGTTTTGAGGGGGATGTTGTTTTGCCCATGAAGTCAGTGTTTGCGTGGCCCGAGGACTTAAAAGAAGACAGGGGGAATGGGTATGTTCTATGATTTTTGAAAAAGGTAACGGTGGCAGAATGTGAGGTAAATGATTCCGACCACATTGTTGAGCGGCAGCAATGGTAATGGCTTGCCAGCGCTCAATACGTTTGATAGCACGATCATTATCTAAGCGTGTGACTGAACGTTCTGCTGCAATTGGAAGAATGGTATTGACGCCAAGTTCCGTGGTTTTTTCAACAATCCAATCCATTTTATTGGCTTCAGGTAGCCCTTGGGCTAAGGTAATGTTGTAAGGCAGTTCACGTTCAATAGGATGATAATGAGTAATTTTAACGATGGCATCGTTCTTACTGATATTGATAAGTCTGCCAGTATATTCTCCGCCATGACCATTGAACAAAGTGATATTTTCACCGATAGCAAGACGTAGAACCATCAAATGCCTTGTAAGTTCTTTAGGGAGTTTAATTTCTTGATTCACGGCAAGAGGGGTATCACAAAATAATCGCGGCATAGTGTATTTTTATTGAAGGTGTGGTTTTTCCGAAGTCACAAAGAGCGAGTCAATTTTATAAGCTCTGGCTCTCTGGTAAAATACCAGATTAAGTCTTTTCCGGTGTATTTCAAACTATTTTTTCTCTGGCAGTCATGAATAAAACCTTACCTGTAACAAAAATGGCTAGCGCTATCCGTGCGTTGGCAATGGATGCAATTCAAAAAGCCAATTCTGGTCATCCAGGCATGCCGATGGGGATGGCAGATATTGCAGTTGCTCTTTGGGCGGGACATTATCGGCATAATCCTTTAGATCCACAATGGTTCAACCGTGATCGTTTTGTATTATCAAATGGTCATGGATCGATGTTGCATTATGCATTATTGCATTTGACGGGATATGATGTTTCCATTGAAGATTTGAAGCAATTTCGTCAGTTAGGTTCAAAGACACCAGGACATCCTGAAGTTCATGTTACACCAGGAATTGATACAACAACGGGACCATTGGGGCAAGGTATTACCAATGCGGTTGGTATGGCACTTGCTGAAAAATTGTTAGCGCAAGAATTTAATCGTCCTGGTTTTAATTTAGTGGATCATTACACTTATGTCTTTATGGGGGATGGCTGCATGATGGAAGGAATTTCCCATGAAGCTTGTTCTCTTGCCGGTACTTGGAAATTAAATAAATTAATTGCCCTATATGATGATAATGGCATCTCTATTGATGGCCAAGTTTCGGGATGGTTAACAGATGATACACAAAAACGTTTTGAATCATATGGTTGGCATGTTATTTCTGCAATAGATGGACATGATATTGCTGCTGTTGATGCTGCGATTGCTCAGGCAAAACAATCAGATAAGCCGACATTGATTATCTGTAAAACGATTATTGGCAAAGGATCGCCTAACAAAGCTGGGCTTAATAAAGTACATGGGGCGCCATTAGGCGATGATGAAATTATTGCGACCCGTAAAGCGATTGGTTGGGATGCCGATCCATTTGTTATTCCTCAAGATATTTATGATGCATGGAATGCAAAAAGCATCGGGGCAGAAAGAGAAAATGCCTGGAAGGCATTATTATCAGATTATGCGAAACAATATCCTAATGAAGCTGCTGAGTTTTCTCGGCGTATTGCGGGCGAGTTGCCATTAGAATTCGATAAAACGATTGCAGCTTATGTTGCTGATTGTCAGGCAAAGAAAGAAACGATTGCAACTCGTAAAGCCAGTCAGAATGCAATTCAGGCATTAGCATCTGTTTTGCCAGAATTTTTAGGGGGGTCGGCGGATTTAACAGGATCTAACCTTACTAATTGGAAAGAATGTGTCCCAATGCGAGAAGGCAAATGGGGAAATTATATTAGTTATGGGGTGCGTGAGTTCGGTATGGCAGCGATCATGAATGGTATCGTCCTTCATGGAGGATATTTGCCATTTGGCGGTACTTTTTTGACATTCTCAGATTATTGCCGCAATGCCGTACGGATGTCTTCTTTGATGCAGATTGGTACGATTTATGTGTTTACACATGATTCTATTGGGGTTGGTGAAGATGGTCCAACACATCAGCCAATTGAACATATACCAGGGATGCGTTTAATCCCAGGTGTCAATGTATGGCGTCCTTGTGATACGGTAGAAACGGCTATCGCATGGGGATGTGCGGTAAAAGAACGTAAGGCACCGAGTGTATTGGCTTTAAGTCGCCAGGGACTCCCTTGTTTTGATCGGACAAAGCAGCAAATCGATAATGTTGGTAAAGGGGGATATATCTTAAAAGATATGCCTGATGCGAAAATTGTTTTAATTGCGACAGGTTCTGAAGTGTCATTAGCAATGCAAGCAGCAGATGTATTAAGCGAGAAAGGAATTGCTGCGCGCGTTGTTTCTATGCCATGTACGGAGTTATTTGATCGTCAAGATATCGCATATCGCGAAAGTGTATTGCCAACAGGATTGCCCCGTATTGCGATTGAAGCGGCTGCCGCAGATTATTGGTATAAGTATGTTGGTTTAGAGGGTGAAATCGTTGGTATGACCACTTTTGGCGAATCTGCGCCAGCTAATCAGTTATTTCCGCATTTTGGTTTTACGGTGGACAATATCGTTGCAAAAGCAGAATTTGTATTAAAGCGATAAGAATACGATGGCATCTTTTTAAGCAAAAGATGCCTATTTCTGATAATACCTTACTGGTAACTTTTTTAACAATGGGAGTACCCCTATGACAATCCGTGTCGCAATCAATGGTTATGGTCGTATTGGCCGTAATGTTCTTCGTGCTCATTATGAATATGGCAAGAAAAATGATATTGAGATCGTTGCTATTAATGATCTTGGTTCATTAGATATATTGGCTCATTTAACCAAGTATGATACTGTCCACAGTAAATTTGCTGCAGATGTGTCAGTTGATGGAGATACACTCATTGTTAATGGTGATCGCATCAAAGTATTGGCTATCCGTAATCCCGAAGAATTACCATGGAAAGATATGAATGTTGATGTCGTCATGGAATGTACCGGGTTATTTACGTCAAAAGCGGCTGCTTCTGCTCATTTGAAAGCAGGAGCGAAAAAAGTTTTGATTTCTGCGCCTGGTGGTAAGGATGTTGATGCAACCGTCGTTTATGGCGTTAATCAGAATGTATTGAAATCTTCTTTCCAAGTGGTGTCTAATGCATCTTGTACAACGAACTGTTTAGCACCTGTTGCTTATGCGTTAAATGAAAAATTAGGGATTGTTAAAGGATTAATGACAACAGTCCATTCATATACCAATGATCAGCGTTTAACTGATGTTGCTCATCGAGATCCACGTCGTGCCCGTGCTGCTGCATTAAATATTATTCCGACGCGTACGGGAGCTGCAGCAGCAGTGGGACTTGTTTTGCCTGAGCTTGTTGGTAAGTTTGATGGGTTCGCAATGCGTGTGCCAACTGCTAATGTTTCTGTTGTTGATCTAACTTTTACGGCTGCTCGTGATACGACGGTTGAAGAAGTGAATGCGATTATCAAAGAAGCGTCAGAAGGCAAGCTTAAAGGAATCTTGGGTTACAATGAAGAACCGCTTGTTTCTCATGATTTCAATCATGACCCACATTCCAGTATTTTCGATGCGACTCAAACTCGTATTGTTGGGGGTAATCTCGTTAAAATCTTATCTTGGTACGATAATGAATGGGGCTTTTCTTGCCGCATGCTAGATAATGCAGAAGCAATGATGGTAGCAAAATAATAATTGATTGAAAAATCAAAAGCCTGTTGATCTTTTGAGATTAGCAGGCTTTTTTGTTAAATTGATCTATTTATGGTTTTTTCTGAGTAATGTAATCTTGTTATTTTAGAAGTTGCAGGCTATTAAAGCGAGTTTTGTCTATTTGCTTAGAAATATTGCCGATTAAATGCGTAAGATCATGTACTATGATGGCTATCGTTTAATAAAAGAAAGATCTCACTATGATTTTATCCGCAGAAGCATTATATCAACAGGGACTTGCTCAAAAAGATCTTAATCCGCCAGATTATGCAAAAGCAGCTGAATATTTTCAGCAAGCATCAGACGCAGGTCATGTTGAGGCAACATTTTGGTTGGGTTTATTGAATCATGGTGGTTGGGGTGTTGAAAAAAATTTAGAGAAGTCTTTTCGTTTATTTCTAAAAGCAGCCGAACAAGGACATGCACTTTCTCAAAGTAATGTTGCAGGTATGTATGATAATGGTCAGGGCGTTGAACGTGATCTAGAAAAAGCTTTGGAGTGGTATCTTAAAGCGGCCAATCAGGGAGAACCGGTTGCTCAATTTAGCATTGCTTATGCTTATGAACATGGAGAAGGCGTGACACAAGATAGTGAACAAGCATTTGGTTGGTATAAACGTGCGGCGGATCAAGGGATGGCAGATGCGATCAATCGATTAGGTGACTTATATTATATCGGTGATGGCGTTATTCAGGACTACGGAAAAGCGTTTGAATATTGGAAAAGCGCTGCTTTAAAAGGATATACTCCGGCGATGTTAAATATTGCACAATCCTATGAAACGGGAGAGGGCGTCGAACACGACGAGGTCAAGGCTTTAGAATGGTATCAAAAAGCTGCTGATGGAGGCGATCCCGAAGCACAGTATAAAATTGGTCAGATCTGTGAAAATAAGGGAGATGAAGAAAGTTATTTTGAAGCGCTTGATTGGTATCATAAAGCAGCCGAACAAGGGCATCCCGGAGCACAGTATGCCATGGGCTGTGCCTTTGAAGAGGCTCAGATGGATGATCAAGGCTGGCAGGCGATGAATTGGTATGCGAAGGCAGCTCATCAAGGATATGCTGATGCCCAGTTCCGTATGGCAGAAGCTTATGCAGATGGTGAAGTTGTTGATAAAGATATGACCCGTGCTGCGTATTGGTATGAAAAAGCAGCGGATCAAGATCATACTCATGCACAGGCAAATCTTGCTCAACTTTATCAGTTGGGTAATGGTGTTGAACGGGATACGGCAAAAGCGATTGAACTTTACGCAAAGGCCGCTGCTAAAGGCGATAGTCTTTCGAAAATGATGTATGAACAACTTAAAGCTGCTGGTGAAATCAAGTTTCAGTAGCTAAGATAATTTATTAGTCAATGCAAAATGCTTTTGTCTAATGAATCTTGCTCTAAAAATGGCTATTTGTTAGCCATTTTTATTGTCGAGGGAATATTTTTCTTCTCTTACGAGTAAGGGGAATTTTAAATTTTAATGGTATAAATTTTAGAAGGATGGCAAAATATAATTGCTGACTACGTGAAGGACGAAGGCTGGGTTCCCGAATGGGAGTAGGCATTTTGCTTAGAATTCCTTTGCCCCTGGGGTCGGTTTTCTCATTTGGTTTGAGTATTTTTTGAAATTCTTATTTGTTTTTTCATTAAAAATCCCTTTAAGTAACACCTTACTTAAAGGGAATAGTTTTAATAAAGACTTTGATTGAAAAAATTATTTATAGAACATAACGAGTTAAATCTTCATTTTCAGAGAGCTCATCCAATCGTTCATTTACATAGTCTTTAGTGATCGTTAATACGCTGCCACCGCAGTTAACTGCGGTAAAGGATACTTCTTCTAGTAATCGTTCCATGACAGTATAGAGTCGCCGAGCGCCAATATTTTCAGTGCGTTCATTGACGGTAAAAGAAATTTCTGCCAGGCGGTGAATAGCATCTTTGTCGAATTCTAGTTTCAAGCCTTCTGTTTCCATTAATGCTTTATATTGAGAAATTAAGCTAGCTTCAGTACTCGTCAAAATCTGCTCAAAATCTTCAATAGATAAGGATTCTAATTCAACCCGAATAGGAAAACGTCCTTGTAGTTCAGGGATTAAATCAGAAGGTTTTGCTAATTGGAAGGCGCCAGAAGCAATGAACAAAATATGATCAGTTTTGATCATGCCATATTTTGTGTTAACGGTTGTCCCTTCCACAAGAGGGAGTAGATCACGCTGGACCCCTGCGCGAGATACATCAGCACCTCCTGTTGTTTCAGAACGAGATGCAATTTTGTCCACTTCATCAAGGAAGACGATGCCGTTTTGTTCAACATTATGGATCGCTTTTTGTTTGATATCGTCTTCATTGAGGAGTTTTGCGGCTTCTTCCTCAACCATCATTTTGAGCGCATCCTTAACTTTAACTTTGCGTTTTTTCTTTTTGCCGCTATTCATGCCAGAAAACATGGATTTGATTTGTTCGGTCATCTCTTCCATTCCAGGAGGAGCCATGATTTCCATATGAGGCGCTGTATCGGCAACTTCAATTTCAATTTCTTTTTCGTTTAATGTGCCTTCTCGAAGTTGTTTACGAAAACGTTGACGAGTATTTTCATTTGAAGCAGGAACACTTTCAGCGCCTAGACCAAAGTCTGGTGTTGGAGGAATTAAGACATCAAGGACACGATCTTCCGCCGCATCGGTTGCTTTAGAGCGGACTTTTTTCATTTCCGCTTCACGGGTTTGCTTAATGCCAATGTCAATAAGATCTCGAATAATCGTATCGACATCTCGTCCAACATAACCCACTTCAGTAAATTTAGTTGCTTCAATTTTGATAAATGGTGCGTCGGCTAAACGAGCAAGTCGTCGAGCAATTTCTGTTTTACCAACGCCTGTTGGACCAATCATCAGAATATTTTTGGGGGTAATTTCGTGTCTTAATGGTTCTTCAACTTGTTGGCGGCGCCAACGATTGCGTAATGCAACAGCAACAGCACGTTTTGCTTTTGCCTGTCCAACAACATGTTTGTCGAGTTCAGTGACAATCTCTTTAGGAGTCAGGTTCATAATGTGTCTATTGAATGTGTATTCTATTTTGAAGTGTTATCAGTCTAATGTTTCGATAATATGAGACTGGTTTGTATAAATGCAGATGTCGCCTGCAATTTCTAATGATTTTTTAACGATTTCTTTAGGACTTAATTGAGTATTTCGAACAAGAGCTAAAGCGGCAGATTGTGCATAAGGGCCACCAGAGCCAATAGCACCAACACCTTCTTCGGGCTCTAGAACATCGCCGTTCCCAGTGATACATAGTGTTGCCGTTTTATCTGCGACTAAAAGCATCGCTTCAAGACGGCGTAACATCCGGTCTGTACGCCAATCTTTTGCCAGGTCAACCGAAGCACGCAGTAAATTGCCCTGATGTTTTTCTAATTTTGCTTCAAAACGTTCTATCAGAGTAAAAGCATCAGCGGTTCCACCTGCAAAACCTGCCAGTACACGTCCGCCAAAAAGTTTGCGTACTTTACGGGCAGTTCCTTTAATAACAATGTTGCCCAGTGTAACTTGTCCATCTCCTCCTAGGGCAACGATATTGCCTCGGCGGACAGAGACAATGGTTGTTCCATGAAACTGTTCCATATATTTTCCTGATGTTAATAGGTAATAATACCCGCTAG
The DNA here is from genome assembly GCA_934401755.1 of uncultured Oxalobacter sp. Lineage (GTDB taxonomy): Bacteria > Pseudomonadota > Gammaproteobacteria > Burkholderiales > Burkholderiaceae_D > Oxalobacter. The sequence continues at coordinate 37,683 of CAKRSU010000010.1, forward strand.
AATTTTGGGGCATATCCTTTAATTTTCAAGGGGGTATTATTAAAATCAGATAGTTTACTCTGATTATTAATAAATAGCTTATCTATGGCCTGTTATAATGGCTTTCCTCAAAAAAGGAGTAAATGCGGGGTATGTCATCAGCAGTGGTTTTTAATGGATTAAATCCTCAGCAACGAGAGGCTGTGAATTATATGGATGGCCCTTGTTTGGTTTTAGCCGGAGCGGGATCTGGTAAAACTCGAGTCATTACACAGAAAATTGTGCATATGATCGAAACAGGACAATATGAAGGCAAACATATCGCTGCATTAACGTTTACTAATAAGGCTGCGAAAGAAATGAGAGAGCGTATTGGTAAGATGCTCTCTGATAGTAAAGCCGCATCAAGCTTAACGATTTCGACATTTCATTCATTAGGGGTTCAAATTCTTCGCCAAGAAGCAGAAGCTTTGGGAATGAAGCCGCATTTTTCAATTCTTGATAGCGAAGATTGTTTTGCATTGATACAAGATCTTTCAAAGACGACTGATCGTGCGATTATTCGTGATGTTCAAACAAATATTTCGCTTTTAAAAAATGCCATGGTGACTCCAGAGATCGCCATTAAGACGGCAACTCGTGAACAAGATGCTTATATTGCGCGGGTCTATCAGAATTATGTAGCAACGCTTTCTGCTTATCAGGCTGTTGATTTTGATGATTTAATTCGATTGCCTGTCAATTTGTTTAAAGAACATATTGATGTTCGTGAACGTTGGCAAAGACGATTGCGTTATTTGTTAGTGGATGAATATCAAGATACAAATACATGTCAATATGAATTAGTTAAATTATTAGTAACGGGCTTAGGAAAAAAGCCCATGTTTACCGCAGTTGGAGACGATGATCAGGCAATTTATGCTTGGCGAGGCGCAACGATTGAAAATATGCGAACTTTGCAAAAAGATTTTCCTGATCTAAAAGTCATTCAACTGGAACAGAATTACCGCTCTTCTATGCGGATTTTACAAGCGGCTAATTGGGTCATTGGAAATAACCCTAAACTTTTTGAAAAAAAACTGTGGTCTGAGCATGGTTTGGGAGATCCTGTCATCGCAACCATGATGCCAGATGAAGAACAAGAAGCTGAACGTGTTGTGATGCAATTGTCTAATAGTCGATTTGAGCGGCATGCCAAATATGGTGATTATGCGATTCTCTATCGTAGCAATTATCAATCACGAGTTTTTGAAACGGCTTTGCGACGTGAAAATATTCCTTACACAATATCAGGTGGGCAGAGTTTTTTTTCACGAGCAGAAATTCGTGATGTCATTGCTTATTTACGATTAATTGCTAATTTGGATGATGATCCTGCATTTATTCGTGCGATTACGACACCTCGTCGAGGAGTAGGAAAAGCAACGTTAAGTGCCTTGGGAACATTTGCAGGACAGTGGCAGTGTTCGCTGTTTGAAGCGGTATTTAAAGGTGGCATTGAAGCTAAATTACCTCAACGACAACTTTTTCCATTAAGGACATTTTGCGATTTCATTAATCGGATTGAAGAACGTGCAGGTAGACTTTCTGCTAAAGGAGATCCTGCTGCAGAATTATTGGATGAATTGGTGCAGGCCATCGAATATGAAAACTATTTATATGATACGTTTGATGAGCGTACCGCTAAAACAAAGTGGCAGAATGTTTTGGAATTTACTAATTGGCTAAAAGAGAAATGTCGGGGAGGTAAAGAGAGAAATCCTGCCGATGAACGAACATTAATGGAAATTACTCAGATGGTGGCGTTGATGACGATGTTAGAAGGCCGAAATGAGGAACAAGATGCCGTTCATCTATCGACATTACATGCGGCTAAAGGATTAGAATTTCCGCATGTGTTTTTGGTGGGCGTTGAAGAAGGATTATTGCCACATCTTCCTCAAGATGATATGCCAGTTGAATTACTTTCTCAGCGTATCCAAGAAGAACGGCGTTTGATGTATGTTGGGATTACTCGCGCCCAACGGACTTTACAAATATCTTGGTGCAAGAAGCGCAGGCAGGCTCGGGAGCTTGTTGATCGAGAACCTTCCCGTTTTATTAAAGAAATGAAATTAAATGAAGGGGATGCGCCTCCAAAGTCTGATGAGGTTTTGACACCGAAACAACGAATTGCTCGTATTAAGGCATTATTAAGTGAGAAAAAAGCGTAGGATGATGGTTTCTCATTTTTAATTCTAAATGGCTAATTGTGATGACTATCGATGAACGATTAACGGATCTTGAAATCCGAATTACTCATCAGGAAGATATGATCGATGAACTGAATAAAGTGATTTATCGTCAACAAGTCAAGATAAGCGATCTTGAGGCAATCCTTAAGGAATTCGCGGCTCGATTGGTTGATATTGAAAGTGATCGTCCATTAAATGAACCCCCTCCGCACTATTAATAAACTAATATTGGAATATTTATGTCTTCTGTAAAATCTCAAGACCTAAAAACTGAACAAGAGAAACTTCAGTATGCTCGTATCAATATGGAAACTGCGCAGATAACGTGGAAAGAATTAGAGCGTTTTTTCGCAGGAGGACGATTAATTTCTGTGATTGATTCGATTGATATGATTAAGGTTGCTCAGTTAATGGAAGCAGATGATGTGCAATCTATTCAGGCTATGCTTGAGCGAAAAGAGATTGAACGTTTAACGGACGAGCAAGCAAAAATATGGGCAGAGTCGGATCCAATGTTATGGGCAGTTGTTGTAAAACCCTGGATTCTTGTTCAACATCGCAGAAGTTGATTTTTATAGAAATACTGATATGACAATCCGAATGATTGTAGGACTGGGAAATCCAGGACCGGAATATGAGTTGACCCGACATAATGTGGGATGGTGGTTTATTGATAATCTTGATGGAAGTGCACGCTGGAATAAAGAAGCAAAATTCCAAGCATTAGTTGCAAAAGCACGGATCGGCAATGAAGATGTTATGTTGGTAAAACCTCAGACATTTATGAATCGATCAGGACTATCTGTTGGATTAATCGCCAAGTTTTTCAAAATGAATGCTGAGGAGATTTTGGTTGTGCATGATGAACTTGATATTCATCCTGGACAAGCTAAATTAAAGCGTTCTGGCTCAACTGGTGGCCATAATGGACTTAAAGATATTGTTAATGCGTTGGGAACGCAAAATTTTTGGCGATTGCGTTTTGGAATTGGGCATCCTCGTGATGTGAATGCACATATTCCTGTAATTGATTATGTACTAGGGCGACCTCCTCATGATGATTTGAATAAGATTGAAGAGGCAATAAGGCGTGCAATTATATTAATGCCAACAATTTGCGATGGGCAGATGGAAAAGGCAATGATGACACTGCATTCTGGTAATTAAAACAGAAATATCCCAAAACTATTACTAAAAAAGTAACAGTTTTGGGGTTTTATTTGGGAATTAGCTATTTAATACCATATCTTGCAAATACTGCATAACGGATTCGCCTGTACTAACACGACGTAACGTTTCTGCTAATAGCTCATCACAGGAAACTTGGCGGATCTTATGACATTTTTTAGCAAGATCTGATAGTGGAATCGTATCAGTGACCACTAATTCGTCTAATACTGATGCCGTAATTCGTTCAACCGCAGGGCCTGATAAAACAGGATGAGTGCAATAAGCAACAACCATTTTAGCGCCTCGTTCTTTTAAAGACTCTGCCGCTTTAGTTAATGTTCCGGCCGTATCGACCATATCGTCCATAATAACGCAGTTACGTCCTTTTACACTGCCGATTAAGTTCATCACTTCAGATTCATTAGGCCGTGGACGACGTTTGTCAATGATGGATAATTCACAGCCTAAACGTTCTGCTAATGAACGTGCACGGACCACTCCTCCAATATCAGGAGAAACGACGACCAGGTCTTTATAACTTTTCCTTTTTAGATCATGCAGCAATACAGGAGAAGCATAAATATTATCGACGGGGATATCAAAGAATCCTTGGATTTGGTCAGCATGAACATCGATGATAATCACTCGATCAACACCGACACGTTCTAGCATATTAGCGACAACGCGAGCAGAAATGGCCACGCGCGTTGAACGTGGACGGCGATCTTGACGGGCGTAACCAAAATATGGAATGCAAGCAGTGATACGTTCAGCAGAAGCTCGTTTTAGTGCATCAACCATTAATAGAATTTCCATTAAGTTATCATTCGTTGGTGCACAAGTTGGCTGAATAATGAAAACATCTTTGCCTCGAACATTTTCATTGAGTTCAACGCGAACTTCGCCATCTGAGAATTTAGTGACAAGCGATTTGCCCAGAGGAATACCTAATCGACTCGCAACTTTGGATGCCAGTGCGGGATTGGCATTGCCGGAGAAAATCTTCAGGTTATGATCTGACATGATTTTTTCTTTTCCGTTATTGGTTGGAAGTCACATAACGCATAACGGTGTACGTTGTGTCACTGCCAACATACTTGGGAACACTGCACGCCTGAAGGCGGGCGCGATAAAGGAGGAATGGCAGGGGAGGAAGGATTTGAACCCTCGCATGCCGGAATCAGAATCCGGTGCCTTAACCAACTTGGCGACTCCCCTAAAGAAGAGACACAATTATATGCAAAAAAAAAGCACCTGCCAAGTAGGCAGATGCCCTTTTTATTGAAAGATGCTTTTAATTAAGCTTCAGTTGCAGGGGCAGCTGCGGGTGCATCACCTTCAGCAGCATCAGCATCTTCTTCAGCTGGTACGATAATTTCTTCAGTTGTAACAATTGGAAGATTTTCGTCATGAGCAACTGCGGTGACACCAGCTGGTAACTTCAAGTCTTTCAGATGAATGGACTGTCCAACTTCAATACCGGACAAATCAACTTCGATGAATGCAGGCAAATCAGCAGGCAAACAAGAAATTTCCAGTTCAGAAGTTGCATGATGCAGACCACCTGATTTCGCAGCAGGAGCGTTTTCTTCATTAATGAAGTGTAATGGAATATTGACTGTAATTTTCTGGTTGGGATCAATACGCTGAAAATCAACGTGCAAAATTAATGGCTTGTAAGCATGATTTTGGAAATCACGTAATAAAACTTTTTCAATTTTACCGTCGATTTCAAGATCCAAAATAGAAGAATGAAAAGCTTCTTTCTTCAAGGCATAATACAATTCATTATGATCCAATGTGATGCTTTGAGGTTCAGCAGTACCGCCATAAACGATACCAGGGGCTTTACCAGCAGCACGTAGGCGGCGGCTCGCTCCGGTTCCTACTTCTGTTCTTGCTGTTGCAACGATTTTCATGAATATAACTCCAATATAAAAATGAGGTTTCCCTCGTTTGTTGAGAAGTTTCCGCGACCAGAAACTTCAGAAAAACAGTTAAAGGTCAATTAATTAAGCATTTTGTTCTAATTCATCGAACAAAGACATGACGGATTCACCCGTACTAACTCGATGTAATGTTTCGGCTAATACAGCATCACAAGAAACTTGACGAATTTTAGGACATTTCTTCGCATTATCAGATAGTGGAATCGTATCAGTAACCACTAATTCATCTAATGAAGAGGCTGCAATTCGTTCAACAGCAGGGCCTGATAATACGGGATGCGTACAATAAGCAGAAACGGTTTTTGCACCACGTTCTTTAAGAGCTTCGGCTGCTTTAGTCAAAGTTCCCGCGGTATCGACAATATCATCCATAATGATGCAGTTTTTACCTTCAACACTGCCAATGAGATTCATTACTTCGGATTCATTAGGTCTTGGACGACGTTTGTCAATAATGGATAATTCACAGCCGAGTTGATGTGCAACCGCACGAGCGCGAACAACTCCACCAATATCAGGAGAAACAACAATTAAATTTTGGTAATGTTTTTCGGCAATATCACGCAATAAAATCGGAGAGCCATAGATATTGTCGACAGGAATATCAAAAAATCCTTGAATCTGATCGGCATGAACATCCATGATGATAATGCGGCTAATGCCAATGCTTTCCAACATATTGGCAACGACACGAGCAGAAATAGCGACACGAGTTGAACGAGGGCGTCTATCTTGTCGAGCATATCCAAAATATGGAATGCAAGCGGTGATGCGTTCAGCAGAGGCTCGTTTGAGTGCATCTGCCATTAACACAATTTCCATCAAATTATCGTTAGTGGGAGAACAAGTAGACTGGATAATAAAGACATCTTTGCCACGGACTTTTTCGTTGATCTCAACACGCACTTCGCCATCTGAGAATTTTGTAACTAATGCTTTACCTAATGGCATGCCCAGTTTGGCAGCGACACTTTTTGCGAGTTCTGGATTAGCGTTGCCAGAAAAAACCATAAAATTGCTGTGTGACATGATTTTGCCGTTATCCTTAAGATCCTATTGTCTTGATGATAGAGATGGAAAATTGGCAGGGGTAGGAGGGATCGAACCTCCGCATGTCGGGATCAAAACCCGATGCCTTACCGCTTGGCTATACCCCTTTAAATGCAGACGATATTATAATCGGACCAGCATTAGGATGCTATCTAAAATCGCATTTTCTGGATGCTAACAAAATCCGTGAGAGGATGGCGTTGAAGAGAACGAACAACCATAATATCCCATTTATCGGACAACGCAGTCATAACATCATGTGCTTTTTGTTCTGTATCGAAATAAGCGAAGACGCAAGCACCTGATCCTGTCATTTTAGCATTTCCATACTGCCCCAAATCATTTAATGCGTCTCTTATTTCAGGGAAAAGTAAAGATGCTTCCATTTGTAAGTCATTTTTACCGATTTGAATATAAGAATCACAAAAATCTGGAGAGTTTTCTATTTTGATTGGTTCTGAGTTTCTTGTCAATCTATATGATTGGAATACTACGGCAGTTGGCACAGTAATGGGTGGTTTAATCACAACAAACCACCCAGAAGGCGTTTTAATCGGTGTTAGTTTTTCTCCAATGCCTTGTGCAAAGGCATTTTGCTGAAATAGAAAAAAGGGAATATCAGCACCAAGAGTACCCCCCATTTGCATGAGTTCTTGGTCTGAAAAATGACATTTCCAGAGATTATTTAAAATGAGTAGTGTTGTTGCTGCATCAGAAGATCCGCCGCCAAGGCCACTACCAAGCGGAATGTGTTTTTCGATTTCAATATCAACGCCTGGTATGGGGTGTCCTTTTTGAGTTGCATTTTTTTTCAATAGCAATGCGGCACGTACCGTTAAGTCAGATGATTCAGGAATATTGTCGATTAAGGTTAAACGTTTAATTTTGCCATCATTTCGGCAAGTAAAATGTAACGTGTCGCAATAATCAATGAGTTGAAATGCGGATTCTAATAAATGATATCCGTCTGCCCGGCGACCGATTATATGTAAAAATAAATTCAACTTAGCAGGGGCTGAACAATTTCTACAGGCAAGTTTGCCATGATGGTGCGTTAAAATTGCCATTGGTCAATCACTAATTTAATATTGATATCAAGATCAGTGAGATCTTTGCCTTTAATAAGGTTAATGCGTTTAGGCAGTGGCATGATGGGACCATCAATCCATGTTGCATATTCAATTTGCCATTTATCGTTAGTGACGACCCAGCGTTTATCGGGAGAGGCAATAAATGCTTGATTTTGAGAGTCAGTTGCACATCCTTGAAGCCAGTCTTTAAGTCCACTAACGGGCAATGTCCAACCCAATTGAGATTCGATCAGTTTTTCAGCATTTTTTGCCGTTCGTGGCGGTTTACCAGGAATTGTTAGCGTTGTGATTTGCGGCATAATATCAGCGGTTGCAACCACTTGTCCTAACGGAGATAGAAAACGGATAGTAATCATGTCGGGTTGTTGTTCCCACTCAAATCCGCCATGCAATGCTTCTTCTTGTCCTTTATTTTTGATGTAGGCAGAAAAGCGTCCTTTTACACCAACTTTACTAACACAACTACGGGGTTGTTGTTCCAGAAAATAAGGGGCTTTCTCGGTTTTTTCGGGTTTTAAAATTCCGTTATATTCTGCACAGCCAGATAATAGAAGAGAACCTGTAAATATCCATGTTATTAAAGCGTTGGGACGAAAAAAACGGGATTTCATAAATATTTTTATTGAGAAAAGTTGGCTGAGAGATATCAATTTTATACTGAGGGGAAGAACAACTTGTTAAAAATTGAAACGAATTGAGAGATCGATTCGTTTTTAAGGCAAAAAGCACTGATGACTTGATGATTCAAGATGGATCAGTGCTTTTAATATGATGAACTGATTATTTCAGTGCATTAAGTAGAGATGCTCGAATTTGATCAATAGGACCTACACCCGTAATTTTTCGATATTTGGGGGCATTATCTGTACCAGAAGCGGCTTCTTTACTGTAATAGGAAACTAATACTTCTGTTTGATCATGGTAAACAGCCAGTCGTTTTTTTACCGTTTCTTCTTTGTCATCATCACGGATGATAAGGTCTTCTCCCGTTACATCATCTTTTCCAGGAACTTTAGGCGGATTATATTCAATATGGTAGGTGCGACCTGATGCAGGATGAACTCGGCGTCCGACCATACGAGAAATAATCACATCATCGGGAACATCAATTTCAACCACATAATCAACACCAATTCCCGCTGTTTTCATGGCTTCTGCTTGAGCAAGTGTACGAGGAAATCCATCAAATAGATAACCATTGGCGCAATCAGGCTGTTTTAGACGGTCTTTGACTAGATTAATAATGAGTTCATCGGAAACTAGACCACCCGATTCCATGATTTTCTTGGCTTGTAATCCAAGAGGAGTTCCTGCTTTAACCGCCGCTCGGAGCATATCACCAGTAGAAATTTGAGGAATACCAAATTGTTCGCGGAGATAGGTCGCTTGAGTGCCTTTACCTGCGCCTGGGGCTCCCAATAGAATAAGACGCATAACCAAAATCCTTATGTAATTAAAAACGACAGCACAATCTAATGGATTGATGAATGATTTCAATAATAATTGTGCCGATTAAAGCCTCATTTTACCAGAAACCGATCTTTAGCCGATAAGTTGCAAAATGATATCGAAATTTCTGTTATTTGAAAGTGGCATATCGTTTTCGAACACGTTCAAGATCGGCTAACGTATCAACACCAGCTTCAGGAATTTGGCGCGTAATATAGACTGCGATGGGATAACCATGCCAAAGTACTCGCAATTGTTCGAGTGATTCAAGTTGCTCCATGGGGGCAACCGTTAATGAGGTATAGGTTTTTAGAAAGTCGTTTCTAAAAGCATAAAGACCAATATGGCGTAGTGCCGGGAAAGTAGGATATTGTTTTTCTGATTTTGCATAGCCATCACGGTACCAAGGAATCGCGGCGCGCGAAAAATACATTGCTTGATGATTTTTATTAAGAACAACTTTGACATAATTCGGGTTAAAGATATCCTCCGGAGATTCTAGGGCATGAGCCGCAGTCGACATGGGCGTCGTATCGGATATTAAAGCAGCTGTTGCGGAAATAAGCGTCGGGGCTATTAAAGGTTCATCTCCTTGAACATTAACAATCGTTGCATCATCATCCCAATTCATATTGGCAGCGACTTCAGCGATACGATCAGTTCCTGAGGTATGGTCTTTACGGGTGAGTATTGCTGGAATATGGTTAGCGGTACAGGCATCAACAATAGATTGAGCATCGGTTGCAACAATAATATCTCGCGCACCAGATTTTGCAGCCTGTTCTGCAACACGTACAATCATTGGTTTTCCCTCAATATCCGCTAAAGGTTTGTTGGGAAGGCGTGTTGAGGCTAATCGGGCAGGAATGACAACATAAAAAGACATTATTTATCCTTATTTTCAGATCGATTGGATTCATTAGGAAATGGCTCGATAGGGCGAGCTTGATCTTCAAGCAGAATAGGAATTCCATCTCGAATTGGGTAAGCGAGCGAATCTGGATGACAAATAAGCTCTTGTTGTTCTTTGTTATATTGCAAAGGACCTTTGCAAATTGGGCATACCAAGATATCAAGTAGCTTTACATTCACGACATTTCTCCAAAATCTGTTTTTCTAGTTCAGGGTTGTCTATTTCGACAGTGGCGGGGACAACCCAGATCCGTTTATCTGCTAGCAATTCAGGGTGTTGATAACATTTAACCGCATCTTTTTCAGTAATAAGAATAATGTCAGATACCGTATTTTTAAAAGGATTTTCTGAAAAACTGTAATGATCAGGAAGCGGCATTTCATTAAAAACCAATTTTTGCTTTTTAAGTGATGAAAAAAAGCGTTGGGGATTGCCGATACCTGCCGCTGCGGTTATGGTTCCTCGAATATCGGAAAGCCGTTGAGTTAAATGGCGATTAGCAAGTTGTTCAGCTGTATCGGTTTTAAGCTGCATCAAATACATGTTCTCCGTATAAATGGGATTATTCGGCGCTGGATAATTATGTCCATTGATAATCGTAAAATTTCCTCTTCTTGAAGGGGGTTCACGCAAAGGACCAGCAGGAAGCAGCCATTGGTTGCCAGCACCTCGTCCATCAAAAATGAGAATTTCAATATCTCTTGCTAGTGCATAATGTTGCATACCGTCGTCAGAAACGATGATGTCAACATCTGGGTATTTTTTTAAGAGGTGTTGGGCAGCCAGTACTCGTTGACGACAAACGACTAATGGACATTGCGTATGAGATGCAATTAATAAGGGTTCATCACCGATTTCTGTGGCGAGCGATGTTTTAGGGTCAACATGTTGGGGAATGTTGTTGGATGAACCATAACCTCTAGAAATAACCCCTGGTGTAAAACCTGCCCGACGTAGGCATTGGATGAGCCAAATGGTAAAAGGTGTTTTTCCTGTTCCGCCAATGAAAATATTACCTACAACAATAACAGGTACTGGTATTTTAGTGGATTTGATCCAACCTTTGAGGTAGGCGATACGACGAAAAGTGATAATCAGTCTAAAGAGTAATGATAAGGGAAAAAGTAAGGTCGCCAATATTCCGCGATGTAACCAGACCGTCATCCAGAAATTTTCACGGTGGGCTTTATGATTCATTTAAGTCCCTTCTGCTCTTTGATCGTTGCAAATGCGAGTCGATCAAATCCAGCCATTTTAACGGCTTCTAATACATGAATAACGGATTGATGGGTGGCTTGATGATCGGCTGCAATCACGACGGTTGGTGTGTTGTTACTTAGACGATCGGCTTGTTGTCTTAAAAAATCAGCGAATTGGTCTTGAGAAGAAAATTTGACCGGATGGTTATTTACTGCAATTTGTCCAGTGACATCGATCATAATATTAATATTTTGTGGGTGTTCACTGGGATTCTCCGCTGTAGCAATCGGTAGCGAAATTTGAAGTTCAGAATATTGGCTAAATGTTGTGCTAACCATCAAAAATATGAGAATGACCAATAGAATATCAATAAACGGAATGAGATTGATATCCGGTGTATCATCAGTTTGAGGCTTGCGAAAATTCACAGTACATTTCCCTATTTTGAACGGCGCAAATCAATGATCGTATCAAGCAATTGAGCGGCTTGATTTTCCATTTGAATGAGGTAATTATTAATTAATGCTTTGAAATGTCGGTAGAAAACAAGTGCTGGCATAGCAATCATCAGTCCAAAGCCTGTGTTATAGAGTGCCACAGAAATGCCATGGGCCAATTGAGTGGGATTCATGCCGTTATGATTTTGTGCGCCAAATATTTCGATCATGCCGATAACGGTTCCAAAAAGACCTAATAAAGGCGCTAGAGTGGCGATTGTTCCTAATGTTGTGAGAAATTTGCCTAAACGAAGATCAATTAAATGTCCGGTTTCTTCCATATGTTCTCGGATTGTTTCTTTAGGCTGATTGGCGTGCCGAAGTCCAGTTGCCAAAATGAGTCCTAGGGGTGAATTTTCTGCTAACTGATTGATGGCCGCTTCATCCATTTGATGATTTCGAACTCGTTTAATCGTACGTTCTAATAAATGATCGGGCAGAATCCGTTTTTTCTGAAGAGCGTAAAAGCGCTCAATAATAAGAGTGAGCCCGATAATGGATGTTATTAATAATAGCCAAATCGGCCATCCTGCAGATTGAAAAATATCAAACACAATGTTCTCCGACCCAATTCAATCAGGCAATAGGCATGATAAGCACTATTGCCTGCCACTATTTTTAGTGTTCAAGACGTTTTCTTAAATGGGCAATGGCCTCTTTAACACGTTCTGGCGCTGTTCCTCCGATATGAGCACGGGCACTAACAGATGCTTCAAGTGTTAACGCGCCCAGCACATCAGATTCAATGAGCGGAGAGAATGTTTGCATTTGTTCGAGTGTCATATCGCTTAAATCACAATGATGTTCGACACAAAAGCGAACAGCTCTGGCAACGGTTTCATGAGCGGCACGGAAAGGGAGTCCTTTTTTAACCAGATAATCGGCCAAATCAGTTGCGGTGGCATAGCCTTGTAAAGCAGCTTGGCGCATCATGTCGGGTTTTACTGTGATCGCTTTAATCATATCTGCAAAGATTCGTAAGGTATCCGATACTGTATCAATCGTATCAAATAGGGGTTCTTTGTCTTCTTGATTGTCTTTGTTATAAGCAAGAGGTTGGCCTTTCATGAGGGTTAATAGTCCCATGAGATGACCGTTAACTCGGCCTGTTTTTCCTCGAGCTAGTTCAGGAACGTCTGGATTCTTTTTCTGAGGCATGATGGAAGAACCTGTACAGAAACGATCTGCAATATCAATAAATCCGACTCGAGGACTCATCCAAATGACTAATTCTTCGGATAAACGCGAGATATGCGTCATGATGAGAGAAGATGCGGCACAAAATTCGATCGCAAAATCACGATCGGAGACCGCATCTAAAGAATTTCTGCAAACATCTTCAAAGTCTAAGAGTTGTGCAACGTATTCACGGTCAATTGGGAAAGTTGTTCCTGCAAGTGCTGCAGCTCCAAGAGGAAGACGATTAACGCGCTTACGACAGTCTTGCATCCGTTCAATATCACGACAAAACATTTCTGCATAAGCGAGTAGATGGTGGCCAAATGTAACCGGCTGAGCAACTTGCATATGTGTAAATCCTGGCAGAATAGTGTCATAGTGTTTTTCGGCAAGATCTGCAAGTGAAGTACATAATGTTCTTAATAAATGATCGATTGTATCGATGGCAGAGCGCAGATAAAGGCGAATATCGGTCGCAACTTGGTCATTTCTGGAACGTCCAGTATGCAAGCGTTTGCCTGCATCGCCAATGAGATCTGTTAAGCGGCGTTCAATATTCATATGAACGTCTTCTAAACCGATTGACCAGTTAAATTGGTTGGCACGAATTTCTTCAAGAATCTGATTGAGGCCATGTTGGATATCGGCCAAATCTTGTTCAGTCAGAATTTTCTGTTTACAAAGCATTTTGGCATGCGCTAAAGAACCTTGAATATCAAAGGTTGCCATGCGTTTATCGAAAGTAACTGATGCGGTGTAACGTTGTACGAGCTCATCAACGGGTTCAGAGAAACGCCCAGACCATACATCGTTTTTTATAGTTGAATTTTTTTCCATAATGCGATCCATTTAATTTATGGCGATTATAGAGCAGCATTTCAAAACCTTGAAGTTGCTGTCTAAAAATATGAAAAAATCCCTGCGATTGCAGGGATTCATGGTAAGTCAATATGATTATTCTTTTAATTCGCGAATAGCACCGCGGTCTGCAGAAGCTGCCGTGGAAGCATATACTTTAAGTGATTTGGAGACGACGCGGGAACGATGGGGTTTCCAAGCATTCGCGCCTTTAGCTTCCATTTTTGCACGACGGTTAGCGAGTTCTTCATCGCTAATTCTAAGATGAATGCTGCGAGCCGGAATATCAATATCAATGATATCGCCTTCTTCAATAAGGCCAATGGCACCACCGGATGCGGCTTCAGGTGAAGCATGGCCGATCACTAAGCCTGAAGATCCGCCTGAAAAACGCCCATCAGTAAACAGAGCACATGATTTTCCTAGTCCTTTGGATTTGATATAAGACGTTGGATATAACATTTCTTGCATACCCGGTCCGCCTTTAGGGCCTTCATAGCGAACAATAATGACATCTCCTGGATGAATCTTGTCGCCCAAAATAGCTTCAACGGTATCTTCTTGGCTTTCAAAAATACGAGCTTTGCCAGAAAAAACGAAAATACTTTCATCAACGCCTGCTGTTTTAACGATACAGCCATTTTCTGCAATATTGCCAAACAAAACGGATAGGCCACCTTCAACCGTATAAGCATGTGCTAAGTCACGGATACAACCTGCCGTGCGGTCTTTATCAAGTTCCGCATGACGTTTGTTTTGAGAAAATGGCTCAATAGTGCGAACGCCACCTGGTGCTGCACGGTAAAATTGGTCGATATCAGGATCTTTATTGGTGATAACATCGTATTTTGCAATAGCTTCGCCAATAGTGCCACCATAAACGGTGTTACAAGAGGGATGAATCAAACCTGCTCGGTTTAATTCGGCCATGATGCCGAGAATGCCGCCGGCACGATGAACATCTTCGACATAATAATCATGAGTGGCCGGAGAGACTTTACAAATACAAGGAACATGGCGAGAAACGCGATCAATATCGGCCATGGTAAATGGGACATTACCTTCATTTGCGATAGCTAGAAGGTGGAGTACGGTATTTGTAGATCCTCCCATTGCAACGTCAAGTGCCATTGCATTTTCTAGTGCCGCTTTTGTGACAATGGAGCGAGGTAAAACAGAAGCATCGTCATGTTCATACCAACGTTTGGCATTTTCGACAATTTGACGCGCTGCTTTTAAGAAAATTTCTTTGCGGTCTGCATGGGTTGCTAACATCGTTCCGTTGCCAGGTAATCCCATTCCCAAAGCTTCCATCAAGCAGTTCATTGAGTTTGCAGTAAACATTCCGGAGCAAGAGCCACAAGTTGGACAGGCACTGCGTTCATAGTCTTCAACGAGAGCGTCGCTATTATTTGGATTTCCTGCTTGAATCATGGCATCAATTAAGTCAACTTTAATGACTTTTTGTCCTGGAATAACGGTAGTAAGTTTACCTGCTTCCATGGGGCCACCAGAAACCATGATGGTAGGGATATTCAGTCGCATTCCTGCCATTAACATCCCCGGGGTGATTTTGTCGCAATTAGAAATACAAATCATGGCATCGGCACAGTGCGCTTCTACCATATATTCAATAGAGTCGGCGACCAATTCACGATGAGGCAGAGAATAGAGCATGCCGCCATGTCCCATCGCGATACCATCATCAATTGCAATGGTATTAAATTCTTTAGCGATACCTCCTGCTGCTTCAATTTCACGAGCAACCATTTGTCCCATGTCTTTTAAATGAACATGCCCTGGGACAAATTGGGTGAATGAATTGACAACAGCGATGATCGGTTTATTAAAATCACCGTCTTTCATGCCGGTTGCACGCCATAATGCGCGAGCACCAGCCATATTTCTTCCATGGGTGGAAGTCCATGAACGATAGCGAGGCATCTATTTATCTCCAATTTAATTTTATGTTGTGAGAGCCGTATGATTCTGATGAAATGTATGAATGTTTCAGATTTCACGAGCTCTGCCAAACTTTCAGTTGGCATATAAACTAACTAGTTAGTATTATATAGCACTATTGTTTTAAGTTTTTAACGGTTTACTTCACTAGGCTCGCCCATTATGTTGGTCCATCCATTACCTAATCCTGTTGCGTTTTCTATTGGTCCTATTCCGGTTCATTGGTATGGCTTAATGTACATGTTTGCGTTTCTTTGCTTTATTTTTTTGGGACGTATTCGAATTAAGCAGCCGCATCTCCAACGTCAAGGATGGATTGCTAAAAATCTAGACGATATGTTGTTTTACGGTGTAGTCGGTGTCATTGTTGGAGGCCGTTTAGGCGAAGTGCTTTTTTATAACCCTAAGTATTTTTTTACACATCCTGCTGAAATTATTGCCGTTTGGCATGGTGGAATGTCTTTTCATGGGGGGTTTTTAGGCGTTCTTGTTGCAGCATGGTTTTGGGGACGTAAAAATGGTCGTCATTTTTGGGATACGATGGATATGATCGCGCCATTGGTGCCATTGGGTTATGCGGCAGGACGTTTAGGGAATTTTATTAATGGTGAATTGCCTGGGCGGATTGCGTCACCGGATCTACCTTGGGCGATGATTTGGCCTAATGTGGATATGTTGCCTCGTCATCCATCTCCTCTTTATCAAATGCTTGTTGATGGTATTTTGGCATTCATCATTCTTTGGATTTATGCCAGAAAAGAGCGTCCACGTGGTGCTGTGAGCGGATTGTATTGTGTTTTATATGGTTGTGCTCGTTTTTTCACTGAATATTTTCGAATGCCTGATTATGAAGTCGGATTCGGCTTTATAACTATTTCTGCCGGGCAAATGCTCTCTTTACCGATGATTATTTTTGGGGTTCTTTTAATGGGATGGGCTTATCGAACCCAAAATATTGGGAGATCTTTCAAATAGTATTTGTGAAATAGGGATGTCTTTTCGATATCTCGAAACGTTAACAAACATTCGTTATGAAATGCTTTTGTGATTTTTTATCTAGAAAGCAAAACTAGTCATAATCTGGAAAATCACCTTTGATGATTTTTTGAATAATATTGAGAGGGAATCCCCGGTATTGAAGAAATCGGATTTGTTTGGCTTTTTCTTGAATCGTTTGAGGCGGTTTCCCAAATCGGCGTTTCCATAAAGCAAGGGCTCGTGCTAGTTCCGTTTCTTTGAGCGTTTCCGTTATTTCTTCGATAATGGGCGATGCAATATGGTAATTTTGCAAGTCGTATAAGA
This sequence comes from uncultured Oxalobacter sp., assembly GCA_934401755.1. Lineage (GTDB taxonomy): Bacteria > Pseudomonadota > Gammaproteobacteria > Burkholderiales > Burkholderiaceae_D > Oxalobacter. The sequence continues at coordinate 54,516 of CAKRSU010000010.1, forward strand.
TTTTTTGATTGCCATAGCGTGAAATACGTTGTCTGACATAGGATTCGACAAAACGTTCTTCAGAAAGAAAATTCTTTTCCTGTAGCCATGAAATGATGGCCTCAATATCATCATTTTCTGTGGCGTAAGGTTGTAGTTTTAAAGCAAGCTCACGGGCACTGTATTCCCGTTTAGATAGAAAATTCAGTGCTCGTGCTTTTAAACTCAATTTCTGTTTCATGCGTTTAAACAGAATTAGTCTTCTTCCGATTGTAATGGCCCATCGATTGCAGTGTCTGTCGGCATTGCTTCAATGCCTTTCGCTGCACGGATTTTATTTTCAATTTCGCGAGCGACATTAGGATTGTTTTTGAGGAATGTGCGAACATTATCTCGTCCTTGTCCTAAGCGTTCACCATTATAGTTGTACCAAGATCCTGATTTTTCAACGATTTTTAAGTCAACACCTAAATCGATAATTTCACCTTCGCGAGAAGTGCCTTCCCCATAAAGAATATCAAAAGTTGTTTCTTTAAAGGGAGGCGCCATTTTGTTTTTAACCACTTTAACGCGAGTTTCATTCCCAATAACGGTATCACTGCTTTTAATATTGCCACCACGACGAATATCTAAACGAACCGATGAATAGAATTTTAGCGCATTGCCACCCGTTGTCGTTTCGGGATTACCGAACATAATGCCGATTTTCATACGGATTTGGTTGATGAAAATAACGGTACTATTGTTTTTCTTAATGGTGCCTGTTAATTTACGAAGCGCTTGAGACATAAGTCGAGCTTGAAGACCTGGTAATGAATCTCCCATATCGCCCTCGATTTCAGCTTTAGGCGTTAATGCTGCAACGGAGTCAATAATGACAAGATCAACGCCTCCTGAGCGAACCAGTGCTTCGGTGATTTCTAATGCTTGTTCACCAGTGTCGGGTTGTGAAATTAATAATTCGTTTAAATTAACCCCTAATTGTTTGGCGTAATTAACGTCTAAAGCATGTTCTGCGTCAATAAAGGCACAGGTACCGTTTAGTTTTTGCATTTCTGCAATAGCTTGCAAGGCTAAGGTTGTTTTCCCTGAAGATTCAGGGCCATAAATTTCAATAACTCTTCCGCGTGGTAGTCCGCCAATACCCAGTGCAATATCTAGTCCCAGTGATCCTGTCGAGAAAACAGGTACTTTCTCAACAATGACATCAGGGGCCATTCGCATAACAGAGCCTTTGCCAAATTGTCGTTCAATTTGGGCTAAAGCAGCAGAGAGGGCTCTCTTTTTTTCTTCGTCTTGAGGTTTTTTCTTATTATCGTCCATGAAAATCTTTCCAGTTGGTTTTTCCCAATTCATTGACATATATATTAACGGTAACTGTGAAAAAATATCGTATTTTCTGAAATAAAAATTAAAGAATGTCTCACAAGGGGCATCGTTTATGGGGGTGTCTTTTTGGTATAATGCCATTGTAGATGTTGCATAGGCAGCCTATTGGGTTGCTGAAATCCTGTATTTAAGTATATGTCACTATGCCACTGCCACTAGCTACTACCCCTCGGGTTTTAAAGCATACCCGAACAATTAAGGTTCAGTTTTTTCTTCGTGAAGATGGATTCTGGGATATTGATGCTCGGTTTACGGATGTAAAAACTCATGAATTGCTGTTGGCGTCAGTTGTCATTCCTGCAAAACGACCGCTTCATGATATGTGGATGCGATTGACGACTAATCCACAAGGGACGGTCATTGATGCTCATATTGCTTTTGATGAGGTGCCATTTGAAGGTTTTTGTGAGCGGATTCATTCTCGATATTCCAAATTAGTCGGATTAAATGTTCTGCATCATTTTCGCCATGGAATCCATGAGCGCTTTGGGGCGATGGATGGGTGTACGCATATGAATGAGATTGCTGAGGCAATTCCTTCTGTTGCTATGCAGGTTTTTGTCTTTGGGGAAGAAGAGGCGCGTGTTAAGGCGGCATTCCAAAAAGATGATGAGCGTCCATTTAATTTAGATCTATGTCATTGTATGGATTCTAAAGGTCCTGCTGTTTTGAAGTTTTATCCGCAATGGTATGGTTCTGTTAAGAAGTAAGCATTCTTTTTCTTATTGATAGTGGACGATCTTCATCATATTTCATCTTCTGAGGTTTTATCTGCTTTTGTCAGAAATCGAGAAGTATTAACGGTCTCAGAATTAAATCGAGCCGTTGCTCAATTACTTGATTCAAATTTCCCATTGTTTTGGGTATCTGGCGAAATTTCTAATTTTACACAAGCAGCATCTGGACATTGGTACTTTACGCTTAAAGATGGAACGTCGCAGATTCGTGCCGTGATGTTTCGTGGACGAGCCCGCCTCGCTTCATTTGTCCCTAAGGTTGGAGATCGTATTGAAGTTTCTGCAACATTATCCATGTATATGGCAAGGGGAGATATTCAGCTGAATGTCGAATCGCTTCGTCATGCAGGAATGGGCAATTTATATGAAGCTTTTTTGCGTTTGAAGGCTCGCCTTGAAGCAGAAGGTTTATTTCGTCCAGAGCGAAAACAGTCTTTGCCGGTATTTGTTAAAACGATTGGTGTCGTAACAAGTACGCAAGCGGCAGCATTACGTGATGTGATGACAACATTGTCACGTCGGGCACCCTATATCAATATTATTTTGTACCCAACCTTGGTTCAAGGTGTTGATGCGGCAGAAAAAATTGCTGAAGCCATTACGATTGCATCATCTCGTCAGGAATGTGATGTATTAATTATCTGTCGTGGTGGTGGTAGTATGGAAGATTTATGGTGCTTTAACGAAGAGATTGTTGCAAGAGCTATTGCAGCGTGTCAAATTCCAATTGTTTCAGGCATTGGTCATGAAACAGATTTTACAATCGCAGATTTTGCCGCAGATGTTCGAGCCCCAACCCCAACGGGGGCAGCAGAATTAGTGGCGAAAAGCCGAGATGAATGGTTAGATATATTGATGGTTCTTATGGACCGAATGAAATGGTCAATGAAACGTCATCTCCAAAATGCCATGCAGCATACGGATATGTTGTCAAAACGTTTAATTCGACCGATTGAATCGGTTAGACGAGAGCGTTTGCGTTTAGAAGCATTGATTGTGCGATTTAAAGCAAAGCAGCAAAGTGTTTTGCAGCAAAAGGATCGTTTACAGCATCTTGCAGAGCGATTGGTTTTATCAGTGAATAAATCTGTTCAAGCTCAGCATCTAAAAATAGAAGTTCTATCGGAAAAGTTAGCCTTATTAAATCCACAGCAAATTTTAAATCGTGGTTATGCCATTATGCAGGATTGTGATGGCCAAATTGTTCGTTCTCCAGCAAAAATTCCTGTGAAAGAGCGTGTGTTAGTCCGATTAGCAGAAGGTAGTGCCGAAATCATTGTTGATTCGGTTCAGCCCATCTCCATTTAGGTTTAGCGTTTTTATCCCTTTATTCTATTAATGATTTCTTTTTAAGTTCCATTGTTTGATGATGTTTCGACAAACATTTGTTAATGCCCATATAGATTCTTGGCTTGTTTTTTTGTCGTTGTTCTTTTTTATGGAAAAGCTTAAGCCTTGGAAATGTGTGGATTTGCCAGAAAATAAACCTAGGAAACGTGTAAATTCTGTTAAAAATAATCCTTGGAAATGTGTCTTTGGATCTATAAACGGAGCTCAACGAAAAATATATGACAGTTTGCTTGCATGGAAGAAGAACCATCAAGGCAAGACAGCTTATCAAGCATTTAGTGGCAGATGGACGGTTTGATTCTATTGAAAAGTTCTCTGATTACACTTAAGAAAAATATTGAGAATATTGTTATTCCATCGTAAGAAGAACGTTTAGTCATGTATCCGCTCGGTTTGGAGGATCTGGGCAATAGCCGATAGGATTCTATAGAATTGCTTGCCTATTTTTTAGGCATTATACGTTTTTTTCAATGATTTCAATCAGATAAATTCCTTGTGTTTTATTTCCCCACAAAGTTATCCACATTTTCTGGGGAATGGTCATAAAATTACATGAAAAATTCTTCTTTATTGACTTGACAAATAAGAAAACAAGTTCTATCTAAGGAATATTGTACGAATTGCTTAATTTTTGAGCATTGATAAATTTTTATTTAAATTCAATGAGATAAATGGTTTGATCATGAGTTTTACAGAAGTTATCAACAAAAGGTGGGCATAAATTTTATATGGCAAATCACTTTAAAAAATTGAGCTTAAAAGTACATTTAAACACACTATCAAAATTGATCTAGGACAAGTATTTTTACCATAAAATCAATCTACTTAGAGACTTGTCGATAGGTTCTTCACAAAGTTATCCACAGCAAGGCTGTTGACAAATAGGTAGTGTCATTTTTGTTATTTTTTGATGGGTTTTGTTATTGGTAATCTGACAGATATTCATCTGAGAAGATCTGTCAGATTATTGTATAAATATTCCAAGTGATAGTTATTGATGATTTAAAAAGCCAAGATCATTTTTTAGTCTTTTAACTAAATAGAGAGAGCCCGCTTCCGTAAGATGTGTATCATCAAATGATAGTACTTTTTCTGGATTATTATCCGCCATTGTTTCGCATCCATCTTTGTTGCATAGCAATTGATAGGTTGAGTAATAGGGAATATTGATGTTTTTGGCTAAAGTGGCCATTTTTTCATCAGTAGTCTTTGAGAAAGGCTGAATTTTTTTAATGCGTTCAGGATATTGTCCATTTCTAAGATAGGATTTAATTAGTTCTTTAGGTAATGGGTTTTTATAAGAGGGAACACTGCCAATCAAAATAATATTATTAATATTGCTTTTTTTTAACTGATGAATAACTTCTGTAAGGTGATTTATATTTTCAGAATAAGCATCCCATCTTGCAGCTAAAATGACTAACCAAGGTTTAGTTTTAATGATATCTTTAATAATTAAAGATGTATTTTTTTGACAGATAGGTTTTCTTTGATTGCCCATTGCTGGGCATCCTCCACCAGAACGTTGCATGATATTAAATTGATTTCCAAAATACTGCCGTAGTCCAGGTATTAGGTGTGTTGCGTGCGAATCTCCCCAAATTGCTATTATTTGTTTTCTAGGATTAAACGAGCTGTTTTCAATTCTACGGCATTCATTAAAATCTGATTCTTCATTAAAGGAATGGCACGGATTTCGTTTACCCAAAGTATCATAAAAACCAGTATTAGAATTTTCAAATTTGATTAACGTTTCCTGTAAAACCTGTATTTCCTTAGGAAATCGTTTCGGAAACCCTTTTGTTTTAAATGCACGATAGCCGCAAAATCCTACCCCAACCATCATCAAAAAAAGCATAATCGTTTTAGTTTTGCCATACCGTCCAAACCGTAAAGGATTTTCGATAAG
>CAKRSU010000011.1 GCA_934401755.1 uncultured Oxalobacter sp.
AGCTTTGTCGTTGTTTTTGTTGGTTTTTTTAGGCGTTTTGGGTTCTATGTCCGTTAATAAGCATTACAGGATGTTGAATTTTTTGGTAAGGCTTTGTTTTGATGGGAATTTTTGGATGGTTACGTTTTAAGGGGTTTGTTTTTTTGAGGAGTGTTGGTAAGATGAAAGGCTAGTTTTTGGTGGGATTTTTTGTTGTTATCTCAGTAGGTTAGGTCGTTTTTTGGTTTTTCTTGTATAATCTTTTTTGGTCTTTTTATGCTTATTAACGGATGTTTCTTTTTGGTGACGTTCGGGTTGATTTTTTGAAGCACATTTGTTTCTTTTTTTCTCTTCTTTTTAGTTTTTCCAATTCGATGGTTTCTTTTCTGTCATTCGCTTTGTTTTTCTTTGTTAGGTTCTTTGGGATTTCTAGTTTGTTGCTTGTTTTGTTTTTTTCCCTGCGTTGGAACTTTAGATCTAGGTTGTTTTTGGTTGAGGTTTGTTCAATCTCTTGTTTTTGATGAGTTTTCAATGGGTTAGTTGTTTTTTACGATTTTTAGGAAATTCTTTTTTATTGCAATGTGGGAGATAAGGCGGTGTGTCAGCTGGTTTAGGTAAGCACGCAAAGTGGGTGATGGAGAGGCGTATTGATTGTTTTAGGGATGTACGGGAATGAGGAAGGTTTGCCGTTATTGATGAGATCGGATAGTGAGGGATATGAAGTGGTGGATGTCTAGGCTGATTTAAGGGATTTCTTCCCCTTATTATCGGATGTTGAATATAAAAAAATAACAAAACTACCGACTTAACATCAAAATCACTTTTGCATCACTTAAACTTCACGATTTTGCCGATATATTAAAGCTTGATTTTTTATTTTCTGCATAAATATTGCCTTGATATAATTTCAAAGCCCATTAGCTGTAAACTTTATTTATCGATCATGTTAAAAAATCCCAAACTCAAACGCCCGCTTATTGTCATCGGTATTTTGATCGTCCTTATCATAATCTGGGGACTTTATTGGGGCATTACTCGAAATCAAGGAACATCCCCTCAAAGCACTCCCGTTGCCGTAACAACAGCCTCAGTCACTCAGGCGGATGCACCACTTGAAATGAGTGCATTAGGAACTGTCGATTCAACATATACGGTTACCGTTCACAGCCGAGTTGACGGGCAGCTCATGAAAATCCATTTTACAGAAGGTCAATTTGTCAAACAGGGACAATTACTTGCAGAATTAGATAATCGCCCTTTTAAAGCACAACTCCTTCAAGCAGAAGGACAATTAATGCGAGATAAAGCACTATTGTCTAACGCACGATTAGATCTTCAACGTTATCGTCAACTTCTTGAACAAAATTCCATTGCACGTCAACAAGTTGATACACAGGCTTCTTTAGTTAAACAATATGAAGGAACCGTTAAAATGGATCAAGGTGTAGTCGATAATGCTCGCCTTCAAATCATTTATAGCCGTATTACGGCTCCAATTAGCGGTCGCGTTGGGTTGCGTCAAGTTGATCTTGGCAATATTGTTCATGCATCAGATACTAACGGCATTGTCACTATTACGCAGGAAATGCCCATCAATGTCGTCTTTAACATTCCTGAAGTCAATTTATCTCAAGTGCTAGCAGCATACTCAGAAAATAATCGCCTTTCTGTCGAAGCATGGGATCGAGATGATAAGAATTTATTATCTCAAGGCGCAATTTTAGCATTAGACAACCAATTAAATACGGAAACTGGCACCATTGGCATTAAAGCAAAATTTGAAAACACCGATCACAAACTATATCCCAATCAATTTGTAAATATTCACATGCATCTGGGAAATGTTTCTAATGCCATCCTTGTCCCTACTGTCGCTATCCAATTAGGAAAACAAGGACATACAGTCTATCGCGTCAATAAAGACAACACGGTTTCTCTTGTCAAAATCAAGATCGGCATGACGTCTGGTGAAAATACGATTGTTGAATCAGGACTTGAAGCTGGAGACATTGTCGTCACGGATGGTATTGATAAACTTCGTGATGGTTCTTTAATTAAAGTCGTTAATCGTACATCACCTAAGGCCTCTTCTTCAACTGATTCAGTCGATCAACAAACACTTGGAAGTGCTCAATCTGCCTCATAAATTTCAGGATAGACCATGAATCCTTCCCGCCTATTTATTCTTCGTCCTGTCGCAACCATCTTATTGATGATCGCTATTTTCCTATCAGGACTAGTCTCGTGGCGATTGCTACCTGTCTCGGCCCTCCCTGAAGTTGATTATCCAACTATTCAAGTGGTAACGTATTATCCAGGTGCTAGCCCTGAAGTTATGACATCAACTGTTACAGCGCCCCTTGAAAGACAATTAGGCCAAATGCCGGGACTTTCTCAGATGTCATCTTCTAGTGCTGAAGGGGTTTCTGTGATTAATCTACAGTTTTCCCTTTCCCTTACTTTAGATGTTGCCGAACAAGAAGTGCAAGCCGCGATTAATGCAGCAAATGCCCTTTTACCGGCAGACCTTCCTAATCCCCCAATATACAATAAGGTCAATCCGGCAGATACCCCAATTTTGACCATTGCCGTTACTTCTCCAACACTAACTATTACTCAACTTGAAGATCTGGCCGATACGCATATCGCACAGAAATTATCGCAAATTCCTGGAGTCGGTTTAGTTTCTATTAGTGGGGCTCAACGCCCTGCTGTTCGAATTCATGCCAATTCAAAAGCTCTAGCGGCTCGCCATGTTACGCTTGAACAAGTTCGTTCAGCCATCGCAACAGCTAACGTTAATCAAGCTAAAGGAAGCTTTAATGGAGAGCTACAAGCTTCAACCATTGATGGCAATGACCAATTAAAATCGGCGAAAGAATATGAAAACGTTATTGTAAGTTACCATGGCGGCTCCCCTATTCGATTAAAAGACATTGCTCAAGTCTTTGATGGCGCAGAAAACGAAAATTTAGCCGCTTGGTCTGGTAAAAAACCGGCCGTTATCCTAACGGTTCAACGTCAACCTGGCGCCAATGTGATTAATGTGGCCGACAAAATTAAAGAAATGCTACCACAATTAAAAACAAGTCTTCCTGCTGCTGTCGACGTTGATATTCTCTCAGATAGAACAACAACAATTCGCTCTTCTGTGGGAGACGTTGAGCATGAATTAGTGATGTCTATTGCATTGGTCGTATTAGTTGTTTTTCTCTTTTTGCGCAACCTCACTGCAACCATCATTCCTGCTGTAGCCGTTCCTCTCTCTTTAATCGGAACATTCAGCATCATGTATTTAACCGGATTTTCACTCAATAATCTGTCTTTAATGGCATTAACGATCGCAACGGGTTTTGTGGTTGATGATGCCATTGTCATGATTGAAAATATTTCTCGCTTTATCGAAGAAGGAAATTCTCCCTTAGAAGCTGCTTTAAAAGGTGCCAAACAAATTGGATTTACCATTATTTCGCTGACAATTTCCTTAATTGCAGTTCTCATTCCTTTATTATTCATGGGAGATGTTATCGGCCGACTTTTCCGCGAATTTGCTGTGACATTAGCCGTTTCTATTCTTTTATCGGCCCTCATCTCACTTACATTAACGCCGATGATGAGTGCTCGTCTTTTAAAACCAATTTCTCCAGAAGACAAGCAAAAAGAACCTCAATTTTTTAAACGCATTAATGCCTTTTGGGATGCGGTGATTGAACACTATGCCATTGGCTTAAAATGGGTTTTAAATCACCAAAAACTTATGTTACTGACAACAATCGGTACTGTTGTATTAACGGGCGTACTTTATTTATTAATCCCCAAAGGATTTTTTCCTTCCCAAGATTCTGGTGTCATACAAGCCGTATCAGAAATCCATCAATCAGCTTCCTTTAAAGCAATGCGCTCACAACAAGAAAAATTAATTGACATCGTACTTGAAGATCCTGATGTTGAGAGTCTTTCTTCATTTATTGGTGTTGATGGCACCAATGTCGCTCCTAACAACGGACACATGCAAATCAACTTAAAACCAAAAGGTGATCGGGATGACATTCATACAATCATGAATCGAATTCAAACTAAAATTCAAGACCTTCCTGGCATAGCCCTTTATATGCAGCCCGTTCAAGATATTAGTATTGACAATCGGACCAGTTATGCGCAATACCAATTGACCTTACAAACAACGAATCAACAACAACTCTCTGAATGGACAACTCGACTCGTTGATCGCCTAAAAGCAACGCCTGAACTAACCGATGTTGCAACAGACTTGCAAGAAAATGGTTTACAAGCTTATGTCAATATTAATCGCGATACAGCATCACGACTCGGCGTTTCCATGCAAGATATTGATAATGCGCTTTATAATGCTTTTGGACAGCGACTTGTATCTACAATCTATACGCAAACCAATCAATACCGCGTTGTTTTACAAGTTGAAGAAACGGAACGACAAAATCCTTTAGATATTAAAGGGATTTATGTTGCCTGTGCCAATGGCGGAATGGTCCCATTAGATGCTCTTGCTTCGATTGAAGAACGACCGGCAACACTTACGATCAATCATATGGGGCAATTTCCGACCGCAACCATTTCTTTTAATCTTGCAAAAGGAGTTTCTCTTTCCCAAGCCGTTGATCTTATCCACAATATTGAAGCCGATATGGAAATGCCTCAAAGTATTCAAACTGAATTCCAAGGGGCTGCAATGGCATTTAAATCATCCCTTTCTTCAACCCTTTGGCTCATTCTCGCTGCACTGATGACAATGTATATTGTATTAGGGGTTCTCTATGAAAGTTATATCCATCCCATTACAATCCTTTCCACATTACCATCAGCAGGCATTGGTGCATTATTAGCTTTAATGGTAACAGGTAAAGACTTATCGATTATTGCGATTATTGGCATTATTCTACTCATCGGCATTGTCAAAAAAAATGCCATTATGATGATCGATTTTGCGCTTGCTGCCGAACGAGATGAAGGACTTTCCCCAGAAAAAGCGATTTTCCAAGCCTGTTTACTGCGCTTTCGACCTATTATGATGACGACACTTGCAGCACTCTTAGGAGCTGTTCCTATGATGTTAGCAACAGGCATTGGATCTGAACTCAGAAATCCGTTAGGAATTACGATGGTGGGTGGGCTATTAGTCAGCCAAGTGCTAACACTATTTACAACGCCTGTCATTTATCTTTATTTTGATAAACTCGCTCGTCGATTTGAGAAAAAAGATCGTTCTCAAACGCATAAAGCCCTTCATGATTAACAGGAAATGGCATGAAATTTTCTGAAATATTCATCCGCCGCCCCGTTGCTACTGTCCTTTTAACGTTAGCAATTTTACTTTCTGGCGTGATTTCATTCCATTTTCTGCCAGTCTCTCCTCTCCCACAGGTTGATTTCCCAACGATACGTGTAAGAGCACGATTGCCTGGAGCAAGTCCTGAAACGATGGCCTCAACCGTTGCAACCCCGTTAGAGCGCACATTAGGCAGAATTGCGGGCATCAGTGAAATGACATCAGCCAGTACTCTGGGACAAACTGAAATTACCCTACAATTTGATTTGTCCAGAGATATTAATGGCGCAGCTCGAGACGTACAATCCGCTATCAATGCAGCACGAGCATTATTACCCGCTATGCCGCAAAACCCCACTTATCGCAAAATGAATCCTGCTGATGCGCCTATCATGCTGCTATCGTTGACTTCAGATAATTTGGCATTTAGCCAAATGTACGATGCAGCAGATACGATCATCGCCCAAAAACTGATGCAACTTGAAGGCGTGGGAGATGTCTTCGTTGGTGGCGGTTCTCAACCTGCCGTTAGAATTGACTTAAATGCCCAACAATTGTCCAAATACGGCATTAATATGGAAGATGCCCGTACTAAAATTGCGACGATGAATGTTGCCCGTCCGAAAGGATTTATTGGGAATGACATGCACCAATGGCAAATTGAAGCAAATGACCAATTAAGGCGAGCAGACGATTATAAACCTATGATTATCCATCATTCGGGAGGCGCCGTCATTCGTCTGCAAGACGTCGCTAACGTAACGGATGGCGTTCAAAATATTTATAACACGGGCATTGTTAATGGCAAACCCTGCATTATGCTCATTATCTTCCGTGAACCTGGGGCCAATATTATTGAAACGGTTAATCGCATTCACGATGCAATGCCGAATCTAAAAGCATCCATTCCAACTGATATTAATCTAGGTGTTGTGATGGATCGCACTCCAACCATTCGAGCATCGCTTTTTGATGTGGAATTTACACTGATCATCTCGGTTGCATTAGTGATTCTTGTTGTTTTCCTATTTTTAAGAAATTTACAAGCAACGATTATTTCAGCACTAACGGTACCCGTTTCTCTTATTGGGACCTTCACGGTCATGTATTTAGCAGGATTTTCACTCAATAATTTGTCCTTAATGGCCATGACCATTGCAACGGGTTTTGTCGTTGACGATACCATCGTTGTTCTTGAAAACATCATGCGTTATATCGAAAATGGGATGAAACCATTAGAGGCCGCTTTAAAAGGGGCTCAAGAAGTCGGTTTTACGGTTATCTCCATTAGTATTTCATTAATTGCTGTTTTTATTCCGATTTTATTAATGGGCGGAATTATTGGACGACTTTTTCGTGAATTCGCAGTAACACTCTCCATTACGATTTTAGTCTCTCTTTTTATCTCTTTGACCACCACGCCAATGCTTTGCGCCCTTTTATTAAAACAAAAAGAAAAAATACACAAAGGAATCATTGGAAAGATCTTTAATAAAAGTGAACAGTTTTTTAATTGGTTACAAATTTCTTATGAACGAACGCTGAATTGGGCCATTACACACAAACGTTTGACATTAACAATTTTATTATCAACGATTGCCTTTAATTGTTTTTTCTACATCATTATCCCAAAAGGTTTTTTTCCACAACAAGATACAGGACGGATATTTGGAGCCATTCGGGCAGATCAAAGCATTTCATTTAAAGCCATGGAACAAAAGGTAAAAACATTCGTTGCTAAAGTTCAAGAAGATCCTGCCGTTGATAAAGTTGCTGGTTATACCTCAAGCTCACAAACGAATGCTTCTAGAATGTTCTTGAGTTTAAAACCACTATCTGAACGAGATGCAAGTTCTGATGAAGTGATTGCTCGGCTACGAAAGAAATTGTCTAGTGAACCAGGAGCCACCCTATTTTTACAATCGGTTCAAGATATTCGTATGGGGGGACGTCCTGCTAATGCACAATTTCAATTTACATTAATGAGCGATAACTTAGAAGAATTGCGCCAATGGACCCCTAAAGCCATGCAAGCAATGGCAAAACTCCCGATGATTGCTGATCTTAATACAGACCAAGAACTCAATGGTCGTCAAACCCTTTTAACGTTTAATCGTGATTTAATGGCACGATATGGGGTTACTCAAAAAGATATCGATAATGCCTTATATGATGCTTTTGGACAACGCCAAATCGCCAATATTTATAACGACTTAAATCAATATAAAGTTGTTTTAGAAGCTGATGCTAAATACTGGGAATCCTCTGATTCTCTCAATAAAATCTATATTCAAACGGCAGGGGGCGCTACACCAATGTCTTCAGTTGCCACTTGGAAGCCTATTAACACCTCTTTAACCGTTAACCATCAAGGCCAATTTGCCGCTGCAACAATGTCATTTAATCTTGTCTCTGGACATTCCTTATCCGAAGCAACACATGCTATTGAACAAACATTATCTGATATTGGTATGCCAAAATCTGTTATTGGAAGCTTTCAAGGCACAGCCAAAACTTTCCAAGAATCCTTATCGAATCAGCCTTTACTGATTGCGCTTGCTCTAGTTGCTGTCTATATTGTACTTGGCATTTTATATGAAAGTTTTATTCATCCAATTACGATTATTTCAACACTGCCTTCTGCGGGAGTCGGCGCTTTACTGGCTTTATTGCTCGCACATACTGAATTCTCGGTTATTGCTTTAATCGGCGTATTGCTATTGATTGGTATTGTAAAAAAGAATGCCATTATGATGATTGATTTCGCATTAGCGGCAGAACGTAATCAAGGTTTGCCTCCTGAAAAAGCGATTTATCAAGCTTGTTCTCTACGCTTTCGCCCTATTATGATGACAACAGCAGCAGCATTATTCGGGGCACTCCCTTTAGCATTAGGCCATGGGGACGGTGCTGAAATGCGTATCCCTTTAGGAATTTCTATCGTAGGTGGTTTAATTCTTAGTCAACTACTCACGCTTTATACAACTCCTATTGTTTATCTTTATATGAATCGGTTCCGCCGACAAAAAACAATCCCTGATGACTTCGAAAAAGATCAAAAAAATGCCTAACACTCATTCATTTTTTTCAATTCCATTATTACAAAAATCGATTATAGCGATCGCTTGTTCTGCCTTTTTTCTCACAGGGTGCACTGTTGGCCCCGACTATGTTCGCCCTGATATAGATATACCCGCATCCTATAAAGAAGATGGATTATGGAAAACCGCACAACCGGCTGATGAAATGCCAAAAGGAGAATGGTGGAAAATTTTTCATGATGATCAGCTTAACCGCCTCATGGAACAATTAAACCAACAAAACCTAACAATTATTCAAGCTGAAGCGCAATATCGACAAACCGCTGCTTATTTACACCAAGCAGAATCAACACTCTATCCAACGATTGATACGAATATTTCACATCAACGCGGAATGCACAATACCAGCAGCAATGCGATTACCAATCAAATTGAATTTACAGGAACGGTCAGTTGGGAAATTGATATTTGGGGAGAAATTCGACGCAGTATTGAAGCCGGTGAAGCAAACGCAGCATCAAGCCTTGCCAATATTGCCGCAGTACGTTTATCTGCTCAAGCCCAACTTGCCAAAGCTTATTTCGAATTACGGATTACAGACTGTCAACTTATTCGCTTAAAAGAAAGTGAAAAACTGCTTGATGAATCATTGAAATTAACAAAAAATCAATACAATGCAGGTATTGTGTCAGACGCAGCTGTTGCAGAAGCGGAAAGTTTATTAAAAACAGCACAAGCAACCACAAAAGATACCGAACTTTCTAGAGCCCAATTAGAACATGCAATCGCAATTAGTATTGGGCAAACCCCTACTTCTTTTTCGCTTTCTTCAGTGACTGAAGTTCCCAATCTTCCAATTATTCCTGCAGGAATTCCTTCATTAATGCTTCAGCGACGCCCTGATATCGCAGTTGCAGAACGACGTGTTGCTCAAGCTAATGCAGAAATTGGAGTTGCTAAAGCCGCCTTCTTTCCAGCATTAACACTTTCGGCAACAGGGGGATGGCGCCATTCATCCTTTAATGATTTATTAACGGTTCCTAATCGAATTTGGTCAATTGGTCCTGCTATCGCATTAAATATTTTCGATGCGGGATTACGCCGTTCAAGAACAGATGAAGCGATTGCAACTTATGATGAAATGGTCGCAGCCTATAAACAACAAGTCTTAACTGCTTTCCAAGAAGTCGAAGATAATTTATCTGCTCAAAAATATCTCCATGATGAAGTGGATTATCAAACAACTGCTTTGGACGCTGCAAAACGAGCAGAACAAATCATGGTAAACCGTTATCAAGCAGGAACTGCCAATTACATTGAGGTTCTAACAGCTCAAAATAATCGGATTAATGCAGAAAATACTTGGTGGAATATCCGAAAACGCCAATTCAATAGTGTGATCTCATTAATTGCTGCAATTGGCGGTCATTGGCAACCAACCAAAGATTAAGAACGACAAACATTCTTGAGGAATCCTTGGAAATTTCTTCCCAAGGATTTGTCGTTTGTTTTATTAGAAAGAACGACGGCGTTTTTCAGCACGTTCTCTTGCTTTACGTAATTCTTCTTTTCGTTTTGCCTCTTCTTCTTTGCGTTTAATCGCATTCTGACGACGCTTTTCAGTTTTCGCTTTTTTACTTTCAACGTCTTTTAAATGTTTTTGTTTATCCTTTTGTTTTTGTTCATAATTTTGAACATTTCGTTCTTTTTCTTGAGGCGTCATCAGATTACCCTGATGCTTTTTCTGTGGAGAATCCGTGATTCCTCGAGCCGCTAATTCACGTTCTTTTTCTTTTTCTTGAATTTGTTTTAATTTATTTTCATGAGCTTTGATATTTTCATAACGATCTGGCGCATCTGCAATTTCATCCATTTCATTAATATCTCGCTGCAAATCACTTTGACGAATATCATCAAATCGCTTATATCGCTTAGCTTCAACTTCCAGCATAGTTAATGCACGCAAATCAACTCGCTTCCGTGCCTCTGCTTCATCATAACAAGCATAAACTAAAAATTTATCATTACAGATGAGTTTTTCGTTATAAAGTCTTGCATCAATATTTTTTTTAGCTTGATTAACAACATCTAGTATTTCATCTGCTTTGGCAACAGAATGAATAGATCCAGCAGGATAATGTTCTAAAATCCGTTGAATCTCTTCTCTAGGTTGATCAGTTGGCAATAAACTCCCTTTTAGCGTATTACTCGTTGCATAAGCTGTTGAGATCGCGATCAATAATAGCCATGACAAACCAACCGTACTAACACGATGAATCATGCTATCATTTTTCACCTTTTGGATTATTTTTTGCCAAAATACACGCTCTACGAAAAACTTCTTCTTACATCTCTGCACGACTGACATTCCTTATTATCAGATAAAATATTTATTCTACTGCATCCATTTAAACAATCGATAGACCATCATAAATTTAAAGCACGAGATTGCACATCTAATGCGGATTCTCGCACAACTTCTGATAAAGTAGGATGCGCATGGCAAATACATGCAATATCTTCTGATGATGCCCGAAAAGTCATTGCCATTGCAACTTCAGCAATTAATTCAGAAACATGAGGACCTATCATATGAACACCTAATACTTCCCCAGTACGAGCATCTGCAATTGTTTTAACAAAACCGCTGATACTCCCCATTGTTCTTGCTCTGCCATTTACTTTAAACGGACATCGTCCAATTTTTATGGGATGATTTTTAGCCAACAGTTCTTCTTCCGTTTTCCCAATCCATGCAACTTCAGGATGAGTGTATACTGTCCATGGAATTAAATTAAAATCAACTTCCGCATACTGCCCTGCAATTCGTTCAGCAACAGCAATACCTTCTTCTTCGGCCTTATGTGCTAGCATCGGACCACGAACGACATCCCCAATAGCCCAAACATTTGGCACATTGGTATGGCATTGATCATCTACCGGTATAAATCCTTTATCATCCGTTATGATGCCAATAGTGTGCAGTCCTAAATCACTTGTATTAGGAATCCGACCAATAGCAATAAGCACTTTATCAAAAATAGCCCGCTGCAATTTACCATCAGTTGTACCATAAGCAACTGCGACACCATTTTCTGTTTTTTCAATCCGTTTAACGTGCGTTGCCGTTAAAAAATGGAGACCCTGTTGCTCGAATCGTTTTTGAGCTTCTAATGCAATCTCTTTATCTGCCCCAGCAAGAATATGCGGTAATGTTTCAAACAATGTAACATCTGCTCCTAATCTTCGCCAGACAGAGCCCAGTTCTAATCCGATAACGCCGGCACCAATCACAGCTAACCGATTAGGAACTTGATTTAATGCAAGCGCTCCCGTATTAGAAAGAATAAACATTTCATCAAATGCGACGTCTTTCCATGCACGAGGCTGAGATCCCGTTGCAATAATGAGATGTTTTGCAATAATCTGTTTTCTTGATGTTTCTTCCCAAACATCTAACAAATATCCCACTTCCGTTTTACCTACAATTTGAGCTCTTCCAGATACCAATGGAATACGATTTTTTTTAAACAACCATAAAATCCCTTCGTTGGTTTGTTGAACAAGGGATTCTCGTCGTTTTTGCATCTGCGCTATATCTAAACTGATAGTTCCAATATTAATTCCCCATGAAAAAAAATCAGAACAAGCTTCTTCATATTTTGCAGATGCTTCAAGCATTGCTTTAGAAGGAATACAGCCAACATTAGCACATGTCCCACCTGGTGCAGGTTTCCCATTCATTTTCCATGCATCAATACAAATCGTTTTCAACCCCAATTGAGCACAGCGAATCGCCGCAATATATCCGCCAGGACCTGCTCCAATGACAACAACATCGTATTCAGGTTTCATGAACATTCCTTCAAAGATCAAGTAATAATCGTGTTGGATCTTCTAACGTTTCTTTAATCGTCTTTAAGGCCAATACTGCCTCACGACCATCAATTAAACGATGATCGTAAGAAAGTGCTAAAAAATTCATTGGACGAATGACAATTTGTCCATTCTCAACAACTGGACGATCTTTCGTTGCATGAATTCCTAAAATCGCCGATTGAGGGGGATTAATAATCGGCGTTGATAACATGGAACCAAAAATTCCTCCATTGGAAATTGAAAAAGTTCCGCCCGTTAAATCTTGTAGCGTCAATTTATTGAATTTTGCCTTGTCTGATAACTCATTAATTTTTCGTTCAATCTCTGCAATTGTCATCAAATCTGCATCAAAAAGAATAGGAACAACCAAACCACGAGGAGAACTAACTGCAATTCCAATATCAAAATAACCATGATAGACAATATCATGACCATCAATGGAAGCATTAATAATCGGATAGCGTTTTAATGCCGTAATAACTGCTTTCACAAAAAAAGACATTATCCCTAAACGAACACCATGTTTTCTTTCAAAGCTTTCTGCGAATTTTGCTCTAAGATCCATGATAGGCTTCATATTCACTTCATTAAAAGTAGTCAATGAAGCCATTGACTGTTGAGCATTAATTAATCGCTCTGCCACTCGAGCTCGAAGGCGTGTCATAGGGACACGACTTTCCATTCGAGAAAAACGATCCTGCGTTTTTTGATCTTTTACACTAACTGGTGGTACATTTGACTCATCCAATCGCATATCAATATCAGAATGGGATAATGTCTGAGCAAAAGGTAAAGCAGAACTATCCTCTTTCATTGCTTGTTGAACATCAGATACGGTTACTCTGCCTCCTTTACCCGTTCCTTGCAAAGTTGAAATATCGATATGATTATCAGCAATCATACGCCGTGCAGCGGGCATCACAATCC
This sequence comes from uncultured Oxalobacter sp., assembly GCA_934401755.1. Taxonomy (GTDB): domain Bacteria; phylum Pseudomonadota; class Gammaproteobacteria; order Burkholderiales; family Burkholderiaceae_D; genus Oxalobacter. The sequence goes on from CAKRSU010000011.1 coordinate 13,132, forward strand.
CCGCAGGATAATCTTTGTCTATTGTTTGATTATCCGATGTTGCCGATAAAATCGAAGGATCAGATTCTATAGCGATAGAAGTATCGATCGTTCCAATGACTTCTCCTGAATGAACGACAGCACCATTCTCTTTAAGAATATGAGTTAAAACACCCTCGCCGGGACAAGGTAACTCCAAAACGACTTTATCTGTTTCAATATCAACCAAATTTTCCTCTAAAGAAACCGTCTCTCCTGCTTTTTTATGCCATTCTAATAAAGAAGCCTCAGTGACTGATTCTGAAAGTTGAGGAACTTTTATTTCCAAGAGCGCCATATTTCTCTCCATTATCCATATCAACGAGATATCACATCTTTTTGCAAGGGACCAAAAGCTGCCTCAATCAGTTCTTTTTGCTGTTGAAGATGTTTTTGAAAATAACCAACGGCAGGAGACGATGAGGCAGGACGACTCGAACAAGATAATACTTGCCCAACTTTCATACAGGCCAATATCGGCCGAATCATTTGCAACCACGCACCTTGGTTTTCTGGTTCATCTTGAACCCAAACAATTTCTTTTAAAGAAGGATACTTTTGTAATTCTGCTTGCAAAAGATCATGAGGAAATGGATATAATTCTTCCAATCGGATGATTGCAATATTTTTGATGGATTGAGTATTTCGCTTTTGACGCAAATCATAATATATACGTCCCGAACAAAGTAATACCCTTTCAACCGCTTTAGACTGAATTGAAGCATCTGTTTCAGATAAAACAGCCCTAAAACCTCCTTTAACAAATTCTTCCAATGGAGACGAAGCCTCCTTATTTCGAAGAAGTGACTTGGGCGTCATAATCATTAAAGGCTTACGTTGTTTTCTCAGCATTTGACGTCGAAGCACATGAAAAATTTGAGATGCTGTTGTAGGTTGTACCACTTGGATATTATGGTTTGCACATAATTGTAAATAACGTTCTAGCCGTGCAGAAGAATGTTCTGGGCCTTGCCCCTCATATCCATGCGGCAACAACATAACCAATCCACATAGTCGTCCCCACTTGGCTTCCCCCGATGTGATAAATTGGTCAATCACAACTTGAGCACCATTTGCAAAATCCCCAAACTGAGCTTCCCACAATGTTAATGTATTCGGAGATGACGTCGCATAGCCATACTCAAAAGCAAGAACCGCTAATTCGGATAAAACAGAATTAATAATCGTAAAATCCGATTGATCTGGTGAAATATGCTTTAAGGGAATATAAACACGTTTATCATCGATATTGGGAGTTTGATCATGCAATTCTGCATGGCGATGGACAAATGTCCCTCGTCCAGAATCTTCCCCTGTTAATCTAACTGCATATCCAGCAGATAGTAATGATGCATACGCTAAATGTTCTGCCATTCCCCAATCAACGGGGATTGTTTCATTCCCCATTTCAATACGATTATGGATGACTCGCTCTACTAACGGATGCAATTTTAACCACGCTGGCATATCAGTTATACGCTGAATTAATTGCTTTAATTCATTAATAGGTACCGATGTATCAACGAATTCTGAGAAAGATTGTCCTTCTAAAATCGATTGCCATTGTAATGCAGACGACGTTTGAACCTGTGATGCCGAATGAACAATCGATTCTCCTTCATCCATTTTCATACGATAAGCCGAAATAAGCGCCTCTTTATCGGTCTTTTGGATAATGCCTTGTTCAATTAATTTTTCAGCATAACGATGACAAACACCAGGGTGCATTTCAATTTTTCGATACATAAGAGGTTGAGTCATTGCGGGAGTATCTTGTTCGTTATGTCCTAACTTACGAAAACAAACAATATCCAAAACAACATCCTTTTTGAACATCATTCTAAAGTCAAGTGCAACACTTGCCGCCCAAACCACCGCTTCAGGATCATCACCATTAACATGTAAAACAGGGGCCTCAATGACTTTAACAATATCTGTACAATAAAGTGAAGAACGCGCATCACGAGGATCAGACGTTGTAAACCCAATTTGATTATTAATGACAATATGAAGAGTTCCTCCTGTGCCATAACCCGGGGTTTGTGCCATATTCAAAGTTTCTTGTATGACTCCTTGACCTGCAAAAGCAGCATCTCCATGAATTAAAATCGGCATTGTTTGGGAACCATCTAAATCTTTTCGATGCATCATCCTAGCCTTAGTTGATCCTTCAACAACTGGATTGACCACTTCCAAGTGAGAAGGATTAAACGCTAATGAAAGATGAACGGGGCCACCTTGTGTAGAAATATCTTGCACAAAACCTTGATGATACTTAACATCTCCTGCTGGCAATTCATTTTCAAGTGCCTTTCCTTCAAATTCAGCAAAAAGCTCAAAAGGCGATTTGCCCATAATATTGACTAAGACATTTAAACGCCCTCTATGCGCCATTCCTAAAACAAGTTCCTTAATACCTTGTTGTCCTGCCCTTTGTATAATGGCATCTAATGCAGGAATTAAACTCTCCCCGCCTTCAAGAGAAAAACGTTTTTGACCAACATAACGAGTATTAAGATAATGTTCAAATCCCTCCGCTGCCACTAATTTTTCTAAAATATGGCGTTTTTGAGTATCCGAAAAATTGGGGTTAGACTGAACAGATTCAAGCCGTTTAAGTAACCAATCTTTTTGAGATTGGTCACTTATATACATAAATTCAGCCCCAATGCTTTTACAATAGGTTTCTTCTAAATAATGAATTAATTCTTTTAATGTTGCCTTTTCTTGACCAAACCCCGTATTACTAATATCAAACATTTGATTGATATCTGCTTGATTTAATCCATAAAAAGCGGGATCTAATTCATCAATATTAGGCAAATCATGCAACTCAAGCGGATCAATTTTTGCTTTAAAAGTTCCTAAGAAACGATAGGCTAATATCAATTGCTGCACTGCAATTGATTGATGAATTGATTCGGTATTCTCTAATAACGTAGCCGCTCTTGTCGAAAAATGTTTATCCCTATTAACATAGCTCGCTAAAACTTGAGCATGATTGATATCTGCATGGAACGTTCCATCAGACGAAGGCCATTTTTGAAGCGTTAAAAAATAATCCCGCCAATGTTTAGGAACAGAAGCGGGATTATCTAACCATGATTCATAAAGCGATTCAATATAAGAAGCATTACCTGCAAACAAATAAGAATTTTGCCCATATTCACTCATCACGATATGGCCTTTCTTTTTGACATTGAAGAAGTATTTATAACGGGTACCTTCAACTAAAAAATTCAATCGGTAAGTACTATCTGATTATACCTTGTTAAAAGAAAAATCATTTTCCAATTTTCAGATTATTTAGAAAGACTTATGCTTTATATCTTATTATTTGACGTACTTTTTGATATCTGCTGTTAATTTTTTAAGCTGTGAATTAGCACAACGATAATATGCCGTCTGTTGAACAATGTCTCCCGTTGCTTTGTCCGCTTGTTCAGAACAAGATTTTTCAATCAATATCTCGCTTTCACGTAACTTTGACATTAATGTGGTCTGTTTTTTAGCAGAAAGTCGCTTCCATACTTTAGTAAATTCCTGGTTTAACTGTTTATTATTTTTTATAGCCAAATTAAGCATTGATTTTTGTTGATCATCTGGCTCAGAACTATTATTAGTAATTATTTGTGATACGACTTTATTGGGAACATGATTTATTGAAGAAGAAACCGCTTTAACCTTCTTTGCCTTTACATAGTGATAAGGAAAAACTTTCTGAAGTTCATAAGACGCACCAAAACACAATAACGGTAACAACGGCAATACGATGAAATCATATGTCGTCATGGATAATAGAAAAGGCTTTTCAGGAATTTTCAAATTTTGAGATATCGATTCTGGATCTTCATGAGATAAATTATTAGAGATTTGATAATGTGTTAAGCTTCGTTGTTTAAGTTTACGGGAATAACGCCGAATACTGGCTCGACGAAACACCCAAAATAAAAACATAATAACGATTGGAACGATAAATACAAACCAGTTTAATGTCTCTTTAAAAAGACTATAACCAATCCCTCCTCCGATTAGTGTCCCAAGCCACGGAATATGCCCCATATAAATTTTTCTACTACGTACGGTATCCTTAGGTAAAGTGTCCCCTGTAAAATTTTTATCATTAACACCATCACACCAAACGGTATATTCATGACCTTTATAATCAAAGGTAATTTGACCGACTGGTACCATAACAGGAGTCGATGTCTTTTGGACACTACCATTCCAATTCCAATCCCGCTGCCGATCGCCTTGAGCATGTTGATGGACATTTTGATCAATAATTTGATTAACTTTATGAATGCCATCTTTTTGATAGATTTCTTCCGAAGTTATCGAAAAATCATCAACTTCTGCATTAATCAAATAAGCCGAATCATAATGCCTTAAATCTTCAAATCCAAAAGAACGCTCTATCATTGCACTAACATCAGATGGAAGAGATTCTCCTGCATAAGAAACCACCGCAAAATCCCCTACATCTTGACCACTCGCCGGACGCCAATCCGTCACTGTCCGAACACGCGTTTTGCCATTAGCAATATAACTTTCTGTTCTATCATACCCAAATGATGCAGACCACGTCGCTTGATAATGGCCAGAGAAAATATAACAAGGAACATATCTCAATCGAATTGTTGTAAATGTTGCTCGATCTAAAATATCATCAGGCGCATCTTCTTGAGAAAACATATACTCATAGGCTGCATTCTTCAATTTCCGCTCGTCAATTGTCATTGGAATCACAAAGCGGGAATCATCAAAATGAGGGACTTCTTGCCTTGATGCAATGTCTACTTTATTGCCACAATAAGGACACTGTAAAGCCTGAGTATTTGGCATATACTCAAGCTTTGCTCCACAAGATTTACAGATATATTCATCAGATTGTTGAGATTGTTCCAAAGTGCGCTCTCCATTAATCTTTCGCATCTAAAGTCATCATTCATCAATTGCATTAGAATTTTGAGCGCGCTATTTTTAACTTTTGATTTCTAATCAATAGTAATTCATTGATTTTATCAATTAACGATACTGCTGCCGAAGAAGTAGTCGACTTACCAACTTCATCAGATAAATGCGTGTAAAGAATCGATTCAATCTCATCTTCTTCTGCTTTTGCAACTTGATCAATACTTGATGCACTATAACGAATAGCGTCAGCAAGTATGACTAATTGATCCTTTAATACCGCATCATTGGCCCGTTTATTCAGTAACTGACACATACTAATCCATTCAAAACGATTGTCTGGATTTATTTTTTCATGTTTATTGATATGTTCGCCAGCCGTACTAATGGACATACCCCCTAATGCACCAAGAACAATCGTTATAATATTGCCAACCCATACCCATTTTTCAGAAAGAATCGTAACAGCCCCTAACAATACCGCAAATGCCCAAACAATCATAACGATCATAAGCATGGATAATGGCCCTAATGTCGCAATACTTCTAGCGTTGCCTTTACGACTCAACGCAAAAGGAAGCATAAACACTGAAGCCATAGTCACTGCAAATAAAAACACACTCGCATATACAGCACTCCCCCACATATTGTCTGGAATGATAATCCAAGGGATTAACAACGATGCTATAAAAACAATTGCTGATGAACATAGCAAAAATACTCGACTACGCATTTTTATTCCTTACAAACATGTTTTTTCGATATTGAAAAATACATTTCTGATGACAATGCAAATAAATATCCGATTTCTTACTTATCTTAAATTTCTAATTATTTAACCTAAAATACGCTTTTTCTCTTGAGTAAATTCTTCTTCCGTTAAAATACCTTGCGCTTTCAGCTCTGCAAGTTCTTTCAATGCTTGAATTCTTTCCTTATAGTCAACTGAAAATGATGTTTGCGGTGAAGCCGATGGCTGGGAAACCGATTGCATCGAATTTCCAACATTCATATGAGTGGTTAAATTCCCCATCATTTCCCCCATGGGCATTCCTATGCCAACCCCCATACCAACTCCCATGCCAGCCCCCATAGCACCGCCCATATTTCCTTCATTACCTGCGGCTGTTTGCATAACATCAAAACTACGTTCTTGCTGGTAATTGAACCCCACAATATCCATTTCTGTTTTTCTTGCTAATGCTTCTTGAAGCTTCTTATATCCCAAATTATCTTCTGGCACATTAATGGAAATAATGTTGAAATGAGTCAGCTCAACGCCATATTCATCCATATCTGGCAATAATGAAACTCGTAAAACATTAGACAATTCTTCTAAGCGAGCGGTAACGGTTAAAATAGACTCTCCCTGTTTGATAATTGCATTAGCAATTTCAGTTTTAATACGCGTTGTAAAAATACCTTTAAAATATTTAGAAATCGTCTCTGTATCAAATGCAGCCAATGTTCCGACTAACTTTAAAAGGAATTTTTTGGCATCAGAAATACGGATACCATACTGACCAAATGCACGGACTGGCACAACAATCTTATATTGTGGATCTTGCAACTGAATAGGATCAGGCGTTCCCCAGCGAATATCCATATTGGTCTGTTTATTAACATACCAGACCTCTGCAGAAAATGGTGATTGTCCTCCAAATGGCAATCCCATTAATTTTGTCAATAATGGAATATTATTGGTACTTAAAGTATGGCGCCCTGCCATGAAAGGACCTTCGTAAATCCCTCCTTTAACTAAATAGGCTTCTTGAGTCTCATTAACAATGAGCTGTGTCCAAGTAGACAATTCTTCAGACGGAAATTTCCATGCCATCAAATTTGGGTTGCCATTCCATTTAACCAAGTCAATGATTGCCATCTTTTGCTTTTTCCTTTGAAAAAATCTAAAAATTCTAATTGGGTAAATTTACGAAAAAGACATTGTCTTTTCAAGATCTACACATAATTGTTACGCTTTCTTACGATTGGAACAATCAAAAAAAATGTGCTTATTAAATCCTTTAAAATAACAAGCCCGTATCTATTAACAAATATACTCTTCTTATCCTAAAATAGCATTTTTCTCATCAAACAAAAAAAGGCCCCAATAAAAGGCCTTTCAGACAAAAATTCATAAAATAAAAAACTTATTTTTGAAAAGCAGCACTAACTGCATCAATTAAAGCGGCACGAAAACCAGAAGATTCTAGCGCTTGAACTCCTCGAATGGTAATTCCCCCAGGAGAACAAACATCATCTTTTAATTTACCCGGATGCTGTTCTGTATCACGTACCATTTTTCCTGCACCTAAAACAGTTTGGCTTGCCAATTTATACGCAACAGCCCGAGGCATCCCATGAAGCACTGCACCATCTGCTAATGCTTCAATCATCATATAAACCCAAGCAGGCGCACATCCAGACAACGCCGCTCCCACTGCCATCAAATGGCTCGGCATTTCTTCTACTTTTCCCAAAGAAGCAAAAAGATTGCGAACAAAAAGTAACTGTTCTGTCGTCAAATCATTCGTTGAATCAATCAAAGTCATGCCTTCGCCAACCATTGCAGGTGTATTGGGCATAATCGTACAAATACGAGTTGATGCATCAACAATTTCTTTATAACGCGCATAAGACCAACCTGCAGCAATGGATAAAAGTGTTTTCCCTTTTAGCAAATCCTTAAATTCAGTCAAAATGTCTTCCACATGGATAGGTTTTACCGCAATTAAAACCATTTGACTATTTTGGATCACATCTTGGGAAGATTTTGCAATAGACATTCCACATTGAGCATTCAACGCTTTTATTTTGTCAGCATTAATATCAAAAGCAATCGTATTTTCTCCCGCTAAAAAACCGGAATTAATAGCGCCTAATAAAATTGCTGACCCCATATTTCCCATACCAATAAATCCTAATTTTTTCATAAAATTCTTTCCTTTCATTTAACTGGAAAATGGCACTATAAAACTCTCTAGTCCATTATGAGATCCCATTATTATGTGACAAAATCGACTCGTTCAACATATCTATACGGCATAAAACCATGTATGCTATATGATATATAAATTTTTAAGACTAATTCAGTATGAAACTGTTTGATATTATTGGACCTGTGATGATTGGTCCTTCTAGCTCTCATACAGCAGGCGCCGTAAAAATTGGCTTAGTTGCTCGGAAATTACTTGGAGAACAACCTGTTATTGCCGATATTGGATTACATGGCTCTTTTGCGATGACTGGTTCTGGACACGGAACAGATAGAGCGATTTTAGCGGGTTTACTCGGTATTGAACAAGACGATAGCCGTATTCCATTCAGTTTTGATCTTGCTGAAAAAGCAGGGCTTTCTTTCGATATTCATGCCATTCATCTTCCTAATGCTCATCCTAATTCCACACGATTAAGACTCATTGGTGAAAATGGCCGAAAATTAGAAGTAACCGCATCTTCCTTAGGGGGGGGCCGAATTCTTATTTCGACAATTGACGGCATTACAGCAAATTTTTCAGGAAACGAAAATACCCTCATTATTCATTCTTCCCACGATCGCCCAGGCAGTGTCGCAGAAGTCACCAGTTTACTGGCAAAGCATCACATTAATATTGCTAGTATGCAGCTTTATCGCCATTTCAAAGGCGGACAAGCAGTCATGGTTTTAGAATGCGATAACAAAATTCCCCAGAGTCTTATCACTCAACTGTCAGATGACGGACACTTTTTAAAAGTTACTTATATTAATAAAGAATAACTATGGCACTTCAATCAGTTAAAGAGCTATTAGAAAAAAACAAAATGGATAATCTCCTGTTATGGGAAACCATTTTGAATGATGATTTGAATGTACAAAACATGACTCGAGAGGAATCATTAAAACAAATGCATTACTTTTGGCAAGCCATGAAGCATTCTGCAGACAACTATAACGCTAATGATCGCTCAAATAGTGGACTTGTTGGCGGAGATGGCGAAAAAATGAAAATCGCCAATGAAAAAGGACTCCTTTACGGGGACGATTTTATGAATACAATTATCACTGAAGCATTAAAGGTTGGTGAATGTAATGCTTGTATGAAACGTATAGTTGCAACCCCAACGGCTGGTGCTTGCGGTGTAATGCCTGCTGTATTGATTCCCTTAGTAAGGGCTAGAAACATTTCAGATGATCTGATTGTCCAGGCTCTATACATTGCAGCCGGTTTTGGTCAAATTATTGCTACTAGATCTTCGATTGCAGGTGCTGAAGGCGGATGCCAAGCGGAAATTGGCACAGCATCGGCAATGGCAGCAACCGCATTAACCTGGCTTAATCACGGCACAGCTGAAATGTGCGCTCATGCGTGTTCTATGGCAATATCCAATCTGATGGGACTAGTTTGTGATCCTATTGCTGGGCTCGTTGAGATCCCTTGTGTCCAAAGAAATGTTATTGGTGCGATGAATGCGCTTTCTAGTGCCAACATGGCATTAGCAGGTATTCGCCATCATATTCCGACCGATGAAGTTATCGATGCGATGCGTTCTGTAGGAGATCTCATGTCTCCTGACTTAAAAGAAACCGCCCGCGGCGGCCTTGCTGCGACACCAACAGCAAAAATTATCCTGAAAAAACTGAATCAAAATAATGAATTTGATTAAAGTATATCGGCTTTGACCTTTTATCCTTCAAAATAGATATACTTTTTATATCTCCTTATTAAAACTAATCCAATCAACACAATATTAATGAAAGAAAGTGCATGAATAGTAAATTCCCAACTGATTCGTCCATGTATAATTTCTTACCGCCTTCTATTCTAGGACATTTGATATTCCAACCCAAAGCTGCTTCTGGCAAACCATTACCAGCAGGTTTACATCAATTATCTGCATCTTGCGGTGTTTTAGGGGAAAGAGCAACCATACTATATGTTCCGACAGACTTAGATCCATCAAACCCTGTCAAATTATTAGTCATGTTTCATGGTGCAGGTGGCAGCGCTGAAAAAGTTCGTCCAGAATTCCAATCATTTGCAGAAAACCACAAATTTCTGCTCATGCTACCACAATCAACTTACCAAACATGGGATTTAACTATTGGCGGTAATGGGCCTGATCTTGAAAAGCTGGATAAAGCACTGACAGAAGTAAACACACATTTCACGATTGATTCACAGCATTTCGGATTTTGTGGTTTTTCTGATGGTGCCAGTTATTCCTTATCGATTGGACTTTCCAATGGACATATTCTCTCGCATATCATTGCGCTCTCTGGCGGCTTCATGAATTTGTATGTTCCCAGAGGAAAACCTCGTGTCTTTATTGCACACAGTCCGGAAGACGAACAATTACCGATGAATACCAGTGGCCTTTTTCATTATAAAGAACTCAAAAATAACGGATATGATGTTATTTTTCATGAATTTCACGGTCGCCATCAAATTCATCCTCCCGTTGTTAAAGCTGCACTAGATTTTTTCTTAAAAGAACAATAAATCGATTTTCTTAATAGTCAAAACAACTCAAAAATCCGATAAAGTATCCAGATAATAATTAAACACTATGCCTTTTAGCCAGCTAACTGATTTTTTACAATCATTACCTGAACCTTATCTTATTTTCGATACCAATTATCGGATTATCAGTATTAATCCTGCTTTCAAAAAATACTGTCATTCTCAAGATACACCCATTATTGGAAAAACATGCTATGAGATTTCTCATGGATACGAACTGCCTTGTGATTATTCAGGTGAAACTTGTCCGTTAAAGAAAAGTCTTCAATCAGGCAAAACCGAGCATGTTTTACACATGCATCATATTCCTGAGGGAGAAGAATATGTAAGCATCGCTTTAACACCGATTAAAAATACCAACAATGATATTATTGGATTTGTTGAAAAAATTAATCCGCTAAAAACTGTTAAACATCATTCCCCACCAAAACCTGAAGGCATTTCAGCACCATTTAAAAAAATGGTGCAACTTCTTCATAAAATAGCGTCGTCTGATATTTCCGTATTAATTGAAGGAGAAAGTGGATCAGGAAAAAGCACTGCCGCGCAATATATTCACCAACTCAGTAAACGATGTACTGCACCATTTACTCCCATTAACTGTTCAACTCTAACAGAAAGACAATTTGAGGAAATATTTTTCGGCAATAAAATCACTATAAAAAAGCAAACGCATATTCATGCCTCTGATAAATGGAATTTTTTCAACGAAGGAACACTATTTTTAAAAAACATCTCTGACTTAAATTCGAACTTACAAGCACAATTAGTTCATTTGATTGAAAATAATGTTTGTAACTGGGAAACCTCCAAAACGAACAAACAAAATATCCGCATCATTGCTTCTAGTCAGAATGATTTATATGCTCAAACACAAAATGGACTATTTCGTAAGGATTTATACTATCTTCTCAATCGGCTCCCCATTAGAATGCCTTCTCTTCGAGAAAGAGTTGAAGATATTCTGTTTTTAAGTAACCGCTTTATCGCTCAATTAAGTGCCATTCCTAAATCACTTTCTTATGAAGCGGCCACTTTACTTCAAACTTATTCATTTCCAGGTAATATCAGGGAATTAAAAAATATTATTGAACGTGCCTGCTTACTATCTGATACCCCTATAATCACCCAAGAGCATCTTTTACTCTCTCCAATACTTGCATCAACTAATAAAGAAGACATTAGAATCGCCAAAGAACAAAGCTTAATCTCTTACTTTGGAGGAAACCGAAAAGAACTGGCAAAGACTTTAGGCATCAGTGAAAGAACATTGTATAGAAAACTCGCCCGAATAAAAGGACATATAGAAAAGTCTCGTAACAAAATAAGTCATTCCAATGAATAATTAAGAGAATGAATGCTTGATTTAAACTGCTTATCTTGTAAAATATAAGGGCTATACATAAGGTTGTTCTATTTTGAGAATTCTCTCAAGACAGTGCAATTAAAAGGTAGTACTTTTATGCTGTAAAGCGAAGCTTTCTTTCTGTGAATTTTCGTATGGATTTTTATAGAAAAAAGACTGTAGTTGTACAACGACAAGGAAATTAAGAAATGACTAAACCATTAGAAGGACTCAAAGTTCTTGATATGACTCACGTCCAAGCAGGTCCTGCTTGTACCCAGATGATGGGTTTCTTGGGTGCTGACGTTATCAAGATCGAACGCCGTGGTTCTGGCGATATGACCCGTGGCTGGTTACAGGATCGTAAAGGCGTTGATTCCCTGTACTTCACTATGTTCAATGGTAATAAACGTTCCATTGAATTGGATATGAAATCTCCTCAGGGTAAAGAAGTTTTGACCAAAATGATTCAGACTTCTGACGTTTTGGTTGAAAACTTTGGACCTGGTGTTCTGGATCGTTTGGGTTTCCCATGGGAAAAAATTCACGAACTGAATAAAGGTTTGATTGTTGCTTCTGTTAAAGGTTATGCAGAAGGCCACGCAAACGAACACCTGAAGGTTTATGAAAACGTTGCACAGTGTTCTGGCGGTGCAGCAGCAACTACCGGTTTCTGGGACGGTCCTCCAACTGTTTCTGGTGCAGCATTAGGTGACTCAAACTCTGGTATGCACCTGTTAATCGGTATTCTGGCAGCATTGGAATATCGTCATAAGACTGGCGAAGGTCAGAAAGTTGCTTGCGCTATGCAAGACTGCGTTTTGAACTTAGTTCGTATTAAATTGCGTGACCAGCAGCGTTTGGAACGTGTTGGTATTCTGGCTGAATATCCACAGGCACAGCCTAACTTTGCTTTTGACAAAGATGGCAACCCAATGTCTTTTGACAAGATTGATTCCGTACCACGTGGTGGTAATGCTGGTGGTGGTGGTCAGCCAGGCTGGATGTTGAAATGTAAACCATCCCATGAAGGCGATAACGATTGCTACGTTTACTATACCATCGCTGCTAACATGTGGCCTCAGATCTGCGATATGATCGACAAGCCAGAATGGAAAGATGACCCAGAATATAATACTTTCGAAGGTCGCGTTAACAAATTGATGGATATCTTCAAATTCATCGAATCTAAATTTGTTGATAAGGATAAATTCGAAGTAACTAACTGGGCAGCAGAATATGGTATTCCATGTGGTCCTGTTATGTCTATGAAAGAATTGGCAGTTGACCCATCTCTGCGTAAAGTGAAGACCATCGTTGAAGTTACCGATGAAATTCGTGGTAATTACTTGACTGTTGGCGCTCCATTCAAGTTCTCTGCTTTCGAACCAGAAATTACTCGTGCTCCATTGCTCGGTGAACATTCTGAAGAAGTTCTGAAAGAATTGGGCTATGATGCTGCAGCAATTGCTTCCATGAAAGAAAACCAAGTTATTTAATAGCCTGGCTTTTTCATGAAAAGGCGGCACTCAATAAAACGAGTGCCGTTTTTTTATTTTCTAATTCAAAAATCGAAATAACATTCCAATCTGGATTTACTTCAAGATATCCTCTAAGGGATAGCATTAATTAGAATAACTGTCACTTATGGCACATTATTGGCATATTTTTAATATTTATTGGCAGTTTTATTAAAAATTCAAATTAAAAAAATATCGCAAATTTTCATTAAGTATATGTTTTCAATAAGAAATTTATTTTTATTAGAAATAAATTTTCTATTGGAAATATACGATATGATATATCTCAGTATCCACTATTTATTGAGGAGTTTATATGTGTCATCCTGTAGACCATCATCCATGTGGCTGCAATCAATCTCCTTCCAATATTACCTTACTTGTCGACAATAAAGCAGGAGAAGGTTTAAGTTGCGTTCATGGTTTTGCTGCCTGGATTAAAATTCGCGATCGCCGTATTCTATTTGATACGGGGCAAAAAGGTGTTATTTTAAATAATGCTAAAGTTCTAGGTATTGATCTAGCAGAGGCAGAAGTACTGGTTATGAGCCACGGGCATGATGATCATACCGGTAATTTAGCTGATTTTTATGCAATTAACCCCTCTGCACCGATGTATTGCGGTGCTAATATTGAACGAGATCGTTTTTGTTGCCGTCCTGGTGAAGCTTCTTTAAACTGGTCTCCTCCTGCCGATGCCAAGCAAATTTTTAAACATCTAACAGACTCAGGAAAAAAACATATTCTCACCCAACCTATTTACTTACTACCAGGTGTTGGTATTACAGGTCCTGTTCCTCGATTAACTGATTTTGAAGATGTTGGAGATGCCCTCTTTTTAGATGCACAAGGAACTCAACCCGATCCGGTTTCTGATGATATGTCAATGTGGTTTGAAACTGATAAAGGATTAGTTATCCTTTTAGGTTGTTGCCATTCTGGTATTGTAAATACTGTACAATATATCCGTAAGATTTCTGGCATTCACAAAATATCAGGTATTGTTGGAGGTATGCATTTAATTAGGGCCAATCAAAACCGAATGGAAAAGACACTAGCTGCAATGAAAAGTTGGAATATGGATTGGATGATGCCATGCCATTGCACAGGAGACCAAGCCATGCAGCAAATGATCGATTACTTAGGCAGTAAGATTGTTACAATTGGAAAAACAGGAGTTGTTATTCCTCTTGGTCAATTACCACATCGTAAACAAGGTAATTTTGAAATGTGTAAAGCAGCTTTACCTTGTTGCAATTGTGCATAAAAAAATACGCTGATTAATTTGCTCATTAGATAATACTGATTTTCTTCTCCTTGTCGCAGTATTGATCTAAAAAAGCCACCCCTCAGGGTGGCTTCAAAGCTTATTACGACACAACCTATTTATTCATCTACCGTATAAGTATCATTGTCTCTATCTTGCAAGAAAGTTTGGAAAAATCCTTCATTACGACCTTTCTCAAACTCTTCAGTCGCCCATTTACGACATGCATTGCAGCAATGACGAGGTAAATGAACAGCTTTAATACGACTACGACGATTTGTATCCGCCTTTGATTCAATAACAACTGCGCCACTACAATCCTTACACGTTCTAACTGTTTCTGTCTGTGTTTCTCGAATATAGTCAGTATCATAAAAAATACTACGATTGCGAGTATGAAATGGCTTATCTGGATAGGCACGGCGACATAATGCTTCCTTATTCTTCCAAGCCTCCAACGTATAATCTTTCAATTGCTTCAGATAACTCGTAATATGCTGGGACTGAATCTGGTCACGTGCACTATAATCAGGCTCTTTAATATGACTATAATCCAAACCTGCCATTGCTAAAATAATCCCTGTATTGATATAGGGCAAGGCACTCTCAATAGAATATCCCCCTTCAAGAACAGCCAAATGCGGTTGAAGACGATCATTCAAAACGGCATAACCATGTGCTGTAAATTTCATATTGGTGATTGGATCAGAATAATGATTATCCTGACCTGCCGAATTCACAATTAAATCCGGCTTAAAATCATCCAACAATGGCATCACGATATTATCTAACACATATAAAAAACCTTCTTCGCAAGTCTCCGGCGGCATTGGAAGATTAACCGTTGTTCCATAAGCATTCGGCCCTCCTGCTTCGTCAGGAAACCCTGATCCAGGATACAATGTACGCCCATCTTGATGCATTGAAATAAATAATGTATCTGGATCATGCCAAAAAATATCTTGAGATCCATCACCATGATGGCAATCGGTATCGACGACGGCAATCTTTTTCACCCCATATTTCTGCCGAATATATTCGATCATAATGGCTTCCATATTTAAAGTACAGAAACCACGACTGCCATGAACAACACGATGGGCATGATGTCCACAAGGCCTTACTAAAGCAAACGCATTATCGACCTCACCTGTCATTACTTTATCTGCTGCAGTTAATGTCCCTCCAACAGAAATAATATGAGAGGTATGGACAATCTCATCAATACCTGGCACACAGAAATGCACTCGATTAATATCAGCTGGTGTTGCTAAATCGGGTTTATATTCTTTAATATTTTCAAAATCCAGAAGACCTTCTTCGACTACCTGATCCTGTGTGTAAAGAAGTCGTTCTTCACGTTCTGGATGCGTTGGCGTAATGGCATAGTCATACGCTGGGAAAAAAACCAATCCTGTTTTCTTTTTCACGGAAGACTCCTTTATTTTGATTCATCTTTAATGAGACCTGGTTTCACTTGCAGTCTGACTCGCATATTCTTACCTGTAGTTGAATATCCACGAACCACATTAAATACCTGACGATCTGCAACTTCCACTTCAATATCTTGATCTTTTGCCCCAGCTTGTTTAGCCTTAGCAATTAATTTTTCAGTTCCCAATGCAATAGCATCATCAATTGTAAAGCGTCTTGAAATTTCTTGCTGAATTCCTTCTTCTGCAATGCTTAAAACTTGAGCTTCAGTATCTGCCACCAAATTCAGTTCAACAGTCGTCCGAGCAGTTGCCGCTCCACTCGCATTAATGACATCTGAATCACTTGGAACGATTGCAGGAATTTTCATCATCGAAGCAATACGATCTGCCATATAAGGAGCAGGCCCACCGACGACTAAAACCTCCTTAGGTGTAATCTTTCTACCTTCAAGTAATTCATGAATTGTATAAACAGGTTTACTATTAATCTCATTAAGCATTGCATTGATTTTATCAACAATCAATCGACAAGCTAAATCAACAACCTGATTAGCAACAGTTTCTGGCGTACTATTCATTTCTGATGCTAACTGTTTCATTGCGTCCATTGCCTTGGCTTTATCCCCAATATCGGCAATCCCTAAAACAATAAGCGCATCAGTTGTTGTTGGTACAGGACCGCCAAATGCCATAGCAGCCCCCTTACGTTCCGGTCCTAATAATAAAGTCCCATTTTCCACTCGTACATAACTGTCTCCGCCCACACCAATAGAATGGGTCAACAAACCACGAACTGACGTTTTATGTCCTTCAATCGTAATTCCTTGAGGTTCTAATAAAGGAACACCATCTGCAAACAAAGCAATATCTGTCGTTGTTCCACCAATATCCACAGAAATTGAATCCTTATCCGTAGCAACATGAGGCAAAACCCCCATAATAGTTGCTGCTGGCCCCGATAAAATTGTCTGAACAGGCGTTTCTCTCGATAAATTCACATCGATTGTCCCTCCATCCGCTTTTAGAATATATAAAGGAACATCAATGCCAATCTTGCTCATATAATCATTTAACTGATCAGCAAGTCGCTGCTGTAAACGCCAAACAGCTTCGTTTAAATAGGTTGTTGTAATACGACGAGGAAAATTTAGCGCTCCAGAAAGCTGGTGACTTTGAGAAATATGTTCTGCCATATCGCTCATTGCATGAGAAACCTCTTTCTCATGAGCGGGATTACGAGTAGAAAATTTACCAATAATCGCAAAATGCTGAATTCCCTCTTTCTTAAATTTTTCTTTTAAGCCAGTCAACTCTCCATTATTAGGAGCTTCTGCCTCTATACCACGATGACTCATATAACCGCTTATATAGCTGGCTAATTCAGTCAAAGGCAAATCCTTAGGCGACACACCTGGACCATTCATGACAATTAGACCAACTTTATCCAATTGATTCTGGACAACAGCATTGGTTGTCAAAGTCGTAGACAGAACAATTCGTTGTAATTTTTTAAGATCTTCTGGTTTGGCAACAGCTTCAGTTGCCATTAAAACAGATTTGAGAATATTTTCCTTGTCAGTCAATACCTTGGACTTACGAATAATTGTTCGATTTTCCATTAAAACCGAATCGGTATGCGTGCCCCCCACATCAATGCCAAGAATCATAAGCATCTCCTAGTCAATAATTTTATGGAGAATTTCAAAATGAGAATCTAACCATATGTTTTATGAATGAACCAAATTCAGTAAGTACAACGAAAAACGAGTCCAAAAATTCTGAATATCATCTTTTTTGAACCGTCCATCTATGAACATCACTTAAGCATTGTATCATTCATGATAAAAAACAATCCTTAATTTCGCCGATATTTCAAAAGAAATAATAATCTTTCGCTTATTTAGTTAATAATATTGTCTAAATCCTGACTAACCTTTTTTATTCGAAAATAGTGTATTCGGTTAGCTTTTACGCCTAAATACCGCCGCAAAAAAACCATCTGTTTGATGTTTATGGGGCATTAATTTTAAAAATTCCCCCATTTCAAGATTAATTTTTGCTTCATCCAATATTTGATTCATTGGAATCAATTCATAATTACTATGTTTTTTAAGAAAATCTACTGCAACAGCATCATTTTCAATCGCCAACAAGCTACATGTTGCATAAATTAAACGCCCTCCAACTTTTACGAGACGTGCCGCTGATTCTAAAATCTGACGCTGTCTTTCACTTATTTCAATAACAGATGCCTCTGTTTGTCTCCACTTAAGATCTGGATTGCGACGAAGTGTTCCCAGACCGCTACAAGGTGAATCAACTAAGACTCGATCTGCTTTTTTTGTCAAACGTTTAATCTTTGCATCATGTTCATGAGCAATCTTAATAGGATGGACATTAGAAAGACCACTTCGAGCAAGGCGAGGTTTCATATTCGCCAATCGCCTTTCAGATACATCAAAAGCATAAAGTCGACCAGTATTACGCATTGCCGCACCTAATGCCAATGTTTTTCCACCTGCTCCAGCACAGAAGTCAATCACCATTTCTCCCCGTTTTGCCCCCACAATCTGTGCAAGTAATTGACTGCCTTCATCTTGAACTTCAACGCAGCCACTCTTAAAAAGCGGCATATGCTGAAGACTTACTTTTTGGGCAAGACGAACACCAGAAGAAGCATAAGGAGTCGATTCACAATTGACCGGAATACGTTTTAAAATATCGATAGCATTTTCTCGTCGACATTTCAATGTATTAACTCGCAAATCTAATGGCGCAGGCGTATTTAATACTGATGCCATTTCCAATGTTTCTGCCTCTCCATACTGCTGAATAAAATAGCGATATAGCCAATCAGGTAAATTAGTCTGCAACTTTGTTGGCAATTGTGTGCGATCAATCGTATGAATATGTTCAAGCCATTCTCGCTCATTTTCAGTGATATCCGTTAAAGCATCAATCGGATAAAGATCGGACAATCCCATTAACGCTAATCGCCTCGTATAAGCCCCGCTACCTGACTCCGCAAAATGACTATAAATTAAACGATTGCGTAAAACGATATAAATAGACTCTGCAATAGCAGCTCGCTCACGCACACCTAACTTAGGATGTTCTCGAAAATAACGAGAAATTAATGCATCAGCAGGCCCGGTAAATTGCAAAACTATTTTCAAAATGCGTTCAATATGAGCAAAAACCCAAATCGGCAATTTCATTATTAAGCTCCCATCAAAGCAAATTCTTGCGACTTAACAATTTCTGGCGAAAGCACGACTTTGCCGTTTTGCATCATAACCTGCTCATTAATTATCCATCTAACAACACGTGGATAAATTCGATGTTCTTGTTTGAGAACACGATCTGCCAAAATATCTTCATTATCATCAGGTAATACAGGCACAACTGCTTGCGCAATAATAGGACCTCCATCTAACTCTGGCGTTACAAAATGAACTGTTGCGCCATGCACCCGAACTCCAGCATCAATCGCTTGTTGATGAGTATGCAATCCTCGAAAATTAGGTAAAAGCGATGGATGAATATTCAGTAGGCGCCCCATATAATGTTCAACGAAACTTGCTGTCAAAATACGCATAAATCCCGCTAACACAATAACATCGGGACAATATGAATCAATTATTCGCATTAATGCAAAATCATAAGATTCTCTATCTGAATAATCCTTATGATCAACGACTGCTGTTGATATTCCTTGATTTTTAGCAAACATAAGACCTGCTGCATCCGCACGATTACTAATTACAGCACTAATTTCTGCATTCCATTTCTCTTGCTGACATTTTTGAACAAGAGCTTGCATATTGCTGCCGCGTCCTGAAATAAGAATAACAATTTTTTTCATTTTTTTTGATATTATTAATTAACGTCGCATAGACATACTGTTAATGTTTTATGCATAAAATCCCAAAAACCGCTCTACTTTCGCCAACATCCGCCACTAACCCTATTGATACCCGCTAAATCTTGCCAACTTTGTACACAAGTAAACCCATATTTAACCAACATGCTCTTAACGTCTTCCGCTTGATTATAACCATGCTCTAAAAAAAGCCATCCGTTCATTTTTAAAAATTGAGGCGCTTCTTTAATAATCGTTTCTAATGCAGATAATCCATTACGAAAATCAGTTAATGCTTTTTTAGGTTCAAAACGTAAATCTCCCTGCAAAAGATGCGGATCCATTGAATGAATATAAGGCGGATTAGATACAATAACATCAAAAACATCTTTAATATCTAATGCATTAAACCAATTTCCTTCACGAAAAGAAATCCTTTTTTCATCATGAAGAATTTCTTTAGCATTAAGGCGAGCAATCGTTAAAGCTTCTCTAGAAAGATCCGTCGCAATGATCATCGCATCAGATCTTTCATGCGCAATAGATATCGCTATTGCTCCAGATCCTGTCCCTAAATCGACAATATTCCCTTGCTTTGGTAAATATTTTATGGCAAGTTCAACTAAAAGTTCTGTTTCTGGGCGAGGAATCAAAACATCGGATGAAACATGAAACGGTAACCCAAAAAATTCTTTTATCCCCGTAATATAGGCAATAGGCTCTCCTGCCTGTCGTCTTACGAGCAATTTATTGAGTTGGTTCATTTCATCTTTTGCTAAAGGATAATCTGGATGGGCAATTTGTTGGACATGTGTTAACCCGATCGCTTGTTCAATGAGAATTCTTAATTCCAAAGCACTAATGGTTTCTTTGCCAAACAATGTTCTAAGCGTAATTCCCTCTCTAAAACAATCCATAAATTAACCTTATTAAGTCCCTTGATAGGCCAGTTTAAATAAAAAAACAGTAAAAATAACAAACCAAATCAATGCCCACTGAGGAGGATTAAAAAATAGAAATGCTTCAGGCACATCACTGCAAAAACTTTCGGCTTGAAAGAGAATAGGAATAATTTTCGCAGGCCATAAATTATTTACAATATCTTCAAGAGCATCTTTCCCACATTGAATACTGGGATGAGCAATCACCCATAACTGATAAGCAGAAAGATAAATACCCACTAAAGAAGCAATGCTTCCTAATATTGAACAAAGCCGTATTTTTTTCGAAAAAGCGCCGAATAAACTAACTCCGCCTATTACAATAAACATATAGCGCTGAAGAACACAAAGTGTACAAGGCAATTCTAATTTAACAATCTGTAAATATAAGGCCACTAAAATAAACCCGGCACAAAGAGTGGCAATTAAAAACAGCAAACGATTTGCCTTTTTAAAAAGGTTTAATAGGTTGCGCACTCTCATTTTTCTTTCAAAGATTTTCGCCTAACTTAGCCAATAATTCTGCTTGTCTTTCGGAAACGAGCGCATTTATTAATTCATCCAAATCACCATCCATGATAAATTCCAACTTATAAAGTGTTAAATTAATACGATGATCTGTAACACGTCCTTGTGGAAAATTATAAGTTCTAATACGCTCACTACGATCGCCAGATCCAATCAAACTTTTTCGTTCGGCTGCTTCTTTAGCATGTTGCTCTTGCATTTGTTTATCTTTTATTCTTGCCGCTAATACTGATAATGCCTGCGCCTTATTTTTGTGTTGACTGCGATCATCTTGACATTCAACCACTATGCCTGTAGGAAGGTGAGTAATACGAACAGCCGAATCGGTTTTATTAATATGCTGCCCTCCCGCTCCAGATGCCCTGAAAGTATCAATACGAATATCGGTTGGATTAATTTGTACATCACTCACATCATCCGCTTCCGGCATAACAGCAACCGTACAAGCCGATGTATGAACTCGTCCTTGAGTTTCAGTTACAGGAACACGTTGAACTCGATGTCCTCCCGATTCAAATTTCAATTTAGAATATACACTATCGCCCGACAATCTCACGATAACTTCTTTATATCCCCCCAATTCAGACATCGATGAAGATACAATATCAACTTTCCAATGATGCTTTTCCGCATAACGAACATACATGCGTAAAAGATCACCCGCAAATAATGCAGATTCATCTCCCCCTGTCCCTGCTCTGATTTCCAGAAAAATATTTTTATCATCATTGGGATCTTTGGGAAGTAGCAATATCTGGAGTTTTTCTATAATCTCAGCGAGATTCTTTTCGCCATTATCAATTTCTTGCTGCGCAAAACTTTTTACTTCAGGATCATCAAGCATTTCCTTTGCCGTTTCAATATCTGCCATTATTTGCCGATATTGATTGAATAAAGCAACAATAGGTGATAATTCTGCATACTCTTTATTCAATTTCCTATATTGAGTCTGATCAGATACGATCTCTGGAAGTGTCAGAAGTTCATTAATTTCGGTTAAACGATTGGACAAATTTTCCAATCTTACCCACATTGTCGGTTTCATTGTTATATCGCCGTTCAATCTAGAAACATTAATTAAGTATTATGCGGAAATATTTAAACACGATGAAGTAAATATCCATAACCATACAGCTGGTCAAGAACATAACCATACGCCCCATCTTTTAATCCTAATCGATTTCTTACACGGGACACATGCGTATCAACTGTCCGCCCCATTTCATGAGAAGAATCTGCCCAAATAACATCAAAAATTCTTTTTCTAGATACCGCTTGCTCCAGATGACTAAACAGAAAATAAGCAACTTCATATTCTTTAGATGCTAGAAAAATTTCTTGACCTTCTCGAAATACTTGATTGGGAAAAGAGGAAAATTGATAAGGAGATGCATTTAATATTTTTGAAGCAATTATTTCTGGATATTTTCTTCTAAGTAATACTCCTATTCTTGCAATCCACTCATCAGCACGAACAGAATCAGAAAGCCAATCATCTCCGCCTATCTGCAGCAATGAATGAATCAAATCGATTTGGGATGTTTGCGCAACGATTATGATAGCTAATTGAGGATAATGCAATCTGAGTTGCATGATCCAATTTCTTTTAACTTTTTCTGGAACGGTCAATCCCAATACAAAAATTCCTTGAAGTGCTTGATCAGGATAATGCGACAAAAAACTATGAAAACCAGACGTCATAGAAATTTTTACACAATCAAATCCTGCTCGATGCAAACTATTTTCTATGCTTAAATGGGTATTACCTAAATAAATTTTCATGATGAATGCAATGCAATTTTATATTTACGTCCTCCTGTCTGATAAAATTTTTCGGTACTAAAAAAAGCAACCGCACTAGAAAGCGAAAAAAAAGCAGACATTGTTAACTGCAATCGTTGACATTTATATGAACGCGCAAAATATTTAACTTGTTCTAATAATTGATGCCCAATCTTTCTACGACGAAAATCAGGACGCACATATATCTGATCGAGAATTGTAAATTTCTCTTCCCGAATACCAACAGACATCGGAAAAGCAACGCTAAATCCTAGCAAATGTCCTTTAGCGCTTCTTGCTAAAAATACGCCATAATCAGGCATATCTAAAAATTCCCGAAGTTTTCTATCATTTAATTCTAGATCAGGAATGAAATCATGATAGCCTGCTATTTTAGCAATTTCTTGCTGAAACTCTTTAAGCAATATCTTGATATCATCAATTTGATTTAAATCTATCCGTTCAATAATCATATTCATTGCAATTTAAACCCATTTTTCGAATAGACATAAATCCTATAAAAAACTATTTAGAATATAATAAGCTTAGCTTTACTGAAATTATTACAACTTTCCTTGCCTCATCACAATACCCTAGTAGCCTAACAATCGCCAAACTCAGCACCTTCATACCCACTTAACGTGAATAAATAGATCGTCTCAACAGCTTCCAAAGTCCCCCGCAAATTACTGGAATAACAGCTGCCCCAACACCTAATAAAACAATCGTATTCAAATGATTTCGAATAATCGGGATATTACCAAAAAAATAACCACTCGCCGTGAGCCCAATAATCCAAAGTACTGCGCCTAGAAAATTGTATAACTGAAAATGAAACATTTTCATTTTGGTTACGCCAGCCACAAATGGTGCAAATGTTCTTACCAAAGGAACAAAACGACATAATGTAATTGTCTTGCCACCATGTTTTTCAAAAAAATCATGCGTATAGTTCAAAGCTCTTTTATCTATCCACTTATAATCTTTGGTAAATACAGCAGCTCCTATTCTTTTTCCAATCAAATAATTAACGTTATCGCCTAAAACAGCGGCTAATAACAGTTCAACAACTAATAATCGAATATCCATTGCGCCCGTTGCACAAAATGCACCAGAAATAAAAAGCAAAGAGTCCCCCGGCAGAAAAGGTACAATCACCAACCCCGTTTCACAAAAAATAATAGCAAACAGAAAAAAATAAGCCCATGCACCATATTGAGAAATAATATCTCCCAATACTGCATCAACATGAAGAATCAAATCAAATAACTGTATGATATCCATAATCGATTATTTCTAAAAACAAGCAAAAAAGAAATCTACATCACGAATTGTTTTCTGCTAAATCTCAAAAACGCCTACCGATAACTTTTTTAACGACATTCAATTAGCCCCATTATGAGCTTTTAGCTATCGTTTAGATGAATTTTTCATTTTACCAGGCCCACTATTCTTAGATAGATAAAATTTTTATACGATTTGTTAATTGAGTATTTCTATCTAATATTTTGACTGATTGACTGCTATATTTGTTTGATACAAATTAGGTTCAATCTAACGACTCAATTTTGTCTTACAATAAGTCGATCATGGAAAATAAAAACACAATACATACTCGAGCTATCCAACTACTCCCTGATTTACTCATTTCACAAATTGCTGCAGGAGAAGTTATTGAACGGCCATCTGCTGTTATCAAAGAACTATTAGAAAATGCAATTGATGCTAACGCCACAAAAATTGATATTCGACTTGAAAATGGGGGAATCAAAAGAATCTGTATCACAGATAACGGGCAAGGGATTCCGCATGATCAAATGGCATTAGCTCTAGCAAGACACGCTACATCAAAAATTGCTTCACTTCATGATTTAGAAAATGTAATGACTCTTGGTTTTCGAGGGGAGGCTTTAGCTTCTATTGCATCCGTTGCTGATTTAACACTCCGCTCAAAAACAATTGATGAACCTCATGCATGGCAAATTTCCAATCATTCAAAAATACCTACTCCAACATCTGGTACTCAAGGAACAACTGTTGATGTCCATGAACTCTATGCGAATACTCCCGCTAGACGAAAATTTTTAAAATCGGAACAAACAGAATATGGACATTGCTTAGACGCAGTAGAACGGATTGCTTTAGGAAATCCCAATATCCAATTTACTCTTTTGCATAATAATAAAATAACAGCTCGTTTTTTGAGCAATCATATCTCTCAACGAAGTAAAGAGGTCCTAAAAGACGCTTTCGATACAACGATCCCCATTAATGTCGATATTGGAGAAAATCACGACAAATTATCTCTAACAGGATTTATTGGTTTACCAACAGCGTCGCGTTCAAGAAACGATTTACAATATTTTTATATCAATGGTCGTTTCACTCGCGATAGACTACTTAGTCATGCAGTAAGAGCCGCTTATGAAGATGTTTTGCATGGTAATCGCTTCCCTGTTTATATTCTCTATTTAAATATAAACCCCGCGAAAGTCGATGTTAACGTACATCCATCAAAGATTGAAGTTCGCTTCAGAGATAACCGTTCTATCCATCAATTTATTCAACAAGCCATTTCTCGCACTTTAGCACAGACACTGGCATCAGAACATTTAGATATTCATACCCCTCCAACAACCTTATTAAATACTGAAATTTCGCCAACCATTCTTTCTACTAATATCTCTTACCCTTCATTTAACACATTGCAAAATCACGAAACGATTCGTCAAAAACAGCAAGTTGAACAGATAATTCCCTCATACGGTCGATTCGTTCAAAATACTTTAAAACAAACTAACCATGATATCAGCCCACTCCCTTTTTCTAGCCAAGATCAAAATAGAAACCAGATAACCAATAAAGACTCAATATTTCCTCTTGGCTTTGCTTTAGCTCAATTGCATGACATTTATATATTGGCCCAAAATGAGGATGGATTGATATTAGTTGATATGCATGCTGCACACGAAAGAATTGTCTACGAACAACTTAAAACAGCTTTGGATAATAAACAAGTTGCTACACAAGCAATGCTCATTCCTATTTCTTTAAAAATTACTCAAACTGAAAATGGAATTATTCAAGAATATGAAGCAGAACTAAAAGATCTGGGATTTGATATTTCATTCTTAACACCAACTCATATTGCTATTCGTGCTATTCCAGCCCTTCTTAAACAAACTGATATGACGGAAGCCTTCCATAAAATGCTTCAAGAATTCGGTACATTTGGCACCTCAAAAATAACCGAAGAAAATAGAAATCGACAATTAGCGACTATCGCTTGCCATCATGCCGTTCGTGCCAATAGATCCTTAACAATCATTGAAATGAATGCATTATTAAGAAAAATGGAACAAACAGAACGTGCCGGCCAATGTAATCATGGAAGACCAACTTGGACACAATTAACGATGAATGAATTAGATCGATTATTCATGCGAGGGCAATGATTTTTTACAATTACCATAATATAGGCAACGATTAACTGATCTAAATAATAACTAAACCTAAGAATAAAAATTGATATTGATTTTCTATACTTCATCACATTTATCATGACGGATTAAATATACGTTATTAACAACCATGGAAAGCCTCTCTATTTTTTGCGATAATCAATGTATTTACATTTACTATTAGATCGTTATGGAATGGCTATTTGAACCGGCAACATGGATCGGTCTTATTACGCTTGTCTTCTTAGAAGTGGTTCTTGGAGTGGATAATGTTGTTTTTATTGCCATTCTTGCAGGGAAGCTACCAAAACATCAACAGACAAAAGCTGAAGTAACAGGTCTTGTCCTAGCAATGGTTATCCGCCTTGCTTTATTAACGGTACTTTCTTGGATGACATCTCTAACAGAGCCCTTACTTTCCATTTATCGTTTTTCTTTCTCTGGACGAGATATTATTCTCATCATTGGGGGATTATTTTTACTGTTTAAAGCATCCTCAGAACTTCATGAACGGTTAGAAGGCAACATTTCATCTGAAGATAAAAAACAAAATAATGCTGGTTTTTGGGTTGTTGTCATTCAAATTGTTGTTTTAGATACCATATTTTCACTTGATGCTGTTGTCACCGCAGTTGGTATTGTGTCTCATCTCCCCATAATGATGGCTGCCGTTATCATTTCTATCATTATTATGATGTTCATGCTTAAACCTTTAACAGCATTCATGAACCGTCATCAAACGGTAGTTGTTCTTTGCCTTTCTTTTTTATTAATGATCGGATTATCTCTCGTTGCAAAAGGTATGGAATTTGAAATTCCGGAAGGTTATCTTTATGTGGCGATTGGTTTTTCTCTACTTATCGAATTTTTCAATCAAATTGGAAAACGAAATGCTGTTAAAAATATGTCAAAAATTCCTCTTCGGGAAAGAACAGCAGATGCTGTTTTGCATCTTTTAGGCGCAAAAAGCAAAACAGACATTACAGAAATAGCACCTGAGACTCAAGCTGTCATTAATGCAACACCAGTCTTTGGAGAAAAAGAACGTAATATGGTTTCTGGCGTTTTAACACTAGGCGAAAGATCAATTCGTTCTATTATGACTCCTCGCAATGATATTGTTTGGATTGATATCACGGACGATGCCGATAATATCCAAAAACAGCTTCGTAGTCTTCCTCACAGTTATTATCCTATTTGTGAGAAAAAACTCGACTCCTTTAAAGGTATTGCTCGCTCGCAAGATATTGTTGATGATCTCCACCTTCATACCAAAATTAGTAACAGTAACATTCATGATGCTATTGTTATTCCAGAAGGTGTTGGTGTATTACAAGTTATTGATTTATTCAAATCTACTCGAGGGCAAATGGGATTGGTTGTTGATGAATATGGCTCAATTGAAGGGCTTGTTACTCCTATTGATATCCTTGAAGCCATTGCGGGAGAATTCCCTGATGAAAATGAATCTCTTGAAATCAAACAATTAGAACATAATAGTTGGGAAATTGATGGTGCAACAGACTTATATAGTATTGAACAAACACTCGATATAGATGGACTCATCGATGATGATCAAGAATATTCGACATTAAATGGCTTTATTCTTGAACGTTTAGGTAAAGTACCCGCCGTTGGTCAAAGTTTTGATTATGAAAATTTCCATTTTGAAGTTATCCAAATGGATGGACAACGCATTGAAAGTGTCAAAATAACGAAATTAGATCCAAGCAATGCTTGATTTAACTTTCCCATTTCATAGAAATTCTGTATATTTTTACTTTTTCACGATCTAGGTCTCTTTATATATTGACTCTGTCATAAATGATGTAGTTCTATCGATAACTTACAGAGTATTGTCATTATGGAATTTTTCCAACAAATCATCCAACAAATCAACACCATTATTAGCGGTCCTATTTTGCTCCCTCTTCTTGCTGGAACAGGTCTTTTTCTAACACTAGGATTTCGTTTTATCATTCAACGTCGTGTCTTTTATGCCATTAAAATGATGTGGCAAGGTCGTATCGCTAGTGATAAAGCGGGTGATATTTCACCATTTAATGCCTTAATGACTTCTCTTGCAGCAACGGTTGGAACAGGAAATATCGCAGGCGTTGCGACAGCGATTTTCTTAGGTGGGCCTGGGGCTCTTTTTTGGATGTGGATGGTTGCATTGCTTGGTATGTCTACAAAATATGCTGAAGGACTTCTTGCCGTACAATACCGAGAAAAAGATGCCAATGGTAATTATGTTGGTGGTCCTATGTACTATATTAGAAAAGGACTCGGTGAACGTTGGAAGTGGCTGGCATTCTTCTTTGCGCTTTTTGGTATGTTAGCCGGTGCTGGTATTGGAAATACGGTGCAATCAAATTCCATTGCAGAAGTTCTTGAACACTCATTCGGCATTAATCCGATTTTAACTGGCATTGTTACCATGATCTTTGTCGGCCTTGTTCTTCTTGGTGGCATTAAACGCATTGGTGATGTTGCTGGAAAACTTGTTCCTTTTATGGCGGCGGCCTATCTGCTCTCTGGAATGGTTATTCTTATTTTAAATATTACTGAAATCCCTTCTGCCATTTTAACAATCATTGAAGGCGCATTTACTTCCCAATCTGCAACCGGTGGTTTTGCAGGAGCAACTGTTTGGGCAACGATCCGTTTTGGCATTGCAAGAGGCATTTTTTCCAATGAATCAGGTATGGGCAGTTCTCCCATTGCTCATGCTTCAGCTCAAACAGACGATCCTGTTAAACAAGGAACGATTGCCATGCTCGGGACTTTCATTGATACTTTGATTATCTGTTCAATAACAGGATTAGTTATTGTTATCACGGGAGCTTGGACAAGTGGCAAAAATGGCGCTGCAATGTCTGCCATTGCTTTTGAAACTGCATTACCCGGACTTGGAGAAAATGTGGTTAGTTTTGGTCTTGCGCTTTTTGCTCTAACCACGATCATTGGCTGGAGTTATTATAGTGAAAAATGCACTCAATATTTGTTTGGAGTAAAATCGATCAAATGGTTTCGACTGATTTGGGTATTGATTATCCCGACAGGAACATTGCCTTTCGTCAATCTTGAGGCATTATGGTCATTAGCCGATCTATTGAATGCATTAATGGCAATCCCTAATTTAATTGCATTGCTTCTTCTTTCTCCCGTATTATTTAAAATCACAAGAGACTATTGGACGAATAAAAATTAGATATTAGCTTAGATAGACATCAAATTTATCTATTTTAATGATCAGTAAAAAATCTATTCAATAAAAATATTGAAGCGTTAATTGTCACTTTGTTTGCTAAAGTGACAATTAACATTTTGATTGCAACTAATATTTTTGAATTCTATTAACCAATCAAAACTATTCCAAAAAAGAGTCACTCTTCATCAAATAATTTCTAATGTAATCAGCAACGCCTTGTTCTAAAGTATAAAATGGAATGTTATATCCTACTTTTTCTTTCCATCCCATTTCTGCTTCGGTGAAATACTGGTATTTACCCTTTAGTTGCTTTGGCATCTCAAAATATTCAATAACAGGTGGTTTCTCTAAAGCAGCATAAACAGCATAGGCAAGATCATTCCAAGACCTTGCTTTACCTGAACCTATATTTAAAATGCCATTAACTTCTGGATGTTTTAGTAACCACCACAAAACATTGACACAATCCTTAACATAAACAAAGTCTCGTTTGGATTCTCCATCACCGTAGTCTGGATGATCAGATTTAAATAATCTAATCGGCAAGCCTTGCTGGATATCCGCATAGACTTTACAAATAACGCTTTTCATATCACCTTTGTGATATTCGTTGGGACCATAAACGTTGAAAAATTTCACACTAGCAATCGTGTTTATTCGTCCCTCTTTTATCGCCCATAAATCAAATAGTTGCTTAGACCATCCATACGCATTTAAAGGTCGAAGTTTTAATGCTGTTTCAATGCTGTCTGAAAATCCCTGCTCGCCACTTCCATATGTTGCCGCACTGCTTGCATTGATAAACCGAATGCCTCTTTCCATCGCACGCTTACATAGCATTTTGCTATATTTAACGTTATTTTCCATTAAAAAATCGACATTTCGTTCTGTTGTCGATGAGCATGCACCTAAATGGATAATCCCTTCTATTTGTTTAGGCAATCGATCTTCTTCCATCATCTGTCGAAAAGTATCTCGATGCAAATATTCGCTAAATTCTCTATTTACCAGATTTTTCCATTTTTCACTGGACGCTAAGTTATCCACAATAAGAATGTCTTTTATGCCTTCTTGATTCAATTTCCAAACCATGGCACTCCCAATAAATCCTGCGCCTCCTGTCACTATATACATTTAAATTCTCCTGAAAAAATCTAATATTGATATGACTTATTCTACATTCAATACTTCACTTACTGGAATGATGACGAACAAATAAGAATTAAAAATATGAAAATACCCTATTTTGGATTTTCTCACCAAATCCTAAACATTCAATTTTGTCCTTTTTAAAATTAATGCAACCATTAAATCGGATAGCTCCTAAATTGAGATTAAAAAGTTCTATCAATCAACACACATGAAAATTTCCTAATTTATTTCGCAACATAAAATCTTTCTATTGCTATCTGACTTGAGTTTGTTGAACTTTTTATCTGCTACATAAGGCTTCGAAAACAGGACTAAAGATACTGATTGAAAATATTACAATTTATCCAAAACAATTAAGGCACAATATATTTGCCTTGATAATTTTGTCGATATTCTCGTTGACGAGTATTTTGCCGATGTCTAAATTGATATATCATTTTTTGCCCTTCACAACTAACAGGCTTTAGATAAATATTTTGAAGTTGTATCAACCGGTTATTTCTAGCAAATTGATGATTGATTTCTTTTATTTCGTTAGGATATAAAACATGTGATAACAGCTGTTCATCAATTTGTTTTTGAGTCAACATCATCGCTGGAATAACATTTTCCACGGGCTTTTTCCCAAAAAACAACAAAACACTGTCTATTATTGATTGTATAAAATGAGGCATTTGCTCTTGTGTTAACTGATATTCATAATCAGGCAATGGCATTTCTTCAATTTTCCGCTGCGATGACCAATTCAAATCCGATGCGAATAGCACTGAACTTGGCATCAACATCACTATCAGAACACCCCAAAAAAATCGCTTCATCACAATAAATGCAATATTTTTTAACTATTTAAATAATAATATGCCATTATGGCTTTTTACTTTAACATTAAAGTACTCCATCAAATACTTTGATCAATACGATTATTCACTAATCATCCTAACCATACTAAAATACTGAGTATATCGCGTATTTTTGTAATTATTTTCTGATATAAAGGATTTTTATTAATGGATTGGCACTACATTCAACCAGTCAACATCCATTTTGGTAATGGCATGCTATCTTGTCTAGCAGAAGAAATCCATAAAATTGATGGAAAGCGGGGTATTCTTGTTACGTCTTCTTCTTTTGTTGAAAATGGTTTAGTGAAACGTCTATGCCATGAGAATCCTAAAACGATTACAACCATATTCAGTGAAGTTTCTCCCAATACCGATATTAATGAGTGTGATACTTGTTCTTCCCTTATTCGAAAAAATAAATGTGATTTTGTCATTGCCTTAGGTGGCGGCAGTGTCATTGACTGCGCGAAAGCAGCTGCTGTATTCTGTTTAGATAACATTCCAACTCAAGCCTACTTTGAAGGAACTGCGCCATTACCCGCAAAAAAACTACCATTGATTGCTATTCCCACAACCGCAGGAACGGGCAGTGAAGTCACTCGAGTAACTGTTCTAATGGATCACTCTAAAGGTATTAAAGCCCCATTAAAAGCACCTGTATTCTATCCTACAACAGCAATCGTTGACCCAGAACTTACTTACACACTCCCCAAATATATGACAGCTTGTACTGGAATGGATGCGCTTTGTCATGCCATTGAAGCGTACTGGAATATCAACCATCATCCTATTTCAGATGCACTCGCTTTCCATGCCGCTAATCTAGCTGTCAAATATCTTGAACAAGCTTGTTTCGAACCTCACTCTCCTATTGCTCGTGAAAAAATGGCAGAAGCGTCACTAACGGCAGGAATGGCTTTTACACTGACAGGAACAACTTCTGTTCATGCCTGCTCCTATCCGTTAGGTTCTCTACTAGACATTCCTCATGGAGAAGCATGTGGTCTTACCATTGATCGTTTTATGAAAATCAATGCAGAAGCCGATCAAAACGGTCGACTCAAACGATTAGCCCGAGCAATGGGATTTAATGACGTTGAAACTGTTGCTGATGCGATTACAGAACTAAAATTTAGAATAGGCCTCAAAAATGACTTAACAAGTTTTAATCTAACGGATGGACAGATTGAACAGCTCGTCAAAGGAAGTCAACACTCAAATCTTAAAAATAACCCTGTCCCAATTACAGCAGATACATTACGTTCGGTTTATCGCAGTATGGTCATCTAATTCATCACTAGATAAATCACACAATTATCAATTGCCAATTATCTATTTGCGACTTTATTTTTAAACGCATCTTTAATAATAATGAGTAAAACGGCAGCCATTATAAGAATGATACCTCCGACTAACCGCAATGTGAATTTTTCATGAAAAACTAACACGCCAATTAAAACAGCAGTAAGTGGCTCTAATGCTCCCATGATTGCCGTAGGAGTTGATCCAATTTCCTTGATGGCTATGGTAATTAAAACAACTGAAATAACGGTCGATATGACCGCAAGAATCGATACATATCCCCACATTTCAGGCGTTTCTAACCATTGAATATAATTATCAGGTGAAATCAAAGAATAAATAATGACGACCATCAAAGCAAAAACAAGCACATAAAATGTAATTTTCACAGGAGAATGATTAACTGGCATTTTATTCGTAACAATGATGTAAACCGCATATGTAAAAGATGCAAATAAAACAAAAGCCATGCCAACAGCATCTAATACAACATTCCCATCTCCCTGATACAAAAGTACAATACCCCCTAAGGATAAGAAAATGGCAATCATTGTACTAAGAGAGGTCTGTTCTTTAAATAAAACCGCCATCATAACAGCAACAATAACGGGATAAATAAAAAGAATCGTAGAAGCAATACCTGCTTCCATATAATTAAAACTAATAAATAATCCTAGTGATGAAAGACTAAAAAGAATCCCTAAAGCGGCCAATACACATAATTCTTTTTTTGTTATCGAAAAAGATTCTCGCTGAAAGATAAGAATGCCGCCCAAAATGATAATCGCAATCGCGAAACGATAGAAAAGCATTGAACCCGTTGTAATTCCCAATGCTTTCAGACCTAAAGCCCCTAAAGGATTTGTGCCATAACTAATTGCCGCAACAATGCCACAAATTGAACCTTTAATTTTCGAACTCATTATTTACAAACGCACCAAATTCAAATTCATTTTTATTTAATTTTAGGATACTGAAGAGATTTCTTTTTGAATCCTTTTTTCCTTTTGATTTTTGGCAAAAATAATAACTAAAACTGAAGCGATAATAAGAAGGATTCCCAACAGAATTTGGATTGTAAATGCTTCACCAAACATCAATACCCCAATCATAACAGCACTAACTGGTTCTAAAGCGCCCATAACAGCCGTTGGTGTCGATCCAATATCTCTAATGGCAACTGTCATTAAAACCAACGCCAATACCGTCGGTACGAGTCCCATAAATAATGCATATCCCCACATCGCTGGCGTGGTTAGCCATTGTATCTCTTGATTCTGATCGATTAAAGAATGGGCGTATACCATAAAAATTGATATCACTGAAACATAAAATGTCATCTTTAACGCAGAAATATCAATTTCTGTCTTATTAATTATAATGATATAGAGTGCATTGAAAAAAGCAGCAAACATAACTAAAACAACACCTGTTGTATTCAATATATTGCCACTATCTCCTTGATATAACAACGCAATACCAGCTAAAGAAAGTATAATTGATCCTGTTGTTAATAATGTGATTTTTTCTTTGAAAAAAAGAGCCATAATAATAGCAACCATAACAGGATAAACAAAAATCAACGTTGAAGCAATACCTGCATCGATATAATGAAAACTAATAAACATCAATAATGATGTTAGACAAAAAATAATTCCTAAAATAAAAACAATAGGCATTTCTTTCCGTTTAAGCGAAAAAGATTCCCGCTTAATTAACATCACTCCCATTAAAATTAAAGATGCTAATAAAAAACGAAAAAAAAGCACTGTATGCGAATTAATTCCTAATTCATAAAGCCCTAAAGCTCCTAATGGATTACACCCATAAAATGCAGCACCAGCGATACCACAAATTGTTCCTCTCAACTTTGGATTCATTATTCCAACCTATAATTGCTTAAGTAATTTTCACTTCTTACAATAAAATTAAACAATATTTAGAAACAATTCAAAAATATTTTCTAATTATGAATATGCTCTGTAATATGCCGTTTAATCGGATAATGCTTTGCAAAGGAATATTTCCATCGAATAAATAAAAAGAAAATAATCGCTGTTATTATTAATGTCATTGGAATCGCAAATGAAGCAGAAACTCCCAATGTTTCAGGCGCCATAAAGAAATAGGCAACGACAACTGCAGTCATAAATACAGCAGGAATCAACATAATCCAATAATTTTTTCTTTTCATCACGAGATAAATTGATACTGTCCAAAGCGTAATGGTCGCTAAAATTTGATTCGTCCATGCAAAATATCGCCAAATAATACTGAAATCAATAAATAGTAATAGCAAGCCAATTGCAAATAATGGGAAAGAAACCAGTAATCGTTTTCCCAAATTGGTTTGATCAATATGCAATGCATCTGCAATAATTAATCTAGCCGATCTAAAAGCGGTATCTCCTGATGTAATAGGTGCTGCGATAACCCCTAATACAGCAAGTGCGCCCCCTATTGCGCCCAACCAATTTTGAGACACAAAATCAACAACCAATGCAGCATTTCCACTGGTAAAAAAGAGTCGCCCTTCTGGCGTATGAAATGCAAAGTTTGCGGCAGCAGCCCAAATTAGCGCAACCAATCCTTCTACAATCATCGCGCCGAAAAATATAGGTCTTCCTTGTTTTTCATTGGTCATACAACGCGCCATCATCGGCGATTGAGTGGCATGAAACCCAGAAATTGCTCCACATGCAATTGTAATAAACAACATCGGAAAAATAGGCGTGTTTTCTGCATCGGGATGCGTATTCATTAATCCATCTGTTATTTCAGGTAAATTCGGCATATGAATATAAAGACAAACCAAAATTCCTACTGCCATAAATAATAATGACGCCCCAAATATGGGATAAAGCCGGCCAATTAACTTATCAATCGGCAATACCGTTGCCACAATAAAATAAATAAAAATAATCGCTGCCCAAATTCCGAATGGCATTCCCAAATTATTCTGGGTCAATTTTGTTAGTAATCCTGCTGGTCCCGCCACAAAAACAGCTCCAACTAATACCATCATGACAGAGGAAAATATCCGGACAAATTGCATAAATGGTTTTCCCATATAACGTCCAATAATCTCAGGATAACTTTCCCCATGATGTCGAAGAGACAACATACCTGAAAAATAATCATGAGCGCTGCCTGCAAATATACAACCCAAAACGATCCATAAATAAGCTGATGTTCCAAATTTTGCGCCCATAATTGCACCAAAGATTGGGCCAAGTCCAGCAATATTTAAAAATTGAATCAAAAAAATACGCCACCCTGGCAACGGAATATAATCAACTCCATCTTCTCTTGAAAAAACCGGTGTTTTACGTTTTACATTAATACCAAAAATCTTTTCTACAATGCGTCCGTAAATGATATAACCAACAACTAATGCAATAAAACTAATCGTGAAAGAAACCATAAAAACTCAAAATCTTATCAAAAATTCGATAAGAATTCCCCCTCATTAAATCAATATCTTATTTAAGATGCTTATAGCACTTATTTTAAAAAGGCAACTATAAATCATTCTCTAATACATTTTATAAAAATTATTTTCAATCAATCATAAATATCTTTATTTCTTTTTCATAAAGACTTATAAAAATCAAATGTCAATCCCTTATATACAACATCATATTTATAACAATGTAAGATTCAT
Source organism: uncultured Oxalobacter sp. (assembly GCA_934401755.1). Classification (GTDB taxonomy): domain Bacteria; phylum Pseudomonadota; class Gammaproteobacteria; order Burkholderiales; family Burkholderiaceae_D; genus Oxalobacter. Next base: position 49,881 of record CAKRSU010000011.1, read on the forward strand.
CCTCGAATAACCGCACCACTGAAATATTTGATAATCCCGTCACCTGATTTATCCCCATAAACCTGATTATAGCCATCTGTAGAATACTGTTGAACCTCTTTCAACCAAACCATTGCCTGTTTATTGCCAGCTTTTGCTGCTTTATTCAACCAGAAAATTGCTAACTCTCGATCTGCTCTAACGCCTAATCCTATGGAATACATGTATCCTAATTTCACTTGAGCATCAATATAACCATTTAGTGCTGCATGATAAAGCCAAATTGCAGAAATAGCGACATCACGCTTAGAAGGGGACACATTCATATATTGAAGAGCCATATCATATTGAGCCTGCGCTAATCCATGATGAGCCGCCCGATTGATCATAACATTCGCCCAATCTGAATTTTTGACCATTCCTACCCCCATTAATATCATCCGCCCAATTGCATACTCGGCTTGAGGCAATGATTGTTTGGCAGCTAATAGCGTCCATTTCACTGCTTTATTGATGTCTTTGGGAATCAATTTTCCATTAAAAAAAATTGAACCAAGCATAAATTGTGCTCTAGCATGTCCCATTTCTGCTGCTTTTTTAAAATACTTCACGGCTATTTCTTGATCATGCCGATATTCAGCCCAAACAGAGAGCATCATCCCCCGTACATAGTAAGCATCAGCATGCTTTGTCTCTAGTGCTTTTTCTGCCCAATAAATTGATTGAGCAATATTTTTATGGACAATTTTTCCTTGTCCATAAAGCAAAGCAAGATAAATTCTAGTCATCGCATTTTTCTCTTTTGCCGCTTTAAGCAAAATTTGAACCGCTTGTTGAGGATCATAGTGTGAAGAATGTTCTTCTGAAAAATAAGAAGCCAAATAAAGACTACTACCCATATATTTCTGAGCAATCGCCTTTTTTAGTAATTCAATTCCTTTTTTTCGTATATTTTCAGACTTTCCTGTCTCAACTAGCTTCTTTCCGTATTTAAAATTAGCATATCCATCAGACCGATCTTTTACTTTTTCATCGGGAATGGCTTTAAGCGAGCTTTTTCCAATCTGGTGGATATCGATTTCCTGTTCATAAAGACCAATCGCTTGCTTAAAAAAGACAAGATACTGTGCTTGAGTCTCAATTGGATATATTTCCCGCTCTTGCTCTGGCATTTTTAGAAAATCATCCAATTTATTGGTATTAATAAATGAAAAAGAAATCCAAGCAATGAAGATAATGGCCATCATTATGACGCCCATTAAAATAAAATATTTTTTAATACCCCTCAATAACTTATTGATATTCATCAATAACCCAATTGATATACGATACCTTTCATTGCTTGCTTTGTATCATTTGACATTCTTTTTCCAAACTTTTTCGAGATAGCATACAAAGCTTTGTCAAGGATTGTTGCATTAATAACGAATTTTCTAACGAACTATCATCGTCAACATTATTCCATTTTTGAGTTGTTAACATACCATACAAATAGCCAGCGACAGGGCTTCCTTTTTCAGCTTGTTGTTTGAGAAAGTGCATCTGACGTGTAATTTTGCGCTGACGCCAATTCTTATAAACCATACGTTTTTCCTCACTTTCTAAAACATCATCTGATTCTTCTATTTCTTCAAACATCTGCCTTAGTAAATCTTTCTCATGCAAAAAACCAAAAGTATGATTTTTTTCACTCTCTTTTAATTGGTGTTCTGCTTCTTTATAGTGTTCAAATGAAACATTTAATAACATCCAGGGAATCATAGCATCTTGATTGCCATAACTAATCGCTGTTTTATACCAAAATGCCGCTTCTTCATAATCAATAGGTGTCCCCCATCCTTCTGCAAAAAAAAGTCCAAGTAACAATTGCGCATCACGATCTTTTCTTTGTGCGTAACGTCTTACTTCAGTCATTTTTTCAGATTCATTGATAACAGGCGCATTACCCCAACCATACAAAACAGCCAAAACAGATAAAACATTCTCATTATCAGAATTTGCAGCCAAAGAAAGCAATTTTGCTGCTTCAGCACGATCGCCTTGTGATAATTTTTCAAGTCCAAGAATCATCAAAGCTTCGGCATGCCCTGTTTTGCTAGCCTCTTCAAGTAACAAAATGGCTGTTGCTTTATCTATTGAAACACCGATTCCTGATGCCAGCATTTTTGCATACTGAATCTGTGCTTCTAAAAGCTTCTGATCTGCCGCCTTTTTCATCCATTTGGCAGCAATATGATCATTTTTTTTAAAAGTCCCCCATCCGATTCGGTATAACTGACCAAGCGCAGCTTGAGCCGGTGCATACCCCGATTCTGCGGCTTCTAAAAACCAATCTCCGGCTAATTTTTCATCGGCCTTAACTCCGTTTCCTGTTGCTAACAACATCGCTCCTATTGTTTTTGCCGCATTATCGCCAGATTCAATCGCATGGCCTATCGCCATTACATTCAACGTTATTCCTGTTTCCTGAAAAGTACTAATATTTCTTGCCAATCGTCTAGCAGAATCTCCTTTTATAACTTTCCATCGTTCTGCATGGGTTGCTGCTATTTTCCAAGCCCATTCTAATTGTTGTTGCAGAGTTAATTGCTCCGCGTTTTTTTGCCATTTTTCTCCTTCTTTAGGATCTCTTGGAATACCCATGCCTGATAATAATAGTCGAGATAATTCCGATTGCGCTTGGATATTATGCTGTTGTGCGGCTTTTCGTAGCCAGTTAACTGCTCCGGAAATATCTTGAACATCACTATCAAATGATTTCATGGATGCTAATCCAACTTGTGCTGGCGCATAATTCTCTTCTGCTGCTTTTAAAAACCATTCTTGTGCGGCATTGTCATCTGCTTTGACCCCATCTCCCATTGCATAGCGCAATCCTAGACGCATTTTGTCATATGCACTTCCTCTTTCAGCTTTAAAAATAAACGCTTGTTCCGTATCAGTTGCAGAAAAAGCCAATGATGCTGTAAAGAGGAATGGAACAATAACTATCCTGACTAAAGTCTTAAGCATATTGTGTACTTTCATGATCATTAACGTACATCAGCTTATTTTTGCTTAAAAATAAGCTCAAACTGTTGAAAAACCCTCAGGACACTAGATACCGAGGGTCTAATTATGTCAGAAAAACATTCTAAATGCTTTTTGAAAGTGCTTAATTATAAGCTATTGATAACAAAGCACTATATTGTGTTTTATGATATGATCTCATGGGTGTTCATCCCCTTGCTGTAAAATGCAATGATTTGCCGGTCAAGACCACCGCTCATGCGTTGGTTTTTCTGGATAAGTCGGAGATCAAAACTGCCATCACGATCTTGGAGGACATTTTGCTGATAGGACCTTTCTCGGCCTTGACTGTCTTGCTGGTTGTTGTCCCATTACGGCTGTTCGGATTGTTGTTTCTTGTCTATTTCTCATATCCAAGATGGACTGAAAGTTCACCTTCTAGCACTTTCTCAATAAACCGCTTGCACATCTCGGTTATGAATATCTCAATTTGTGCCGGTTCGATTCAGTCAACTTTAAATTTCCACAGAATTTTTTCAGTCTCACGCACATTCCAAGATAAACGCCCACTAAAACTTGATACATCTTGAATCAAGACTGGAGGTTATTTATTCAAGTATTCAGCTGAAGTCAATTGTAACCGTTTAGCAATGTCATAACGCTTAAACACTTTAAACGTCCCCATGGCTTTGGCAACTAAGGCTTCTCCATTCCAAATCTCAGCTTCACAGTAAT
>CAKRSU010000012.1 GCA_934401755.1 uncultured Oxalobacter sp.
CCAATTGCAATGGAAGAAGGTTTGCGTTTTGCAATTCGTGAAGGTGGTAGAACCGTTGGTGCTGGCGTTGTCTCTAAGATCAACGAATAAGTTGTAAAATTGTAGTGTGTAAATGCTGCGGGTTGTATAATCCGCAGCTCGTTCTTTGGAAAATAATATGCAAAATCAGAAAATTCGCATTCGTCTTAAAGCTTTCGACTATAAACTGATCGATCAATCCGCACAGGAAATTATTGATACCGCAAAGCGTACTGGCGCCGTTGTTAAGGGGCCTGTTCCATTGCCAACCAGAATCGAACGTTTTGATGTATTGCGTTCCCCTCATGTTAACAAGACTTCCCGTGATCAATTTGAAATCAGAACCCATCAGCGTTTGATGGATATTATTGATCCAACGGATAAAACTGTTGACGCATTGATGAAACTTGATTTGCCAGCTGGCGTTGATGTTGAAATCAAGTTGCAGTAATTCAATCGCAAAAGAATCACAATAACTATTGTGCAAACGGCGTATGCAAGCTATAATGCGCCGCTTGAGCGTATTGGGATTACGTATCCTGATGCATGATAACAACAAACCTGCCCAACCGTAGGCAGGAATGGAGATAAAAATGAGCCTAGGCCTTATTGGGCGTAAGGTTGGTATGACACGTATTTTTACAGAGGAAGGAAATGCTATTCCTGTCACTGTATTAGATGTGTCTAACAATCGTATTACGCAAGTCAAAACAGCCGAAACAGATGGTTATTCCGCTGTGCAGGTTGCCTTCGGCAAACGCCGTCCATCACGAGTCAATAAAGCTGCAGCCGGTCACTTTGCAAAAGCAGGTGTTGAGGCTGGCACTATTTTGCGTGAATTTAGAGTCGATGCTTCTGAACTTTCCGAATTAAAAGCAGGTGATGTCATTCCAGTCACTGTTTTCGAAGTCGGTCAGAAGATTGATGTTCAGGGTGTTTCTATTGGTAAAGGTTATGCCGGCGCCATTAAACGCCATAATTTCAATTCTAACCGTGCATCCCACGGTAACTCCTTGTCTCACAATGTTCCAGGTTCTATCGGTATGAACCAGGATCCAGGTCGAGTCTTTAAAGGAAAGAAGATGACAGGTCATCTTGGTGACGTGCTGACGACTGTTCAGAATCTTGAAGTTGTCCGTGTTGATGTTGAACGCAATCTGCTGCTGGTTAAAGGCGGTGTTCCTGGTGCTGATGAAGCGCAGGTCATTGTTCGTCCGGCTGCTAAAGCCAAAAAGGGGGCATAACAGATGGAATTAAAGCTCCTTAATACCAATGATCAGAGTGCTGGTAAAATCGAAGCATCTGATAAAGTGTTTGGTCGTGATTATAATGAAGCGCTGATTCATCAGCTTATTGTTGCTATTCAGGCAAATGCTAGATCTGCTGATAGCCAGCAAAAGAATCGCGAAACTGTTAAACACAGTACCAAAAAACCATGGCGTCAAAAAGGTACAGGCCGTGCTCGTAGTGGGATGACTTCGTCTCCATTGTGGAGAGGGGGTGGTCGTGCATTCCCGAATTCTTCTGACCAAAATTACATGCAAAAGGTCAATAAAAAGATGTATCGTGCGGGGTTGTGTTCCATTCTTTCTCAGCTTGCTCGTGAAGACCGTTTGTCTGTTGTTGAAGATTTGACATTGGATGCACCAAAAACTAAAGCTTTAGTGCAGAAGTTGAAAGGTCTTGGCTTAGAATCCGTTTTGGTCATTACCGATAAGTTTGATGAAAAACTGTATCTTGCGTCTCGCAATCTGATTAATGTGGATGTTGTTGAGCCACATCAGGCTGATCCATATTCTCTCATTTACTATAAAGATGTGCTGATCACCAAAGGTGCGCTTAATAAGATTGAGGAGATGCTGGCATGAACGCTGCTGTGAAATTTAGTGAAGAACGTCTGATGAAGGTTTTGTTGGCGCCAGTTGTATCTGAAAAGGCTACATTCGTCGCTGATAAAAACGAACAGGTTATCTTTCGTGTTTTGAAAGATGCAACAAAGCCTGAAATCAAGGCCGCAGTCGAAAATCTGTTCAAAGTTGAAGTTGAATCTGTCAAGGTCCTGAACCGTCAGGGTAAACTGAAACGCACCCGTTTTGGTATGGGTCGTAAGAATAGTCAGAAATTGGCATATGTCTGCCTCAAGCCTGGTCAGGAAATCAATTTTGCTGAGGAGGCTAAATAATGGCAATCGTTAAATCCAAACCAACTTCTCCTGCACGTAGAGGGGTTGTCAAGGTGGTTCATCCTGAGTTATACAAAGGGCGTCCACTGGCTTCTCTAGTCGAAAAGAAAAGTAAGAGTGCTGGTCGTAATAATTATGGTCGTATTACTACTCGTCATTTAGGGGGTGGTCATAAACACCATTATCGCGTAATCGACTTTTTGCGTAATAAAGATGGCATTCCTGCAAAAGTAGAACGTATTGAATATGATCCAAATCGCACGGCATTTATCGCATTACTTTGCTATGCGGATGGGGAACGTCGTTATATCATTGCACCAAAGGGGTTATCTGTCGGTGATCAAGTGATCAATGGTTCTGAAGCACCGATTAAAGCAGGTAATGTGTTGCCTTTGAGAAATATTCCGATCGGTACTACGATTCATTGTATCGAAATGTTGCCTGGAAAAGGTGCTCAGATGATTCGTACAGCGGGCGCTTCGGCTGTGTTGCTGGCTCGTGAAGGATCATATGCTCAGGTAAGATTGCGTTCTGGTGAAGTTAGACGAGTATTGATTGAATGTCGCGCAGCTGTTGGTGAAGTCAGTAATTCAGATCATAATCTGGAAAAATTGGGTAAAGCAGGTGCAAAACGTTGGCGTGGTGTTCGTCCTACTGTACGTGGGGTTGTTATGAACCCTGTTGACCATCCACATGGCGGTGGTGAAGGTAGAACCTCTGGAGGTCGTCATCCAGTAACACCATGGGGTCAGAAGACTAAGGGATTGAAGACGCGTAGTAATAAGCGTACGACGTCAATGATCATTTCCCGCCGGAATAAGAAATAAGGGGTAGCAAATGACTCGTTCATTGAAAAAAGGACCATTCTGCGATGCCCATCTGATCAGCAAGGTTGAAGCTGCACAGGCATCTAAAGATAAACGACCAATTAAGACATGGTCCCGTAGATCAACAATTATGCCGGATTTTATAGGACTGACAATTGCTGTCCATAATGGTAGACAGCATGTTCCTGTCTATATCTCCGAAAACATGGTAGGTCATAAATTGGGCGAATTTGCTCTGACCAGAACCTTTAAAGGTCATGCCGCCGATAAAAAAGCTAAGAAATAGGACTTAAGATGCAGACAAAAGCTTCTCTCCGTGGCGTACATTTATCAGCGCAAAAAGGTCGTCTTGTTGCCGATTTAATTCGTGGCAAGAAGGTTGATCAGGCTCTGGATATTTTGACATTTACGCCGAATAAAGGGGCTGCAATCATTAAAAAAGTGCTTGAATCAGCAATTGCCAATGCAGAGCACAATGATGGTGCAGATATTGATGAATTGAAAGTATCCTCAATCTATGTTGAAAAGGGTGCTGTCATGAAACGTATTTCCGCTCGTGCAAAAGGCCGCGGAGATCGTATTACAAAACAGACGTGTCACATCTACGTGACAGTCGGCAACTAAGGAGGACAAGATGGGGCAAAAGATACATCCGACTGGCTTCCGTCTAGCAGTTGCACGCAACTGGGCTTCGCGCTGGTACGCAGGCAACGGCAATTTTGCCGGCATGCTAAACGAAGATCTGAAGGCACGTGCATATTTGAAAAAGAAACTGAAGAATGCGTCCGTTGGCCAGGTTGTTATTGAACGACCTGCTAAAAATGCACGTTTTACTATCTTCAGTTCTCGTCCAGGTGTTGTAATTGGTAAAAAGGGCGAGGAAATTGAAGTATTGAAAAGCGATCTTTCCAATATCATGGGCGTTCCTGTTCATGTCAATATTGAAGAAGTTCGCAAACCAGAAATTCATGCGCAATTGATTGCTGATTCAATTACTCAGCAGCTGGAAAAACGTATTATGTTCCGTCGTGCAATGCGTCGTGCGATGCAAAATGCAATGCGTTTGGGTGCTGTGGGTATTAAGATCATGTCTTCTGGACGTTTGAATGGTATCGAAATTGCACGTACGGAATGGTACCGTGAAGGACGTGTTCCATTGCATACACTTCGTGCTGATATTGATTATGGCTTCTCTGAAGCACAGACCACTTACGGTATTATCGGCGTTAAGGTTTGGGTATACAAAGGGGATCGTCTGGCAAATGGTGAAGCACCAAAACTGGATGCAGTAGAAGATGATAAGAAACGTCGTGGTTCAAGACGTGACGATCGTCCAGGCAGACAGCGTGTAAGAAGATCTGAAGCAGGTGATAATGCAAAACGACGTGCTCGTCGCGCAGAACCAGCTGCAGCAGTTGCTTCACAGGTTGAAACAGCAGGAGAATAATTATGTTGCAACCATCCCGTAGAAAATATAGAAAAGAGCAAAAAGGCCGTAATACCGGTATTTCTCATGAAAGAGGTACCAGTGTTTCTTTTGGTGATTTTGGGTTGAAAGCCGTTGGTCGTGGTCGTTTGACTGCACGTCAGATTGAAGCGGCTCGTCGTGCAATGACCCGTCATATTAAAAGAGGCGGTCGCATTTGGATTCGAGTATTTCCGGATAAACCAATTTCTTCAAAACCCGCTGAAGTCCGTATGGGGAGTGGTAAAGGGAATCCAGAATACTGGGTGGCAGAAATTCGTCCAGGAAAAGTGCTTTATGAAATGGACGGTGTTGATGAAGCGTTGGCAAGAGAAGCATTCCGTCTTGCTGCTTCAAAATTGCCATTACCAACGACTTTTGTTGTCCGTCAGATTGGGCGGTAAGGGGGAAACATGAAAGCATCTGAATTGCGTTCCAAAAATGAAGCTGAACTGAATGCAGAGTTGAATGGTCTCCTGAAAGCTCAATTTGGTCTGCGTATGCAACTTGCGACTCAGCAATTGAGTAATACTGCTCAGTTGAAAAAAGTCAAAAAAGATATTGCTCGGGTTAAAACAGTTCTGACTGAAAAAGGTAAAGCATAATGAACGATCAGGTAAAAACTGCGCTTAAGCGTACTCTGATTGGTAAAGTCGTATCAGATAAAATGGACAAAACTGTTTCTGTTTTGATTGAACGTCGCGTTAAACATCCTTTATATGGGAAAATCGTTCGTCGTTCCAAAAAATATCTGGCCCACGATGAAAGCAATCAAGCTAAAGTAGGTGATATCGTTGAAATTCAGGAAAGCCGTCCTATTTCAAAGAACAAATCTTGGGTACTTAGCAGAGTGATTGAATCTGCACAGATCATTTAATTGATTTGTTGGTGCTAATGTAAGTTTAATAGGCTTGCATTTCATTCTACTTAATGCAATAATAGAGGACTCCGCGCCTTTTTAGGTTCGGGGTCCTTTTTATCACATACACCCAATCAGCTTTTTTGCTGGCGGGACCAAGACTGATCATCAGAATACTGATGAATTAAGTTGGGAAAGAAATAATTATGATTCAGACAGAAAGCCGTTTAAAAGTGGCCGACAATACAGGCGCAAGAGAAGTGCTGTGTATTAAGATCCTGGGCGGTTCGCACCGTCGTTATGCTCAGGTCGGCGATGTTATTAAGGTAACAGTAAAGAGCGCTGCCCCACGTGGTAGAGTTAAAAAAGGCGAAATCTATAATGCTGTTGTTGTGCGTACTGCAAAAGGTGTGCGTCGTGCTGATGGTTCGCTGATTAAGTTCGATGAAGGTGCGGCAGTTTTGTTAAATGCAAAACTCGAACCAATTGGAACACGTATTTTTGGACCGGTTACCCGTGAATTACGTACCGAAAAATTCATGAAGATCGTTTCACTTGCGCCAGAAGTACTGTAAGGGGGAGCTATGAAAAAAATTCGCAAAGGCGATGAAGTAATTGTTCTGGCAGGCAAGGACAAAGGTAAGCGTGGTAAGGTAGAGCGCGTTTTAGAAGACCGTGTCGTTGTTACTGGCATTAATATTGCAAAAAAGACAATCAAACCAAATCCAATGACTGGAGCAACTGGCGGTATTGAAGATAAATTGATGCCGATTCATGTTTCCAATGTTGCCCTGTTCAATGAAAAAACCGGCAAGGCAGACCGTGTCGGCTTTAAAGAAGTGGATGGTAAGAAAGTCCGTGTCTTTAAATCAAATGGTGAAGTTGTCGAGGCTAAATAATTATGGCGCGTTTACAAGATTTATATAAAGAGAAGATTGTTGCCGATTTGATGGCAAAATTTTCCTACAAATCTTCGATGGAAGTTCCTCGGATTACAAAAATTACCTTAAATATGGGGTTATCCGAAGCTGTCGCAGATAAAAAAGTAATCGATCATGCAACGGAAGATCTGGCTAAGATTGCAGGTCAGAAACCAGTTGTGACTAAAGCACGTAAATCTATTGCGGGTTTCAAAATTCGTGAAGGTTATCCTATCGGCTGTATGGTCACACTGCGTGGCGCAAGAATGTATGAATTCCTTGATCGTTTGGTGACAATTGCGCTTCCGCGAGTTCGTGACTTTCGTGGTGTAAATGGTCGTTCTTTTGATGGTCGTGGTAACTATAACCTCGGGATTAAAGAACAGATTATTTTCCCAGAAATCGAATATGACAAGATTGATGCCCTGCGTGGTCTAAATATTAGCATTACTACGACCGCTAAGACTGATGAAGAGTCTAAGGCACTTCTTTCCGCATTTAAATTCCCTTTTAGGAACTGATAAGCCATGGCAAAGTTGTCATTAATCAACCGTGAATTGAAACGCGCTGCGCTGGTTAAGAAATATGCCGCTAAGCGTGCTGAACTCAAAGCTATCATTGACGATCAGAGCAAATCTGAAGAAGAACGTTATGAAGCTCGACTGAAACTGCAGGCTCTGCCACGCAATGCGAATCCTACTCGTCAGCGTAATCGCTGCGCATTGACAGGTCGTCCTCGTGGTACATTCCGTAAATTTGGCTTGGGTCGTACCAAATTGCGTGAATACGCAATGAATGGTGAAATTCCAGGCATCACTAAAGCTAGCTGGTAAGCAGGAGGAATTGTTATGAGTATGAGCGATCCTATCGCAGATATGCTGACTCGCATCCGTAATGCGCAGCAGGTTAAGAAAAATTCGGTAGCAATGCCTTCTTCTAAAGTGAAAGTTGCTATCGCGAATGTGTTGAAAGATGAAGGATATATTGATTCTTTCAATGTGACACAAGAAGCAGGTAAGGCTGAACTGAGTATTGATTTGAAATATTATGTTGGCCGTCCTGTTATTGAACGTCTGGAACGTGTTTCACGTCCAGGTCTTCGTATCTATAAAGGTCGTGACGAATTGCCAAGCGTGATGAATGGACTTGGTGTTGCAATCATTTCTACTCCAAAGGGAGTGATGAGTGATCGTAAAGCTCGCGCAACCGGCGTAGGCGGCGAAGTTCTCTGCTATGTTGCCTAAGGAGTGAAGAATGTCTAGAGTTGGAAAAATGCAGATTGCAATTCCTGAAGGAACAACGGCATCTATTGAAGGAAGCAAAGTAACTGTAAAAGGTAAACAGGGTACTTTGGTTCGTGTCTTCAGTGATTTGGTAACCATCAAGCAGGAAGGTAATGTACTGAAAGTTGAAGCCGTCAACGAAAGCCGTGAAGCAAATGCAATGTGGGGAACAACCCGTGCTTTGTTAAACAATATGGTCGTTGGCACTAGCAAGGGTTTTGAAAAACGCTTGACATTGGTAGGTGTGGGTTATCGTGCTCAGGCGCAAGGTGATAAGTTGAATCTGTCACTGGGTTATTCTCATCCTATCGTGCATGTCATGCCAGAAGGCATTAAGTGTGAAACTCCTTCCCAGACAGAAATTGTGGTCAAGGGAATGGATAAACACTTGGTTGGCCAGGTAGCGGCAAATATTCGTGCATATCGTAGACCTGAACCTTATAAGGGTAAGGGCGTTCGTTATGCTGATGAATATGTCAAGATCAAAGAAACTAAGAAGAAGTAATAGGGGCAATTGATGAACAAGAAACAATCACGTTTGCGCCGTGGACGTCAGGCACGTGCCAAGATTGCTGTCCTGAAAGCAACGCGTTTATCGGTACATCGTACCAATCAGCATATCTATGCAAATATTATTGGGCCTGATGCTAGAGTTCTGGCTTCTTCTTCTACCTTGCAGGCAGATGTTCGTGAAGAACTGGCTGGAAAGAGTGGCGGTAATGTTGCCGCTGCACAGATTGTTGGCAGAAGAGTGGCAGAAAAAGCTCTTCAAGCTGGGATTACTGAAGTCGCTTTTGATCGCTCCGGTTTTAGATATCACGGTCGTGTCAAAGCATTGGCTGAAGCTGCTCGTGAAGCAGGTCTGAAGTTCTAAGGAAATAACCATGGCAAAAATGCAACAGAAGACACAAGGCGATCGGAATGACGATGGTTTGCGCGAAAAAATGATTTCGATCAATCGCGTTACCAAAGTTGTTAAAGGTGGCCGTATCATGGGATTCGCTGCACTGACAGTTGTTGGTGATGGTGATGGTGGTATCGGTATGGGTAAAGGCAAAGCGAAAGAAGTTCCTATTGCTGTTCAAAAAGCAATGGAAGAAGCTCGCCGTAATATGTTTAAAGTTTCACTTAAAGATGGGACTTTGCAACATACCATTATCGGTAAGCATGGCGCATCAAAAGTGATGTTAAATCCTGCAAAACAAGGGACCGGTGTTATTGCTGGTGGTGCTATGCGCGCGATTTTCGACGTAATGGGTGTAAGCAACGTCGTTGCGAAATCTTTTGGTTCCAGTAATCCATACAACATGGTTCGTGCAACATTAAATGCATTGGAATCAATGAATACTCCTGCAGATGTCGCTGCAAAACGTGGCAAGACTGTTGAAGAAATTATTGGGTGAGGTAATTGATTATGTCTAACCAGATTACAGTGAAATTGGTCAGAAGCCTTATTGGCACCCAGAAATCTCATCGTGATATCGTACGTGGTCTCGGTTTACGGAAATTGAATTCCGTTTCAACACTGGAAGATACTCCTGCAGTGCGAGGCATGATCCGTAAAGTACAGTATCTCGTTCAGGTTCTTTGATTGAGGAACAGAATAAATGATGGAATTGAATAATTTAAAACCTGCAGAAGGTTCCAAACAGGCTGTACGTCGTGTAGGACGTGGTATCGGTTCTGGTTTTGGTAAAACCGCAGGACGTGGCCATAAGGGGCAAAAATCTCGTGCGGGCGGTTTTCACCGTATTGGCTTTGAAGGTGGTCAGATGCCTTTGCAGCGTCGTTTGCCTAAACGGGGCTTTAAATCATTGGCTGCTCAAACCCGCGCTGAAGTTCGCTTGTCTGATTTAGAAGCTTTAGGGGCAGATGTTATTGATATTCTTACCCTGAAACAGGCAGGTTTAGTTTCTGGACTGGTAAAAACTGTTAAAGTCATTTTGTCTGGTGAAATCACTAAGAGCTTGACTTTAAAAGGACTACTTGTTACTAAAGGCGCAAAAGCTGCGATTGAAGAAAAAGGCGGCAAAATCGCTTGATAACAGAAAAACAGAGGTGTTCAGTTGGCTACGTCATCAAATTCTGCAAATAAGGCAATGGGTGGTTTTCCATGGAAACGCCTGTTGTTTCTTGTGATTGCAATGGTAGTGTTCCGCATTGGGGCGCATATTCCCGTTCCTGGTATTGATTCTGATCAGCTTTCCCAGCTGTTTAGTCAGAATTCAGGTGGTATTCTGGGAATGTTTAATATGTTTTCTGGTGGCGCGCTCTCCCGTTTTACCGTTTTTGCTTTAGGTATCATGCCGTATATTTCAGCATCTATTGTTGTTCAGATGTTGGGTATTGTTTCACCTAAAATTGATGCTTTGAAAAAAGAAGGTGAAGCGGGTAAGAGAAAGATGACGCAGTATACTCGTTATGGCACACTTGGCTTGGCTATTTTTCAAGGGCTCGGTATTGCTGTTGCTCTTGAATCTCAGCCAGGTCTTGTTCTTGATCCAGGTTGGGCATTCCGCTTTACCGCAGTTGTTACTTTAGTGACAGGAACCATGTTTTTGATGTGGCTAGGTGAACAAATGACGGAGCATGGACTCGGAAACGGTATTTCAATGCTGATTTTTGCAGGGATTGCTGCGGGGCTTCCTAATGCCATAACTGGCCTTATCGAATTAGTTCGTACAGGGGCAATGTCAGCACTGACAGCATTGGTTATCTGTGCTATTGTGGCAGTGGTTACATTCCTGGTTGTCTTCTTTGAAAGCGGACAACGTCGGATTTTGATTAATTATGCAAAACGCCAAGTTGGTAATCGGCTTTATGGTGGTCAAAGTAGTTTCTTGCCAATGAAGGTTAATATGGCAGGGGTTATTCCTCCCATTTTTGCATCATCAATCATTCTTTTCCCTGCGACCATTGCGGGTTGGTTTGCAACGGGAGGTGAAGACGACAATCTCTTTGTTCGTTTTCTAAAGGACCTCTCAGCATCCTTAGCTCCTGGTGAACCTGTTCATGCAGTTTTGTATGCTGCTGCAATTATCTTTTTCTGTTTCTTTTACACAGCGTTGGTTTTTAATAGTAAAGAAACGGCAGATAATCTGAAAAAGAGTCAGGCGTTTATCCCGGGTATTCGTCCAGGTGAACAAACAGGTCGTTATGTTGACAAAATTTTGATGAGATTGACCCTTGCGGGGGCAATTTATGTTACATTAATCTGTTTGTTGCCAGAGTTTCTGGTTGCACGTTGGCAGGTACCTTTTTACTTCGGTGGTACGTCACTGCTTATTATCGTTGTTGTGACAATGGACTTTATGGCTCAAGTTCAAAATCACATCATGTCACAGCAGTATGATTCTCTGCTGAGAAAAGCTAATTTTAAAAACGGCAAAGGCCGGGAATAACATAAAGACAGAGGTATATGGCTAAAGACGACGTTATCCAGATGCAAGGTGAAATTGTAGACAATTTGCCAAACGCAACGTTCCGCGTAAAACTGGAAAATGGACATATGGTATTAGGGCATATTTCAGGGAAAATGCGTATGAATTACATTCGTATTCTTCCAGGAGATAAAGTAACAGTGGAATTAACACCTTATGATTTGAGTCGTGCCCGTATTGTTTTTAGAACAAAGTAGCTGAATTCAACTATTAGGATAAGAAAATATGAAAGTTCAGGCATCAGTAAAGCGGATCTGCCGCAACTGTAAAATTATTAGAAGAAAAGGTGTTGTACGTGTAATTTGCAGTGAAGCACGTCACAAACAAAGACAAGGTTAATCAACGTCAATTTAGGATTTATCGAATGGCACGTATTGCAGGGGTAAACATTCCCAATCAACAGCACATTGTCATCGGCCTTACTGCTATCTATGGTATTGGTCGTCCTCGTGCACAAGTTATTTGTGCAGCAACCGGGGTGGACCCAACCAAGAAAGTAAAGGATTTGGATGACTCCGAACTTGAAAAACTCCGCATTGAAATCGACAAATTTGTGATTGAAGGCGATTTGCGTCGCGAAGTTTCCATGAGCATCAAACGCTTGATGGATCTTGGTTGCTATCGTGGATTGCGTCATCGTCGCGGTCTTCCTGTCAGAGGTCAGCGTACTCGCACAAATGCGCGTACCAGAAAAGGCCCACGCAAGGCTGCTCAATCATTGAAAAAATAAACAGGCATATTCTGTTTGAAATAAAAGACGGATCGAGGAAAATATATGGCAAAAGCATCTAATAGTGCTGCAGCTCGCATGCGCAAGAAGGTGAAGAGAAATATTGCAGAAGGTGTTGCACATGTGCATGCTTCTTTTAACAATACAATTATCACCATTAGTGATCGTCAGGGGAATGCCTTAACATGGGCAACTTCTGGTGGTGCTGGTTTTAAAGGCTCTCGTAAATCGACACCATTTGCTGCTCAGGTTGCAGCAGAAGCAGCTGGTAAAGTGGCAATGGAATATGGCATTAAGAGTCTTGAAGTCAAGATTAAAGGCCCAGGACCAGGTCGTGAATCTGCTGTTCGTGCATTGAACGCATTAGGTATTCGTATTACTCAGATTCAAGACATTACCCCTATCCCTCACAATGGTTGCCGTCCTCCAAAACGTCGGCGCATCTAATCAGTAAATTGTGAAGACCACAGTTATATCAAAAGCGATATAACTTGCGCCTGTTTTGGGGCGTCAATTAACATATAAAAAGGAAATATTGTGGCACGCTACATTGGACCTAAAGCGAAACTTTCACGTCGTGAAGGTACTGACTTATTTCTCAAGAGTACAAGACGTTCTCTTGATTCTAAATGTAAACTTGATACTAAACCCGGTCAGCACGGACTGAAGTCTGGTGCGCGTATGTCTGATTATGGCAATCAGCTTCGTGAAAAACAAAAAGTAAAACGCATGTACGGTATTCTGGAAAGACAGTTCCGCCGTTATTTTGCTGAAGCAGAACGTCGTAAAGGGAATACTGGCGATAATTTGATGCAGTTGCTGGAATCTCGTTTAGATACCGTTGTCTATCGTATGGGGTTTGGTTCAACCCGTGCTGAAAGCCGTCAGCTCGTTAGCCATCAGGCATTAATGGTAAATGGCCAGGTTGTTAACATCCCTTCTTATCTGGTCAAACCAGATGATGTGATCACTGTTCGTGAAAAAGCTAAAAAACAAGCTCGTATTATCGAATCTTTGGAATTAGCTGAACATCAAGGATTCCCTGAATGGGTTAGCGTTGATGCGAAGAAAATGGAAGGGACTTTCAAACGTCTTCCTGATCGTAGCGAATTCGCTCAGGATGTGAATGAATCCCTGATCATTGAATTGTACTCACGTTAATTCATGCATTATTAAAGTCATCAGCCTTATCGGTGTAACGAGCCGAGGGTATTGAAAAGGGCAAACATGCAAAATACATTTTTAAAACCACGTATTGTTAACGTCGAACCTTTAGGTGAAGGCAAAACCATTGTTGAAATGGAGCCGTTTGAACGTGGTTATGGTCATACATTAGGTAATGCGCTTCGTCGGGTATTATTATCTTCGATGGTTGGATATGCACCAACGGAAGTGACTATTGCCGGGGTTGTTCATGAATATTCTATTCTTGACGGAGTTCAAGAGGATGTTGTTGATATTCTTTTGAATCTGAAAGGCGTTGTATTCAAATTACATAACCGGGATTCTGCAACATTAACTTTGAAAAAATCAGGACCAGGTGTGGTAACGGGTGCTGATATCGAAGTATCCCATGATGTTGAAATTATTAATCCTGATCATGTGATTGCCAATTTAGCGGATAATGGCCAGTTGGATATGACCATTAAAGTTGAAAAGGGTCGCGGTTATGTCCCTGGTAATGTGCGTCGTCTAAAAGAAGATGCGAATAAGACAATTGGTCGGATTATTCTAGATGCTTCATTTTCTCCAATTCGTCGTGTTTCTTATGCTGTTGAATCTGCTCGTGTGGAACAGCGTACGGATTTGGATAAATTGATTATCACAATTGAAACCAATGGTGTGATCACGGCAGAGGAAGCTATTCGCCAATCCGCACGTATTTTAGTTGATCAGTTGAATGTATTTGCCGCTCTTGAAGATACGGGGGATGGCGATTCTGCTGAACCAGAACAACCAGAAGTTGATCCAATTCTCTTAAGACCAGTTGATGATCTAGAATTAACCGTTCGTTCTGCCAACTGTCTGAAAGCAGAAAATATTAACTATATTGGTGATCTGATTCAGCGTACTGAAAATGAATTGCTCAAAACACCTAATCTTGGCCGTAAATCTTTGAATGAAATCAAAGAAGTATTGGCATCTAGAGGGTTAACTTTGGGTATGCATCTTGATAACTGGCCACCAGTCGGTATTCTTGAAAAATAATGTTAATCAATAACCGGTCCGCAGGATTTCTGATAGAAGAACCGGATATAAGAAAAAGGATAAAAAATGCGTCATAGACATGGTATGAGAAAACTCAACCGTACGACATCTCATCGTTTGGCAATGTTTCGTAATATGGCTGTTTCCCTGCTTCGTCATGAAGCCATTAAGACAACCTTGCCAAAGGCAAAAGAGTTGCGCCGAGTTGTAGAACCATTGATTACTTTAGGTAAAAAGGATTCTTTGGCGAACAAACGTTTGGCATTTAACAGATTGCGTGATCGCGATATCGTTGTTAAATTGTTTGGCGAATTGGCTGCTCGTTATGCAACTCGTAATGGGGGTTATCTGCGTATTTTGAAAATGGGTTTCCGTGTAGGTGATAATGCGCCAATGGCTTATGTTGAGTTGTTGGATCGTCCTGAACAACCTCAAGACGTTTCTGAAGCTAAATAATCAAAATATAGCCTGATAAATCTAAAAAGACCAAACATCTCGTTTGGTCTTTTTTTGTGGAATAATTATCGCTATCAAGTTTAAAGCAGCAGGAAATTTTTCCTGCTGTCTTGATATTAACGGTGACCTGCGATTTTGTGAGGCTGATAAGAGGCTTCTAGTGCGGCTATTTCTTCGGTAGAAAGCGTAATATCAGCAGCAGATATGGCATGTTCAAGATGATGTGGCTTTGAAGCGCCAACAATTGGTGCTGTCACTCCTTTGTGTAAAAGCCATGCATAAGCAATTTGTGCGTTAGATAATCCTCTTGCTTGAGCGACTTGAGATAAAGCGTCTACAACCTTAAAATCGGCTTCCGTGTAGAAATATTGCATCGCTTGTTGATCAGATTTTGCACGTGCGGTTGCTGAATTATTTTTGGAGCGATCTTTATCATCCGGTTTACGATTACCGGCTAGAAAGCCTCGTCCTAAAGGGCTCCATGGAATCAAGCCGATTCCTTGGTCACGACAAAGAGGAATCATTTCACGTTCTTCTTCACGATAGGCCAAGTTATAGTGATTTTGCATAGAGATGAATTGAGACCAATTATGCTCTTTAGCAATTTGTTGTGCTTTTGCAAATTGCCAAGCCCACATACTTGATGCGCCAATATAACGTACTTTGCCCGATTTGACTAAATCATTTAAAGCATCCATGGTTTCTTCAATCGGCGTGTCGTAATCCCATCGATGAATTTGGTATAAATCAATATAGTCGGTATTTAAACGTTTTAATGAGGCATCACAAGCGGCAAAGAGATGTTTACGCGAAAGCCCACTGGTATTGGGAGGAATGCCGTTTCCTGTTAATGACGCAGCGTCTGCTCCCATGGTTTCAGAAACATGAAAATAAACTTTAGTCGCAATAATGACTTCATCTCGTTTCGCATACTCTTTTAAAAGCTTACCCGTTAAAATTTCGGATAAACCGTTCGAGTAGAGATTGGCGGTATCGAAAAAATTAATTCCCGCTTCAATTGCACGTTTGACAAAAGGGCGAGATGACGCTTCATCTAATACCCATGGACGCCATTTGGGGGAACCGTAGGTCATCATGCCTAGACAGATTCGAGATACTTTTAGGCCACTTTTTCCCAAATTTGCATAATCCATAAAATATTTTCCTTTAACTATGTTTTCTAGAAGTTTTTACGGGTTCAACACCGAGTTGTTTGAGTTTGCGATAAAGGTGTGTCCGTTCCAGCCCTGTTTTTTCGGCAACACGAGTCATGCTACCGCCTTCTTGCGCAAGGTGGTATTCAAAATAAATACGTTCAAACATGTCTCTGGCTTCTCTTAATGGGAGATCAAAAGAGAGCAGAGAGGTATTGACAACTGCCGGGGTATTAATGGGGGCTGCAGCGGGAGTCGGTGCTTTCGTTTGGTTATCTGCTCGATTATCGGTAACGTGTGAAGAAGACGCCGACTGAGAAATTGCAGCAATTTTTGCTTTTTCTTGCGACCGATTAAGACCTTGTCGCACCGCTTGTAATAGTTTTTGCAGGGCAATTGGTTTTTCTAAAAAATTAATGGCACCGATTCTTGTTGCCTCAACTGCCGTATCAATTGTTGCATGCCCTGACATCATAATGACGGGCATTGTTAAATAACCATCACGTTGCCATTCTTTCAATAAGGTAACGCCATCTGTATCTGGCATCCAGATATCAAGAAGGACGAGATCAGGCGTTTCAGCCATACGAGCTTTACGTGCCTGATAGGCATTTTCAGCGGTCTGTACTACATGTCCTTCATCTGAAAGAATTTCCGAGAGTAGTTCTCGGATTCCCATCTCATCGTCAACTACAAGAATATTCGCCATAAACTCAATCTTCAGTAAGTGTTGTACTGTTTTAGCTTTGCTAAAACTCCAACTTGTCCTTTTCAGATGCTAGATGCATGAAGAGTATAGAAACATCTGCACCTTGAATATCAGTCCGATTCTGTACATCAATTCGGCCTCCATGCTCTTCAATAATTTTTTTCACCACGGCCATTCCAAGTCCCGTTCCACGTTCTTTGGAAGTCACATATGGTTCAAAAATACGGTTCATGATTTCCTGAGAGAACCCAGGACCATTATCCATTACCGAAAGCCGAACTGCAATGCAGATTTTACCTGATGCATCCGTGTAATGGACTTTTTCCGTAATAATTTCTATATTTGGATGCCAATTGGGACGATTAACGACTTCGCTACAGGCATCTTGTGCATTTTGAAGCAAATTGTGAATGACTTGTCTTAGTCGCGTTGCATTACCCATGATATGGGGGAGATTATCAGAGAGTTTGGCATGGACAATGTCAGTTGCTTCGCCATTCACATAAAGATGAGAAATTTCATCAATGAGGGCATTAAGATCTAAGGGGATTAATGTCGCAGGAGGCGCTTTCGCATAGTTTCTAAAGTCATCTACCATTTGTTTCATGGCAGAGACTTGATTAACGATGGTATCCGTACTTCGTTTCAGAATACTTGCTTCTTTTTCGTCAAGTTTATTTTGCAATTTCATTTGCAATCGTTCTGCCGATAATTGAATAGGCGTTAAAGGATTTTTAATTTCATGAGCAAGACGCCTTGCAACTTCTCCCCAAGCAATCGAGCGTTGTGCTGAGATGAGCTCGGTAATGTCGTCAAATACGACAATATAGTGGTTTTTACCATTTAAACGATGGGATGAGCCTCGGGCTAATAGTGTTAATTTGGATTCGTTGGGCGGCGTTGATGAATTTAATGGAATTTCAATTTGCTGTTGCCAGTGGAGATCATCGTTAAAATTTCCCGCTGCAAGCTGAGCAGACAAGTGGGTAAAGGACTGAAATAACGTTGTCGCAAATAATTCTAATCCTTTAATTTTTGAAAGTTCAGTCCCAATATAGGGTTTTAAGTCGAGTTTGAGGATTCGCATCACCGGATCATTGCAACTCGTGAGTTTGAAATCATTATCAAATACAATCACACCGGCGGACATATTGGCCATGACAGATTCAAGATAGGCTTTAGCCGTTTCTAATTCTGCGCGATTTTTCTCTGCAGATGCTCTGGCTTCTGCCAGTTGCCGAGTCATGGCGTTAAATGATTTCGTTAATGTGCCTAATTCATCGGTGCTGGCGACAATGGGGCGAGGGGAGAGATTGCCTTGTGCAACGGCTTTAGTGCCTTGAGCGAGTAATAAAAGCGGTCTTGCAAGGTTTGCGGCTAACTGAAAAGCGGTTGCTGTTGCGCCAAAAATCGCAAGCAGCAATGTTAAAGATAATGTGACGACATAAATTTTTAATAATCCAGAGCGAGAAACCGATCGAATTTGGTATTCACTATAGGCTTGTCTGAGCGATTCGGCATGTAAAGCGATATTGTCAGGGACTTTTTGAAAAAGTTGCAAGTACGTATGGTTATGATCATTAATGGGAATGATGACGCGAATTGCTAATTGAGATTGTTCTTTTTCTAACGTATCGGGGTTATCCATCGTCCCTTCAACGGCCGAATAAGGTTCATCCATTTGTTCGAGTAGCGATTGAGAGGGTAAGTTTGGCGTAACGATTGAAAAATTCGGTTCAGAAGACGCAATAAGATGGCCTGAATGATCTATGATTGTAGCTTGTGAGCCGTCTGCCGCATTTTTAAAACGTGATACAAGAAGGGTATTTTGTTCAGGCACACTCATGCCTGCCAACTCAGCGGATAAGTGTGTTGCACGAAT
The DNA here is from genome assembly GCA_934401755.1 of uncultured Oxalobacter sp. GTDB lineage: Bacteria > Pseudomonadota > Gammaproteobacteria > Burkholderiales > Burkholderiaceae_D > Oxalobacter. The sequence continues at coordinate 18,134 of CAKRSU010000012.1, forward strand.
CGTGAGCCTTTCTCGGGAAGTTTCTAATATCGATTGCGCTAATTTAACGCCCGCATCGAGCGCAGATTCTACTTTCACATCGAACCAAGACTCAATTGAGCGCGAGACGAATTGGACAGAGACCATATAAATGACGGTCCCTGGCAAAATGCCCATCAATGCAAAGAGTAAAACAAGTTTTGAGGTAAATCGTGAGCCGAATCGCCCGCGTTTATAACGTTTATAAAGACGAAATAGCATCAAAGAAACGAGTAGCAACAAACCTGTTGCAACCAAAATATTGATGCCAACTAATAATGAATAATGTTTATCAAAAAAAGCAGTATTTTCAGAAGCGGAGGCTAAAAGAAAGAGCAAGATGCTCATGACCGCCCCGCCAACGATCCACAAATATCGTAAAGTCCTAGTCACGGTAAAACGGCGTATAGTTTAGTTTAAGGCGTAAAGTAAAAATGTTTCCAATCAGAGGCAAGTCCCCAATCACGACTGTTTAACGCATTGATTTGGAAAGGTTTGGGGAGTTGCGAAACATCTAATGAGATTTTGACAGCGACTTCATAGGTTTCATCGTCACTTAATTCAGAGATATAAGCAAAGGCCCAACTCGGTTGATAGCGAATAGCCGATATGGCACTATTTAAAGAGCGATAACTTCGTTGAAGAGAGCCTGAAATATAAACACTATATTGTCGCGTTAAGACATTGTAGGATAATCGAGTGGTTCTTGTTTTCGATAAAGCGGTCATATCAAACCATAATAGCTGACGGCTCGTTAATTCAATCTCTGTTTTAAAGTAGAGGGGAATCCCTCGATGTAAGGTGTCTTTTAAGTTATCACTTAAGTCAAAAGACTGGGTAGTTGTGAGTCGGTAATAATTGCCAGAGCGATCAATCTTTGCTGAATTAATATAAATATCGCCTTCTGCAAAAGAAGTGGAAGGAAAGATTGCAATTAGACTAAAAGCAATGACAACAATAATTTTCGAAAGCTTTTTTAACACGACGATCATTGACATCATAGGAAATGAACTATTCATCAAATCTTCTGGAATAGCGCATAGAATAGACCATCATGATCATTCAATCCATTGAAAGTTGGCAGTAGTTGCCCGAAAGCATCAAGTCTTTGTGCATTTTGGGTAAAAGCAAAAAATTCGGCTTGTTGCGTTGATTCTTCTGGCCAAATAGAACAAGTTGCAAAAAGCAGTTTTCCGCCTTTTTTGAGTTTGGGCCAAAGGTTCGTTAGAATTTGACAAGAAAGTTGTGCTAATTTTCGACTGTCTTCGGGACGCCTTAACCAACGAATATCAGGGTGACGCCGAATGACGCCGGATGCTGAACAGGGAACATCGGCTAAAATACAATCATACAATTTTCCATCCCACCAATCGGATTGAGTGGCATCGCCTTGTTGGATATTAGCAAAAAGGCCAAGGCGCTCTAGATTGTCATGAATCATAGAGAGTCTTTTTTCTTCACTGTCTAAAGCAGTTAGATGAATATTGGCCAGCTCAAGCATATGAGCGGATTTACCCCCTGGTGCGGCACAAGCATCCAAAACACGCATACCATCTTTTAAATTTAATAAGGGGGCGGCTAATTGTGCCGCATAATCTTGAACAGAGACAAGTCCTTCCATAAAGCCTGGGATTTTGTCAACGGTCGTTGGATGCATCAGGCGAATCGCATAAGGACCAATCATATCGGCGGCAATATTATGAGTTTTTAATAACGCCATATAAGATTTTAGGGATGTTCGTCTGCTGTTAATGCGTAACGTCATGGGAGGCGGAAGATTCCCAACGGTTAATATGGATTGCCAATGATCGGGATAAGTGGTTTTTATCCGGTTGATCCACCATGCTGGGTAGTTCCATTTTGCACATTCATTGGTATTAATTTGTTGAGAAAGAGATTCTTTTTCACGGAGAAAACGCCGTAAAATCGCATTAACAAACCCTTTTGCTTTGGCTATTTTGGGAATTGATATGGCGGCATTAACCGATTGATTAACCACTGTGAAGGGGGTATACCGTAGTGGCGTCTTGTCGTCATCTGGAATCAATAAAGCCAGAGCACAAAGGAGTAAACACGATAAAATTTCGGGTTTTGGAGGACGCTCGGTGAGCTTTTGGAGCAAAAAACGAGCCATTCCTAATTTTCGCATCGTATGGTAGGCAATATCTTGAATGGCCCCGCGAGCTGCCTGATCGACTTTCAGTCGATGAGTGATAATTTGAAGCGATTCAGGCAAAGAACGTCCTTTGATAACGAACTGAGTGACGTAAGCTGCGCCAATGAGCCGAAAGGCTAAAGATTCCATGGCGGGCATCGATTTGGAAAAGGAGAAAAAGTCGTTTTCTGCCATCGTGTTTCCATTCAAGAAATTCGTTGAAATATTAAGAATGGTGAGGACGTTTGTATGTTCCGTCTTGAACCATTTCTGCAGCTCGAATCACAGCACGTGCTTTATTTTCCGTTTCTTGACGTTCAGATTCGGGATCTGAGTCGGCGACAATCCCTGCACCTGCACCAACATAGAGCATGTCTTTATAAATCAATCCGGTTCGAATGGCGATAGCAAGATCCATTTCTCCGTTAAAGGATAAGTAGCCACAGGCTCCGCCGTAGATTCCTCGTTTAACGGGTTCCATTTCATCAATAATTTCCATCGCACGGATTTTAGGAGCGCCCGATAACGTGCCGGCAGGAAAAGTTGCTTTTAAAACATCAAGATTGGTCATCTCTGGTTTTAAAATACCTTCAACGTTTGAGACAATGTGCTGAACATGAGAATATTTTTCAATCGCCATTTTCTCAGTGAGTTTTACACTGCCAATTTTTGCGATGCGACCAATATCGTTACGCGCCAGATCAATCAACATCACGTGTTCAGCAATTTCTTTGGTATCGGCCAATAATTCTTCAGCAAGTTGTTGGTCTTCTTCGGGGGTTGCACCTCGTTTTCGTGTGCCAGCTAAAGGACGAATGACAATTTTACGGCCGTCAGAAGTATTTTCTTGACGGACTAAAATTTCTGGTGAAGAACCGATAATGTATAAATCATCGAAATGGAAATAATATAAATAAGGCGATGGATTTAATGAACGCAGAGAACGATAAAGCGATAGCGGAGAATCTTTAAAGGGTTTACGCATGCGTCGAGCGAGTACGACTTGCATGCAGTCGCCATTCGTAATGTATTCTTTGGTTTTAATAACGGCTGCTTTAAAGTCATCAGCAGGAAAGTCAAAGATTGTATCGGTGATGCCACTTCCGACCATAGAAGGCGCAATGGAAGGCTGATCCAACATCGCCGCTAATTCGTTAAGGCGCGCCATGCCATTTTGGTAGGCATTAGGTTGAGCAGGATTCGCATAAACAATCAGGTAAATTTTTCCAGCCACATTATCAATGACAGCCAGCTCTTCCGTTAGTAATAACTGAATATCCGGAAAACCGAGATCATCATTGGGAGCCGAATCTTTTAAGCGATTTTCAATATAGCGAATCGTATCATAACCAAAGTAACCCGCTAAACCACCGCAGAAACGAGGAAGTTCCGGTTTAATGAATACTTTAAAACGAGATTGATATTCGGCAATAAAATCAAGGGGATTGCCGTCATAGCGTTCAATAACTTGGCCTTGTTGGACAAGTTCCGTTTTCATGCCATGAATTTTTACGACCGTGTTAGCCGGAAGACCAATGACGGAATAGCGACCGAAACGTTCTCCACCAACAACTGATTCTAATAGAAAAGAATTATGGCCTTGGTGATTGTGTTGGGTTAATTTCAGATATAGCGAAAGGGGGGTATCAAGATCTGCGATCGTTTCAAGAATCAAAGGAATACGGTTATAACCTTGTTTCGCTAACGTGTTGAATTCAAGTTCAGTCATGGAATTTCTCCTCGATAAAAATATCTAAAAAAACAGCAATGCAAAATGCGATATAAGGGCAATTAGATCTTTTGCCATCGCCACAAACCGCCTGAGATGAGGTCGGATTGTTCATAAACTGTTTTTTTTGAGAGAACCATAAATTAAGCCTTTACGAAATGAATTCAGTCGCTTGAAGTAAATCTGCGACAATGGCATCAGGGTGCATATCTTTGACAGGTATGCCGTAATTATAACCATATGGCACCATAAATAGGGAACAGCCTGCAGCACGAGCTGCTGTCGCATCGTTAACAGAATCGCCAATTGCAACAACTTGATGAGGGGACAAGCCAAATTTTTGGCAGGCCATTGTCATAGGGAATGGATCGGGTTTCTTTTTGGGAAAAGTATCTGCACAATAAATGGCATCGAAAAAAGCATAAAGCCCATTTGTAGCTAAAAGCGGTTCGGTGAAAACAGAAGGTTTATTGGTCACACAGGCTATTTTCAATTGTTTTTCAGTCATTCGTTTTAATCCCTCTTTAACATTGGGATACAAATGACTGTATTGTCCATTCACGATTCGATAATGTTTGTAAAAAAGCGTCAAGGCATTTTCTTGGATGTTGTCGACGTCATCTTGATTGAGATAAACGGAAAGTGTACTTTTAACAAGATGTGGCGTTCCTCGTCCGACAAACATTCTAATTGTGGATTCATCAACGGCTGGTAACGCTAATTCTTTTAGCATCCCATTGAGTGCAACATTAAGATCAGGGACTGAATCAATCATGGTCCCATCAAGATCAAGAATGACAGCACGAATATTTTGCAAAGGCAACATGTTAGTCAAAAGAATTTAAGATGAGTCAATCTTTTAATTGTAATCGCATGGCTTGAATGGTTGCGGCATAGTCGGTACTATTAAAAATAGCCGAGCCAGCGACAAATGTATCAGCACCTGCTTGAGCAACTTGCGAGATATTATCTATTTTGATGCCCCCATCCACTTCTAATAAAATCTCTTTGCCGCAAGCATCAATCATTTCTCTGACTTTTGTGATTTTCTTTAAAGCATGGGGAATAAAAGATTGCCCACCAAAACCAGGATTAACGGACATGATGAGAATGAGATCGAGTTTGTCGATAACATGCTCAATATAGGTTAAAGGCGTTGCCGGGTTAAAGACGAGTCCCGCTTTACAACCATGATCATGAATCAATGATAATGTGCGATCAATATGCTCTGAGGCTTCGGCATGAAAAGAAATAATATTGGCACCGGCTTTTGCAAATGCCGGGATGATATTATCAACGGGTTTTACCATTAAATGGACATCAATGGGGACAGTTGTTAAGGGTTTTATGGCAGAACAAACCATCGGACCAATGGTTAAGTTGGGGACATAATGGTTGTCCATGACATCAAAGTGGATAAGATCGGCACCCGCTGAAATGACGTTAGATACTTCTTCTCCCAATCGAGCAAAATCGGCAGAAAGAATACTCGGAGCAATCAGATATTTTGTCATAGCATGAATAGACGAAAAAACTATTTGCATTATATACCGAGATTGCACATTAATCGGCAAAGGTAAGTCTTTAAATCTTTGGAGATGTTCGCAAATGGCTGACAATATCACTGATATGTCTGCTTTAAATGCCTTATGATAGAAGATGTCTTTAAAGATTATATTAATTTGGAAAAAATATATGCGATATTGCCGATACCTTGCGCTTCCTATTCTCATTAGTACGCTTTTATTGTCTGCTTGTACAACGGTTATTCCCGAGCCCGAAGAGATCGAAATGCCAGATTCTCAAGTTATTCGGCATCAAACTCAAGTGAGTTTTGCCGAAATACCAGGGTGGTCAGATGATAATTTTGCGGAAGTTTGGCCTGCATTTGAGCGCTCATGCCGTGTCAATACCAAGCAAGCGGCATGGAAACCGATTTGTGAGGAGATGGAAAAGATTAACGGCAAGGATACTGATGCCGTTAAACATTTTTTTGAAACATGGTTTGTGCCTTATCGCATTACAATGAATACTGGTTCAGATACAGGGTTAGCAACGGGCTATTATGAACCGGTTTTACGTGGCAGTTACCAAAAACGAGGGGCTTATCAAACCGCACTTTATCGTGTCCCGGATGATTTATTGGATATTGAATTCACGAGTCTTTATCCGCAATTAAAAGGGATGCGTTTAAGAGGACGTCTTGAAAATAATCTTGAGGCATTAAAAAATCGGAATAAAGAGCAAGTCATTGATGATCTGGTGGCATTCGATTTGACAAGTGCTTATCCGAAACTTGCTGGACTTCAATTATGGGGAAAATTAGAAGGTCGAAAAATTGTGCCTTATCCAGGATTTGAATCAATCGATTTTACGAAAGTTTATGCCGCTAAAAAAGTAGTTCCTTATGAAACACGAGGAGAATTAGAAAGTTCCGATAAGTTGGTCGGCCAAGAAATTCTTTGGGTTGATGATGTTATTGATGCGTTTTTCATGGAGATTCAAGGATCTGGACGCATTTATTTACCGGAATCACGAACGACTGTTCGATTAGCGTATGCCAATCAAAATGGACGCCCTTATCGTTCGATTGGTCGGTATTTAATCAATAAAGGAGAATTAAAGCCTGGACAAGCATCGGCTCAGCAAATCAAGAAATGGGTCAGAAATCATCCTGATAGATTGCTTGAAGTATTAAGTGCTAATCCGAGTTATGTTTTTTTTAGAGAAGAAAAGTTAACCAATCCGAATGAAGGGCCGAAAGGATCACAAGGTGTTCCTTTAACGCCGGAGCGTTCCATTGCGGTTGATCGAAAGTTTATTCCGATGGGAACCCCAGTTTTTCTGAATACGACAATGCCTAATACGACCATTCCATTACGGCGACTTGTGATGGCACAAGATACAGGGGGCGCGATATCCGGGCCTGTTCGTGCCGATTTCTTTTGGGGATGGGGCAATGGAGCTGGCGCAAAAGCAGGCAAAATGAAACAAAGGCTGAAAGTGTGGATTTTGCTACCTAAAAATCGATGATTCTTATGAGAATTTTTGAGCGCGAAAGATGTCCAATATGTTTTATCGATATTGAGAAATCGTTATAAAAAATAAAAATTTTTTTGTAAAAATAAGGTGTTTTGTAAGTTATTGATATTTAACAAATAAATTTGATGCTATTTTCATAGGCAATGTGCTGAATGGGGCGTCATTACTAGCTTTCCGTCGTGTCAACCCTGTTTTATCCACAAGGTTATCCACAAACTTAGTGGATAGTGTTAAAAGATATATAAAAATCAATATCTAATGGTCGTTATTAAAAATCATTTGGAGCCAATGTCATCACATATCATCCAAGTTGCGATTGATGTGCCTATTGACAATCATTTTGATTACCGATATAGGACGAAACAAGATGATCAAAAAGTCCCTCAAGTCGGTCAATTAGTTGAAGTTCCTTTTGGGCATCGATTAATGATTGGGCTTGTTATTGGGGTTGATCAGCCAAGCAGTGTGCCTCCAGAGCGGTTAAAAGAGATTGAATCTTGCTATGATAATATTCCTTGTTTTAATAAAGCATGGCTTGATCTCTGTTATTTTGCTGCTTCTTATTATCATCGCACAATGGGTGAAGTGGCTTTAGCAGCTTTGCCAAAAAGTATTCGCCAGAAAAAACGACGTTCTATTGAAAAGGCATTAAAGGCGCTTCAAAAAGATGTTGTTCCTACGCAGGAAGTGGGCGTTATCCCGGCATTAAGTGTTGCTCAAGAACGGGCTGTGGCATCTATTACCAATACCAATGGGTTTGAGACCATTTTGCTCTATGGCGTTACCGGTAGTGGTAAAACAGAAGTGTATTTAAGGGCGATTGCAGAAACATTAAGGCACTCTCCTTTTGCGCAAGTTTTATTAATGGTTCCGGAAATTAATTTGACGCCGCAGCTTGAAGGAAGAATTCATGCTCGATTTCCTTCAGAATATATCGTATCGCTTCATAGTGAACTTGCCGAAGGGCAACGCTTGCGCCATTGGTTGGCCGCTTTAATGGGAAAAGCTCGTATTATTTTAGGAACACGTTTATCGGTTATGGTGCCGGCACCTCATCTTTCAATGATTATTGTTGATGAGGAACATGATCTTTCTTATAAACAGCAAGAGGGGCTTCGTTATTCTGCACGTGATTTGGCGGTTTGGCGGGCAAATTATCTCAAAATTCCGGTTGTTTTAGGTTCGGCAACGCCTTCATTAGAAAGCTGGCATCATGCTCAAACGGGGCGATATAAGCAAGTTGTTTTACCGGAAAGAGCGGTTAAAGATGCGATTTATCCTTCGGTTTCTTTAATTGATACATCGTCTGAATCTGTTGTTGATGGATTAACGCCCTCTTTAATAAAAGCAATTCGTAAGCGTATTGATAAAAAAGAAATTAGTTTATTGTTTTTAAATCGGCGGGGGTTTGCTCCGGTTATTGCTTGTGGGAATTGTACTTGGATGAGTACATGTTCTCGTTGTTCGGCTTATATGGTCTATCACAAAAGCAGTCGAAAGCTTCGTTGTCATCATTGTGGGTTGGAACGAAAAGTGCCTGTTGCTTGTCCTAATTGTGGCAATTTGGATTTACAGGCTTTAGGGCAAGGTACTCAACGCATTGAAGAAACGCTTGGCAATCATTTTCCTGATGCTCGAATTTTACGGATTGATGCGGATTCTACGAGTCGAAAAGGGACGCTTCAGGAGTCGCTTAATCGTGTTCATCGAGGAGAAGTTGATATTGTGATTGGTACGCAAATGATTGCCAAAGGACATGATTTTCAGAATTTGACATTAGTTGGCGTATTAAATCCAGATACCGCGCTTTTTTCTCAGGATTATCGAGCAGGAGAGCGCTTATTTGCTTTGTTGGTCCAAGTTGCGGGAAGGGCGGGGCGCCATGCAACTCAAACAGATGCGAATCCAGCACAAGTGATGATTCAAACGCGTTATCCAACCCATCCGTTATATCAAGCGATGCTAAAACAAAATTATGATCATTATATTGGCCAACTGATGGACGAACGAAAAATAGCGGGATTCCCGCCATTTGGATATCAAGCGTTATTGGTTGCAGAAGCAAAAAAGCTTGATCAAGCGATCGCGTTTTTACAAATGGCAAGGTCACAAATTTTACATTGTCAGGGCATCATTGTAAGTGATGTTGTGCCAATGGCGGTGATGCGAATTGCTAATGTCGAGCGAGCACAATTGTTACTTGAATCGCCTTCAAGACCTTTATTACAGGCAACGCTTTCATCATGGATTCCTTGGCTAAAAACACAAAAAACGCGGGTTAAATGGACGATTGAAGTTGACCCGATGAGCATTTAAAGGGCTATTTTTTTGCGCTAAAGAGGAGTTTGTCCACTGAAATTTGAAACGGTCGCCTTTAGTTACAATTATCAATGATTAGCATCAAACGGTATGAGTAGTTAAGGGGCGCTTCGTTTGAGTAGTTATGATGACCATTTATGCTTAATTACATCATCTCGTGAAATTTTAGCGCAATGTCCAAATATTAGTCAGATCACTGTCCAACGTGCATTGGTTGATCTACTAAAAAGGGGGAGCTTTTAAAGCTCAGTCGTGGCTGATATGCTTCTTATGTTTTAAATGAGAAATGACGAAATCAGAATATAACGTTGTTTTCGATTTCTATCGTCTGTTGTTTAATTGATGCCCTAAGTCATGGCGTTGATTTAAGGCCATCAATCAAAAAGAAAATTTATCGCTTTAGACATATTAAAAATGACCATTTAAGCGTTTGTGTACTTTATGGTCATTGGGTAATCTGAATATTATGTATTGGGTTTCGTTGAGCGATTGTTTGAACCGACGGCAATCGACTTCATTTTTCGGTATTGAGTCATGACTCGGGAATTATAGTTGCTATTTCCACCCGCATAAGCCCTAATGGCACGCTCAACGGAACCCTTTTGTTTAATAAGATCTTTTAGCAACATTGCGCCAACTTTAATGTTGACGACAGGATCTGTTGCCATCTTTACGCCACCATATGGTTCAAATCTTCGGGTATGCACCCGCGTTACAATTTGCATGAGTCCTGTTGCACTGCCCGCGCCTCTTGCATTGGGATTAAAGCGGGATTCTAGGGCTACAATAGCGAGAATAAGATGAGGATCAATTCCTAAGTCAAAAGCTGTTTTATAGGCGGTTGTTACGAATAAGTCAGAGTGGTTGTTTGAAATGCGATATTGTCGAGCAATCCATTCAGATAAGCGTTGTTTTTGTCTGACGTGGACAAGAGAGAATGAAGCATCTTCGTCGTTAAGTGGATCGATTTGTACTTCTTCTGCGAGGGAACGGGAGGCTTGTTCAATGGAATTTTGAGGAACTTCTGCTGCTTGAGGTTGAGAAATAATCGAAATGTTGGCAAAAGGTGTTAAACCAACCATTAGGGATATGATTGTTCCAGCGAAAAATAGAGCAGTGATGGATGCCCAAGTAGATTTTGGTCGCAACACAGTGGCAGAACAAGTCAAAATGCTGTTAAAAAATCTGTTAAACACAAAATACTCCTAGATAACAGTTGCACCTTTAAATCTCTGAAAAGAAGCAACTGTTTATAATGGCGATATACTAAAGGGTATATACGAAAATATTGTCGTTAGCAGGTGCGCTAACCGTTATGATGCAAATGACTAGTATCAAGTCACTTGGCTAATTATTCGGATCAAATGAAACTATTTCATTCGAAAATAGGAACTATTTCTAATTCCTATGAAAACCATCTTAAGAATTGTTTTATATTCAGTCAAATATATAGCGACATTTTATATTACAATTTGTTATAACAAATTATGTTGGTATTCGATTAAATGAATTGAAATCAACAACTTGTAGCGTATGTTGATTAAAGTAAACGGTGTTGTAAAAAAAAGACAATTAGTATGGCATATATCGATTTAAGGGCGTTTATTGACCGATTAAGTGCAGTTGGTGAGTTACGGGAAATTCATGTGCCGGTTTCTCCTACTTTTGAAATGACTGAGATTTCTCGTCGAGTCTTAGAAAAAGAGGGGCCAGCATTGATGTTTAGACAACCGATTGGTCATCATATTCCCGTAATAACCAATTTATTTGGCAGTATTCACCGTATTGCAATGGCAATGGGATGTGATGATTTATCGGGGTTACGCAAAATTGGTGAATTTTTAGCGACGTTAAAAGAACCCCAGCAGCCAGAAAAATTAAGCGATCTTTTTAAAATGATGCCTATGTTGAAGTCTTTGTGGCATATGAAACCTCGCATGATTAAAAAGGGTATTTGTCAGCAGGTTGTTATTGAAGGGAATCATGTTGATTTATCACAGTTTCCCATTCAAACCTGTTGGGCAGAAGATGCAGGCCCCTTAATTACATGGGGAGGTGTTGTGACAAAAGGGCCTTTTAAGACTCGCCAGAATCTAGGGATCTATCGCCAACAGGTAATTGCTCGAAATAAAGTGATTATGCGTTGGCTATCCCATCGCGGAGGTGCACAAGATTTCAGGGAATATCGACAAGTTTATCCGGGAAAACCTTTTCCTGTGGCCGTTGTTATTGGAGCGGATCCAGCAACGCTACTAGCAGCCGTTATTCCTATTCCCGATAGTATTTCAGAATATCAGTTTGCAGGATTGTTAAGAGGCGCTCGAACAGAATTAGTGAATACGCTAACGGGAAATTTACAGGTTCCAGCACGTGCTGAAATGGTTTTAGAAGGGGCGATTTATCCTGATCAAAATCATCCGAGTGGTTATGAACATGCGCTTGAAGGTCCTTTTGGCGATCATACGGGGTATTATAATGAACAAGATTGGTTTCCAGTGCTAACGATTGATCGGATAACAATGCGTCAAGATCCGATTTATCTATCAACTTATACAGGTCGTCCTCCTGATGAACCGTCTATGTTGGGTGTTGCGCTAAATGAAGTGTTTGTTCCGTTATTACAAAAGCAATTTCCTGAAATTATTGATTTTTATCTTCCTCCAGAAGCATGTAGCTATAGGATGGCTGTCGTTAAGCTCAATAAGGCTTATCCAGGACATGCTCGGCGGATTATGTTTGGTATTTGGAGTTTTCTTAGGCAATTTCTTTATACCAAAATTATTGTTGTTGTCGATGAAGATATTGATATTCGTTGTCATAACGACGTGCTTTGGGCTATTTCAACGCGCGTTGATCCGGCAAGAGATACCGTGATTGTTGAAAATACGCCAATTGATTATCTTGATTTTGCCTCTCCTGTAAGTGGACTCGGGAGCAAAATGGGGATTGATGCGACGAATAAATGGTCACAAGAAACGTCTCGCCAATGGGGGCGTAAAATTAATATTGATCCCATGGTTTCAAAAAGAATAGATGACATTTGGGAATCATTAGCGCTTTAATGAAGAAAGCAATAGCAACTATTTGCGAAAAAGAAGCATTGATGTACAATGCGCATCAGCGGGCCTCTGCGCATTGCGGAATGGTAAACCTGGTCAGGTCGGGAACGAAGCAGCCATAGCCAATCTCCGTGAGTGCCGCAGTCAAGGCTCGCTTTGTTGTTTTTAGCGTCGATCTTTGGTTCGAATAAAAGAAACACGTTTTAATGAAGTATCCATTTGAGGCTGCTCTGGATGATTTCGATTCTAAGTTTTAGGGATGTTTCTTTTTGCAATTCAATGTCTTCAAAATATTGTTTTTGAGTCGTTTTAGTTTCTTTGTACAGGATTAAATCAGATAAGGTAAAATTAGCAAATGAGCTATCTCGTCCTTGCAAGAAAATACCGTCCTAAAAGTTTCCAAGATCTCGTTGGTCAAGAGCATGTTGTTCGTGCGCTAACTCATGCGTTGGAAAGTGGACGAATTCACCATGCGTATCTTTTTACAGGCACCCGTGGCGTAGGTAAAACGACGCTTTCTAGAATATTGGCAAAGTGTTTAAATTGTGAACAAGGTGTCACAGCAACACCTTGTGGGGTATGTAATGCCTGTCAGGCCATTGATGCCGATCATTTTGTTGATTATATTGAATTGGATGCGGCTTCCAATCGAGGCGTCAATGATATGCAGCAGTTGCTTGAGCAAGCTATTTATGCGCCAACTGCCGCACGTTATAAAGTGTACATGATCGATGAAGTTCATATGTTATCGAATCATGCGTTTAATGCCATGTTAAAGGCATTAGAAGAACCCCCTGAGTATGTCAAATTTATTCTTGCAACGACAGATCCACAAAAAATTCCTGTAACCGTATTATCACGATGTCTTCAATTTAATTTGAAACAAATGCCTCAAGAAATGATTGTTTCTCACTTATCTCATATTCTTGATTCTGAGGGCATTACCTATGAAAAGGTCGCATTACACCAATTAGCACGAGGTGCTCAAGGATCAATGCGAGATGCTTTATCGTTAACTGATCAGGCAATTGCTTATACGGCAGGTAATATTACAGGCGACGCTATTCAGGATATGTTGGGAACGCTTGATCAGACTTATTTAGTTCGTCTGCTAAAAGGGTTGATTGCAAAAGATGGGGCAGCGTTATTAGCGATTGCTGACGAAATGGCTTCTCGAGGCCTATCTTATAGCGTGGCATTGCAAGATTTTGCAACGATTTTTAATCGTATTGCGATGATTCAGTGTGTTCCTTCTTATTCTCCTGATGATTTGCCTCAGTTCGAAGCATTCCGAGAAATTGCTCAGCATCTTTCCCCAGAAGAGGTTCAACTTTACTATCAGATCGCGATTCGCGGATTACAAGAAATTGAGTTAGCCCCCGATGAATACGCAGGTTTTACCATGACGCTCCTTCGAATGCTGGCATTTGCTCCGTTAACTGAGATTGACAAAACGCCAGAAGTGTCGAGTAAGCAGCTTGCGGCATTGCCAACTAAAAGAGGGGATGCCGAAACCTTCAAAAAGCAATCATTTAATGAAATTGAGCCCGTTTCTGCTCTTTCTCAAAGGACAAAAGGATTCATTTCGTCTCAGTCCGTTTTAGGTGATGAGAATTTAGCTAATACGGTGAGAACCTCTGATTCTAAAGAATGGGATGAAAATTGGCCGGCATTGACGAGAAATATTCCGATTAAGGGGCTGGCGCGACAGCTTGCCCAACAAACGGAGTTGGTGAATTTTTCAGTGAAAAATGGTGAGCGATTTTTTCTTTTGCGAGCGCCAACATCTGCAATTTGTACACCTTCTGCCGTTTCAAAATTACGTGAATGGTTGTCTCAGCATTTCGGTGGTCCTGTCAAAATTCAAACAGAAGTGGGAAAAACCGAGCATACTGCGAGTCGAGATGTTCATGAAGAACGAGCCGCTCGTCAAAATCAAGCGGAAATTGCGATGGAAAATGACCCGTATATTCAAAAATTGGCTTCTGAATTTGGTGCTCAGATTGTCAAAGGATCTATTAAACCCAATTGAAATAGGAATATTGATATGAAAAATCAACTCGCAGGCTTGATGAAACAAGCCCAAGCTATGCAGCGTAATATGGAAAAAATGCAAGAGGAACTTGGCAAAACTTTTGTAGAAGGTGAGTCCGGCGCGGGCATTGTTAAAATCCGTATGAATTGCAAACATTTTGTTTCGATGGTTTCTATTGATCCTTCTTTAATGGATGATGATAAAGAAATGCTTGAAGATTTGTTAACGGCAGCTTTTAATGATGGATTGAGAAAAGCCGAGGCTTTAGCGCAAGAAAAAATGGCAAGCGTCACGGGCGGTTTCCCAATGCCTCCTGGGATGAAAATGCCATTTTAATGGTATTTCGTTGTGAAAACACTGTCTTCTTTTCAACAATTGGTTCAATCGCTTAGACGTTTGCCTGGCATTGGACCAAAGTCTGCTCAACGCATTGCCTGGCATTTATTGCAACATGATCGTGAGGGGGCCATTCAGCTTAGTCTGTCATTATCTGAAGCGGTTTCTCGTGTTAGACATTGTCTTTGTTGTAATACATTTACAGAGGATGAAATCTGTGAAACTTGTCGTGATCAAACACGTGATGCGTCATTACTTTGTGTGACAGAAACGCCTGCTGATCAGCAAGTGATAGAGCAGACAATGACCTTTAAAGGGTACTATTTTGTTCTGATGGGGAACCTTTCGCCATTAGATGGTATTGGTCCCAAAGAAATTTGTTTTGACCGCCTTATAAAACGGGCAACAGATGGAATGGTAAAAGAAGTTATTTTAGCAACAAGCTTTACGAATGAAGGCGAAGCAACTGCGCATTATATTGCTGAAATGCTTAAAGCACATCATATCACGGTGACTCGTTTAGCTCGAGGGGTTCCTGTTGGGGCAGAGTTGGAATATGTTGATATTGGAACTGTTGCAAGAGCCTTTCTTGATCGTCGTAAGAGTTAAAATTGTTGCTTGCTAAGGTCATTATGTTGTAAAAATGATTTTAGGTATCAAGGCTATTTGATGGTAAGCATTGTCAGATTGGCTTGCTTCATATAAAATTAAATGCTAAACGAATTTTTTATATGTTGCAGGATTGTTCCAGCAGCATGCAATCAGATAAGTATTTAGGAAAATATATGGCTAATTCAGCGCAGGCACGTAAACGTGCTCGTCAAGCAGTAAAACAGAATGCACATAATGCTAGCCAGCGTTCCGCATTGCGTACCGCAATTAAGACGGCTAAAAAAGCAATTGCTGCTGGTGATAAAGATGTTGCCGTTACGGTATTCCGTAAAACGGTTTCTATTATTGATCGTATTGCAGACAAAAAGCGTATTCATAAAAACAAAGCAGCACGTCATAAGAGCCGTCTGGCAGCAGCTTTAAAAGCAATGGCTGCTTAATCCTTTTTGCTGTTTTATTATAAAAAGCATGTCTATTGATTAGGCATGCTTTTTTTGTTTTTTCTGTTTGATGTTTTTATTTTTTGCTTAAAGATATTTACTGAGTTGAATTATATGAAATTAAAATGTTTCCTAACGATAATGCTGCCTTGAAAGTCGTGTGGCTGGCTATAATGGAGTCGTCCAAGAAATGGACCATGCCGATTCAGCACTGGAAATCAGCGCTGAATCGACTCTGTATTGAATTTGGAGAAAGGGTTTCAGCCTATCTCTGATAAATGTCCACAGACATCGTTACAGGCTCAGCCGTTTCTGGCTGATCTTATCTAGCCTATTGGAGTTTTTCTTTGAGAGCATCACAAAATTCTTTTGTTTTTAATGAATTAGGAACGAGTTGCAATGCAAATTCACTGTTTTTAACGGCTTCTAGACAAAGTTCTACAGTTTTTAGTGATTCTGGAACAGATTCTAACGCCCATCCATCGCTTTTAACCGCTACTAGGCAAAGCTCAGCAGTTTTTAATGAATCTGGAACATATCCCAATACGCTTCCCACGTTTTTAACGGCTTTTAGGCAGAGTTCCGCAGTTTTTAACGTATCTGGAACATACTCCAATGCATTTTCATAGCTTTTTACTGCTTTCAGACAAAGTTTTGCAGTTTTTAATGCATCAGGGACATATTGCAATGCATCACTGCGCTCTCTAACGGCTTTCAGACAAAGTTTTGCGTTTTTTAATGAATCAGGAACAAATCTCAATGCCCATCCATTGTTTTTAACTGCTTTTAAGCAGAGCTTAGCAGTTTTTAATGCATCTGGAACATAGTTCAAGGCATTTCCATTGGCTTTAACCGCTGTTAGGCAGAGTTTTGTAGTTTTTAACGGTTTTGGAACATATTCCAATGCCCATCCATCGTTTTTAACTGCTTCCAAGCAAAGTTCTACGGTTTTTAAAGATTCTGGAACGTATTTTAAGGCGTTTCCATCACTTTTAACCGCTTCTAAACAAAGTTCCATGATTTTCAATGATTCTGGAACAGATTTCAGTTCATTTCCTTTGTTTTTAACGACTTCTAAACAAAAATCTGCTGTTTTTAATGGCTCTGGAATATCCATTAAATTAGTTTTGTCATTTTGCACTAATTGCAATAAATATTCTTCTAAAAGATGTTTGTCTATTTCTAAAACGTCATTTACAGCAGTCATAATATATTCCTCTCCATCTTTTATATGATTTAAACCAATTCAATACTGGTATTAAAACTAAAGCTACAGACATTATGACATTTAATATGTCATAATGTGTCGTACAAAAACATTATTCTCTTAGAACTGATAGAGTTGTAATCGGGAGTTTATTTTTTCAATGGAATAAATTGTAGGATTAAGAGAAACAGCAGGAAAAACAATAAGTCGTCAAAATAAAAAAAGCCCATAACGTTTTTCGATAAAATGTTAGTTACCGTACAAACATTCGAGAAAAAATCGTTATGAGCGATAGTCATCTTATTCAATAGAACGGATAAAAATAGAAATAGATATGAATTTAGGTTGTACTCTCTAAGAAATTGCTCTTTATCTCGACCGAAGTTCATCAACCATTTCAAGAGAACTTTGTCGTCATGCGAATTACCCAGTACAAGAAGCACATACCCGTTATCAGGTCAATCGATCGAATTGTGGCGAAAAACGAATTTAACTTGGCTCTCCCTCAAAAAGCGGGGGAATGAAAAAATAGGCGCAATATTGAAACTAAGGGAAATTCATTCCAAGCTAAGAAAAGACGCGTTACCATGACACCGATTATATCGAAACTACAATGATGAACTTACGCTAGCTGGCTTATATCCTATTATAGAATAAGGAGGCAGTCGAAATCGCTCTCATACAGGCGATCTTGTATGATTCGATACTTCTCGTACTCAGTCTCTGCATGGAGTTTTGCTTGCTCTGCGCTGATCTTACCTTGACCAGTCAGTAGTTCGTTTCCGTTAAACTCAAGGAAACCGTTCAGTCGTTTTGCCCAATCTTCCATACTCATGGGAATCCTGCGTTCAGCTTGCAATTCCGCATAGTCCAAATAGAGCGAAACGATCCTTTCCAGATAGTGCATCTCTTGTTTGCTTAGATAGTTCTTTGCAATTGTCACATCGCCTTTGAGAATTTTTCCATCCAGGGCGTTTTCCCATGTGCTCCTTGGTCGCATCCGCACGTTCCATGATCAGTTCCGAAGTCGTGTGGCGGTGGACGGCGAATTGCATCTTGTTTTGTAGCGTTTGAAAGAACAGGCGGGTTGTTTGGGCGTTTTTATCATAGTCAAACGCCGTTGCGTATAGGTCTGTGACCTTCTGATAAAATTTTCGCTCGGACAGTCGTATCTCACGAATCTGCTGCAGCTGTCGCTCAAAGTATTCATCCGTGAACATATGGCCTTTTTTCAGGCGCTCCACGTCCATCGTCCAGCCCTGAATGGTATGGTCTTTGACAATCTGACCAGCCCATTTGCGGAACTGAACCGCACGTTGATTGTTTACCTTAAAACCTACAGCAACGATCATTTGCAAATTATAGTGCGCTACTTCGCGGCTGACTTGTTGCGTACCCTCTGCCTGAACTATCCGGAATTTCCGGATAGTTGCCGATTCTATCAATTCTCCATCACGGTGTATTTTTTTGATGTGTTCATTGATCGTGCGAACATCTACATCATACAGTGTCGCCATCATCTTTTGCGTTAACCAAATGTTTTCATCTTCATAGCGCATTTCAAAGCTAGCATTACTCTTTCCAGTGGAAGCCACAAAGGTCAGGTATTCTGCTGCGGAGCTGCAAACTGCTCGTTTTTTCTTGTTTTCCGCCATATCACAGCATCTTTCTTATTGTATCTGGAGTGTCGTCTAGAATTTTTGATCAAAGTTGGTGGCTACGTTGTCGTTTGCCATGTTGCTGTCACGAAAACAGGGATAGTAAGGCTATCTGCAACGGCATGAATAGTGGTAGTGGAGCTAGTTTGGGCGTGTCAAAGAACACTTTTCCATCAAACAGCTTTATTACTTTTTTGTTCTATTTGCTGAAGTACTAATTTTATCTGCGTTAAACCATAAATGATCCGCTGACCCCAATTTTTTCTTTTCCTTGTAGAAAAAACTTAAACTGTAGGCATTCTAAATCGTTTTTAGTTCAGATAATTCAGTGATCAGCTAAGGCACTGAAGATTTTTACTAGCAAAATTCCAGTGCCTCTTTCTTGGAGGGAGGTTCTTCTCTCCTGTTTAGAGCCGTTATCGGATATGAAAGGCGTGTATTTTGGTAATTATATTATTGAAAACGATAGCCAAAAGACTTCTCAAAGCGGTCTTCAATTTCTGTAAGCGCCGGGCAATGATTTTGAGGGCCCATATGTTCGATTTTAATTCCTCCCATCAAACAGCCAAGAGAGCCTGATGTTTTCCAGTCAAGCCCATGGGTTAACCCATACATTAACCCGGCACGGAAAGCGTCCCCACATCCTGTTGGATCAACTGCACGGGAAATATTAATGCTTGGAATATCAATGGTTTCTAAGTTATTGAGGTAGATTTTGGCGCCTTTTGCGCCTAATGTAATGATATAAGTATCGACTTTATTTGCGATTTCTATTGTTGATAGACCACTATTTCTTGATAGCACTTCAGATTCATAGTCATTAACAATAATGTAATTTGCGATTTCAATGAAACGTCGCAATTCATTTTTGCTAAAGGCCATTAATTGTTGACCAGGATCGAAAATAAATGGAATTCCCAATTTTGCACAATCTTCAGCATGTTGAATCATGCCATCTTTACCATCTGGCGATATGATAGCAAGCTTTATATTTTCGTTTTTGACATGAGCGATCTGGTTTTCATGAGAAAAGTTCATCGCACCTGGATGAAACGACATAATTTGATTGTTATTGCAATCGCTCGTCGCAAAACATTGCGCTGTATAAGCATGATCAATCGTTTTAATATACTGAGTGGAAATACCAAGTTCAGTAAAATGCTTTAAATAAGGGGCGCCATCAATGCCAATGGTTGCCATAATGGCAGGGTTATCACCCAATAATTTCATGTTATAGGCGATATTTCCCCCGGTTCCTCCAAATTCACGTTTCATCTCAGGAACAAGAAAACAAACATTTAATTTATCTAATTGATCGGGGAGAATTGCGTTGGAAAAGCTGTCCGGATTGGACATCAAAGTATCATAGGCAATAGAGCCACAAATTAAAGCAGTCATAATTTAGTATCAAGGTTAGTAGGATTGGCAATGGTGATTCGACTGTTGATTGCAGTGGGATGCGCTGATTCAAAATTGATTTTGAGATTATGTTTTGTCGTCGCTTCAATGCCATCCGTTTTTAGTAAAGTATCAGTCAAATAATCTTTAGGCGAAAAAGTGCGTTTGGATAATACCGTTCCTGTTGTATCCGAAATTTCAAGCACAAGATCAGGCCAAGGCTTTTTACTATTACTCGTATTAGCAAGCACAAATCGCTGAAAAAAAAGCGTTGATGTTGTTGTCGCTCTAATAGGTGATTCACTAATGACGTTAAGGTCTTGCTTTTGTGTCGAAGTAGAAGGTTTCTTTTGAGAAGTTGTTGCAATTGGGCAAGATAATTGCTCACAAACAGTATTGACGGTTTCTTCAAGTTCAGGAAACGTTTCGACAATTTCCTGACGGTAATAATAGATTGCCGCTAAACTACTGGAAATTAATAAAATAATCGCAATAATTATCCAAAATAGTGCGGCGAGTCCTGTTCGTTTTTTTTCAGAGGGATGTGCTACTTGAGTAATAGAAGAGGTTGATGTTTCTTTGACCTCATCAATATTGGTTAAAACAGGTTCTGTTTTTGAAGATGGCTCAGACGTCTCTTTTGATGGAGCAGATACGCTTTTATCGATCAAGGGTTCTTTAGAAGCATCCAGCTCAAGGTTAAAGGACTCAAGTTGATGATCAAAAGTTGTTTGCCGGGATTTATCAATATTTTCTGCAGGATGTAAAGAAACTTTATTTTGAGGTGGCGTCGATATCGGGCGTTTCTCGGTTTTTGTAGGTTGTGAAGCAGGTGTTATTTTTGTTGATACAGAAATTTGCTGGGTTGAATGCTCTTTTTCGGGTAATTTTTGGGCAGAAGGTGCAATTCGCCCAATTAAATGCTCAATCCCATTAAAAGCATTTCTGCAAATACCACAACGAACCATGCCAGAGCGTTGAGTGAGTAACTCTCCGGTCACTAAAAATACCGTATTACATTGAGGGCAGCGTGTTGCGAATGACATACGAATCCTTTTCAGGCGTTAAGCTGTCCTGTTAATGCAATCCAACCATCTTGTTTTTTCCAGATAGATAAATGGATATAAGGGGCATATGCTGTAATGACATCATTTGCTTGAGTTTCCAGAATACCCGACAATACCAAATGGCCATTTTGAGCAATACGAGAAGTCAATACAGGAACCAGCGTTTGTAAAGGTCCGGCTAAAATATTGGCAATAACAATATCATATTGTGTGTTTTTCTGAGTGGATTCGAATTCGTCTGGCAGCCAACAAGTCAAAGGGGTTGCATTACGCTCAGCATTTTCTTGGGTTGCAATAATTGATTGAGGATCAATATCAACACCAACAACGTTTGGAACGCCCAATTTAACGGCCGCGATAGACAAAATACCCGAGCCACAACCATAATCTAAAACAGATTGTGTTTGAGATGCATTTTGCTCTAACCATTCTAGGCAAAGGCGAGTGGTCGGATGGCTACCCGTTCCAAAAGCAAGCCCTGGGTCTAATTCAAGAATGATGCTATTTTCTTCATGAATTTCGTGCCAGCTAGGAACAATCCATATTTTTTCTCCAATATGGATGGGATCAAATTGAGATTGAGTTAAGCGAACCCAGTCTTCATTAGGGACATCGCGAATAGTATAGTCAGGGACTTTATCCATGCCACAAGCATTAGCAGCTTGTTGAGTCAGGGCAGAAATATCGGTATCTGGATCCACTAATGCAATAATGCGACTATTTTCCCAAGCATAATCATTAGCATCTGCCCCAGGCTCATCAAACATGGGTTTTTCTTGGGGCGTCCCTTCGTCGACATCTTCAACGGTAACTGATAATGCGCCAGCATCCATTAAAGCATCTGAATAAGAGACTGTATCATCAAATCCGATTTCAATAACAATTTCTTTCCAATTCATGCGATGTCCTAAAAATAATTATTTGTTGGATTCTGGAAACATTTCAGCTAGTTTCTGTTCCAGGTAGTGGATATTCGTGCCTCCTTTAATAAATCCCGGATCATGCATCAAGGTACGATGGAGATCCAGGTTGGTTTTAATGCCTTCAACCACCATTTCGGACAACGCAACTTGCATTCGGTGGATTGCTTGTTCGCGAGTTGCACCGTAAGCAATGATTTTACCAATCATCGAATCATAAAAAGGAGGGACCACATATCCCGCATAAACATGAGAGTCAACACGCATGCCTGGACCGCCTGGGGCATGCCAAGTTGTAATCTTTCCAGGAGACGGGACAAAGGTAAAAGGATCTTCCGCATTAATACGGCATTCTATAGCATGGCCGATTAAGCGAATATCACGTTGTTTGTAACGCAGTTTTTCTCCTGCTGCAACGCGGATTTGCTCTTGAATGAGATCAATTCCTGTAATTTGTTCGGAAACAGGATGTTCGACTTGAATACGGGTATTCATTTCAATGAAATAGAATTCTCCGTTTTCATATAAAAACTCAAAGGTACCTGCTCCCGCATAACCAATCTTGCTGCAAGCTTCTGCGCAGCGATCACCAATACGGTCAACTAAGCGACGAGGAATGTTGGTTGCTGGGGCTTCTTCTAACACTTTTTGGTGACGACGCTGCATGGAGCAATCTCGCTCTCCTAACCAAATCGCGTTGCCGTAATTATCGGCAAGAACTTGGATTTCAATATGGCGAGGATTTTCCAGAAATTTTTCCATGTAGACTTCTGGATTTCCAAATGCTTTTTCGGCTTCAAGTTTTGTCATCGAAACGGCGTTTAGCAGAGCTTCTTCGTTTCTAACAACGCGCATGCCTCGACCACCACCGCCCCCGGCGGCTTTAATAATAACGGGATAACCGATTTTTCTGGCTGTTGCGAGAATTTCATCAGCATCGTCGCTTAATGCCCCATTTGAACCAGGAACACAAGGAATGCCTGCTTTAATCATGGACTGTTTGGCCGTTACTTTGTCGCCCATCTGACGAATAGAAGCCGGGGTTGGGCCAATAAACGTAAATCCCGATTTTTCAACACGTTCCGCAAAATCAGCATTTTCAGCTAAAAAACCATATCCCGGGTGAATAGCTTGCGCGTCAGTCACTTCTGCGGCACTGATAATCGCTGGCATATTTAAGTAGCTTTGTGCAGCAGCTGCAGGTCCAATACAAACAGATTCATCCGCGAGTTTGACATATTTAGCTTCACGATCTGCTTCAGAATGAACAACAACGGTTTTAATGCCCATTTCACGGCATGCCCGTTGGATGCGCAAAGCAATTTCACCACGATTGGCAATAAGAATTTTTTCAAACATAATTTGTCAGGTTGCTCAGAAATTCAAAAAAATGGAGTCAGAGCATTTTGTCGGACCGCTTTTTATCCAATAATGAACAGAGGTTGACCAAATTCAACGGGAGAGCCATTTTCAACCAGAATCTTTTTGATGGTTCCTGCAGACTCTGCTTCGATTTCGTTAAGAAGTTTCATGGCTTCGATAATGCACAATGTGTCGCCAATTTTGACAGAAGAACCTATTTGAACATAGGGAGGGTTTCCTGGCGCTGACGCACTATAAAAAGTCCCGACCATTGGTGATTTGACAACATAACCTTCAGGTTCAGCGGGGGCTTCTGATTGATTTTCTACTGGTTGGACTGCTTGTCCTGTTGTTCCTGGTTGAATAGTTTGAGGCGCAGCAATAGCTGGCTGTTGTACCACGATCGGCTGTCCTTGTACCGATGAATTTTTTGCGATACGGACCTTGCTTTCACCTTCAGTGACTTCAAGTTCAGCAATGTCAGATTCAGCGACCAAATCAATCAGGGTCTTTAATTTACGTAAATCCATAGAAATCCTGAGAAAAACAGTTAAAAATCGAAATTAATGTTTGAGTGCATGCTCGATAGCCATTCGGTATCCATCGATTCCAAATCCACAGATAACGCCTTTGGCAATACTTGATAGGAATGAATGATGACGAAAAGGCTCTCGTTGATGAATATTTGAAATATGCACTTCATAAAAAGGAATATTAACGCCAGATAGTGCATCTCTGAGTGAGACGCTAGTATGTGTTAATCCACCGGGATTAATAATGATGGCATCAACATTTTCTACTCGAGCCTGATGAATCCTATCAATTAATGCACCTTCATGATTGCTCTGAAAACTAGCAAAATGTGCGCCGGCATGTTCTGCAATAGCGCGTACCATGGAAATAACATCATCAAGGGTTTCTTTCCCATAGATTTCAGGTTCCCGTGTTCCCAACAGGTTTAAATTTGGACCGTTGAGTAAAAGAATATTTTGGGCCATGGCAGGTGAAATAATTGTCTATATATTATTCAGTAAGTGGCATTTTGCCGTTAAAGTGCTTAAAAATGCAAGAAAAAATGCTAATTTCTTAAATTTTATTCAGTTAAATGGGAATTATTTTCATTGATAATGTCGCGAAATCCTTCAGTTTGCTTTCCAGTATCTTTTTCAAAAAAGCTATTTAAATGGTCAATTTCACGATTATGATAAGTCCTAAAAAGGATGATTTTATGAAACGAAATAACATTAATTGTCTTTATTTAGGGAGATTTTTTGTTAATTACTTTCATTTTTAATTAGGAGCAGAAAGAAAAATCATCATATCTTGTTATTAAGAAATTGTTATTCGTAATGAGAAAAACAAAAAAGTGATTTATTCGTCAAAAATCAATCGTTTTTCATAAAATGGCGTATTAATCTTTCGTAAGATAGTAAGATATACCTTCTTTTGTTATGAGTCATTAAACAGTAATCATCATTTTGCTTGGCTGTAAAGTATGATTAAAAATTGGACGATCATTTGTTTTTTGCATGGTCCAAGATATAACGAAATTGTTATTTATAGAGATAAGCTATTATGCATATTCATATTTTGGGGATTTGCGGCACCTTTATGGGCGGTGTTGCTGCGCTTGCTAAAGCAGCAGGGCATAAAGTGACAGGTTGTGATGCAGGAGTATATCCTCCAATGAGCACTCAATTACAAGCACAAGGAATTGAGTTAATACAAGGATATGATGCTGATCAGATGTCATTAAATCCCGATTTATATGTCGTTGGGAATGTTGTTTCTCGTGGAAATCCATTAATGGAGGAAATTCTCAATCAAGGAAAACCTTATATTTCAGGGCCTCAATGGATTGGCGAACATATTTTATCGAATCGTTGGGTTTTAGCCGTAGCAGGAACGCATGGAAAAACGACAACAACGTCTATGTTGGCATGGATTCTTGAAGAAGCAGGACTTTCCCCGGGATTTTTAATTGGCGGGGTGCCTATGAATTTTGGAGTTTCTGCTCGACTCAATGGAAAAAATTCTTCCCCGTTTTTTGTGATTGAAGCCGATGAATATGATACGGCATTTTTTGATAAACGAAGTAAGTTCGTTCATTATCATCCTAAAACCGCAATTTTAAATAATCTTGAGTTTGATCATGCTGATATCTTCCAAGATGTTGGTGCTATCGAAACACAATTTCACCATTTGGTTCGAACCATTGCAAGTAATGGTCGAATTATTGCTAATCGAACCAGTTCTTCGATTGCTCGAGTCATCAATCGTGGATGTTGGAGTGAATTAGAATGGTTTGGCGGAAAACAAGGTGATGATTGGACATTACAAGATGCTGGCGATGATTGTTTCCATGTTTATTTTAAAGGGGAACAACAAGGAACTGTTCAATGGGATTTAACGGGGGATCATAATCGGTTAAATGCATTGGCTGCTATTGCCGCAGCACATCATGCAGGCGTTCAACCATCGGTTGCTATTGCTGCTTTGTCTCATTTTAAGAATGTAAAACGAAGAATGGAGTGCCGTGGGGTTGTTCGTGGCATTCATGTTTATGATGATTTTGCCCATCATCCGACAGCCATTAAAACAACGATTGCAGGGCTTCGTCGGAAAATTCAATCTCAAGGCGGGCGAATTTTGGCTGTTCTTGAGCCTCGTTCAAACACCATGAAATTAGGCGTAATGAAGCAAGCTTTACCGCAAAGCTTATCTGAAGCGGATCTTATTTTTGGTTATGGGGCAAAAAACGGAAAAAATGCACTAGAGTGGGATCTTGCGAAAGCATTAAGTCCACTAGGAAGCAAAGCCATGGCTTATGATGATCTTGAAAAGCTAATTGATGCGATTGCAAATGCAGCTCATGAAGGCGATCATATTCTCATTATGAGTAATGGTGGATTTGGGGGCATTCATCAAAAACTTCTTGAAAGATTAAAACATTAAATGGCACAGACGATTCTTTATTTACATGGATTTATGTCCACTCCGTTGTCTTTTAAAGCACAATTACTGAAAAAGACGTTGCAAGAATTGCCCGAAAAAAATAATTACATTTGTCCTCAGCTACCGATGTCTCCGGCTGAATCTATTGATATTGCAATGCATGCGGTTAGTCAGTGTTCAACTGGAAATTTAGTCGTAATTGGCTCCTCTTTAGGTGGGTATTATGCAAATTGGATAGCAGAACAGCTTCATTGTAAGGCTGTTTTATTAAATCCTGTGATTGATCCCTGGAAAATTAAAATATTAGAGGATAGTCCGGATCGAAGTGATTTACAGGTGAAAGCTTGGTTAGATTTTAGAGAAACCTATCAGACAGAGTTAAAAGCACTTTGTGTGACCGAAATTACTGAGCCAAATCGCTATTTATTGATGGCAGCGCGAGGCGATGAATTGCTAGATTGGCGTTTGATGCAAGCTCATTATAAAGAGGCTCATCAAATCATTATCCCTGAAAGTAACCATGGAATTTCTGATTTTGAACAATATATTTCTAAAGTATTAATGTTTTGCGGGTTGTCTTTGGAAAGATAGTTAATCGGTTTTTGGGCGTTTTGCATGAATTTATTTTTTGAAGAGTCCGGGGAATTTAAGTCCGGTCAAATTACAGGCCAAGTGGGTGAATCTTTCCAAGTTGAATTGCCAACAGGAAAACGAACCAAAGTTCGGAAAAAAGATGTTTTGTTCCAATATAGCACTCAAGAACCAGCTGAGTTGTTAACGATCGCTCAGCAAATGGCAGAGGATATTGATCTGGATTTTCTTTGGGAAGTTGCCGGTGAAAATGAGTTTGATTATATGGCTTTAGGCAGTGAATACTATGGTCATGAGCCACAACCGGTAGAATCAGCGGCGTTGTTGATGTGTTTGCATTCAGCGCCAATGTATTTTTATCGAAAAGGTCATGGTCATTATAAATGTGCGCCAGAAAAAGCACTTAAGGCAGCATTAGCGAGTATCGAAAAGAAAAAACAGCAAGCATTGATCCAAAAACAATATGTGGATTTAATGCGTCAGGGTGCTTTGCCGGATGCGATTAAAAGCAATGCAATCCGATTATTATGTAAGCCTGATAAAAATAGTATTGAATATAAGGCATTGACGGAAATTTGCGAAGAACAGCATGTGCCTGCCGAGAAATTGTTGTTAAATCTTGGGGGAATTCCAGATGCCAAATCTTTGCATCTTTCTCGTTTTGTTTATGAATATTTTTCTCAAGGGGTTGGGTTCCCCGATCTTTCAGAAACCAAGACGGATTTTGATTTACCGATTTCTTCAGTTAATGCTTTTTCAATTGATGATGTTACAACGACAGAGATTGATGATGCTTTATCGGTAACGAGTCTGCCAGATGGTCGATATAAAATTGGGGTACATATCGCCGCACCTGCATTGGGAATTGTGCCGGATGATCATTGGGATAAGATTGCTCGGCAACGACTTTCAACGGTTTATATGCCCGGGGACAAGATTACAATGCTGCCGGATAAATTAGTCGATCGCTTTACTTTAAGTGCTGGGGAATATCGTCCCGCATTAAGTCTTTATGCTGTGGTAGATCCGGTAGATTGGTCGGTGATTGAAACGGAGAGCTGTGCTGAAAAAATTTGTGTGGCAGATAATCTTCGCCATAATGATTTAGATGATGTTGTGACCGCTGATCATTTAGCACTAGGCAGTGGCAATTATCCGCATAAAGAAGCGATTCAAGTATTGTGGCAATGTACGCAAGCATTTGAGCGTCAGCGTATGCTGAAAAGAGAGTCTTTTGGCTTAAAGCCAGAGCAAACGAATCGTGTTGATTTTAATTTTTATGTTTCTGAAGACGGAATCGTAACCATTACGCGTCGTCAACGTTCAGCGCCTTTGGATAAAATTGTGGCTGAAATGATGATTTTTGCAAATAGCACTTGGGGAAAATTAATGCATGATTGCGGGGTTCCTGGTGTTTATCGCTCTCAAGTTGGAAGTGGTTGGGGAAATCGTCTTCAAGTGAAAATGGTAACACATGCTGCGCCGCATCAAGGTTTAGGTGTTGATCAGTATGCGTGGTGTACATCTCCATTACGTCGTTACACAGACTTAGTCAATCAATGGCAAATTTTGTCGTGTATTCGATATGGGAAGACTGCCCCATTAACGGCTTATTTCCGTCCTAAAGATGCTGAATTGTTTGCTATTGTGAGCGCATTTGATGCAACTTATAGTGCATATAATGAGTTTCAGGGAAAAATGGAGCGGTACTGGTGCCTTAAATGGTTAGAACAGCATCAAGTCCATCAAGCTGAGGCTGTGGCTATTCGAGAAGATGTGATTCGTCTCGTTGATATTCCATTAACGATTCCTTTGGTTGGTATCCCTGCATTGGTACGAGGAACGAAGTTAAACGTTGAATTAATTGCATGGGATGATGTTGAATTGACGGTTCAAGCAAGATTGACGGGGATGCCTGATGTGATACAGCCGCTTGAAGATTCTCCCAAAAATGAGGAAGAGGCATAATTCTTATTAATTAGCGGATGCCATGAAGGGATGAAACGATTTTTTCACCGCAATCGAATTCTAATACTAGGATTGGTCATATCCATTCTATTGCATGCATTTGTATTTTTTGTGAAATTTCCTGTTTCATTGTTGCCGACCCAACAAGAAGCACCTTCTATGGAACTTCGTTTTGTCCTTCATAATCAATCATCGGCTTTTGTTGTATCAAATGACGAAAGGATTAATCAAGAAACGGCATCAAATGATCAGTTTGCAGAGAATCATAAAACGGACGAAATGGGGCGTAACGCTAATGAAGTCGGACAAGCTGATCCAGTATCCCTTTCAAAGCATGTCATTCATCAATCATCACCGGCCAGTTCTAAAGGTTCATTGATGACTGATGATGGCAGATATTCTGGGAATGGGGATATTGGAGGAAATGGGGATGCTCGCTCAGTGGTTTTTAGACGGGGTGTTTCCCAATCTCATGCGAGTTATGGTCAAACGCGTCCCGTTATTACCGCTTCAACGCGTAATACAACATATGCGATGTATTATCGGACGCTACGAAAACGGATTGAACATATTGGTATGATCAATTTTCCGCAATATAACGGCGCAAGAATGTATGGTGAATTGACAGTACGTATTCCGCTTTATCAAAATGGCTCTATTTATGAACGAGAGGGGGGGCTTTCCATTGAACAATCTTCAGGCAATACTCGGTTAGATAAGGCTGCATTAGATATTGTGAGACGAGCAGCCCCTTTTGGCCCTCTTCCTAAAAATGCCCAAACAACAGATATTTGGATTATTATTACTCGGCTAAAATTTGCTCGGGAAGGTGCTCACTCCCAGATACAATCAACTGTTCGATAATTTTCAAGTGCGAATATTTTTGATAGGAAAAGACAATGAGTGACCGTTACGCTGTTATTGGCAACCCTATTGCTCATAGCAAATCACCAGAAATTCATACGTTGTTTGCTAAACAGATGGCAGAGGATATTGTATATACAAAATTGTTAGCGCCATTAAATGGATTTCATGAAATTGTTTCTCAGTTTATCGCTGAAGGTGGAAAGGGGCTTAATGTTACGGTTCCTTTTAAGTTTGAAGCGTTCAATTTAGCGAAAAAACATACCCCTCGGGCCGTTGCTGCTGGTGCGGTTAATACATTATGTTTTGAGGGAGACGACATTATCGGTGACAATACCGATGGTGCGGGGTTAGTGGCTGATATTACTCAAAATTTGGGGATATCGTTGACGGGCGCAAGAATTCTGTTGTTAGGGGCTGGCGGTGCTGCTTATGGGGTTATGTTACCGTTATTAGAACAAAAACCCGAAATATTACATGTTGCCAATCGAACTTTAGATAAAGCATCATTGTTGGCATCAAGTTTTGCTTCTTACGGAAATACGGCTTCATCCAGATATGAAACACTCAATGAGCATTATGATGTTGTGATCAATGCAACTTCTGCAGGGTTACAGCAAGCCATGCCACCTGTTCCTGCGATTGTTTTTGGGCAAGGCACATTAGCATTGGATATGGTTTATGCCAGTGAGCCGACGGTGTTTATGACATTTGCGAAACAGCAAGGGGCTCAAGTAAGAGATGGTTTTGGGATGTTGCTTGAACAAGCAGCCGAGTCTTTTCTATTTTGGCGAGGGGTTCGTCCGAATACCCAATCGATATTTACTTATTTTGGACGGTGATAATTGATGAAAGCTGCGCTTTCATGGGTGATGAAATACAAATGGTGGTTAATAACAGCGCCATTTGTATTTTTAGTTGCTTTGCAACTCTATTATTTTATCTGTATTGCTTGGTGGGTGAATTTCAATCCCTCTTCAACCAGTTTCATGCGAGAACAGCTTGCTGTTTTACGGGAGAAGAATCCCAAAGCGGAGCTTCAGCATCAATGGATTCCCTATCAAAAAATTTCAAATCATCTTAAACGTGCCATTATTGCTTCTGAAGATAGCCGTTTTGCAACACATGAAGGTGTTGAGTGGAATGGCATTTTACGGGCTTATAAAACAAATCATCGAAAGCACAAGATTGTCGCTGGCGGCTCAACGATTACTCAACAACTTGCTAAAAATTTGTTTCTTTCAAGTAACCGAAGCTATTTTAGAAAATTACAAGAATTAGCTATTACTTATATGCTTGAGTTTTGGATGGAAAAGGAACGAATTTATGAGCTCTATTTAAATTTAGTTGAGTTTGGGGTTGGGGTATTTGGTTGTGAAGCAGCGTCACGACATTATTATGGCATTTCTGCTGCCCATTTAAGTCCTGTTCAAGCGGCAAGATTAGCGGCATTGTTACCAAAGCCACGCTATTTTGATACACATCGTAATTCGGCTTATTTAGCGCATAAAACCGCATTAATTCTTCGTCGTATGGGAGCGGCAAAAACCCCAGAAGCCATAAAGAAAAAGACCTCTCGGCGACCTTTCTATAAATTAGGAACGATGTGAGCATTTGCTTTTTTCATTGAAAAGCAAATAGCCAAATTAAAACTTTATCGGTTCTAAGCGAATAATGTTTTTGTACGACACAATATGACATATTAAATGTCATAATGCTTGTCGCTTTAATTTTAATACCAGTATTGAGTTGATTTAGGTTATTTAAAGGATGGAGAGGAATATATATGGCTGGTGTAAGCTGGGAAAAAAGTTTTGAAAGAAATAGACGCTTTGAAGAGGATAGAGAAAAATATATTATGGCGGCTATGAACGGAGCTTCGAAAATAGATAAACGCCTTGAAGAACAAAATTATAAATGTTGGCTGCAACGTATACAGGATTATGGGGGCGAACTACTATACTATGTTCCAGAGTCATTAAAAACTGCGAAATTTTGTTTAGAGGCGGTTAAAAGCCATGGGAGAGCATTGGAATATGTTCCAGAATCATTGAAAACCGCTGAGCTTTGTCTAGAAGCCGTTAAAAGCCATGGGAGAGCATTGGAATATGTTCCAGAATCATTGAAAACCGCTGAGCTTTGTCTAGAAGCCGTTAA
>CAKRSU010000013.1 GCA_934401755.1 uncultured Oxalobacter sp.
CATCTTCACCGGTCTTCTTAATATAGCCAGTATCCACGACACCGTAGATAGTGACATTGGACTGTGCATAAGCGGTGTCCATGAAATAGATAATAGAGGCTTAAATTAATTAAAAATAGAATGTTTTGTAAATGATTGGTTCGCTTTTCTCAAGTGAGGGAATGAGGTATTCTTCAAGTTTTTTTCCAGAGAATTGTGATTTGAATTTTTGAAGGGATATAGATGATGAAATGGAAAGCGTTAAAGGCAGCATTTCCATATACGATTCCAATTTTTGCTGGATTTATTTTTTTGGGAATGGCATATGGCATTTATATGAATACGGCTGGATTTTCATTCGTATATCCCATGTTAATTGCGGCAACGGTTTTTGGGGGATCATTAGAGTTTGTTATGGTCACATTATTATTAGGAACATTTTCACCAATATCTGCATTAATATTGACGTTACTCATACAAGCACGCCATCTTTTCTATGGAATCTCAATGCTAGATCGTTTCCGAAATATAGGGTGGAAAAAGTCTTTCCTCATTTTTTGGATGTGTGACGAAACCTTTTCTCTTAATTACACGCTAACGATTCCTAAAAACGTTGATCGTGGATGGTTTATGTTTTTTATTTCAATACTGAATCATAGTTATTGGATTTTAGGTGCAACATTGGGTGGTTTGCTAGGGACATTTATTCCCTTTGATACGACAGGTATTAGTTTTGTTATGACGTCTATGTTTATTGTCATTTTTATGGATCAATGGGAAAAAGATGCCCATCATCATGCTGCTTGGATAGGATTGGGCGTTTCAGCGATTTGCTTGATTATTTTTGGCGCAAAAGCATTCATGATCCCTACGATGCTGACAATTGTTGGGTTGCTCGCTATATTTCGTAAACCGTTTGAGCGAATTGAAAAGGCTGTTTAATGACTTTAACTGAGCAAATTATTACTGTCGGAGTTTGTGTGTTTGGAACAATAGTTACCCGATTTTTGCCATTTATCATATTTTCTGAGAATCGAAAAACACCGCCTTTTGTTCAATATATGGGCCGATATTTGCCAGCTGCGGTATTTGGCATGCTTGTCGTTTATTGTTTAAAAGATGTTGATTTTATGCAAGGGTTTCATGGTATTCCTGAATTAATAGGAATTATATTAACGATATTTTTGCATAAATGGAAACATAAAATGTTGGTATCAATCGCAGGCGGTACTATTTGCTATATGCTGTTAATCCATTTTATATTTGTCGATTATTAATGGGTATTTTCTATTAGTTACCAGGTTTTTTGTTTGGATTCATGAAGAAGTTGCCGATAGAGATCATGACGTGATTGAGTAATATCTCCTTTTTTTGTCGCTTCTATGATGGCGCAACCAGGTTCAGCGAGATGATGACAGTTATAAAAGCGGCATTGACCGAGATAGGGACGAAATTCTCGAAAAGCTCTTTCTAATTGTCCTTCTGTTAAATGATAAAGTCCGAATTCTTGAAAACCAGGAGAATCTATAATGGCAGTATTTTCATTTAATCGGTATAAATGAGTATAAGTTGTTGTATGTCGTCCGGAGTTAAGGACTGTCGAAATTTCTCGAATTGCAATTTTAATGTCAGGAACAAGCAAATTAGTTAGAGAAGATTTCCCCATTCCTGATTGTCCAATTAAGATCGATATTTTCCCTTGAGTGAGTTGTTTAAGACACTTTTGTGTGTTTTCAGGATTTTTCAAGACAGAAACTTCATGAACTGGATAACCAAGGGATGCATAAAAGTTAACTTGTTCTCGTGTTTTTTCAAGTGAAGTTGTGATGTCAATTTTATTTAAAAGAATATGAACATTAATGTTTGCGGCTTCTGCCGCAATCAAAGCTCGGGATACCAAATCGTTTGAAAAGGCGGGTTCAACGGCAACAATAATAAGAAGTTGATCAATATTGGCCGCTAAGTATTTGGATTTATATTGGTCTGAACGATATAACAAGGAATGTCGTTCTTGAATAGACTCGATAACAGCTTGCCCTCGTGCGGTTTGTTTGATTTCAACGAAGTCTCCAACTGCAACATTACTTTTTTTTCCTCGCGTGACGCATTGCAGGGAAGTTCCATTAAGTTCCGCAATGTAATGCCGCCCATGGGCGGCAATAATCTGTGCAATTGGCATTTTTTTCATTGTTTAAGTTTTGTTAAATGTGCAATGCGAATACTGGCGGGCGGATGTGAATCGTAAAATGCTGAGTATAAAGTATCTGGGGTCAATGAGGCAGCATTATCTTGATACATTTTGACTAATGCACTGATAAGGTAATGAGCGTCGGTATATTTTGCTGAAAAAGCATCGGCTTCGAATTCATGTTTTCTTGAACTCATTGCCATTATTGGAGACAGGAAAAAAGTAAAAATAGGCAAGGTCAGAATAAACAAAATGAATGCCGTCATATTGGTTGCTGCCATAGGATTTGTTCCAAGTCCCGCATAAAACCATGGTTGTGTTTTTAGCCAACCGAGTAAGGCAAAAAATCCTAATGAGATAACAAATGAGAAACAAATTCGTTTAGTAATATGTTTGAGTTTAAAGTGTCCAAGTTCATGTCCAAGTACGGCTTCGATTTCTTCCGGCGTTAATTGCTTAATAAGCGTATCAAAGAATACGACTCGTTTTGCGGTACCAATGCCGGTAAAGTAAGCGTTGCCATGAGTGCTGCGTTTAGAAGCATCCATCACAAATAATCCCTTTGCTTTA
Source organism: uncultured Oxalobacter sp. (assembly GCA_934401755.1). Classification (GTDB taxonomy): domain Bacteria; phylum Pseudomonadota; class Gammaproteobacteria; order Burkholderiales; family Burkholderiaceae_D; genus Oxalobacter. The sequence continues at coordinate 2,738 of CAKRSU010000013.1, forward strand.
AAGCCGACACGTTGCATCAATTGTTCAATACGGGTTTTAAGAGCAATATCTTCTAATGGTTGGAATTTATTAAATAATGGAGCGATAAAAGTAGGGTATAGCCCAAGCATTAAAAATTGGAAAGCACACCATAAAATCCAGACATATAGCCACCAAAATTGGCCCATCTTTTCCATTGTAATCAGTAAAACCCAAAGTAGTGGGATGCCAATAATAAGACTGATTAAAGTATTTTTAACCAGATCAATAAAAAAGAGTTTGCGTGACATTTTGTTGAAGCCAAATTTTGCTTCAATGACAAATTGACGATAATAATCAATGGGAAGGCTAATAATACTAGAGATAAAGAAGATTGCGATGGCTAAAGCAATTTGAGTAATAATACCGTGACCTAACCAAAAAGTCAGAATATCATTGATTTTTTGAATACCGCCTCCAAGAGTAAATCCGAGTAAAACGGCAGTATCAATAAAAAGAGAAAGGAAGCCAAAGCGTTGTTTAGTCGCGGTATAATTTCCAGCTTTCTGGTGAGCTTGAAGTGAAATCGCTGCAGAGAATTGCTCGGGAACAGCATGATAGTGTGCCTTAATAGCATGAATCTGGCGTATTGCAAGCCAGCAGCGGACAATGATAGTGATTGCGAGAAAGCCAATAAAAATAATGGTAAAAGCGGACGCTGACATTTGTCTGTGAGAAAATGGAAAAAGTGATTATTAACAGGGAAAGAATTATGTCACAACCAGAAGAAATTCAGACAACATTAACTGAAAATAAATCGGTACGGAAATGGTCAAAAGACTTTAATCTTGTCTGGGTTGATATGGAGATGACGGGATTAGATCCAGAAAAAGAACGGATTATTGAAGTCGCAATGGTTGTGACAGATCCTGATCTGAATGTCATTGCTGAGGCACCTGTTTATGCCATTCATCAAAGTGATGAATTGCTAGATAGTATGGATGCATGGAATAAAGGAACACATGGCAAATCAGGTTTGATTGATCGAGTAAAAGCCTCACATGTTACCGAAGAGATGGCAGAAGCCGCGTTAATTCAATTTCTCCGTCCTTATGTTGGTAAAGGTAAGTCGCCATTATGTGGAAATACGATCGGACAAGATCGTCGTTTTATGGTGAAATATATGCCAAAACTAGAAGCGTACTTGCACTATCGCAATATTGATGTATCAACATTGAAAGAACTTGCACGTCGTTGGCGTCCTGAATTAGTGGACGGGTTTAAAAAAGCGCAACGTCATACCGCATTAGCTGATATTTTAGAGTCTATTGATGAATTAAAGTATTATCGCCAACATTTTTTAGTTGGATAAGTTTTTTTGCTTTTTTGCCAGTATTTGTTGCTAAAAGTCAGTAAATCATCAAGTCGATCACAATTGGATCGACTTTTACTTTTTAATTAATGGCGTTAGTAAGCGGATTGTGCGTTCAGTCGCACCGTGTTGCTGCTCAGCAAATTTTTGGGCAAGTTCTCCCATTATTTTTTGTTTTACAGAATCTGCTAGTAATGCATTCGCTTTTTCCATGAGTTCTGTGGCAGATTGTATGCGAATAGCTGCGCCAGCTTTGATGGCATCTTCTGTAATAGCCTCAAAATTAAATGTATAAGGTCCAATTAAAACGGGTTTTTTAACGGCACAGGGTTCAATTAAATTTTGACCGCCAAGATTTTCAAGACTGCCTCCGATAAAAGTAATATCGCAGGCCGTATAGTACATGAACATTTCTCCCATTGAATCACCTAGCAAAATGCGAGTTTTAGAAGGAATCTCGTCAGAAAAGTTGGCGTTTAATGTTGATCGTTTCATAAAAGAGATTCCACGAGCAGTGATCATATCGGCGATTTCATGAAAACGTTGTGGATGTCGGGGAACCAGTATTAATAAGGCATCTTCACGTAGTATCGATAATGCATCAAGCAATTGAGATTCTTCCCCAGCTCGAGTGCTCGCACACATAAAGACAGGGCGTTTGCCAATGGCATGGCGAAGGCGAATCCCTTTTTTCAGATAATTTTCAGGGGGATGAACATCAAATTTAACGCTTCCAGTGACAAAGATCTGATTCGTCCCAAATGTGCTAAATCGATCGGCATCTGTTTGTGTTTGGGCTGCAACGAGGGAGAAACCTTTGGCAGCTTCTTTCATAATTGATTTAAATTTTTGTCCTTTTTTTAGAGAACGTTTTGATAAACGGGCATTAACAAGCGCCAGTGGGATTTGATTGATACGACATTGGTGAATGAGATTGGGCCAAATTTCGGTTTCCATCAATATACATAAATTAGGCGTGAAATGATGGATAAAACGCGACATCATAATGCCGATATCGTAGGGCAAAAAAGATTGAATCAGTTTGCCTTCTTTAATTTCCTGGGCAAAAAGGTTAGCTCCTGTATCACGGCCTGTTGGCGTCATACAGGTGAGCAAAATTTGGCTATTAGGGTGTTTGGCCATTAATGCTCTGATGAGTGGCTCTGCGGCACGAGTTTCTCCAACGGATACGGCATGAATCCATAGACGTTGGTTGACAGGGGAAATTTTTGGAAAAAAACCTAGGCGCTCTAGTACGTTTTTGCGGTAACCTGATTCTGATTTGCCTCGTTGATAGATTCGAAATAGGACAAATGGTAATGCAAACCACCATAGAAAAGAATAAAGATAACGCATAATTAATTTTTATCGTAACGAGAATTATTATTTTTGATTGGATGTTTGAGTCTCTTGAAAATCAAGTCGGTTAGCCCTATAAACGATAGAAGAACAATAGGCAATAATATTGACTGTGAGATGAAAATTCAAATATCTCTGGATAAATTTCAAGTATTCAATATTATCAAGGTAATTGTTTTGTCAATGAAAGAGGGATTGAATTGAAACTTCGTATTGCAACATACAATATTCACAAGGGTGAATCGTTTCATCATCGTCCAATTATTGAAGAATTAAAACGAGCGATTAGTTCGTTAGATGCAGATATCGTTTTTTTGCAGGAAGTTCAAGGGCGTCATGATCGTAAAATGGCGTTATTTGCTTCAGGTGCGGAGTGGCGAAATAAAGGACAAGAAGCATATCTTGCTGATATGACACAATATTCGGTTTATGGAAAAAATGCAGTATATGATTTTGGTCATCATGGTAATGCATTATTGAGTGTCTATCCGATTATTTGCCATACCAATACGGATGTTTCAGATCATATTTTAGAACAGCGTGGTATTTTGCACTGTAGGATTCAGGCAGGTGCGATTGAAATTTATTGTTATGTCGTGCATTTAGGGCTATTCAAAGGAAGCCGTATTCGTCAGACGAAGGCATTAATTGAGACGGTAAATCAGTCTGCACCAGCAAATGCACCAATTATTATCGCGGGTGATTTTAATGACTGGCAAGTGAATTTGTCAGGAATATTGCGTAACGAATTAGGGGTTCATGAAGTATTTGATGGAAAAGGAGTGGGGCCTGCTAAGACATTTCCTGTGATATTTCCGTTTTTTCGATTAGATCGTATCTATACTCGGGGATTTAATATTACAGATGCTCGTGTGATGAAAGGTCAACCATGGGTTCATCTATCAGATCATGCGCCTTTATTTGCAACGCTTGAATTGCCCCAATAATTGATGTTTTTATCGCTGAATCATATATTTATGATAAAATCAGTATTTGAGAAGCAAGCCAGACAGCCGCTGGTTCTTTGTTTTACAACGAACGAGAGGAAGGTCCGGACACCATAGGACAGGATGACGGCTAACGGCCGTCCGTTGAAACCCGCAAGGGATAAGGCGAGGAATAGGGCCACAGAGACGAGCGTATTAAGTTACGGTGAAACGCGGTAACCTCCATCCGGTGCAATTCCAAATAGGCACGCATTGATGCGGTCCGCGGAGCGTGTGGGTGGGAAGCTTGAGCTCTTAGGTAACTAAGAGACTAGATGAATGGCTGTCATAGTACTTTATGTACCGTAACAGAATCCGGCCTATCGGCTTGCTTTATCTTCTATATTCAAAATTACTTCGAATTATTTCCCGAAATGGTATCCAGCATTGCTAGATTAAATGTTTGCTTGGCAATATTTTATTGTTATTAATGTTAATGGGGTTTCTTCAAAAAATCCCCGCTGGTTGAAGCGGGGATTTTAATGAGAGATTAATTAAAAATTGCTCAACATAAGAAATTAGGTCCGTTAACCCATCAAATCCGCTCAAAACACATAAGTCAAACGCACCTCACCCGTTACCCCCTCACGTTCACCGACATAACCACCCAGCAGAAAACGCAACGTCAAATCATCTCGACCGGCCGGATGAGAATCCACCCCAACATTCAAAATACCCGTAGTCCCGCTTAAATCAATCGACTTCATCGGAAGATCCTCCACTGTCCCCTTGGCTTTCCCATCAAACTCATAATCCAAAGCCAATCCCACAAAAGGCACATTAAAACGCTGATCTCCTAAAAAGCGCAACTCAGATCCTACACGCAAACGCTTCGACTCAACCGCATCCAACGCATAACGCTGCGCATCCGCATTCAAATGACTTCCCTCAACATGCGTATAAAAAAACCGAGCACTCGAATCCAAACGCCATAAATCATTCACATCAAACTGATAACCCACACCCCCGTGCAGACCCCAATACACATCATGATTCTCTAATGATTCTCGACGACCTCGTTCATCTAACACCCCGCTATGAGAAAAATCCCCATGAATTCGCCCAACCCGAGCCGAGGCATCCACATACAACCCTGCAAGAGAACCTTGCGTTACATCATGACGAGCCAACAAACCGACCCCATAATAATTCGCATTCCCCGTTCCATGTCCTGAACCATCATGCGCTGCGATACTGCCATGGCCCCCTTCAAAGAAAAAACCACCTTGTGTAATCGAACCCTCACGAACCTTTTGTCCATTAAAGCCCACCACAAAATTCACCGCATCGACATTCAGTCCATTTCGAGTCCGATAATCAGAATGACCCCCTTGAATCGCACCAAACACATGCTGACCCAACAACTGCTCAGACAACAACAAATCCGCTCCAGCAGACACCATCGTCAAACCGGCCACCTTTCCCGTCATCACATTCGTTGACTGATCAGAAGCCCGAGCATTCATAATCAACAAATCCACATCATCGGCGTCATTCCAAGTAATTCCAGAACCAATATCATCAACACCCACCCTATTATTCTGAACATACCGAGCGTCATAAACCACACCACTGCCCTTAACGAGTGATACCGACCGCCCATTATTCGCATTTAATCCTGAATTATGGCTAGAGCCCGATTTCATCAAATGCACACGGTCCCCCGCCTTCAAAACAGAACCCCGTCCAACCGTTGGCTCAATCGAAACAGAAGACCTCTTAGAACCATCCTCATTACCTAAAACCCGATCGCCCGTTACCTCAATAATCGTCGTTCCATTTCTCAAATCTAAATTAGACGCATCAATCTCAATTCGCTCAAAATTTGCAACCTTTGCTACCTTTCCTTGGAAATTCCGACTGATCAATTGGTTTCCTAAAAACACATCGGCAGTGCCAGATCCATCCAATCGTCCGCCATACAAAGCCGCATGAGCTAAATCATCATGAGCCCCGTCTAACACCACCACATTATTCGTAGCCAAAGCACGCTCGCTCGTTATTCCATCCGCTACAATCTGACCGCCAATCACATCCCCAACAATCGAACTATCCTGAGCAATCCTAATTACATTATTTTGAGCTGACAGATGACCATCACCTGTAGAAGACACTCCTGATGGATATTCAACAGAAATACGGCCACCAACCACATTGCCATAAACCTGACTGCCATTAGCGACATCCACCGTATTATTCGAAGCAACAAGCGTTGAATTGGCTAATGGCGCAATTGCAGCAGCCACACCCCCATAAACCGCAGAAGAGCCTATTGCACCAGTTACGGATGAACCAGCTGAACCGATTGTTGATTGATTTAACGTAATCACATTACCTGTTGATGAAGCATTTTTAACAGCACCTGTACCAGCACCACTGAACGTACTATCATCAACGCCGGCAAAACCACCCCAAACAGCACCACTCACTGAAGTATTCGTCAAAGCGACACGATTCCCACTGGTTTGAGCAGACTGTTCGGCCTTCGTTTGACCCCCATAAATATTCTTAGATACCCTTGAATCAGATACCTCAACAACATTACCATTGGCTGTAGACGATTGAGCTAAAATAGAACCATCTTTACTACTAGCGAATCCACCCCAGATCGAACCCCCAACTTTCGTCTCATTTAAAACAACCTTATTGCCATTCGTTTCCGCTGTTTCATGAGTAAGGGCATGTCCGCCGTAAATATCACCGTCAACTTCTGAACGTGTCAAATTAACCGTATTCGTATCGGCAATTGCTTTCCCGTTTTTACCTGCCGTTTCCGCTAAACCACCGAGAATATCTTCTTTGAAGTGATTGCGATCGCCTTCAGCAACACCTTCTTCAGAAAATACCGTGACGGTGTTATTCGAAGCAGAGGCTGTGCCAGCGAAAGCATTAATAGCCGCCCCTGAAATATTGCTTGATGCTTCAGAAATAGCATGTCCCCCGATAACCTCTTTAGAAAAAGTATTCTTTTCCCCATGAATGGAAATAGCGTTATCACTAGCCGTTGCATCTTTTGCTCTTGTTTCAGCGCTATCGCCATTATTTCTAGCAAAAGAATTGGCATAACCACCGACAAGAGACGTCTCAATATTAATGAGTGCTGTTGCATGACCATTGCCATTAAAAATATTGTTATCCCCGTAAATATCAATAACATTATTTTGTGCAGAAGCATTTCCTGCCGTTGCTTGCCCTTTAATCGAAGAATCATTCGTTGAGCTACTTGTTTTTGGATCGGCGTAAGATAGCGCAACACCACCAATTGCAACTTGCTCGAAAATATTATCGGATCCTTTTCCAGAGTCTGGAAGTGATTCATCGAAATGCCCGATTCGTAACTCGTTTTCATCTGCCGTGACATCAGATGCGGTGGCTGTGCTGGTTATTTCGTTATTCGTCCCATTATTCTTGATCGTATTTTTAGCACTAGAAATCGCTTTCCCGCCAAAGGCACTGCCAGCAACTCCGCCTTCTTGAAGGTTTGTATTATTAAATTTGTTAGAGCTACCTAGTTTTACGACATTACTATTCGCGATTGCTTGTTCTGCCGTTGCATTTGTAGCAATCTTAAAGTTGGAAAGACTTTCGTTTGTAAGAGATCCATCAACAACACTTTGGGCTAATCCACCATAGATAGTATCAGCCGTTGTGTAATTAATTTCTTTGGACTTATTAATATTTGTGTCACGTTGACCGGATGCAACTGTATTATTTGAAGCTTCAGCTATACCTGTACCGATAATAGACGTAGCTGTTAAATCGCTGGTCGTTGTTATTGTTCCTTCTTTAAGGGTGAGTAATCCGTCTGCTGCTGTATAACTTTCCCCCCCCTGATTGAAGCGAGTCTATTGTAGTATAAATGACCATTTTCCGTGATTGAGGTTTGTTTATTGCCTTCATTCAGATAGAGTATATTGCCGTTTGCTTTAGCATCTCCTGATTGGCGTGTCAGTCCCCATTGAGATGAAGATATGCCTTCCACGATATTAGTATTAATCGTATCAATGATTTTGGTACTGTTTACTGTAGATACTGCTTTACCGCCATAGGCCCTATATTTTTTACTGTTGCTATTTATTTCGGTTCTGTTGTTAAGAACAGTAATGCCACTAATAGTTGTACCGTTTTCAGTAGGGATACTATCGTTAGCTTTATAGTTATATTTATTCGATAATCCTCCAGAAGGAACACTGTCATTTTCATACCAAAATACCCCATAATAAGCCTGATTTGGATAGTCTGCCCTAGCAAATCCCAATTTGTCGTCTTCATTATTTATTTCGTGAGAAGACGGAGCAGCCCAAGCCGCCCCATTCACCAACAAAGTCATAACAGGCAAAGCCAAGGATAATGCCGCCTTAAGCACCTTTGATTTTGACAGCGATTTACATATTTCTGAACAAACAACGCAAGTCCTTAAGGATCTATTAAAGATTACTTTAAAAATGTGGTTCATTTTTTGATATAAAAACTTGAGTAGAATCAAAGGAAATGTCTTAAAGAAAACCAAACAATGACATTCCCCCCCCCGTCATCCTTTGTTAGGTTTGGGGCAAAAAGTATCGTGATGTATAAAGTACTTCATCTGAACTGAAATAGAAAGAAAGCAGATAAACAAGATCATTCAAAACATCAGAAAAGAAGAAGTCTATATGCCAGCGGTAAAAATTTTAGCGTAGACGAATTGAAATTTTAAGTCTCTGATCGTCGTCATTTTGAAAAAATTGAAAGATCATTCAAAATCAAATTAAAAATCTTAAGGCGATTTTTAATCCTTTGAAAAGATATTGATAAATATCGTTATTTCAATCAAAACTCAAAAAAACATCGCAAAAAAAACTAAACAATAGCATCCACAAAATAGTCTTTTTAAATCATTAACATCAAAAAAATCCTTAAAAATCGTTATTTTTTAAAGATTTAACTTATCTCAATCGCTTTAAGCCATTGTCCAATAAAAAATCAAAACCCTGTTTCACAACATCAGAAATAAACAAAAACCCTAAAAACTTTAGGAAATGCGATAAAAACCAAAAATAGAATGGATTTTGCTCAAAAATTCCAAAACATCAAATGATGCTAAAAAACAACAATCGTTCAACATCTCATAATAAGCATAAAACGATATAAAATATTCTAACAGCAAAGCTGAAAAAACGCTTAAACCTATGAAACTAAAAGCGAAAATTTAGAGTATCCCATAATAAACTTCACATTAATAATAAAAAAACAAATTACCCTAATTCATAGAAAACCATAAAAAACAAACAATTATTGGATCAATGAACATCCGGTAATGCTTATTAACGGATATAGCCCTTCAAAAAAGCAGAGAAAAAACAAAAAAGAAGGTGCTATTCCAAAGAAAGGATCCATACATGAACCGGATATTCAAAGTCGTCTTCAATAAAACCAAAGGCATGTTCGTTGTTGGTGGCGAACATATCAAAACCCAAGGCAAGTCCAAAAAACTCAAACTCGCGATTAGTGCGGTTCTATTGGGAACTTCTATGCTGGCTGGTTCTGCTGCGATGGCTGAAGATATAACAATATCGGCTCCAGTATCAGGTGAAAGTAATGCTGGGAAATATGTCTCAGGGACTTCTGAAGAAATCACAGGAGATACCATTACTTTTGAAAGTGCTAATCCAGCGACTAACGACAGCTCTAGCTATCCTGGGAACTCATACTTTGCAGGTGTTGTAAAAAATGGTGGAACACTGACCATTGATGCAAAAGATCTTAAAATTGGGACAAAAGGGGGCGATCGCGGTATCCGTTTAATCGGAAGTGGTAATACCCTCCAAATTTTTGCTGATACGATTACCGCTAATGTTGGCGATGAATTTGTTCATGTTCGTGAAGGAGATGGATCATCTGTTGCCAATATTGGTTCAGCTGAAAGACGTATTGGTACTTTTATTGGCAAAACAGGTTGGGGTAAAGATGACTACGGGGTTTCTTTACTGCAAGTTAATGAAGGAAATACCTTAAATTTCTATGCAAAAAATGCCTCTTTTGATGGGCCAACGGGTGCTTATGGTGGTGTTTTTGGTTCAGGTAGTCATGGGACTCTTCTGGTTGATGTTTCCGAAAAATTAACAATTGACGGTAATATTTCAGGTTCTTATGGAACAATGAATGGGGAGAATGATAAATCTACAGAATTTAATATGACCGTTAAAGCTGGTGAATTAGATCTAAAAGGAGATATCAACGCGGGGTCTATGGGAGAAGGTTATTCTAACTTTTCTAGAAAAACCAATATAAAGATTGAAGCAGCAAAAGCCGCTGTAACAGGTAACATCCATGGTTTTGGTCGAGGCAATATCGATTTCACAGCAGATCAATTGGCGATGACCGGTGATATCCATGGTAAAAAAGATAGTGGTATTGTTGTTAATGCAGCTGATTTGAATTTAACCGGCGATATTATTGCTGAAGAAACTTCGAAGATTGCCATTAATCAAGGCAAAATGGATGCAATAACAAAAATCCAAGGGAACATTAAAACAGTAGCTTCTAATACACAAGACAGCCCAACCGTTAATATCATTTTATCCGGCGAAAAATCATATCTTGAAGGGGCAATTGACGATAATGCTCAAGGAACGTCCATCTCTTTTAATAATGGCGCTTCTTGGAACGTCACTGATAATAGCGTAGTCAACAATCTAAAAGTTGATAATGCTCAAATCAACATCAACGGCACCAACACCCAAGTTAAAACCAACACCCTAAGCGGTAACGCCAACATCAACCTCGCCACCGTTGCCAATGGTGATGACACCTTCCAGGCTGGTAATGTTACTGCCAACAATGCTGAAAACGCCAAACTTAACGTCAACTACACCGGCATCACCGCAGACAACATCAACAATGCACAAAAGGCGATGCAAAACCTCTCTAGTCACATCCAAGCAACCGATGCTAACGTCACTAACCATGTTGCTGAAGGCGATGTTGCCGGTGCATTAACCTGGACCAGCATCAATGATGCCATCACCAACGTCAAAGAACAGAAAAACAGCACACTTTCTGCATTAACCAACCTTGCGGCCAACAACTTCCTCGTCTTTAGAGCTCAAACCAATGACCTCGACAAACGCATGGGTGACCTTAGAACCATGCCAAATAGTGATGGTGCTTGGGCACGTATTATCGCTGGACAAAGCCAATACAAAAACATCCACAACACCTACCAAACCCTCCAAGCTGGGATAGACCACCGTATTGGCAACTTCATCGTTGGGGGAACCGCCTCCTATACCGATGGAGAGGGCACCTTAAGACATGGTGACTCCGATGACAAAAACTACACCTTTGGCCTTTATGGATCATGGCTTAACAATGACGGACAATTCATCGACGTCATCGTCAAACGCCAACACCTCCAAAGCGACTACGACCTTAGAAGCGATAGTGGCCTAAAAACCAAAGGCTCCTACCATACCGAAGGCACCTCCATCTCTGCGGAATACGGCTGGAGAATTGGGATAAACAACACCAACTACTACATCGAACCCCAAGCCGAATTCACCTATGGGCATTTGGATAGCGTCACCTACAAAACCAACCGCGGTGTCAAAATCAACCAAGACGCCATCAAAACCGCTGTTGGACGAGTTGGCCTTGCAGCTGGTTGGGTTTCTCCAGACAAAACCAGCAGTGCCTACATCAAAGCCTCCGTCCTTAACGATTGGGAAGGCGATGCAAGAACCAAAGCCTCTAAAGACGGCATTAGTCGTAAATACCACGAAGACATGGGCGGAACATGGGGAGAATTTGCTATTGGCGGTACCTATAACCTCAACAAAAACCTCTCATTCTACGGAGAAGCCGAAACCACCAGTGGGAACCCGGTTAGAACCACCTATCAAATTTCTGCAGGGATGAGATACAGCTTCTAAGCATTTGCACGTTTAACACTTTTCATTTTTATCGTTGTTCCCAGAAAAAAAGAGCACTTCCTTTCAAGGCGGTGCTCTTTTCTTTAGGACAGAAATACTTAAGAGCGAAGAATTGCTAAAAAATGGCGATATTTTGTTTGCTTGTCCATTGCTTCATTCGACAAAATGCGCTTTAAAAATAAGTATGCGGGTGAAATTGGAAAATCAATGATGGGTTTGCATGATTTTATTTTTAATTAGATCCAAGTTTTTAATCAGCCAAATTAATCAATTTATTTAAGAGTATTGAAAAATTTGGAATCGTTCTCTTTCTTAATTTAATCATGATTAACTGTTTTAAAGATAAGGAATAATTCATAGATCAAAAAATGAAGATTGAATGCATTTAGTGAATGTTAAAAAGTTGTTAATTAGAGGTAAGAGAGTTTAAAAATAATATCTTTTTAAATAAAAGGAGGTATTAAAATTAAGAAGAGCTAGCATGATGCTTTCAGTATACTTTCTAAGTATGTGATTTATTTTATTTTTTTGTTTTTCTGATATGAAAAATAATTATCTAAGTCATTGACTTCATTGAAAAAATTAATAGAAATGTCTTGACCACTTTGTCCATATCCAATAAAGTGGGCGATAGTGTCGTTTTGTGTTGTTTTGTGGGAAAAAGTGACTAAGTGATGGTAGTTTTTGTCATCGCACAAAAAGAGTATCAAGATGTTTCAAGGCGCTTCTTCAATTAGTTTGGATGCCAAGGGAAGAATGGTTGTTCCGACCCGACATCGTGATGTGTTATTTGCACAGTGCGCTGGACAGATTACGCTTACTCGCCACCCTGATGGTTGTTTATTATTTTTTCCTCGCCCTGTTTGGGAAGAACATCGCAAAAAGATTGCAGCATGGCCAATGTCTGCACGTATGTGGCAGCGTATTTTTCTTGGCAATGCGATGGATGTCGAAATTGATTCTGCGGGGAGAATCCTTATTGCGCCTGAACTTAGAAAAGCGATAGGGCTATCTCGTAAAGTTATGTTTATTGGAATGGGAAGTCATTTTGAGATCTGGGATGCGGCAAAATTGGCAGAAAAAGAAGCCGAAGCCATTGCGGCGGGTACACCAGATGTTTTGCAAGACTTCTCATTTTAAAAATCATTAGGGTGCGCAAGTGACAACCAACGAACATCAGACAGTACTGCTGACAGAAGCGGTAGATGCCCTGGACATTTCCGGTGCACGAGCTGATGGTGTGTATCTGGATGGAACTTTTGGTCGAGGTGGGCATAGCCGTTTAATCCTTGAACAATTAGGCCGTCAAGGGAAATTAATTGCTTTTGATAAAGATCCTCAAGCGGTTATCGCTGCAAAATGTATTCAGGATAATCGTTTTATGATGGTACATGGCAGTTTTGCGGATTTAGATCAGGTGCTTAATTGTCAAGGGATTTCACAGATAGATGGGATTTTGCTGGATTTAGGTATCTCATCGCCGCAAGTTGATGATGCAACAAGAGGGTTTAGTTTTAGGCAAGATGGTCCATTAGATATGCGTATGGATCCTTCTAAGGGCATTTCTGCAAAAGAATGGCTAGCAATTGAATCGGAAGAAAAAATAGCCGAAATTATTTATCAGTATGGAGAAGAACGGTTTGCTCGGCAAATTGCTAAGGAAATTGTTACTAGTCGTATTCATCAGGCCATTGATAGTACCGCAAAACTTGCAGAGATTGTTGCTAGAGCCGTTAAAACGCGTGAAAAGGGGAAAAATCCAGCGACTCGTACATTTCAGGCAATACGGATTTTCATTAATCGAGAGCTTGAAGATCTTCAAATAGGTCTTGATGCTGCATGGAATCGCTTAGCGTTATACGGGCGGATGGCCGTAATTAGTTTTCATTCATTAGAAGATCGTATTGTGAAACGCTTTTTTTCTGAGCATTCCGAAATTAAAAGGCCTGATCGACGTTTACCAATTCGTGCTTGTGATTTACCGCAGCCGGAAATGAAGCTATATAAGCGATTAAAACCCTCTATGGCTGAGATTCACCATAACGTAAGGGCTCGTTCAGCAATTTTAAGAATTGGTGAACGCATCCGTTTAGGGGGGATCTAACATGAAAGAACAGGTTCCATGGGCGCTTGCTATTTTGCTGGTGATATCGGCATTAGGGTTGATTAATTCTCAGTACCATGCTCGTAAATTATTTGCGCAAGTCGAACTCGCTCAAGTTCAGACTCGTCAGTTAGAGATTGAATGGGGCCAATTACAGATTAAACAGTCTGCAAATAGTCAACATGCCTTAGTTGAGGATAAGGCTAATGGATTAGATATGGTCCGTATTGATAAAACCAACACAGAATTCATTAGGCAGGAGTAAATGATGAAGCGCCTAATCGAATTCTATCAAGGTTTTCTAAAAAGTATGCGGCATGATGAGACGGAAAATGCCACTATTTTTTCGCCATTAAAGCCGCGTGCAGCTTTATCTCCTGTTCGCTCAAAGATTGTATTAGGTATTTTATTTGGAGCCTTTGTTCTCTTAATTCTTCGCGCATTATGGCTGCAAGCCCTTTCGACCGATTTTTTGCAAAAGCAAGGCGAAAATCGTTATGCAAGGCGTTTAGTGATGCCAGCAATTCGGGGGCGAATTTTAGATCGTAATGGTCATGTATTGGCTTCAAGTATGCAAGTAAAAGCAATTTGGGCGATTCCTGAGGATGCTGTGGGGGCGCCTCCTGATAAATTGCGCCAATTAGCGGCATTGTTAGAGATGCCTGAAGAAGCCGTTGTATCAAAATTAAATTCCGAAAAAAGTTTTGTTTATTTAAAGCGCCAAGTTGAATTAGAGACTGCCGACAAAATTATGGAATTGGGTATTCCAGGTATTCAGACAAAAAAAGAATATAAACGCTATTATCCCGAAGGTGAAGCCATGGCGCATGTGGTCGGTTTTACCGATATTGAAGACAAAGGACAAGAAGGGATTGAGCTGGCATTTCAAGATATATTGGCCGGTAAAAATGGTAGCCGTCGTGTAATTAAAGATCGTTTAGGTCGTATCGTTGAAGATCTTCAAGAAGCCAAAGAGCCTATTGATGGGCAAGATTTGGTGCTTTCTATTGATAGCCAATTACAGTATATCGCATATAAGCGTTTACAAGAAGCGGTTGCAGAACATCATGCAAAAGCGGGTAGTGTTATCGTTTTAGATACGCATACGGGAGAAGTGTTGGCAATGGCTAATACCCCAACATTTAATCCTAATAATAGAAAAGATATTACGCCAGCACAGGTTAGAAATCGTGTGATGACCGATGCGTTTGAACCGGGATCGATTATGAAACCTTTTGCTGTGGCGTTAGGATTAGAAAAAGGTAAGGTTTCTCCGGAGACGATGATTGATACCAATGGCGGGAGAATGACAATTGGTACAGCAACAATTGGGGATTCTCATCGGCACGGAACGCTATCGGTCAGTCAAGTTATTGAAAAATCATCAAATATTGGGACAGCAAAGATTGCCTTAATGTTTTCTCCACAAGAAATGTGGGAAATGTTTTCATCGGTTGGTTTTGGACAGCAGCCCCAATTTGGATTTCCTGGCGCGTCAGCCGGACGTCTTCGTCCTTATAAATCGTGGATACCGGTTGAACAGGCAACGATGAGTTATGGTCATGGGGTGTCCGTTTCTCTTTTTCAAATAGCGCGTGCTTATATGATTTTTGCGCGTCAAGGTGACATGATTCCGTTAACCTTTATGAAGCGAGATGAAGTTCCTGAAGGACGGCAAATTATTTCTGCTAAAACTGCTGAACAAATGCGAAATATGTTGGAACTTGTGGTTGGCCCTGGGGGAACAGCAAAACAGGCTGCTGTACCAGGGTATCGCGTTGGTGGGAAGACCGGAACGGCTTATAAAATTGAAAACGGACGATATGTTCGAAAATATGTCGGATCGTTTGTCGGGTTAGCGCCAATTTCTAATCCTCGAGTCATTATTGCCGTTATGATCGACGAACCAACAGAAGGTCATTTTGGGGGCACAGTGGCTGCGCCAGTATTTTCAAAATTGGCATTTGAAATTATGCGTGCAATGAATATTCCACCCGATGCTTGAGGAAGATATGAATAAACAAGAAGACATTCAAACCGTAGTAGCATGGCTTAAGGCAAATAGTCCAAATGGTGAGCTATTTTCTGATTCTCGTGCGATTCAAGCAGATGGGAGAGGGATCTTTTTTGCCTATATTGGAGATAGTGATCATGCTGATGGGAGAAATTATATTGAATCGGCGATCCAAAGAGGCGCTGTAGCTGTTATCTATGATTCAACAGGATATGAGTGGAAATCTCAATGGCATGTGCCTCATATTGGTATTACTGGATTAAAAGAAAAAGCAGGTTCAATTGCCGCTGCATTTTATGGTAATCCAGCGCAAGCTATGCAAATTATTGCGGTGACAGGGACAAATGGTAAAACTTCTTGTACTCAATGGATTGGCCAATCATTATCGCGCCTACATCGGAAAACAGCCGTTATTGGCACTTTAGGAATTACGATATTTGAAGAGGGCGTTGCAGGAAAAACGCAAGTTACCGGCTATACAACACCAGATCAAGTTCAATTGCAGCGTATTCTTTCTCATTTGTCTGCTAGTGGCGTTGTTTGTGTTGCGATGGAAGCTTCATCTATTGGGATTGATCAAGGGCGCTTAAATGGATTGTCCATTGATGTGGCGATGCTCACTAATTTCACACGAGATCATTTGGACTATCACCATGATATGGATGCTTACCGTGCAGCTAAACGCCGACTTTTTAGTTGGCCTGGATTAAAACATATCGTATTAAATTTAGATGATGATTTGGGGCGCTCTATTGCTAGCGAATTCAAAGGTAAATTGCCTGTGACAGGCTATACCCTAAATCCTATTAATGCCGATATTCCTGTGTTATCAGCTGAGGCCATCCAAAATTATGATACAGGTGTTGATTTTAAGATTCGATGGCAACATCAGTTGGCAAGTGTTCATTCCCAGTTAGTAGGACGATTTAATATTAGTAATGTACTGGGGGTTTTAGGGGTATTGTTGTCTATCGGTATTGATTGGAATGATGCCGTAAAACGGGTTGATGAATTAATTCCTCCGCCAGGTCGAATGCAGAGAATGGGGGGAAAGAAAGCCCCATTGGTTGTGATTGATTTTGCGCATACACCAGATGCGATGCAAAAGGGATTAGAAACATTGCGTCAAGTTGCTGATGCTAGAAAAGGAAGTTTGTGGTGTGTATTTGGTTGTGGTGGCAATCGAGATCCAGGAAAACGGCCTCAGATGGGCGCTGTATCAGAACAAGCGGATAAAGTGGTTGTGACAAGTGATAATCCCCGTAGAGAGGTTCCTGAAGAAATTATTCGACAAATTATTGCAGGCATGAAAATCAAGCCAATGATGATTGTTGATCGAGCAGAGGCAATTCGTCAAACAATTATTCAAGCATCGGATCAGGATGTCATTTTTCTGGCAGGAAAAGGGCATGAAACTTATCAAGAAATTCAAGGAAAAAAATATCCATTTTTGGATGCGGATCATGTCCAGCGTGCATTGGATATTCGTATAGCTGGTCAAAAGGAGCAATCATGAAGGGCATGTTGTCTCAAATTCAACAATGGGTTGATGGGAGTCAAATCACAAAGGATGCGCTGTTTGATGGTATCTGTACAGATACGCGTAAATTAAAAACAGGGAGTTTATTTGTTGCGCTTAAAGGCGAACATTTTGATGCCCATGATTTTTTACCCGCGCTTGTTGATCAAGGAATTGCTGCCGTTGTTGCAGAACATTTGCCTAAAGCATATCCATTGCCTGCTTTAATTGTGCCCGATACACGTATCGCAATTGGTCAGATAGCAAAGGGGTGGCGAAAATTATTTAATATCCCGGTTGTTGGTGTCACTGGAAGTAATGGAAAAACAACAACCAAAGAGATGATTGCTTCTATTTTAAGGGGCGCATTTCAAGATGATGTATTGGTAACTACAGGGAATTTGAATAACGATATTGGGGTTCCATTGACCTTATTTGGATTGGAATCTCATCATAAAGCAGCGGTTATTGAAATGGGAGTTAATCATCCCGGAGAAATGGCGGGGTTGGCAGAAACGGCCAATCCGACGATCGTATTAGTCAATAATGCGCAGCGCGAACATCAGGAATTTTTTGATGGGATTGAAGCCTCTGCTCGTGAAAATGGGACAGCGATTCGTTTATTACCTGATGAAGGAGTTGCTATTTTTCCAGCAGATGAAATTTATACGGATTTGTGGCGTTATTTGGCTGGAAGTCGCCGAGTTATAACATTTGGTTTTAGTCATGATGTAGATATTACGGCAAGTTATCGCATCGAAAATGGCATCACTGAAATGAATTTAACAATAGCGAATCAAACGAGAAAAGTCCGTTTGTCTACTCAAGGAACGCATAATGTTAGAAATGCGATGGCTGCTGCGGCTAGTGCGTGTGCAGTAGGGGTTGGATTTGATGAGATTGTGTACGGATTAGAATCATTTCGTCCTGTTCATGGGCGGCTTGAAAGTAAGCAAGCCTATAACGGTGCGTTACTGATTGATGATACCTATAATGCGAATCCGGATTCTGTTCGAGCTGCAGTGGATGTGTTGGCAGCGTATGGAAAACAGACCATTTTAGTATTAGGTGATATGGGTGAAGTTGGTCAAGAAGGCGAACAATATCATGGTGAAGTGGGGGCTTATGCTAAAGAACGCGGTATTCAGTGTTTTTTAGGATTAGGCAATATGACTGAAAAATCGGTTCAGATGTTTGGTGATGGCGCAATGCATTTTGGTCAGTTAGATCAGTTAGTTTGCGTATTGCGAAATAAAATGACCCCTAAAACAGTTGTATTGGTGAAAGGCTCGCGTTTCATGAAAATGGAAAGAGTGATCGAACAATTGATGGATAAGAAGGAAGGTTGTTGAAATGCTGTTGTGGTTGGCAAATATCGTCAGTGGGGTTAACGGGCAAAATATTATTAATAGCGTCCCGGTAAGAGGTGTCATGGCAACATTGACGGCATTGGTGATTGGTTTAGCTGCAGGGCCTGCCGTGATTCGTATGTTAACACGTTTGAAAATTGGACAGGCCGTTAGAACGGATGGACCACAGACGCATTTAGTCAAATCCGGAACCCCAACAATGGGGGGATTATTGATTATGATTGCCATCGCAATCGGGACTTTATTATGGTGCGATTGGTCGAATCGTTTCATTTGGGTTATTTTGCTGGTGACATTAGGCTATGGCGCAATTGGTTGGGTCGATGATTATCGTAAGGTTGTTTATAAAGACCCCAATGGGATGTCGTCACGAGAAAAATATTTTTGGCAATCGCTTATTGGTCTTTTTTCCTCAATCTATTTGGCTTTTTGCTTGATGGGGCATTCTAATGCAGAGGTTTGGGCGCTTTTTAAAAATTGGATATCAACAGGGTTTGAATCAAAATTGCCTGAACAAATGGATATTATTTTGCCGTGTCTTACAACCTTTGGGTATCCATTGGGTATCTGGGGGTTCATGATTTTGACTTATTTCGTGATTGTCGGAACCAGTAATGCCGTTAATTTGACAGATGGTTTAGATGGTTTAACGATTGTTCCTACCATTCTTGTTGGTGGCGCTTTAGGCATTTTTGCTTATGTCTGTGGTAATCCAACGGCTTCGACCATTTTTGTGGTGCCTCATATCGCAGGAACGGATGAATTAGTGATTTTCTGCGGTGCTATGGTTGGCGCGGGGCTCGCTTTTCTTTGGTTTAATGCATATCCAGCCCAAATGTTTATGGGAGATGTTGGCGCATTGGCATTAGGCGGCGCATTAGGGACATTAGCGGTTATTGTTCGTCAAGAAATTTTGTTGGCGATTATGGGGGGAATTTTTGTCGCAGAAACGGTTTCCGTCATGCTGCAGGTGTCTTGGTTTAAGTATACAAAGAAAAAATATGGGGAGGGACGTCGTATTTTTCGAATGGCGCCGCTACATCACCATTTTGAACAGAAGGGATGGAAAGAAACAAAAGTTGTTATTCGCTTTTGGATTATTACCATTATCTTAGTGTTAATTGGGCTAGCTACATTGAAAATGAGATGATATGAAACTGACTGGTAAAAAAGTACTTGTACTTGGTTTGGGGGAATCGGGTCTTGCAATGGCTCGTTGGAGTGCTTATTGCGGCGCACAAGTGACTGTTTCAGATACTCGAGAGCATCCAGATAGGTTGCCGCAGCTTAAAAAGGATATTCCAGAAGCGATTTTTATGGGTGGGCCATTTGATGCGTTAAATCTTAATGGTGTCGATATTATTGCGGTTAGTCCTGGATTAAGGCCCTTTGTTGAGTTAAAGCCGATTCTGGCGTACTCCCAAGAACATGATGTACCAGTCTGGAGCGAAATTGAAATGTTCGCGCAAGCACTTAAGATGCTTGAGATTGAAAAAGGGTATCACCCGGCCATTATTGCTGTGACAGGGACCAATGGGAAGACAACAACAACCAGTTTGACGGGGCATATGTGTCAGGCAGCTGGTAAAACCGTTCGATTAGCCGGCAATATTAGTCCAGCTGCATTGGATGTATTGCTTGAAACGATTAAAGCGCAAATACTCCCCGAAGTTTGGGTTCTGGAATTATCAAGTTTTCAATTGTTTACAACGAATACGTTGCGAGCTGATGCGGCAACTGTACTTAATGTGACACAAGATCATTTGGATTGGCATGGCAGTATGCAAGCATATGCGGATGCTAAGGCAAAGATTTTTGGGGAGGGTACCGTTCGTGTACTCAATCGCGAAGATCGTATGGTGATGGCAATGCATTCTGCTAAGGATCTTGTTGTGACATTTGGGGGAGACGCGACCAAGCAGAAAGGTCATTTTGGATTACATACGGTACGTGATGTGGAATGGCTGTCTGTTGGAACGGGGAATGGCATCCATGATTTGATGCCAGCTAATGCGTTGAAAATCCAAGGTCGTCATAATGCGAGTAATGCGCTTGCTGCATTAGCGCTTTGCTCATCGATCGGTTTGCCGTTTGCTCCCCTTCTTAAAGCGTTGCGTGAATATCAAGGAGAGCCGCATCGTGTTGAGTTGATTGCAACGATCAAGGGGGTGCGTTATGTCGACGATAGTAAAGGGACTAATGTTGGCGCGACACTTGCTGCTATTAAAGGATTAGGGCATGGTGATACGGGTCGGAAAAATCTCATTTTAATTGTTGGTGGGCTTGGAAAGGGACAAGATTTTTCCCCATTATGTCATGCAGTTGCAACGCATGTTAAAGCCGTATTACTGATTGGCCGAGATGCTCATCATATTTATGATGAATTAAAAAATACCGGAGTTAAGCAAATTTATTGTGACTCTTTGGAACAAGCGGTTGATCAAGGTGCTGATTTAGCAGACGACGGTGATATTGTTTTGCTCTCTCCTGCTTGCGCTAGCATGGATATGTTCCGAAATTATGCACATCGCTCACAAGTATTTGTGTCGCAGGTCCAAAAAATTGCCAATAGAAAAGGGGAGGTTTAGCGATGAGAAATTTTCTGATTCTAATGAGTGAAAATTTAGCGGCATTAAAACCTCAAGCTTTAAAACAATCGTTTCATGCCTGGTTGCATGCCCCAACGGCACAATCCTCTCCCGTTCATGAAGCGCAACAAATGCGTTGGGACAAACCTTTGTTATTTGTGTCTTTAGCCTTAATGATGTTGGGCATTATTATGGTTTACTCCGCATCAATTGCTTTGCCTGATTCTCCAAAATATGCCAGTTATATGGGAGAGCATTTTTTTGGACGTCAGATCTTTTTTGTAACGGTTGGATTAGCACTGGGATGGTTGGCTTTTAAGACGCCTCTTGATAAGTGGCAAAGCGGGGCTTGGTATTTTTTTCTTTTTGCGACAGTCTTGTTGATTTTGGTATTAGTCCCAGGAATTGGTAAGGGGGTTAATGGTGCGCATCGTTGGTTACCGTTAAAAGTGTTTAATGTCCAACCTTCTGAAATCATGAAATTAGCGATGGTTTTGTTTGTGGCACGTTTTACGGTTAAAAATCAGCAATATATGCATCGGTTAACCAAGGGGTTTTTGCCCATTGCGCTTTTAATGGGGGTTGTCGGCATTTTACTGTTATTAGAACCTGATATGGGCGCTGCTATGGTAATCGTTGGGGTTGCCATGGGGATCTTATTTCTCGGAGGATTTAATCTGGTATGGTTTATCAGTATGGTTGCATTACTGGTTAGCGGATTCGTTATGATGATTATTTTTTCGCCATGGCGTCGAGCTCGTTTTTTTGCTTATCTCGATCCTTGGGATGAAGTCAATGCTTTAGGTAAAGGGTACCAGTTATCGCATTCATTGATTGCTTTTGGACGAGGAGAGATTTTTGGAGTGGGATTAGGTGGAAGTGTTGAAAAATTACATTATCTGCCAGAAGCACATACTGATTTTATTATGGCCGTTATTGGTGAAGAATTAGGATTTGTTGGTGTTTTAGTGGTTATTTTGCTGTTTTATTGGCTCGTTAAGCGAACTTTTAAAATTGGTCGACAGTGTATTGCGATGGGGCGTATGTATGCGGGATTGGTTGCGCAAGGTATTGGTATTTGGATCGGTGCACAGACGTTTTTGAATTTAGGGGTGAATTTAGGATTATTACCCACAAAAGGATTAACGCTTCCGTTGGTAAGTTATGGGGGATCAGGCATCGTCATGAATTGTGTTGCATTAGCGATTTTACTCAGAATTGATTATGAAAATCGCAAAGTGATGCGTGGAGGAAAGTGTTAATGGCAGCCAAAAAGCTCATGATTATGGCGGCGGGAACCGGTGGGCATATTTTCCCAGGATTAGCCATTGCAAGTACGATGCAAAAAGAAGGTTGGGACGTTTCTTGGCTAGGCACAAAGTACGGGATGGAAGGAAAAATTGTGCCAGAGCATGGTCTAGAAATGGATACCATTAATTTTTCTGGATTGCGAGGAAAAGGAATTCGTCACTTAATTGGCGGAGGGTTTAAGCTCATCAGTAGTTTTTTAGCATGTCTTGGAATTATGGGACGTCGTCGTCCAGATCTTGTTGTCGGAATGGGCGGTTATGTAACTGTTCCTGGCGGGATTGCGGCAAAAATAAAGGGAATTCCGGTTGTTGTCGTTAATGCGGATGCTGCTTTATTATTGTCTAACAAGGCATTGGCATCTTCTGCAAAATATGTGTTATTTGGTTTTCCTGGTCATTATGGTTCTCTAGCCTCAAAAGCTATATGTACCGGAAATCCTGTTAGAGAGGTTATTAAGGCAATCCCAGCTCCGACTCAGCGTTATTCCCAACGGACCGGTAAACTGAAAATTTTACTTATCGGCGGTAGTTTAGGGGCTCAAGTATTAAATGAAAATCTTCCGCTAGCTTTAGCATTGTTACCAATAGAAAAACGCCCCGAAATAATTCATCAAACGGGGCAAAAGCATATTGAAGCAACAAAAGCGCGGTATCGCCAAGCAGGTGTTGATGCAGAAGTTGTTGATTTTATCAACAATATGGATGAACGTTATGCTGAGGCTGATTTAGTGATTTGTCGAGCCGGTGCCATTACCGTTTCTGAATTGACGGTCGCAGGAGTTGCTAGTGTATTGGTGCCGCTTGTTACATCAAGCACGTCGCATCAGCGAGATAATGCGATATTAATGGATCAAGAAGGGGCATCTATTCATTTGCCTCAACAAGAAATGACGCCTCAGCGATTGGCGGATCTAATTGCAGGGATGACTCGAGAAAAATGTTTTGAGATGGCAAAAAAGGCTTATGCACTCGGAAAAAGAGATGCGAATGAACGAATTGCTGAGATTTTAAAACAGGCCATAAATGGAAAATAAGTTATGAAGCACAAGGTTAAGAAAATTCACTTTGTTGGCATTGGCGGTAGCGGTATGAGTGGCATTGCAGAAGTGTTACTGAATTTAGGGTATGAAATTACAGGATCTGATTTGTCGAGTAATGCATCAACTCGTCATTTAGCCGCATTGGGCGCAACAGTCATGTTGGGCCATAAAGCAGAAAATATCGAAGGAGCCAATGCAATTGTCGTTTCAACAGCAATTAAAGAAGATAATCCTGAGGTGCTTGCTGGGCGCAAGAAAAATATCCCTATTGTGCCTCGTGCTGTGATGTTAGCCGAATTGATGCGATTAAAAAAAGGGATTGCCATTGCAGGAACACATGGTAAAACAACAACGACTAGCCTTGTTGCAAGTGTCTTAGCCGAAGGCGGATTGGATCCGACTTTTGTAATTGGTGGACGACTCAATAGTGCCGGTGCTAATGCGGGATTGGGAACAGGAGAATTTATTGTTGCAGAAGCCGATGAATCGGATGCATCATTTCTAAATTTGACGCCAGTCATTGAAGTCATTACCAATATTGATGCTGATCATATGGATACATATGGTCATGATTTTGCGCGATTAAAACAGGCATTTATTTCATTTACACAAAGTTTACCTTTTTATGGTCGTGTGATGCTTTGTATTGATGACAAGAACGTTCGTGAAATTCTACCGTTTGTTTCTAAACCGGTTACAACTTATGGATTTCATGAAGATGCCGATGTTCGGGCAGTTGATGCTTATGCAGATGGCACGATGATGGTTTTTACGGCTTTGCAAAAAGGGCATGATCCCTTGGCAATTCGGTTAAATCAGCCAGGTATGCATAATGTTCAAAATGCTTGTGCTGTAATTGCGATTGCTCGAGAACTGGATGTTAATGATGCGGCGATTCAACGCGCGATGGAAAATTTCACGGGCGTTAATCGGCGCTTTACCCGTTTGGGAAAAGTTGTTCTTCCTAAAAATGATGGAACAACGGCTGAGGTGGAATTGGTTGATGATTATGGGCATCATCCTGCAGAAATGGCGGCAACGATTGCTGCGGCAAGAGGGGCATATCCTGGAAAGAGATTAGTATTAGCTTTTCAACCGCATCGTTATACGCGGACTCGTGATTTATTTGAAGATTTTGTTCGAGTACTTTCAAAAGCAGATGTGTTATTGCTGAGCGAAGTGTATCCTGCTGGAGAACAGCCAATTGTGGCTGCAGATGGGAGAACCTTATCGCGAACCATTCGATTAGCCGGCAAAGTCAATCCTGTGTTTGTAGAAGATATTAATGATATGCCAAAGGTATTACTTAATATTATCCAAGATGGCGATGTGGTCATGACAATGGGAGCCGGTTCCATTACTTCAGTTGCAAGTCAATTGCGTGAAAAGGCACTTAATTAATAATAGCCAAAGTCAGAACAGAGAGAAAGATAACAATGAATATAAATGAATTCGGTAAAGTCGGTGTTCTGTATGGCGGTAATGCCGCAGAGCGCAAAGTATCACTGGTTTCTGGAACGGAAGTATGTCATGCGTTAAAGCAAAAAGGCATTGATGCCCATTTATTTGATACCGGCATAAAAGATGTTGCCAGTTTGCAAAATGAACAGTTTGACCGTGTTTTTATTGCTTTGCATGGTCGGTATGGTGAAGATGGGTGCATCCAAGGCTTATTAGAACAGATGCAGATTCCTTATACGGGGTCTGGCGTGATGGCGTCTGCAATTGCAATGGATAAAATCATGACGAAGCGATTATGGATGGCACAAGGTCTTCCTACGCCTCGATATATGGAATTAAAGGCAGATTTTGATCCATTAGAGGTTGTTGAATATTTAGGATTGCCATTAATTATTAAGCCTGCTCATGAAGGATCAACGATCGGATTAACTAAAGTGACTTCGGTGGATCAGATCGTTTCTGCCTATCAAAAAGCATTAGCATTAGATCGTTCGGTTTTAGCTGAAGAATTTATCGCAGGTAAAGAATTAACTTGTACCATTATCGAACGAAATGGTGAAGCTGAGGTTTTTCCCTTAATTCGAATTATTGCACCCAATGCAAATTACGATTATCACAATAAGTATTTTGGAACGGATACCCAATACTTATGCCCTTGTGGATTGAATGAAGAACTTGAGAATACGATTCAAAAATATGCATTGCAAGGTTATCATGCATTGGGATGCCGTGGTTGGGGGCGTATTGATGTGATGTTACGTGAAAATGATAACCAGCCTTTCCTTTTAGAATTAAATTCGTCTCCAGGTATGACAGGACATTCCCTGGTGCCAATGGCAGCGCGCCAAAAGGGATTAAGTTATGAAGATTTATGTGTGACATTGTTGTCTGGGGCAACATTAGATCATATCAAGCATAAGGTGTAAAAAAGGGCGGTATTTGTTATGTGGCATGATGTTTCGCTGCTAAAAAAATTGTCGAATTACTGCGTATGTTTATTTGTGGCGATCATTGCAGTAGAGTTTGCAATATGGATGCTTAAAAAACCGATGTACGCTTTACAAATGGTGAAGGTGCAGTCAGTAGATGGCGATTCTTTGCATTATGTGAGTGATCAAACGGTGAGAAATGCGCCGTTATATGAAATAAAAGGCAATTTTTTTACAGTGGATATCAATGACGTCAGAACAATATTTGAATCCGTTCCTTGGGTACGCAAAGCCAGTGTGCGAAGGGAGTGGCCAGATAAGCTTATTGTTTCTATTGAAGAATATCAGCCGCTAGGAACATGGGGCGATGAAGGAAAGTTATTGTCGATACAAGGAGAAGTATTTACAGCGAATGTCGCAGAAGCAGAGGCAGATTATCATTTAATGAAATTTGATGGACCAGAAGGAAGTGGTAAAGAAGTCTTAGAACAATATAAAAATTTTAAGGCAAGTTTTGCGCCGCTTAATTTGGTTCCCAAAGAAGTGATGTTATCAGATAGATATGCTTGGTCGGTCAAGATGGAAAATGGGTTACTGGTTCAATTTGGACGTGAAACAGAGAATATGCCATTGAAAGCGCTTATTGATCGATTTTTAGAAAACTATCCTCGCTTGATTCAAAAATATGGCGATCGTATTGGTTATGTTGATATGCGTTATCCGAGTGGCATGGCAATACGGCTAAAAACAGCGGTCTCTTCTGAAAATACAAATAAAGAACAAGACAAATCACTAACGCAAGAAGAATGATAGTAGGTGATATAGATATGGCAAAAGATAAAAAAACAATCGTCGGATTAGATATTGGGACATCGAAGATTGTTGCGGTCATTGCAGAAGTTTTATCGGATGGCCGACATGAAATTATTGGCATTGGTCAACGGGAATCGAATGGCTTAAAGAAAGGATCTGTTGTCAATTTAGAGGAGACAGCTGATTCAATTGATGCGGCACTTGCTGAAGCTGAAGCTATGGCTGGCGTGAAGGTCCATATGGTTTGTACCGGTATTGCCGGAAAACATATTCGCAGTTTCAATTCTGTTGGGATGGTCTCAGTTAAAAATAAAGAAGTGACACAAACAGATCTTGATGATGCGCTTGAATTAGCAAAGCAAGTGAGTCTGCCAGAAGGGCAACAGTTCATTCATTCGGTTGTACAACAATATATTGTAGATGGCAAAGAATGTATGCATGAGCCCATTGGAATGACAAGTATGAAGCTTGAGGTCAAAGCGCATATCGTAACGGGTGCAGTTGCAGATATTGATAATATTGTTAAATGTGTTCGACGTTGCGACTTGGATGTTTCTAGTTTGATTTTGCAACCTGTTGCATCTGCTGATGCCGTATTATCACAAGATGAAAAAGAATTAGGGGTTGCTTTAATTGATATTGGTGGTGGGACAACGGATGTCGCGATATTTACAGGGGGCATGATTCAACATACCGAAGTCATCCCAATTGCCGGTGATCAAGTGACAAATGATATTGCGTTCATGTTTCGTACGCCTATTTCTGAAGCAGAAGATATTAAGATGCGCTATGGGGCGGCATTAAAGTCGTTGGTGAATCCAGAAGAAGAGATTGTTGTTCCTGGTATTGGTGATCGACCTGCAGCAAGATATTCTCGTCAATTACTGGCTGCTATTATTGAAGCGCGTATGGTTGAAATGTTTCAGCGGGCAAAAACAATTATTGAACAGTCAAACTGTGGGCGACAAATTGCTTCTGGTATTGTATTAACGGGTGGCACAATGCTTTTGCCGGGAATGTTACAGTTAGCAGAGCAAGTTTTTGGAAAATCGGTTCGCTTGGGGTTACCTCAGTACACGGGAAGATTATCAGATGTTGTCAAAAGTCCTCGTTATGCAACGGTTCATGGGTTGTTGATTGAAGCGTTACGGCAACAAAAGCGAGGGAATGTATCTGCTGCGCCAAAGAGTACAACAATGGCATTAATTGACAAGATAAAGATCTGGTTAATGGGAAATATTTAAATTTGAAATAGAGACAAAATAGATTTCATGGCATCAAGGAATTTGTGTCAAGGAGCAAATAAATGGAATTTGATATGGTTGAAGATAACGTCAATCTAGGAACAATCATCAAGGTTGTTGGTGTAGGGGGTGCCGGTGGTAATGCGGTTCAGCACATGATTAATAAAGGTGTATCCGGCGTTGAATTTATTGCGGCGAATACCGATTCACAAGCATTACTGCGTTCTAGTGCAGATAATGTGATTCAGATTGGAGAGTCTGGCTTAGGGGCTGGAATGCGCCCAGACGTTGGACGTAGATTAGCCGAAGAATCACGTTCACGGATTGAAGATGCTTTGCGTGGAGCCCATATGGTTTTTATCGCAGCCGGTATGGGCGGTGGAACAGGGACAGGAGCATCTCCAGTTATTGCTGAAGTTGCTAAATCGTTAGGTGCATTAACGGTTGCCGTTGTTTCAAAACCCTTCTCTTATGAAGGAACGAAATGCATGCAGATGGCAGAAGAAGGGCTTGCCGAACTATCACAACATGTTGATTCCTTAATCGTCATTTTAAATGAGAAATTAGAAGAAATTTATGAAGATGACAGTATGATCGAATGGTTTCAGCATGCCGATGACGTGTTAAATAATGCTGTTGCAGGGATTGCTGAAATTATTAATGTTCCCGGACATATTAATGTCGATTTTAACGATGTAAAAACCATTATGTCTGAACAAGGAAAAGCTATGATGGGAACAGCCGTTGCCACAGGTTCAGATCGTGCGGTAACCGCAGCTCAAGAAGCCGTAGCGTCTCCTTTGTTAGATGGTGTTAACCTGTCTGGGGCTCGCGGCGTATTGGTCAATATTACGGCAAGTAAGAGTCTTAAGGGGAAAGAAACGAAGCAAGTTATGGCCGTTGTTCGTGAATTTGCTTCACCCGAAGCAACGATTGTTCAGGGAATTGCCTATGATGATGCGATGGGAGACGATTTGCGTGTTACTGTCGTTGCAACAGGGTTAGATAAACCCCTTGTGATGGAAGCGCCCAATCAAGAAACAGAATCTGCTTCTACAATAGCTACCGGTACTGAAGAAATGTCGAAAAAAGCAGAAGAGGATCTGTCAAATAAGGGATTTGATGATCCTTCTGATGTGCCTCCTATTCTTAAAGTGTTACAAGAAGGGGGCGTCGATACTTATGATATCCCCGCATTTTTAAGAAATTCACAGAAATAATGAGACCTATACAAAATAAGGCATAGTGTATTTTCGCTATGCCTGTTTTGTTACAGATCGTAACAGTTCAATGACTTGAATAGTCTTAGTAAGCAATGCAGGACTTTTTAAGTCAGGGTAGAATATGCTCGTTTAATCATTGTTTGAAATATCAAAGCATTTGCGATGCTTGGTGGATGAATATGCTAAAACAAAGGACAATCAGACACTCAACAACAACCGTAGGGATTGGGTTACATTCTGGACTTAAGGTGAGATTGACTTTAAGACCGGCTGCGCCTAATACGGGGATTGTGTTTCATCGTACGGATTTGACGCCTCAAGTAACCATTCCTGTTAGTGCTGAAGCGATTGGTGAAACGATGTTAGCATCAACTTTAGTACAAGATGGTGTTCGCATTTCTACCATTGAACATTTAATGTCTGCGTGTTGTGGATTAGGTATTGATAATTTGCATATTGATGTCAGTTCTGAAGAAATTCCGATTATGGATGGTTCTGCATCCACTTTTGTTTTTTTACTTCAACAAGCCGGTATCAAAGAACAAGATGCGCCGAAAAAATATATTCGTTTGAAAAAAAGCATTGAAATTTCGGATGGGGAAGGGGCTAATTTAAAGTGGGCAAGATTAGATCCTTATCATGGATTTAAACTGGAATTTTCGATTGAATTTAACCATCCTGCAATTGATGCAACACATCAGCATGCTATTGTTGATTTCGGTAAAGATTCTTATGTGAAAGATGTTTGCCGAGCTCGTACCTTTGGTTTTGTTAAAGACGTTGAATTGCTCCGTAGTATGGGATTGGCAAGAGGGGGATCTCTTGAAAATGCCATTGTGATGGATGAATATCATATTCTTAATCCCTATGGATTACGTTTTGAAGATGAGTTTGTCCGTCATAAGATATTGGATGCTATTGGCGATCTTTATAATATTGGCTTACCTATGCTAGCGTCTTATACTGCTTATAAGTCAGGACATGCTTTAAATAATCAATTAATTCGAGCGTTGCTTGCTCAACCTGAAGCATTTGAAGTGGTAACTTTCGATCATGAAAACGATGCACCTGTTTATTTAGTTGAACAGTCTCATTTAGAATGGATGCCTGCTTAATTATTGCTTATTTAACATATGGTGAAGCGATTGTAGTAAGGTGGAATGATCATTGTCTTGCTGAAGCGAAGCATAAAGTTTATTAAAGCAGGCGCGTGCATGAGGAGATAGCCGTCTAGATTGGATAGACGGCTTTGTTTTTTTGGGAATTTCTTGCTTGAAATTGATTTTTAATCGGATATGAGTGATATTCCAACCCTTTAGATTAAGCCCTGATTGTAGCAAGGGAATGTTCATACGAATTCTTGCGGCCAATGTTTGATTGGGGGCGCCAATGGTTAAAATGCCGTTTTCTAATCGTAGAATTTGGCATAGATTAAACCAAGTCGGCATTAACTTTTGACAGTCGTGCCGAATCGTTTCATATTGTTTTGCTGTTTTTATAAGGCTTTCTATTGTTGTTTGTTTACCCAAAAGATCAGAAGGGGTAAAAAAAGTACCGGTTGTACTCATCATTAAATACCGCCGTTAACGAAAAGTTTTCAAAGTAAAAGGAACAGTATCATTAGGGACAGAAGAAAACAACAATTCTCTTGAAAAACACTCTATAGCCCTTATTATTCTCAAGATGGGGTGCATTGCTGTTTGAAAGCAACTATGTAGAAAAATGGCGTGATAGAATGCACTATTGATTTTGTGTCCTATTATTTTTAAGGGCTTTTTTAGCGCAGCATGATTTTCATGCTGTTTGATTTTTACGGATGTGCCATGTCCTTTCTCACCAACTTATTTGGTAGCCGAAATTCTCGGTTGCTAAAACGTTACGGAAAAACCGTAGCACAAATTAATGCATTGGAACCGACCTTTGAAGCGTATTCGGATGAAGCGCTTAAGGCAAAGACATCGGAGTTTAAACAGCGTTTTGCAAATGGGGAAACACTAGATGCATTGCTTCCTGAAGCATTTGCGGTTTGCCGTGAAGCCAGTAAGCGTGTGCTTAAGATGCGTCATTTTGATGTCCAGTTGATCGGTGGCATGGTTTTGCACTATGGCAAGATTGCAGAAATGGCAACAGGTGAAGGAAAGACATTAGTTGCCACATTGCCCGCTTATCTCAATGCCTTGTCTGGACAAGGGGTCCATGTTGTAACCGTCAATGATTATTTAGCGCAGCGTGATGCGGAATGGATGTCGCGTTTATATGGCTGGCTAGGATTGACAACGGGCGTTAATTTACCGACAAAAAGTACGGATGAAAAACGGCAGGCTTATGCGGCTGACATCACGTATGGGACTAATAATGAATTTGGGTTTGATTATTTGCGCGATAACATGGTCTTTAATATTAATGATCGTGTTCAACGCAAATTAGCTTATGGCATTATTGATGAAGTCGACTCTATTTTGATTGATGAAGCTCGTACACCATTAATTATTTCAGGCCCTGCTGAGGACTCTAATGAGCTGTATGTCAAAATCAATGAAATTCCGCCATTAATGACATTGCAAATTGGCGAAGAGACCAAAGATGGTACGGGAAAAATTGAAGTTCCAGGGGATTACACAAAAGATGAAAAGACACGTCAAGTCTATTTAACGGATGCTGGATATGAAAAGGCCGAAAAGATTTTGACACAAATGGGGCTTTTACCCGAAGGCGCTTCACTTTATGACGCAGCTCATATCATTTTAGTTCATCATCTTTATGCAGCAATGCGTGCGCATACGTTGTATCACCGTGACCAGCATTATGTTGTTCAAAATGGTGAAGTCATTATTGTTGATGAGTTTACTGGACGTTTAATGGAAGGACGTCGTTGGTCAGAAGGGTTGCATCAAGCGGTTGAAGCAAAAGAACATGTCAAAATCCAAAATGAAAATCAAACGTTAGCAACGATTACATTCCAAAATTATTTTCGGATGTATCAGAAGTTATCAGGGATGACAGGAACTGCGGATACTGAAGCTTATGAATTTCAAGATATTTATGGGCTTGAAACCGTTGTTGTTCCAACGAATCGACCTAATTTGCGTAAAGATGCGCCGGATTTGGTTTATCGTTCAGAAGAAGAAAAATACGAAGCCATATTAGCGGATATCAAAGATTGTTATACAAGAGGTCAACCCGTTTTAGTGGGGACAACGTCGATTGAAAACTCTGAAAAATTGTCGGATTATCTGACAAAAATGGGCTTGCCTCATAATGTGTTAAATGCAAAACAGCATGAAAGAGAAGCACAAATCGTTGCTCAGGCAGGACGCCCCAAAATGATTACGATTGCAACCAATATGGCCGGACGTGGTACAGATATCGTACTAGGTGGTAATGTTGAAAAGCAAATTGAATTCATTTTAGCAGATAGCACGATTCCAGAAGAAGAGAAAGAATCGCAAATTAAAAAACTGCGTGATGAATGGCAATCGTTGCATGACTTTGTGTTGCAGCAAGGCGGACTGCATATTATTGGGACTGAACGTCATGAATCTCGTCGTGTTGATAATCAGTTAAGAGGGCGTTCAGCCCGTCAAGGTGATCCTGGATCATCGCGTTTTTATTTATCATTAGATGATGAACTTTTGCGCATTTTTGCGGGTGATACGATGCGAGGCATTATGAATCGCTTGAAAATGCCACGCGGTGAAGCGATTGAATCTCGTATTGTTTCCCGTTCCATTGAATCGGCACAATGTAAGGTTGAAGGGCATAACTTTGATATGCGTAAAAACCTATTGAAGTATGACGATGTGGCCAATGAGCAGCGTAAAGTGCTTTATAAAGAACGAAATGAATTGCTTGAAATGGCAGATACCTCTGAATTAGCAAGAGATCTACGCCATGGCACGTTTACGGATTTATTCCGTTTTTATGTGCCTGAAGAATCAATCGAAGAGCAATGGGATCTTGTTGCTCTTGAAAAAGAATTGAAAAATGCATGGCAAGTTGAAATACCATTAACAAAGATGATGGATGACAACAAGGCCATGACCGATGATGACTTATTAGAAGAGTTGTTACGAATTGTCGATGAACGTTATCAAGCGAAAACAGAGATGGTTGAGCATGAAGCGTGGGTCGAATATGAGCGCGGCGTTATTTTACAAAGTATGGATAACTTCTGGCGCGAACATTTGTCTTCATTGGATCATTTGCGTAAAGGTATTCATTTACGAGGGTATGCGCATAAAAATCCAGAACAAGAATATAAGTTTGAATCATTCAAATTATTTGATCAGATGTTAAGGATGATTCGAGATGATGCCACAAAAATTCTATTCTTGGTTCGCATCCGTACTCGTGAAGAAGTCGAAGCGGAAGAGCGAGCAATGGCAGAGCATGCCGAAGCAGAAAGACGTCGTTTAGAGGCTTCGTTAGCACAAGCGGCGCTACAACAAAGCCAGAAAATGACGATTCATGCGACGCTTAATGATGAAGAAAGTGCCAATAATGGGATTCCTGTAGTTGGTCGCAATGATCCATGTCCATGTGGTAGTGGGAAAAAATATAAACAATGTCATGGCAAACTGGTCTAAATCATTTTAGGTCAATCATGATTGTATTGAAAGGGTAAAAAATGGCGGTGAATCTCTCCGTTCCAATGGCATCTGAGCTTAAACCTATTTCAGGTCTTGAACTAGGTTATGTGATGGCTCAAATCAAGAAAGAAAATCGCAAGGATTTGCTCGTTATTCGTTTAGCGCCAGGATCAACCGTTGCTGGAGTTTTTACTAAAAATCGGTTTTGTGCTGCGCCGGTACAAATTTGTCGTGAGCATTTGGCGAAAATAAAAGCATCAGAAAAAAATATTCGGGCATTAGTGGTAAATACAGGAAATGCTAATGCCGGAACGGGGGAAGCCGGTTATCAAGATGCGGTTAAAATAAGTACAACTGTTGCTCAATTGCTTAAAATTTCTGTAGAACAAGTGCTACCGTTTTCAACGGGGGTGATTCTTGAACCATTGCCTGTTGATCGAATTATTGCGGGATTACCAACTGCCATTGCCAATCTTAAAGAAGATAATTGGTTAAATGCAGCTGAGTCGATTATGACAACGGATACGGTCCCTAAAGCGGCGTCACGTACGATTCAATTTGATGGAAAAACCGTTACCGTAACTGGGATGTGTAAAGGATCAGGGATGATCCATCCGAATATGGCAACCATGTTGGGATATATTGCAACGGATGCGGCAATTCCTCAAGATGTGCTTGAAGGGATGCTGAAATATGCGGTTGCTCGATCCTTTAATTGTGTGACCGTTGATGGCGATACATCAACCAACGATTCGCTGATTTTAATGGCAACGGGCAAAGTCGATATCGGTTTGACAAGTGAAGCATCGCTTCATTATCAAGAATTATTAGCCGTTATTACGGATCTTGCACAAGAATTGTCACAAAAAATTATTCGTGATGGAGAAGGGGCTTCTAAATTTATTACGATTACGGTCGAAGAAGGTCGATCTGAAGAAGAATGTCGTCAGGTTGCTTATTCAGTGGCGCATTCTCCTTTGGTCAAAACGGCTTTTTTTGCATCTGATCCTAATTTAGGGCGTATTTTAGCGGCGATTGGTTATGCAGGGATCGAAGATTTAGATGTTAGCCAATTAAAACTCTATCTTGATGATGTATTGGTTGCTCAAAAGGGCGGTCGAAATCCCGATTACCGGGAAGAAGACGGTCAAAGCGTAATGAACAAACCTGAAATACTTGTTCGTATTGTATTGGGTCGAGGTAATGCTTCGTCGACGGTTTGGACCTGCGATTTGTCCCATGGTTATGTGTCAATTAATGCGGATTATCGATCATGATCGACCGTCTTGAAAAACTATTGTCCCATGCAGATGCCGTATTGAGTCGTTTAGAGACAATATTGCCGAGTGCACCGAGAAATGATGCGATTGATTGGCAAACGCCAACGGCAGCCTATCGTTGGCGCAAAAAAAATGGCGTTGGAACGCTTAAAGCCATTACGCATATTTCGCCGGTTACTTTAGCCGATCTTTTTTTTCTTGATCGTCAAAAAGCGCTGCTTGAGCAAAATACGTTGCAATTTTTGCAAGGCAAGCCTGCTAATAATGTGTTAATGACAGGAGCAAGAGGAACGGGTAAATCTTCTCTTGTTCGTGCTTGTTTGAATCGTTTTTCAGATCAAGGACTTCGGTTAATTGAAGTCGATAAAAATGATTTGATGGATTTAGATGATATCTCAGATATTGTCGCTTTGCGTTCTGAGAAGTTTATTCTTTACTGCGATGATTTATCTTTTGATGAAGGAGATAGTAGTTATAAAGCCTTAAAAGCGGTATTAGATGGCAGTCTTTCTGCTCAACCGGATAATGTATTGATTTATGCGACGTCGAATCGCCGCCATTTGCTTGAAGAAAAAATGGCCGATAATCAAGGGTATCATTTAGATGATAATGGGGATATTCATCCGGGTGAGACGTCCGATGAAAAGATTTCATTGTCTGATCGCTTTGGTTTGTGGTTGTCATTTTATTCATATTCTCAAGATGAGTATTTGGCAATATGTGATCATTGGCTGAAATCATTGGGGTGCACTGATTCGATTATTCAGCAATCACATCCAGAAGCCTTAAAATGGGCTTTGCAGCGCGGATCTCGTACGGGACGTACGGCTTATCAATTTGCAAGGGATTATGCCGGTCGGCATCTTTAATATATTATGAGCGATAAAAAACCAGAATGGATCTTCATTCTGGTTTTTTTAAGACAAAAGTCGAAGAAATTTAATTACATCGTGGCTAATTTCGCTAATTGGTCTTTTAATTTTTCCAATGTTGTTGTGTAGTCATGTAATCGATTTCGTTCTTGGGCAACCACCTTTTCTGGAGCTTTTGCTACGAAATTTTCATTTGAAAGTTTTGCCTGAATTTTTTGAATTTCGTGTTCAATTCTCGCTTCTTCTTTCGTCAATCGCGCTGTTTCTGCAGCCACATCAATTTCAACTTTAAGCATGAGCTTTAATGAGTCAACAATTGATACAGGGGCTGGAGATTGCGGTAGCGTTGGCATGATATCAACTTGTGAAAGTTTACCCAGCGCTTTCAAATGAGGAATGAAAGTCGGAATATTGCCTTCTGTTGGAGATTCAATAAATAGCGGGACACGTTTTGCCGGAGAAATTTGCATTTCACCTCGTAAATTACGAGTGCTATCAACGAGTGCTTTGCATTGCGCCATCCATTGATTGGCTTCTTGATCAATTAAGGAAGTTTCTGCTTCAGGATAAGGCTGAAGCATAATGGTTTTTCCTGTTTTGTGAGCCATTGGCGCGACGATTTGCCAAAGCTCTTCGGTAATATAAGGGATGATTGGATGTGCTAAGCGCAGAATCTTTTCCAAGATACTAATTAAGGTGTGTCGTGTTGCACGTTTTTGAGCATCATTGCCGTTTTGTAGTTGCACTTTAGCCATTTCGACATACCAGTCACAGTATTCATCCCAAATATAGCGGTAAATGGCATTGGCAATATTATCAAAACGGTAATCGGCATAACCTTTTTCCGTTTCAGCGGAAGCGCGTTGAAATTCTGATTGAATCCAGCGATCAGCCAGTGAAAATTCCATGTCATGATTGTCACCATAACCACAATCTTCACCTTGCGTATTCATGAGAACAAAACGGGTCGCATTCCATAATTTATTGCAGAAATTGCGATAACCTTCACAGCGGTTCATGTCAAAGTTAATGTTGCGACCTAAAGAGGCATAACTTGCCATCGTAAAGCGCAGGGCGTCTGCCCCAAAAGCAGGAATTCCTTTTGCGAATTCTTTGCGAGTTGCTTTTGCAATGGATTCGGCTTTTTTCGGATTCATTAAATTTTGAGTCCGGCTTTTAACAAGAGAGTCAACGTCAATGCCATCAATTAAATCAATGGGATTTAAGGTATTCCCTTTTGATTTAGACATTTTTTGACCTTGTGCATCGCGTACAAGACCATGAACATAGACGACTTTAAATGGAATCTTTCCGGTGAAGTGCAAGGTCATGATGATCATGCGAGCGACCCAGAAGAAGATGATATCAAAACCTGTGACTAAAACAGAAGAAGGTAAAAAGAGGCGAGACTCAACCGTATTGTCAGGCCAGCCCAGTGTGGAAAAAGGTACCATTGCGGAAGAGAACCAGGTGTCTAAAACATCTGAATCACGGCGCAGTGTCTTACCGTTTGCTTTTGCTTTCGCTTCTTCTTCAGAATGAGCAACGTAAATATTGCCTTCGTCATCATACCAAGCGGGAATTTGATGACCCCACCACAATTGACGCGAGATACACCAGTCCTGAATATTATTGAGCCATTGATTGTACGTATTGGTCCAATTTTCAGGCATAAATTTGATTTCACCATTGGCCACTTTTTCTAATGCGACTTCAGTTAGCGATTTGCCTGGGAAATAAGTGCCTTCAGGCGCAGGTTTGCTCATTGCAACAAACCATTGATCTGTTAGCATTGGTTCAATAATAACGCCAGTGCGATCGCCACGTGGAACCATCAATTTATGAGGTTCAATTCGGACAAGATATCCTTGTGCTTCAAGGTCTGCAACAATTTGTTTACGTGCTGCAAAACGATCTAATCCTTGGTAAGCTTTAGGACCATTTTCATTGATTTTTGCATCAAGGGTGAAAATGTTGATGGGTTCAAAGTGATGGCGCATCCCAACCGCATAGTCATTAAAATCATGTGCTGGGGTGATTTTGACGCAACCTGTTCCAAATGCTTTGTCAACATATTCATCGGCAATAACGGGAATTTGTCGACCCGTTAAAGGAAGAATTAGCATTTTACCGACAAGATCGGTATAACGTTCATCATCTGGGTTAACGGCTACGGCAACGTCACCTAACATGGTTTCAGGACGAGTCGTTGCAACGGTTAAAGAGCCGGTTCCATCTGCAAAAGGATACTTGATGTGCCACATGGAACCGTTTTCTTCTTCTGAGACGACTTCAAGATCAGAAACGGCTGTTCCTAAAACAGGGTCCCAGTTGACTAAACGTTTTCCGCGATAGATTAATCCTTCTTCATATAATCGAACAAAAACGTCAGTGACGAGTTTGGAGCGTTTAGCATCCATTGTGAAGTATTCGCGATCCCAGTCTGGCGAGGTTCCCATTCTTCGCATTTGTCCGGTAATGGTAGATCCAGAATGTTCTTTCCATTCCCAAACTTTTTCTAAGAATTTTTCTCGACCTAAATCATGGCGAGAAATTTTTTGAGCATCCAGTTGACGTTCAACAACGATTTGGGTAGCAATACCGGCATGGTCTGTCCCTGGAATCCAGGTGGTATTAAAACCTTTCATGCGATGGTAGCGAACCAGACCATCCATGATGGTTTGGTTAAAGGCGTGTCCCATATGCAAGGTGCCGGTAACGTTTGGTGGTGGTAATTGGATGGCAAACGAAGGTTTGCTTTCATCAAGGGTTGTTCGGAAATATCCGTTGTTTTCCCAGGCATCGCGCCAATGTTTTTCTATTTCTAATGGTTCAAATGACTTGGCCAGTTCCATAATTCAAAGATAATTCTGATGTAAATCAATAAAGTTGATCAAAAAGTCTATTATAATGGTCAGTTAATGGGACCGCATCTTTAAGATGTCGTTATAATGTCCTCAATGCAATAAAATTATCAGAATGCTAGGGGTTCTGGCTAAAAACAGCCGGGCGAGATTACACC
This sequence comes from uncultured Oxalobacter sp., assembly GCA_934401755.1. Lineage (GTDB taxonomy): Bacteria > Pseudomonadota > Gammaproteobacteria > Burkholderiales > Burkholderiaceae_D > Oxalobacter. Next base: position 41,701 of record CAKRSU010000013.1, read on the forward strand.
CTCTGAACCTGATCTGGGCAATGCCAGCGAAGGGAAGCGTCTGTATGGTGCAGTTAGGCCATGCCAAGCCGAGATTCCTTTGCTGGGTTTATGAAGTAAAGCTGAAGGAATCATATGAGCACAAAACAAAAATTCTTGTCTGCTACTGCGAGAGTGGATGCAGCGGCAGTACAACCCTTTCCGAATTCACGAAAAGTCTATGTCCAAGGATCTCGTCCTGATATTCGTGTGCCGATGAGAGAAATCACGCTTTCCGACACTTCTATTTTATTTGGACATGAAAAGAATCCGCCAATCTATGTTTATGATACATCCGGTCCTTATACGGATCCTGATGCGAAAATTGATATTCGTGAAGGGCTTCCCGCTATTCGTACGAATTGGATTCTTGAACGGGGCGATACTGAAGAATTAGAAGGTCCAACTTCTGATTATGGGAAACAGCGCTTAGCCGATAAATCATTGGATGAGTTGCGTTTCAATTTACACCGTAAACCACGTCGCGCAAAAGCAGGGCATCGAATTACTCAGATGGATTATGCAAGACGCGGTATTATTACTCCCGAAATGGAATATGTCGCAATTCGGGAAAATCAATGCCGAGACGAATATATTCAAAGTCTCAAAGAAGCCGGCAGTGAACGTGCTTTGAAGTTAATGTTGAGACAGCATCCTGGGCAGCCTTTTGGGGCGAATATTCCTGAAAAAATTACGCCTGAATTTGTTCGTGATGAAATTGCACGTGGTCGGGCAATTATTCCGGCAAATATTAATCATCCTGAAGTTGAACCGATGATTATTGGCCGTAATTTCTTGGTCAAAATTAATGCCAATATTGGGAATTCAGCATTGACCTCAAGTATTGCTGAGGAAGTAGATAAACTGACTTGGGCGATTCGTTGGGGTGGCGATAATGTGATGGATTTGTCAACTGGCAAAAACATTCATGAAACTCGTGAGTGGATTGTCAGAAATTCTCCTGTCCCAATTGGAACGGTTCCGATGTATCAAGCACTTGAAAAGGTGAATGGGGTTGCAGAAGATTTAACGTGGGAAATCTTTAAAGATACCTTGATTGAACAAGCAGAACAAGGCGTTGATTATTTTACCATTCATGCAGGATTGTTACGTCGTCATATTCCATTAACGGCAGAACGTATGACAGGAATTGTCTCTCGTGGCGGTTCAATTATTGCAAAATGGTGCATGGCTCATGAACAGGAAAGTTTCATCTATACCCACTTTGATGAAATCTGTGAAATTTTAGCGGCATATGATGTGGCAATTTCCTTAGGCGATGGGCTGCGTCCTGGCTCAGGTTATGATGCAAATGATGGTGCACAGTTTGGTGAATTGCATGTATTAGGTGAATTAACCGAAGTGGCTTGGAAGCATGGGGTTCAGGTATTAATTGAAGGCCCAGGCCATGTTCCGATGCATATGATTAAGCGCAATATGGAAGAGCAATTGGAATATTGTCATGAAGCGCCTTTCTATACGCTTGGGCCATTGGTAACTGATATTGCACCGGGTTATGACCATATTACATCGGCAATGGGTGCCGCAATGATTGGTTGGTTTGGAACGGCCATGTTGTGCTATGTCACACCGAAAGAACATTTGGGGTTACCCGATAAAGATGACGTCAAAGAAGGAATTATTGTCTATAAGATGGCAGCGCATGCTGCTGATTTAGCAAAAGGTCATCCAGGGGCCATGATTCGTGATAATGCTATGTCAAAGGCGCGTTTTGAATTCCGTTGGGAAGATCAGTTTAATATTGGTTTGGATCCGGATCGTGCGCGTGAATATCATGATGAAACGTTACCTAAAGATTCTGCAAAATCGGCTCATTTTTGTTCAATGTGTGGGCCTAAATTCTGTTCCATGAAAATTTCACAAGAAGTGCGCGAATATGCTGCAGCAAAAGGGTTGTCGACTCAAACCGGACTGCCTATTGAGCCACCAGCAGAAATCCCAGAGCGAACCATTGAATTTGTTAAGTAAGGGGTGAATATGGAAATTAGATTGAATGGAGAAAATCGTCAGGTGACAGACGGTATCTCTGTACAAGCGTTAATTGATGAATTAAATGTCCCAAGTCGTGCGATGGCCATTGCGGTTAATCGCCATGTGGTTACGAAAGCGCAATGGAAGCAGCATGCGCTTCAACCCGGAGATGTCGTAGAATTGGTACGTGCTATTGGTGGCGGATAATGAATTGATTCAAAATTAATCAAAATCAAAACATTGATCAAACATCATCAATAAAGAGAAAGAATTGCCATGAATAAAGAAAGTAATGGGTTAACGATTGCGGGAAAGACTTATCAGTCACGCTTGTTGGTTGGCAGTGGTAAATATAAGGATTTAGAAGAAACGCGTAAAGCGACAGAAGCCAGTGGCGCTGAAATTATTACCGTCGCGATCCGTCGAGTGAATATTGGGCAGGATCCTAACCAACCGAATTTGTTAGATGTTGTTCCGCCGACTAAATATACGATTTTGCCAAATACGGCAGGTTGTTTTAATGCAGAAGATGCTGTTTATACCTTGCAGTTAGCCCGTGAACTGTTAAATGGTCATAAGTTAGTGAAGTTGGAAGTGTTGGGGGACCAAAAGACTCTCTTTCCAAATATGCCAGAAACATTAAAAGCTGCAAAATTGTTAGTTAAAGATGGCTTTGATGTGATGGTTTATTGTAGCGACGATCCGATTCAAGCGAAGATGTTAGAAGATGTTGGGGTCGCTGCCATTATGCCGTTGGCATCATTAATTGGCTCTGGCATGGGGATTTTAAATCCATGGAACTTGTCATTAATTATTGAACAATCTCAAGTACCTGTGATTGTTGATGCAGGGGTTGGAACCGCATCAGATGCAGCGATTGCGATGGAATTGGGTTGTGATGGTATTTTGATGAATAGTGCGATTGCATTAGCACAAGATCCTATTCGTATGGCAAAAGCCATGAAAGCGGCAGTTGAAGCAGGACGTGATGCATTCTTAGCAGGACGTATTCCTCGTAAATTTGCGGCTTCTCCTTCTTCCCCAATGGCAGGACGCATTGTCTCATAAGTAATTTGCCCTTTTGCTTAAAAAGAAAAAGGGCATCAATTTGACGTCATGGATACGATTTAAGTGTCCATGACCTTTTTTAGATGGTCCAATGATGAAACAAGATGAGCGTACTTGCGTATTAGTTTTTGCAGGGTTGGATCCGAGTGGCGGCGCTGGCATCTCCGCAGATATTGAAGCCGTTGGTGCCGTTGGATCCCATGCATTGCCGATTATTACCGCATTAACTGTTCAAGATAATAATCGTGTCTATGCGGTTAATCCTGTTGATCCAGCAATTATTGCGCATCAAGCAAACGTTTTAATGGATCATATTCCGATTGCTGCGGTAAAGATCGGTATCGTTGGAAACCGTAGTAATGCGCTCGTTATTCGTGATGTGATTATTCAATTACGTCAAAGTCATCCTGAATTACCGGTGGTATTAGATACCGTATTAGGAAGTGGACATGGTTTTGCATTAACAGATGGTGTTCCGGAATATGCGTTGTCGCCATTACTGGGATTAGTAACACTTGTAACGCCTAATTTACCGGAAGCAAAGCGACTTTATCCAAAATCTGATGCAATTCAAGCACAAGCGCTGTATTTGATGGATCAGGGGGCGGCGAATGTATTGATTAAAGGAGGGCACGGTGATGATACCAAAACCGTTGTCAATTATCGCTTTAATCAAGAAGGTGAAAAGAGTTGGCGTTGGTCTCGATTGCCTGGGGAATTTCATGGGACAGGATGCACATTAGCTTCTGCGATCGCAGGTTTTTTAGCACAAGGCGTGGTGATGGATGAAGCGATTGAACGGGCACAACAGTGGTGTCAGCAAACATTAGTAAATGCGTATACGATTGCCAAGGGGCAGCAAATTCCAGCTCGACAGGTTGCTAAATGCATTGAATTAAAAAGGGAAAACGAATGAAAGGTCTTTATATTGTAACGCCGGATTGGGATGATACGGATAAGCTCATTGATGTGACGGAAAAAGCATTAAAGGGTGGGGCAAGAATTGTCCAATATCGACATAAAACGGCAAAAGCTGAACAGCGCTTAGCACAAGCAACGGCATTACAAGCGGTTTGTCGTCGTTACGGTGGTATTTTTATTGTTAATGATTATGTTGATTTAGCGCTTAAAATTGATGCGGATGGCATTCATGTCGGAGGAACCGATGCCCCTGTTGCTAAAGTGCGTGCAGCCGTTGGTCCTAACAAAATTGTAGGAGCATCTTGTTATGGCAGTTTAGCGCTGGCACGGATGGCAACAGATGCTGGTGCAAGTTATGTGGCATTTGGGGGCTTTTTCCCGTCTCGTGTCAAAAAGTATCCTGTAACAACAGCACCAACGATTGTTTCTGATTGGAAAAAAGAGATGCCATCGATGCCGGTTTGTGTGATTGGTGGAATGACGGCTGAAAATTCGAAACCATTAGTTGATTTGGGTGCTGATATGGTCGCTGCTGTCAGTGGGGTTTATTTTCAAGAAGATCCAGAAGCTGCCGCTAAAACGTATGTCGCGCTTTTTAAATGATTTTTTTTGATTGATTATGAAAGCCGGTGCTTATTGAATGTACCGGCTTTTTTAGTCACTATTTTTTCATTTGTTCGATAGATTGTTTGCTATTTTTAATCTAAAAGCCATTTTTGATTGAAATAGTATCCTTAAAATGCTTAAAACCCCCTTTCAAACACCTCTGAGCGATCTTTTACCCAATTTTGGCAAAAAGGTATCATTGTCTTAGTCATGTGTGATGATTACTTTGTTAAATAAAGTGATTATTTAATCGGTACAACATGAACACGCACTTTTAAGCAGCTAATAGAACCAATGGAGTTGCCTTCATACATGATGCCTTGAGGGATTTTTTTAGTAACAGGTAAATCAGGCATGAGGATGTAGCAGACAACATCATCAGAGGCATCATACATTTTATAAATCCCCGCATTAGGAACGCCTGCGTCAAATTTTCCCATGTATTGCATTCTTGGAGCGGTTGTTTGAAGAGGTGTTTTGTTTTTGGCTTTTTTTTGCGCATGAGCAGGAAATGTTAAGGTAAGGCTAATGAGTAGGGTAGTCAGAAGAATTTTCCAGGTTTTCATGATGGGTCCACTTTCTTTTCTTTATTTTTGGTTTGTTTTTATTTGTTCGTTTGTTGATTGATGGTTGGTTGATGCAAAATGGGCTGGCAGTTTGCCAGCCCATTTGCTTTTTTATTTTTTTGTTTTGTTTTTTCCTTTTAAGGGTTACCAGGAGTAGGAAACACCTCCACCAAATGCGGCATGTCCACTTTCAGAGGAGCCGATTGCGGCTTTAACAACGATGCTATCGTTTATGCGTCCACTTGCCCCGATGGAGAGCGCTTGATAACCATTGTAGCTACCGACACCCGCCCCAATAGCGAAGGTTTTACCCGGTTCAACTTGTGGGATATTGGCCATAGCGGTAACAGATGCAATACCACGGGATGCCAGTCTTTCAACGTCTTGTAATTGTCCGTAGTTAACCGCATCGTATTTGCTGGTACCGTTTGCAACACCAGTGACTTTGATTGGACCACCGGAGCTATTGGAGAATCGTGCGCCGCTAGAGCTCATGGTTAAGCTGTTACCAGCACCGGTTAATCCTGCGCTGTTAGCATTTGCCCACATGCCATTGCCGCCGGCTGTCATGATGGATGCATTGTTATCAGCTAAGATGACTCTTGAAGCAATCTGTTCATGTCCACTGGTTCCGCCACTTAGGATGGTTGTATCGGCACGGCTATCATTGATATCAAGTCCGGTTCCAGTGCTTGAAGCCAGTGCTGCTTTGGTACCAGAGAGGATCATTTTGGCTTTGTTACCAGCTACTTCACCGGTCATAATGATACCGTTAGTCTGGCCCCGCCCATTCATAGCAATACCATTAGTTTGTCCTAATCCGTTGACAATAACGCCATCATCCGCATCGCGGTTGTTGACGGTGATGTCGTTGTAACCATCTGTGCTATTTCCCGCTTTAATGGTGTTGTGATCGGCTGCTTCGATGGTGTTATATCCACCATTTCCCGTTGCAGCAATGGTGTTGTGACCATTATCAGATTTCACGCTCATATCGTTGCCGTTTTTACCATTTTGGATAGAGCTGGTAACGTTACCGGAACTATCTGTCCATTGCATGGAGTTGGTATGTCCTGCTCCTTTGGTTGTTATGACGTTATTGCCATCTTCTGCTGCAATGGTGTTATTACCTGTCGTAGCTTTAATGTTGTTACCAGTTCCACCGATGATGTCGTTGGTTTTATCGGCATAGATGGTGTTGTCTTGGCCAGTCATCTGGTTACCTGTTTTGGTAGATCCATCAACAGCACTGGCATAGGTTCCGTTTTTGATAGTGTTGTTGTTTCCATCTGTTAGGGTATTTGCACTGCCATTTGCAACAGTTAAGGTATTCCCGCTCGAATTGTTTTTAATCGAATTGATATTCGAACCCGTACCTGTTGTCATGGAATTGCCATTATTAGCATCGTTGGTAATGGTACTAGAACCACTTTTCATTTGGTTTTTACCATTATTAGCAGTCATGATGTTGTCGCCATCTGTTGATATAAGGTCATTTCCTTGTTTTCCGCTAATGATGTTTTTCTTTTCTGCTGTAAGGTTGTTATTTCCTTCTTTTGCCGTAATATCATTATCTTTTGCGATAATGGTATTCTTAGTGGAATCAGCTTTACCAATTTGGTTTTTATCTCCATTTAAGGTGGTATTGCCAGTTACAGTTAATGTGCGATCTAGTGTTGTATCTCCCGTGACTTCTAGATTACCAGTTACTTTGGTTCCGTCATCTTTCTTGACGACAAGACTGTTACCACCTGATTTCAAAGTGACATCCCCTGCATTAGCATCTGCACTACCAATAGTAGTATTAGCACTTCCAGCCGTGTTAATGTTAGTGGTTCCTGTTATTGTATTTGATCCATTAGCTGCAGTGATGGTGTTTCCTGTGTCACTATTAGTAATGGTATTACCTGTTGTACCACTGGTCATGCTGTTGGTCTTGCCGTTGATCGCTGTACCAGTTGTTGTGGTTTCAATAGAGGAGGAAGTTCCAACTTTCGTGGTAACCTTATTTGCTCCAGTAATAGTAACATTTTCGCCATTAATATCTGTTTTGCTAGATGCTGATCCAATTGTAGTTGAATTAGTTCCAGCTAAACTTACTTTTCCGCCACCAATAGTGGTATCTCCCGTACTTCCTGTGTTGATGTTAACAGTTGTATTACCAGGTGTTCCCGTTCCCACACTGCCGATATCTGCATTGCCTTTAGCAGTTAATTTATTGTCTACAGTTAAGTCCCCATGTAAGTTTGAATTACCATTAACTGTTAATTTTATACCTGTAACTTCACCGTTTTCATCAATCCCAGCATTATTAGCAGCATTCGTAAAGCTTTTACCTTTAATTTCGCCTGTAGCCGTTACTGTTCCATTGCCAATAGTAGTGGTATTACCTGCCCCATCACTTGATGTAATATCTCCAACAGAATCAACACCATCAGCTCCAGCAGTTAATTTCTTACCAGATACTGTTCCATCTGTTGATGTGATATTGCCATTTGCTGTTACTGTTCCATTGCCAATAGTAGTGGTATTACCTGCCCCATCACTTGATGTAATATCTCCAACAGAATCAACACC
>CAKRSU010000014.1 GCA_934401755.1 uncultured Oxalobacter sp.
GAAGGAAAACGTTGTATTCATAGGGCATACGCAAAGATATGGACTGAATCCTAGATATAAAAAACGGGACTTCAGGATAAAAGCATCTATCGTTGGATTGATAAGGGATTATTAGAAGTCCCTTTAAGCGTACTTCGTCAAAAAGGAAAACGTTTGAACATTGGGAACTGGATACCGTTGTTTCAGGTCGTGGAAAAGCGAAAGGATGTGTGGCAACATTCGTTGAACGGAAAACACGTTGGTATATGGGATTATTAATTCCGGATCGTTCGGCAAAATCGATGGAAACAGCCATTAAACAATGGTATCAACGATTACCCAAAGGTGCTATTCAAACGGCAAACGGACCGCGGAAAAGAATTGAGTTGCTACAAAGTGCTTGAAAAGGAATTGGACCTTCAAGTCTATTTTGCGGATCCCTATTCTTCTTGGCAACGAGGAAGTAACGAAAATAGTCATGGACTACTTAGGGAATTCTTTCCCAAACAAACCAATTTCGATCAAGTAACACCTAAGCAGATGCAGCAAGCTATTTTTCTTATCAACAACAGGCCTCGAAAATGTTTGGGGTGGAAAACGGCATCCGAAGCGTTTGAGCATGAGCTGTTGCACTTAATTTGACAAACCGCCATATGTAAATGTCAAATACGCCGCCCAATGTATTTAAATCAGTCAGCTATCTTTTTATGAGTAATGAAAAATAGTGTCCAATCGTTGCCAAGAAAAAAGCCCGAAGATTACGGGCTTTTTTTAATCTCTGAAATTACTCCCACTCAATGGTAGCAGGTGGCTTGCCAGAAATATCATATACCACACGATTAATGCCTCTTACCTCATTAATAATGCGATTCGATACTTTTCCAAGCAATTCATGAGGTAAATGAGCCCACTGCGCAGTCATAAAATCCTGAGTTTGCACAGCCCTCAAAGCCACAACATACTCATAAGTTCGCCCATCGCCCATGACACCAACAGACTTTACAGGAAGAAAAACAGAAAATGCCTGACTGGTTGCATCATACCAACTGATCGGCTCTCCTTTATCCGAGACCTCACCTGTCGGAGTATTCCATAATTCTTCCATAAAAATAGCATCGGCGCGACGTAATAGATCCGCATATTCGCGCTTGACTTCCCCTAGTATCCGAACCCCTAAACCAGGGCCTGGGAAAGGATGACGATAAACCATTTCTTTAGGCAACCCTAAAGCAAGCCCTAATTCACGCACTTCATCTTTAAACAATTCGCGTAAAGGTTCCAACAACTGGAGATTTAATGTATCAGGCAATCCCCCCACATTATGATGACTTTTAATGGTCTGACCTTTTTTGCCCTTACCGGCACTTTCAATCACATCAGGGTAAATCGTGCCCTGCGCAAGCCATTTAGCATTTTCAACTTTTGAAGCTTCAGCCTGAAAAACTTCAATAAATTCACGACCGATAATTTTGCGTTTTTGTTCTGGATCAGTGACTCCCGCCAATTTTTCCATAAATTGATCAGATGCATCAACATGGATAACTTTGACGCCCAAATTCCGAGCAAACATATCCATAACCATACGACCTTCATTCAAACGCAAAAGCCCATGATCGACAAACACGCAAATTAATTGATCCCCAATCGCTTTATGAATAAGTGCGGCAGCAACACTAGAATCAACCCCACCAGAAAGTCCTAAAATGACAATATCATCGCCAACTTTCTGACGAATTGCCTTAACAGCCTCATCAACATAATCAGGCATATTCCAATCGGATTGGCATCCACAAATATCATGCACAAAACGATTTAAAATTGCCTTACCCTGTACGGTATGAGTCACTTCTGGGTGAAACTGAACCGCATAAAAATGTCGAGATTCATCAGCCATCCCTGCAACTGGACAAGCCTCATTAGCCAATACCACTTTAAAGCCTTGTGGCAAGGCTGTTACTTTATCACCATGACTCATCCAAACCTTAAGTAATGATGATCCATCCTGCAAAATAGTATCGGCAATTCCATCAAATAATCGGCAACTGCCTTGCGCAACAACTTCTGCATAACCAAATTCGCGAACCTTACCATTTTCTACTCGTCCACCGAGCTGATCCGCCATAGCTTGCATCCCATAGCAAATACCTAACACAGGAACATTCAATTCAAAAACAACTTGAGGAACCCTCGGCGTATCACCTTCGGTCACACTATTTGGCCCCCCTGAAAGAATAATACCTTTTAAAGCGCCATCTTTCGCATAATTCTGAATAAATTCAGGATTAACATCGAAAGGAACCACTTCTGAAAAAACTCCGGCTTCACGAACACGTCGTGCAATTAATTGTGTAACTTGAGAACCAAAATCAAGGATAAGTATCTTGGAATGCATCAAAATTCCTAATTAAAAATCTGAATGATAAAAAAGGCAGGAACCCCTGCCTTCTGTTTTATTCGAGGTGATAATTCGGCGCCTCTTTGGTGATTTGAACATCATGGACATGAGATTCACGCATACCCGCCGCACTGATTTCAACAAAAGCCGCTTTTTCCTGCATTTCGGGAATCGTCCGACAACCACAATATCCCATGGATGAACGAATACCGCCAATCAATTGGAAAACAATCGCATTGACACTGCCTTTATAAGGGACACGCGCTTCAATACCTTCTGGAACCAATTTATCAGGTTGTTGTTCTACTTCATCTTGGAAATAACGATCAGCAGAACCACGCTGCATCGCTCCTACACTTCCCATTCCCCGATAGGCTTTATAACTACGTCCTTGATAAAGGATAATTTCGCCAGGTGCTTCATCAGTTCCGGCAAACATACTACCCATCATGACGGTTGATGCACCAGCAGCGATTGCTTTTGAAATATCGCCTGAGAAACGAATACCACCGTCAGCAATACAAGGCACACCGGTTCCTTTTAATGCTTCAGCAACGTCATTAATGGCGGTAATCTGAGGAACCCCAACCCCTGCAACAATACGGGTCGTACAAATAGAGCCCGGACCAATTCCGACTTTAACGGCATCTGCTCCATGATCAACTAAAGCACGCGCTGCATCGGCAGTTGCAATATTACCGCCAATCACCTGTACATCGGCATAATGCTGTTTCACCCATTTCACGCGTTCCAAAACGCCTTGCGAATGACCATGAGCCGTATCAACCACCAAAACATCAACGCCAGCATTGACTAACATTTCAATACGTTCATCATTATCAGGACCAACCCCTACTGCTGCGCCAACTAATAATTTCCCATATTTATCTTTAGACGCTAATGGGTAATCATTCGTATTTTTGATATCTTTGACGGTAATTAATCCACGCAATTCAAATTCATCATTGACAACAAGAACCCGTTCCAAACGATTACGATTCATTAACCGTTTAGCATCATCTAAAGATTCACCTTCTTTGATATAAACCAGTTTATCTTTAGGCGTCATCCGTTCACGAACAGCGATATCAAGTTCTTCTTCAAAACGAAGATCTCGATTCGTGATAATCCCCACAACGGTACGATTAGGGCCTTGAACAACAGGAAAACCGCTAATGCCATACTGCTGAGATAACGCAATGACATCACGAATTTTCATACTCGGTGGAATTGTAATCGGATCGGTCACAACCCCAGCTTCAAAGCGTTTTACCCGATCCACTTCTTTGGCTTGTTCGGCTGCCGTCATATTCTTATGAATAATCCCAATACCACCTTGTCTTGCCATTGCAATCGCAAGATTGGATTCTGTCACCGTATCCATTGCTGCAGAAAGAAGCGGGATATTAAGAGATATTTCTCTTGTCAATTTTGTATGGAGATCGGCATCTTTAGGGAGAATTGTAGAATGTGCTGGAACGAGGAGCACATCATCAAAAGTGAGTGCTTTTTTGAGTAAACGCATAATGTTGTCCTATCAATCCAAAAGATGATTATAGCTGTTTTTATCGCTCTCGAATATCACAATAAACGAATCTAGAGAATGTTAAAAGGCAAAAATGTATGAAAAACAACACAATATTTCAAATTGGTTATTTTTATCGTTTCATTTTCATCCAACATTATCAGAAATACCCCTTAAATTGAATACAAAATTTTAAAAATAAGACACATTTATAAAAAACAACATGATGTTTTTATTGTGTTTTTAAAGGTTGTTGTGTAAAATTCGGGCTTTATTGATATTTCAGGAGGATTTCTATGGCTCGCGTTTGTCAGGTCACCGGTAAAAAACCTATGTCCGGTAATAAGATCTCCCACGCCCATAATGTATCTAAACGTCGCTTTATGCCTAATTTGCATTATCGTCGTTTCTTTGTCGAATCAGAAAATCGTTGGGTTTCTTTGCGTGTCTCTAATGCGGGATTGCGTATTATCGATAAGCTTGGCATTGAAGCAGTACTCGCTGATATGCGTGCTCGTGGCGAAAAGATCTGATTATTGTCTGATATTTTAAGGAGTTTCTGTTATGGCTAAAGCTGGTAGAGAAAAGATTAAGTTAGAATCAACAGCGGGTACGGGGCATTTTTATACCACCACTAAGAATAAACGTACAACCCCTGGAAAATTGGAAATCGTTAAGTTTGACCCTAAGGCAAGAAAGCATGTGCCTTATAAAGAAACTAAAATTAAGTAAATTCAATTGCTTTTTAAACAACAAAGCCGGTGCAAAAAGCATCGGCTTTTATTGGGATTTTAATCCCATATTATCCCCCGGTGACGGGTGGAAAAAACGCCACTTCACAATTGTCAACAAGCTTCGTTTTTTCAGAGGCTTTTTCAAACTGACAAGCCATACAAATCGGTTGATTATAGGATAGTGCATTTGCCCAAACACCTTTTCGTTTGATTAAATACTGCCTTAAATCACCAACGGTCCTAATATCATCAGGAACAACCAATATTTCCTGAGAAACCCCTAATTGTTCACGAACACTGGCAAAAAAAAGAATCTTCGTTTTCATGAAAAAAAGAACATACTAAAAGGAATAAAATGAACCAACTCTCCTTTTTGAATAGAATGCCCGGCAGGATTGTCGACCAAACCATCTCCCCATACCATTGAAGAAGAAACCCCAGACCCCTGATTCGGAAAAAATTCAACCGCTCCTTCTTGATTGAGTTTTGCCCGAAGAAATTCTCTTCGATCTTCTGAACTCAAATATGTATCAGCACTTTTGACTAAAAAACCATGTGGTAAGCCAGTTGTCATCCCTTGCATTTTCAATAAATAGGGACGCACAAATAGCAAAAAAGTCACAAACGCTGAAACAGGATTGCCTGGTAATCCAATAATGGGAACCACACCAATCTTTTGAGAAGAATTTATGGCGCCATAAACAACGGGTTTACCCGGTTTAACTGCAATTCGCCAGAAATGAATTTTTCCTTCGGCTTGAATAACAGGTTTAACATGATCTTCTTCCCCTACTGACACACCACCTGATGTCAAAATAAAATCGACTTTTTCTGCGGCGGCTTTCAATTCAGAACGAGTCGCCGAAAAATCATCAGGGACCATTTTCGACTCAATAATAGAACATCCAAAGTGCGCTAATAAAGCCTTTAAAACATATTGATTGGAATTATAAATTTTTCCAGGCGATAATTTTTCTCCTGGATCAACGAGTTCACTGCCCGTTACCAATAAAGCAACTTTTAAACGCCGAAAAACTTTAAAAGACCTTTTACCGATAACGGCTAATAATCCTAAATGCTGAGCATTTAAATAAGTCCCTTTTTTTAAAACAAATTGCTTTTGCTTAATATCTTCACCCGCATATCGAATACAATCCCCTTTATGCGGGAGACGATGTAACGATAATATGTCTCCTTCAACTTGACACCATTCCTGACGAATCACCGTATCGGCCCCATCCGGAATCGGTGCTCCTGTAAATATTCTGGCCGCTTCTCCCAATTGAAGCGCCTGTCCACATTTTCCGGCTGGAATCCGTTGCGAAACCGTCAATTGCCCCTGAGTCTCAGCGATATCAGAAAACCGAAACGCATAGCCATCCATTGCCGCATTATCACTTGCAGGAACCATGATGTCGGAATAGATATCCTCAGCTAAGATACGGCCTGATGCTAAACTCAAATCAACCCATTCTGTTTCAGTGATTGCTTTGGCATCTCTCACTAAAAAGTCCAAGGCTTCATTAACGGTCAACATCGCCGCACTATTTTCCTTCATGCCCGCTGGTCTTTTCTACAATATAGTGTTTCACCTTTTCAGTATCAACAGGCATTACAACAAAGCGCTGGGGTAAACTTTCTAAATTTTCTAATCCTACAGGATAATGAGCCGTCTTTCCTAAAGCTTCATAGATGATTTCATTAAATTTAACGGCTTGCGCAGTTTCAAGCACAATCATGGGAACCCCTTGCTTTTGATGCGCTCGTGCCACTTTGATTCCGTTCGCCGTATGCGGATCGATCATAATCCCATAAAATTCATCCACAAAACGAATCATTTCAATTCGATCTTTATGGGTTGATTTTCCAGACTCAAAACCAAATTGGGGAACGGATGCAAATTCAGTCCCATCACTATTGATGCCTCCTGACAAATCAAAACATCGCTTCGTTTCAATTTGCCGAAATAATTGAGCCACTCGCTGCCCATTTCGTCCCAATAAATCATATACAAAACGTTCAAAATTTGAGGCTTTGGAGATATCCATTGATGGACTACTTGTATGATAGGTTTCATCCGATTGACGGACACGATAAACGCCTGTGCGGAAAAACTCATCTAAGACATCATTCTCATTCGTTGCGACAACCAATTTATCAATAGGAAGCCCCATCATTCTCGCAATATGCCCGGCACAAACATTACCAAAATTTCCGGATGGCACCGTAAACGAAACCTTTTCTTGGCTGTGAGTCGTTGCCTGTAAATAGGCCCTAAAATAATAAATCACCTGAGCAACCACTCGAGCCCAGTTAATGGAATTAACGGTCCCAATTTTCTGTTGCGTTTTAAAAGCAAGATCATTTGAAACAGCCTTTACAATATCCTGACAATCATCAAAAACACCATCAATTGCAATATTGTAAATATTCTCGTCTGGCAAGCTATACATTTGTGCGGTCTGAAACGCACTCATTTTTTGATGAGGAGACAACATAAAAACACGAATGCCTTTTTTCCCGCGCATCGCATATTCTGCTGCACTCCCGGTATCCCCCGAAGTCGCACCTAAAATATTTAATTCGGTTTGCTGTCGCTCCAACTCATATTCAAAAAGATTGCCTAATAGTTGCATCGCCATATCTTTAAATGCGAGCGTAGGGCCATTGGATAATCCCAAAAGAAAAAGCTTTTTCCCTTCTTTTTCTTCTAATAAACGCAATGGAGTAATCGCTGCCGCATCCTCATCTTGACGCGCATTTTTATAAACGGATGAGGTATAGGTCTTTTCAACCAATTTTCTCAAGTCAGGCTCAGGAATATCATCTGCAAATTTTCGTAAGATTTCAAATGCAAGCTCTGCATAAGAAAGTGAGCGCCAGGAATCCAACTCTTGTGTTGTTACTTCAGGATAATCCTCAGGAACATACAATCCGCCATCTGGGGCTAATCCTTCTAACAAAATTTGAGAAAATGTGCGTTTTTCACCATGATTTCCCATGGCGCGAGTAGAAACATACTGCATATAGAATATTCACCTATGAAATGGGTTAATGACCTATCACTTTCAAATGAGATTGTTGTTAAATCGCTTCTTAGAAGAACCAATACAACACATTAGGTATTTTCAAAAGAGTCTAACACAAAAATTTTCCCCTTTCATTCATCACAAAGTATGAATGAAATAGGGAATAAATCGTCCTATTAACATAAAGGATATACCAGTATTTAGAGACAACCTTACTAAAAATAAACGCAATGATTATAGGGTTTGATTGGCTTTAATAAGCATTTCACTGATTTCACAAACGATATTCTTAATAAAAAGATAAATCTAAAATTTCAAACTATCTTATTGATAAAAAAATACTTTATGCCATTAATTAACTGATATTGATATATATAAGTTTAACTAGTAGTCATATTAATGAGTACCATTCATTCCACCATCAAATCTTAAAGATCATTCAGTCTAAAAATAATCCCTTACTTCAGAAGAATAATCTTTCCTACTATAAAAAAATGATTCATTAAGTCTATGACTTTATGAAGTATTTTTCTTTCTCGCTGCATCCTAAATAATAATATTTTTCAAATGATCTAAAAAGTCACTTTTTGGTAGAAATCTTCACTAGCAGGTAAAATAATATTGCTAATTGCAGTCATGCTTACATCGCTATTTAGGAATATTTCAATATGTCAGTAAAAGTTGCCATTGCACAAATTAACAGTACCGTAGGAGATTTAACAAAGAATCGTCTGCTTATTGAGAATTTTGTTCAAAAAGCCGTAGAAAATGGAGCCGATATTGTATTAACGCCCGAATTATCACTAACAGGTTATCCCCCACAAGACTTACTTTTGCAATCTGACTTTTACCATGCAACTCAAAAAGAATTGCTTTTACTGGCACGTACTTTAGGAAAATATAAAGATCTCTATACGATCGTTGGTCACCAAAAAATCGTGAATCATCAATGCTATAACGCCTGTTCAATCTTAATCAATGGTCAAATATCTGACACTTATTTTAAACAAAAACTTCCCAACTATTCGGTATTCGATGAACATCGTTATTTTGCTCCTGGAAAAAAGACACTCACCTTTTCAGTAAAAGGAACCTGTTTTGGCCTCATTATTTGCGAAGACATTTGGGATGAAGAACCGGCTAAACAGGCACAAACGAAAGGTGCTGATATTCTTTTAGTCCTTAATAGTTCTCCTTTTCAAATTGGCAAAATCCAAAACCGTTATGATGTCGTCAGAAAACATGCAACGTCAATTGGACTATCAACCATATACGCCAATATGGTCGGTGGCCAAGATGAACTTGTTTTTGATGGCAATTCTTTTGCAATCGATAAAGACGGAGAACTCAAGGCTAAACTTCATCATTGCCAAGAAGATCTAGCAATTATTGAATGCCATCAGGGAAAAATAACGAATTCTTGTCTAAAACCTTCTTTAACACAGGAAGAAGTTATTTATAAAGTCCTTGTTTTAGGGCTTAAAGACTATATCGAAAAAAATGGTTTTCCAGGCGTAATCGTGGGACTATCGGGGGGAGTCGATTCTGCATTGGTTTTAGCCCTTGCATATGACGCTTTAGGAAAAGAAAAAGTTCGCGCTGTCATGATGCCCTCTCAATACACCAGTGAAATATCTAATATCGATGCATTAGACATGGTAAAACGCCTTAATATTTCATACGAAATATTGCCGATATCAACTTGTTTTACCGCTTTTAAACAAACACTTGCCCAACCCTTTCAAACACTCCCCGAAGATACGACGGAAGAAAATTTACAAGCCAGAATCAGAGGAACTTTATTAATGGCACTCTCTAACAAATCAGGCCATTTAGTCCTAACAACGGGTAACAAAAGCGAAACAGCTGTCGGCTATTGCACCCTCTATGGCGATATGGCCGGAGGATTTGCGGCTATTAAAGACGTTTATAAAACGCTTGTCTACCAACTTTGCCATTATCGAAATGCCATATCGCCTATTATTCCGGATCGCATTTTGACTCGCCCCCCTTCTGCAGAACTAAAACCCAACCAATGTGACCAAGACTCTCTTCCTCCCTATGACATACTCGATGAGATTGTTAAACAATATATGGAGAAATACAAAAGTATTGAAGAAATTGCCGCTCTTGGCTACGACATTGCTGATGTCAACAAAGTCATCCATTTATTACGACGCAATGAATATAAACGCAAACAAGCCCCTGTCGGTATAAAATTAACAGCACGAAGTTTTGGATTAGATTGGCGCTATCCGATTACCTCAAAATTTCGCGGTTAATTCTAACTTGTTTTAAAATGTATATCGTTTGCTTTCTCAAATGGAGTCTATATGAAAAAAATTACGGCTATTATCAAACCCTTTAAATTAGATGAAGTTCGAGAAAATTTATCAGATGCAGGTATTAACGGACTCACTGTAACTGATGTTAAGGGATTCGGTCGACAAAAAGGTCATACTGAATTATATCGAGGCGCTGAATATGTAGTTGATTTTCTGCCCAAAGTGAAAATTGAGGTAGTCGTTGACGACAGCATTTTAGATTTAGCCGTTGAATCAATTATTAAAGCCGCTCGTACCGGAAAAATCGGAGATGGAAAAATTTTTGTTCAAGAAGTTGAACAAGTCATCCGTATTAGGACAGGCGAAACGGGCAATAACGCCATCTGATGGGTCCATTAGCTTCGAATAAATCAGAGCGATTAAGGTTTTTCCAATAATTTCTGGGCTTCGATTCGCTGTTTTGCAGAGAGTTGATCCCAGATTTTTCGGGCGTTATCGCCTGATCTGAGATAGCCATTATCATAAGAGGTCTTATACCATCGATAAGCTTGAACCCGATCTTCTCGCATACCGACACCTTTTTCAAACATAACGCCCAAATTATATTGGGCTTCCCGATGGCCATTTTCTGCAGCTCGTTTCATCCACATACCACAAACTTGATCATCGGGATCGAGATTAAAACTCCCTCGGCAATACATATCCGCTAATTTAGCCATCGAATTCACGTTTCCTTTTTCTGCCTCAGCGGTTAATGTTGCAATTGTCTCTTTACTGGAAGAACACCCCGTAATAATCAATGATGTCATTAATGCAAAAACGATAATGGGATATTTTTTTCGGAGGAAATTAAACATAAAATTTTTCAGTATAAAAAGAAACAAATAACGATTTAAGTTTACCAAAAAAAGCCGCTTTATATTGCCTTACGCCCTTTTAATAAAACAATCACAGCACCACTTCCGCCATCAATAGGCTTTGCTTGACAAAATGCCATGACATCTTCTCGCTGAACAAGCCATTTAAAAACTAATTTTTTCAAGACAGGCTCATTGTTGACCGATCCATGTCCTTTACCATGCACAATTCGAATACATCGAATGCCTCGTGTTGTTGATAATTTAAGAAACTCCATCACCATTTCTCGCGCTTCATCACGTCGCATGCCATGTAAATCCAACTCATCTTGGATGATCCAATATCCTCGTCTCAGTTTTTTAATCACATCAGGCCCCATGCCTTCTCTTTTGAAACTTGACTGATCATCATCCAACAAATTTTCAACACTGAACTCATCGGATAAAGACGGTGATAAAATGGTTTTTTCCTGAATTTTTCGTTGTAAAGGCACAGGCTTTGGCTTGATTGAATCCACTGAAGCCCGATTAGACGTATTAAGCGGTGTAATATCCCCGATACTTTGCAAAAAAAGCGCCCGATCAGACATCATTTGCTTTTCTTTTTCTTTGCGTTCTTTTTCTTCTTTTTCCTTTTGTGCATTCACTTGCTTAACCGCTTTTTTGAGACTTTTAAAATCTAAAATCTTCTTAGAAACAATGGCCATATTAAGTTCTCCATCTCAGATCATGTGCCCAAAAAATGCCATTCCCTTCTTTTTCGCTAACCCCTAACGAACAATTCTTGTTAGTTAATCGTTTAGATGTCTCTTATTCTAGACAATCGGCTTGTTAACGATTTTAACGATTTGAAATTCTTGATCAGAATGACCTAATATTTTTCAAGTCACACAACAAATTGCCGATTTCATCGGATTATAGAAGAGCACAAGCGATTGCGTCATTGCATGAAATCAAATTGCTACCATGTTCGGCTAAAAAATCTGAATAAGTTCTATGGATAAAGTCTATTAAAATGCTCATAATAGCGCTTTATCATTGATAGATGAGTGACATCTTTATAGAGGATATCTTTATTTTCGCTATGACCGATCAAACTGAATCCAAAGAACCTCAATCTGGTTTTTCTTTTGCACTACTTAAAAATGAAGCCATTTGGATTGTGCTTGTTGCCATCACGCTTTATTTGGCTTTAACCCTGATTACATTTAATCGAAATGATTCTTGTTGGTCACATGCTAGCCAAGTTTCTTCTATCTCTAATTTAGGCGGCCCCATTGGCGCATGGTTATCGGATATTCTGTTGTTTGTCTTTGGCTTATCGGCCTGGTGGATTATTCTCCCATTAATCGATCACATTCGGATTGGATTTAAACGCATCGTTGCGATTTTGCACCATCAACAAACACCCTATATCAGCTTATCGGGGAAAATAATAAGCAGTATAGGATTCATTTTATTATTAGTATCTAGTTCAGGCATTGAATATCTGAGAATGTACCGGACCTCAGCACAACTTCCTAATATCCCAGGTGGCGTTATTGGAGAAATTATTGGGCAATTATTACAACAATATTTTGGATTCACTTGCGGCACAGCCTTTCTTGGAATCATCGCTTTTTTAAGTTTTAGTCTTTGTCTTAGAAAATCTTGGATTTTGATTGTCGAATACATTGGCGCATGGGTCGAATGGCCGTTTAATTGCTACCGCAAAATTCATCATGCTCGTCAAAAAATAGGCTTAGATAAATCCACCCAACAAACCACAGATCACTCTTCCCCTATGATTGAAGAGCCGGTTTCAGACACGCCTATTCAAACAGCCTCTTCTCTTACAGTGATAGACGAATCAGAAAAAAGCGAGACTCATTTACTATCGGATGAACAAACTGATACGCATTTCTCTGATATTCAAGACATTGATATCCCCTTTGACAATAATGAGCCAATTCTTGAAAAAAACGACATCGAAAATATCGATTTGCCATCAATAGACGATCATCCACAAATGGCGCCTATCGAACCGTCAACGACGATCTCTTATTCTCAAGAGCCATCTTTAGTTGCTGAACGGTTGCCTCAAACAACTTCTTCTGATTCAACATTACCTTCATTATTATTACTGGATCCTCCTGAGCCTCAACAAGAATCAGCAAGTCCTGAAGCATTAGACTATACAAGCCGATTGATTGAACGAAAACTCGCTGAGTTTGGCGTCAAGGTGAAAGTCGTCTCTGCGTCTCCAGGTCCCGTTGTTACCCGATATGAAATTGAACCTGCCGTTGGCGTTAAAGGGAGTGCCATTGTTAATTTGTCACGAGATCTTGCCCGCTCACTTTCTTTAGTGTCTATCCGTGTTGTTGAAAATGTTCCTGGCAAAACTTATATGGCATTGGAATTACCTAATGCCAAACGACAAATCGTCAGATTATCTGAAATACTGAATTCTGATGAATTCAATCAATCCTCTTCCAATCTAACGATTGCTTTAGGCAAAGATATCGCTGGCAAACCAATTGTTGCCGATCTTGCAAGAATGCCGCATTTGTTGATTGCAGGAACAACAGGCTCCGGTAAATCAGTCGGAATTAATGCAACACTGCTTTCCCTGTTATATAAAGCAACGCCTGATCAAGTAAGATTAATTCTGATTGACCCTAAAATGTTGGAATTATCGATTTATCAAGATATTCCTCATCTTTTAACGCCCGTCGTGATCGATATGAAAAAAGCGGATCACGCCCTCAATTGGGCCGTTTCTGAAATGGAAAAAAGGTATCTATTAATGTCAAAAATGGGCGTTCGTAATTTGACAGGATTTAATAAACGCATTGAAGAAGCAGCCGCTAAAGGAGAGAAAATTTTTAATCCGTTCTCTTTAACGCCTGAATCTCCCGAACCTTTAGAAAAGCTACCTCAAATTGTCATTATTGTGGATGAATTCTCAGACTTAATGATGACGGTCGGCAAAAAAGTTGAACAATCTATTGCCCGCATTGCTCAAAAAGCACGTGCGGCAGGAATCCATCTTATCCTGGCGACACAACGACCATCCGTTGATGTGATAACAGGATTGATCAAAGCCAATATCCCAACTCGAATTGCCTTTCAAGTGAGCAGTAAAGTCGATTCAAGAACGATATTAGACCAAACCGGTGCAGAAACCTTATTGGGATTAGGTGATATGCTTTATTTACCGCCAGGAACAAGCCTACCAACCCGGGTTCATGGCGCTTTTGTATCTGATGAAGAGGTCACTAATATTGTTGCGTTTCTTCGTCAACAAGGTGAACCCAACTATATTGATGGCATTCTTGAAGGCAATATAAATGATGAAAAAGAGGGAGATAATAACGGATATGCTTTAGATGATGAATCTGATGAAAAATACGATGAAGCCGTTGCCATTGTTTTAAAAAACAAAAAAGCATCAATTTCATTAGTTCAACGCCATCTCCGTATTGGTTACAATAGAGCAGCTCGTCTTTTGGAACAAATGGAGCGAAGTGGGCTTGTCTCCCCGATGAAAAGTAATGGTACCCGAGATGTTATTGTTCCGACCTCATCAGAAGAATTTTAAATACAACTTTTTATTTGAAATCATTAAACGATAAATCCAACATGAAATCCTTGTTTCAACGATTAATCAATATCTGTTTTTTATTACTGATTCCGATATACGCATCCGCTTCTTCAATTGATCAGCTGAAAAATTTTTCAGCAACAGCGCACTCTGCAAGTGGCACATTTACGCAATCTCAGATGAAATCAGGACGCTTTTCACGAAATTATGGTGGAAATTTTGTTTTTCTCCGTCCTGGAAAATTTATCTGGAGATATACCTCACCTTATAGCCAACTTTTACAATCTGATGGTAATTATCTTTATATTTATGATAAAGATCTCAATCAGGTCACGATTCGAAAACTTGGCGCAGCCCTAGGCTCAAATCCTGCTGCGATTCTCTTTGGAAGTCGTAATCTTGAACAACACTTTAAACTGAAAAATCTAGGTACAAACGATGGTTGTGAATGGGTACAAGTGACACCCCGTTCAAAAAATACTTCTTTTGAACGGATTAATATTGGTATGAAAAATGGAGTTCCCCGTGCGATGGAACTTTATGATACTTTGGGCAATAAAACCGTCGTTGATTTTTCTGAATTTAAAAAGAATCCTGCGATTAATATCCGATCGTTTAAATTTAGTATTCCTAAAGGTGCGGACGTTTATCGACGCTAATATGGATATTTCTTAGCCAGATAACGATTAGCTTTTTCGAAAAAGAAGGGTTATTGCTTGAGCAGCAATTCCTTCTTCACGACCAACAAAGCCTAATTGTTCATTTGTTTTTGCTTTAATTCCGATTTGAGTAACATGAATTTTTAGATCATCGGCAATATTATTTTTCATTTGAGGAATATATTGTGCCATTTTAGGTTTCTGCGCAATAATCGTTGCATCAATATTCCCAATCATATATCCAGCATCGATAATCAATCCTAATGTTTTTCTTAACAATTGACGTGAACTAATCCCTTTATAACGGATATCAGAATCAGGAAACTGACTGCCAATATCTTTAAGCCCTGCGGCGCCTAATAAAGCATCAATAATCGCATGGAGTAAAACATCAGCATCTGAATGTCCCATTAACCCCTTTTCATACGGGATATTGACTCCACCAATAATGAGATCCAATCCTTCTAATAAAGCATGGCAATCATACCCTTGCCCCACACGAATCGGATATTGTTCATTGCTCATCGATCACTCCTGATTCATATCAATATTTTTCAAAAATAGTGCTTTCTTTGATTCACAAGACATCAATTCATATGTGATAACTTCTCTCTTTTATGCTTTCGTGAAATTAAAATATTCTCACTACATTTGACCTTTCCCATTTTACTAAAAGTCGCACTAACCATACTCAATGCGATCGTTTATAATGGTCAGTTTACAATATTGAGTCAAGATTATTTGAATCTATCGCTCTTGTCTTTTAAATATGTCATTTGAATTCAAGAAATTCCTTCCTCGCCCTGGGCAACGTTATGTTCTTCCCCCCGTTCATGGCTCTGCTGACGCATTAATGCTCGCAAAAGCGGCGCAAGAACTGAAAAAAAATCAGCAAATGCTCGTTGTCTTTGTCGCTTCTTCTGCCGATGCACGTCGCCTTTTAGCAGAAATTCCCTGGTTTAATGTCCATTCAACACAACCATTACGATGTTATTTGCTACCCGACTGGGAAACATTACCTTATGATTCATTTTCTCCCCATCAAGATCTTGTTTCACAGCGCCTTGCCACCTTATATGAATTGCTCAATGGCCATTGCGATATCTTACTTGTGCCCATAACAACCGTATCGCTTCGTATTGCCCCGCCTTCATTTCTGGCGGCTCATACTTTCTTTTTTCGGCAAGGAGATTCTCTGGATGAAAAACAATTAAGAAAACAACTAACCATTGCAGGATATAACCATGTCTCTCAAGTGATGTCTCCGGGAGAATATTCTGTACGAGGTGGACTCATTGACCTCTTTCCAATGGGCGCTCAACTTCCTTATCGTCTTGATTTATTTGGCGATACCATTGAATCTATTAAAACATTTGATGTGGATAGTCAACGCTCGATTTTTCCTGTCAAAGAAATTCGAATGCTACCTGGTCATGAGTTTCCGATGGATGAATCATCAAGAGCTTTTTTCCGTAGCCGTTGGCGTGAAATGATTGAAGGTGATCCGACCGTTTCCGTCATTTATAAGGATATTGCCGCAGGAATCGCTTCTGCAGGTATCGAATATTATCTTCCGCTCTTTTTCGAACAGACGGCAACCTTATTTGACTATATTCCTGACAATACTGTTTTTGCCATGATTGGCAATATCTCAGAATCTTTGCATCAATTCTGGTCTGATACAAAAAATAGGTATGCCTTTCTAAAATCGGATAAAGAGCGTCCTCTTTTACCGCCTGAACAACTCTTTTTAACGGAAGAAGATTTCTTTACGCTCGTTAAACCATTTGCACGATGGATTATTCGACAAGGCGATACACCCTCAGAATTATCTTCAAACTTACCGGATATTGCCATTAATCGGCGAGCAGAAAACCCTCTCTTTGCGATTAAAGACTTTATTAAAAAATCAGAAAAACGAATTTTAATTTGTGCTGAATCACCCGGCAGGCGCGAAACTATGCAACAACTGTTTAACGAATATAACCTTAAAACAGCGGCTTGCTCGAGTTTTGATGAATTTATTAACAGCCAAGAACAAGTCATGTTTTGTATTTCTCCTATACAAAAAGGCTTTTCTTTAGGCTATATTTTTAGCGATTTAGCATTAATCACTGAAACAGAACTCTATGCCAATTCTGGACGACGTAAATCTGTTAAACAAGCTCATACTAATTTTCATATTGAATCTGTCGTTCGGGACTTATCAGAATTAAAACTAGGCGATCCGGTTGTTCATGCCAACCATGGTGTTGGCCGATACAAGGGACTTGTGACAATGGATCTTGGCGAAGGAGAAACAGAATTTCTGTACCTACAATACGCTAATAATGCCAAATTATATGTTCCTGTTGCCCAATTGCATGTTATTTCAAGATATGCCGGAACTTCGCCAGAAGATGCACCATTACACACTTTAGGCTCAGGGCAATGGGAAAAAGCAAAATTAAAGGCTGCTCAAAAAATTCATGATACTGCAGCAGAATTGTTGGATCTCTATGCAAAACGTTCCTTGAGAAAAGGTTTTTCATTTCCACTGTCAAAAAATGACTATGATGCTTTTGCTGATAGCTTTGGATTTGAAGAAACACCGGATCAAGAAGCTGCCATTACAGCCGTTTTAGAAGATATGACCTCTGATAAACCCATGGATCGACTCATTTGTGGAGATGTTGGTTTTGGGAAAACCGAAGTCGCACTGAGAGCAGCCTTTGTTGCCGTCATGGGTGGAAAACAAGTGGCATTACTTGCCCCAACAACACTTTTAGCAGAACAACATGCTCAGACTTTCCGAGATCGCTTTGCGGACTGGCCCGTTAGAATTGCAGAACTTTCTCGATTTAGAACACAAAAACAAGTTAATGCAACAATTAAAGGTCTTGCAGAAGGAACTGTTGATATTGTCATCGGCACACATAAACTATTATCAAAGGATGTTTCCTTTAATCGATTAGGGCTTATTATTATTGATGAAGAACATCGTTTTGGGGTTCGACAAAAAGAAGCCTTAAAAACCATTCGAGCAGAAGTGGATGTTTTAACTTTGACGGCCACCCCTATTCCGCGAACGCTGGGAATGGCACTAGAAGGATTACGCAATTTCTCAATTATTGCCACAGCGCCTCAAAAGCGTCTTGCGATAAAAACGTTTGTTCGAACCGAACATGATTCGGTCATTCGAGAAGCTTGCATGCGTGAATTAAAACGCGGCGGGCAGGTTTATTTTCTCCATAATGAAGTTGATACGATTGAAAATCGAAAAATCATGTTGGAAACTCTGATTCCAGAAGCACGTATTGGCATCGCTCATGGACAAATGCATGAACGTGAACTCGAAAGAGTGATGAAAGATTTTGTGGCACACCGATATAACATTTTATTATGTACAACAATTATCGAAACCGGGATTGATGTTCCGAATGCTAATACAATGATTATGCATCGAGCCGATAAATTTGGTTTAGCACAATTGCATCAATTAAGAGGCCGTATTGGACGCTCACATCATCAAGCCTATGCTTATTTATTGGTTCACGATATTCAAGGTTTATCCAAACAAGCTCAACGCAGATTAGAAGCTATCCGACAAATGGAAGAGTTAGGTAGCGGCTTTTTCTTAGCGATGCATGACCTTGAAATTCGAGGAGCGGGTGAAATTCTTGGAGAAGAACAATCAGGAGAAATGATCGAAGTTGGGTTTCAAATGTATACCGATATGTTGCAAGAAGCTGTTAAAGCTATGAAAAAAGGAGAAGAACCTGATTTTGATGCGCCGTTTAAAACAGCAACTGAAATTAACTTGCACGTACCCGCTCTATTACCTGAAGACTATTGTCCAGGCATTAACGAACGTCTTTCTTTATATAAACGATTTGCTAATTGTGAAACGCCTGAAGAAATTAATGAATTGCAAGAAGAATTGATTGATCGATTCGGAAAAATGCCTCAATCCGCTCAAGCATTAATTGAAACGCATCGTATCCGATTGCTTGCAAAATCCCTTGGCATTCATAAAATTGACGCGCATACAGAAGCTTTTGTCTTGCAATTTCAATCAGATGCTCCTATTGATGCCGCTAGAATTATTGAGTTAATCCAAAAAAATAAAAATATTCGTTTTAATGGTCCAGAAAAACTGAGGATCACCGCTCAAATGCCCGATTTATCAAGCCGAGCAGCTCAAATAAAATCAATTATTAATCAGTTAGGATCAGCACAACCAAAAACAACAAAAATATCTCATTCACCAACAACTGCAAAAAAGAAGAAAAAACAAGCAAGAAAGAAAGTAGAAAGCTAAATGTTCACTTTAGTTTTTTATTTCGATCAATATCTCGATTTATTTAACTAACATTTCTAACCAGATCGTGATATTGTTTTTCGATCACTTTTAAACAGAAAGGATTTAACATGGCAAGCTGCACGATATGTGGAAGAGTTCTCAGTTTTTTGGATAAAAGCAAGGCATGTCCTCAATGTCGAGAAGCGCATAAAGAAATGATCTCTACAGAAAATCGAGATATTGCCATGACGATCTGTGAACAATTTCAAAAAGCACTTCCACAAATCCAAGATACTGAAATGAAAGCATTCTTATCAACAGAAATCGATAAGACTTTAAAAAAATTTAAACCTGAATCGCCCTTAATGCACACAACTTCAAATCATTTCGATGGCTATATCATCAGAGAATATAAAGATATTGTCATGATTAAAGAAATTTATGATTCAGGTAAATCTCAAACACTTGACCGTTTAAAAGAAGCTCGTCCCTCTTTTAATAAACTTGACCGGCAAGCCAAACAATTAGGCGCAAATGCAATTATAGGCATTAGAATTGACTATGCCATTGTCGTTAGCGATCAATCCGGTATGTGGAGCAAAGTAATGGAAACGGTCAGTGGCACTGCGGTTATTATCGAAAAAAAACACGATCGGATTAAATTAAACGGACCATACGATTAATTATAGCCCATTGAGATTAATAGCTTGACACGAAATAAAATAACTGACATAATTTTAATTCTTCGGTGATATAGCTCAGCTGGTTAGAGCACAGCACTCATAATGCTGGGGTCGGTGGTTCAAGTCCACCTATCACCACCAAAAAATTTGGTTGTATTAATTGATTCTGTTAAAATAGAGTCGATTGGCCTGGTAGCTCAGTTGGTAGAGCAGAGGACTGAAAATCCTTGTGTCGGTGGTTCGATTCCGCCCCGGGCCACCATTAAGTTACTGATAATGCTCACTTTTTAGTGGGCATTTTTTATTTGGCTCTACACCAAAAAGAGGGGCGAGCTCCATTCTAAACCATTCAATTAATCGTTAATAATATTCCAAAACAACATGTGTGTAATATGGATTAATGACCACAGAGGACTCTAACTCTTAAACGATAGTTCGGCTCTACACCAAAAAGAGGGGCAGTCTCCATTCCAAACCATTCAATTAATCGTTAATAATATTCCAAAACAACATGTGTGTAATATGGATTAATGACCACAGAGGACTCTAACTCTTAAACGATAGTTCTCGAAGTTTCTAAAGCCATAAGCTCTTCTTTGAATGAGTTTCATCTTACGATGAAAGCCTTCTGTCATACCATTGCTATAAGTATAACGAAACATCCGTAAGATTTCTTCTTTCCAATCCGTTAATGTTTTCGATAAGCGCTTTAAGGGTTCAAAGTCTGATAGTTTGAGAAGTTGAATGTATTGTAGGTATGTCGAGATGTGTTGTTGGCATTCTCTCGTATTTTGGTGTTTATGGCGTAAGAGTTGGGTGAGGTTTTGCCAGAGATGGTAAATGCTTCTGGCTTGAGGATGATCATTAAAGTAAGCATCTAATCGTTTCTTCGCATGATCGGTGAGTTTGGTTTTTTGTAAGGTCATGAGTCTCATGAGACCTTGACGGTTATAGGCGAGATGTGGGTTGTCATGGTCTAAGAACCATTGTTTAAAGCGTTCATTAACTAAACGAATGATATGAAAAGTGGCTTAACTTCTACCTAAGGTGGTGGCAAAGCCTTGTTTTCGGGTAAACCGATGTTCATCAATACCGAGGATTTTAGGACATTGGAGATTGATTTTTCGGTTTTCAAGAAGGGTCATTTGTTGGTAGTAGCGTTCTACGGTTGCGGTGCCGATTTGAAAGTCTTGAGCGATTTGAGTGATGGAGAGGCCTTTATTATATTGGGCAAGGATGCTGCGTTTTAAAGGTTCTGTACTACGGCTCCAAGATTTGATACCCGATATTCGGGTATTGAAGTACCGATGACAGGTTAGGCATTGATATTTATGACAGCGTATTTTTAAGATAGATAGTTTGTCGAGAATCTGACCATTCTTAATCGATCGCCAGAACGAATCCTTTAGCTTGAGTGATGAGCTATGGCAGTGAGGACATTGTTTTTTCCCTCGCCATCTGGCTTCAATGATCAGGGGTTTATGGGGGACGACTCGGGTAATGCTTAATTCGGGTAAACCTGATAATATTGTATACATGGGAATGCTCCTTTTCTTGGCTTGGAATGGCTTTCCCTTAGGCATAACATGTTTTTGATGTTGTGCCTATTTTTTTAGCATTTCCCCTCTTTTTGAGGGAGAGCCGTAAGTGTTCAAAATTAAATTAGAAAAACAAACGCTAAAATTGTCAGAAAAACATTAAGTGTTAGGTCTAAAAATGGTTAATAATGGCAAAAGAAGCACAGAAGCTATCAGAAGTTAATCGGCTCAAATTAGAAAAAGGATATCGAATGGTCTAACTTTCAGATACAGGACTCGCTGCAAAGCCATCTTACTGTTTTCCGAAGGTTATTCTCCATTGCAAATAGCAGACATACTGAATGTCACCAACCCATCAATCTATAAGTGGATTAAACGTTTTGAAGCAGAAGGCATCAAGGGCTTGGAAACTCGTTCTGGTCAAGGTCGTAAACCAATAATGGATTGTTCTGATGAGAAAGCAGTCCGCAAGGCTATTAAAGAAGACCGTCAAAGCGTATCAAAAGCCCGTGAGGCCTAGCAAAACGCTACAGGCAAAAAAGCCAGTGATATAACATTTAAACGTTTTTTAGAAGCATTGGTGCAAGATATAAGCGTATAAGAAGACGCCCAAGGGGAAAACCCTCACCGCAACTCTATGCCTACAAGAAAGAGAAGTTGCAAGAACTTGAAGCCCTTGATTACAAAGGGGATATCGTATCGTACTATGCCGATGAAAGCCATGTCTGTATGAATGGGTATGTCCCCTACGGTTGGCAATTTAAAGATGAGAATGTGTCTATTCCATCAGAGAAAGCTGCACGGCTCAACATCTTTGGCATGATTACTAAAAAGAATCAATATAAAGGTTTTACCACGCAGAACCGAGTTCATGATCCGCATATGGATCCAGCTGCAATACACGAAACACTATCAGAGCTGCATAAATCTTTTGCATTTTTATCACAAGAAGAACAAAAATACGCAAACCAATTTTTGCATGATATCCAGACAGGCGATGCTAATTTGGTAGAAGGAAATACATTTCGTGACTATATCGTAGCTTATGAAAAAGATACAAAAGCCAATCAGATTGAACAACTTTCAACTTATCTTGGCTGTTCTGCTCAGCTTTTAAAGAAAAGCGTAGAGACCTATCCTGGAATGGGACTGAATGTGGAAATAAAAGCCATTATGGAAACGGTTGATATGGAAAAAGCACTGGCGTATTTCACAAAAATAGAAGGAAAGCCGCTTAAACGTTTTCGAGTCAAGCAAAAAGTGGATAACCTGCTAAGAAGATTTATCACTTCTGGTGGTATAGATATCCCGGTTCCGGACATGAGTCCAAATAGTTCAGAATAGGAGCGTAGTATCAGAGAACTCATCGGCATAGGAAAAAGGAGAAAACTATGCCAAATAAAAACAAACCGACCGACTATTTGAAAGACTATTATCAAAAATGGGTATCTGTCTACAAAGAAGGCGCCATTCGCGAAGTAACCCTCTCAAAATACCGCATGAGTTTGGTATGGCTTGGTAGGCTTGCACCAGAGCTCAGGCTCTGCGATGTCACTCGTGTAGCTTACCAACAAATTATCAACGCTTATGCGAAAGTACATGAACGCCAGACAACTATGGATTTCCACCACCAGATAAAAGGAGCAATTCTTGATGCAGTAGATGAGGGGCTAATTCCTCGTGACCCGACTAGAAAAGTTATCATTAAAGGGAAAACACCTGCACACAAAAAGATCAAGTATTTAAGCCAATTTGATTTGCGTACGCTACTAAAAAATCTAACTCTTAACAATGTAGTAACATGGGACTGGTTTATCTTGTTGGTCGCCAAAACGGGAATGCGCTTTTCAGAAGCACTTGCCATTACGCCAGATGATTTTGATTTTGCCCACCAAATCCTTTCAGTGAACAAAACATGGAACTACAAAGATGATGGAGGCTTCTCTCCGACAAAGAATCGTTCATCTGTACGCAAGATCCAGATTGATTGGCAAATGGTGATGCAATTTGCCGCACTAGTAAAGGATCTACCAAAAGAAAAGCCAATCTTTGTTACAGGAGAAAAAGTATACAATTCAACAGTGAATGATATGTTAGAACGCTATTGTAGAAAACTTGGAATTCCGATTATCTCTATTCATGGGCTACGTCATACTCATGCCTCAATTCTCTTATTCGCAGGAGTCTCTATTGCCAGTGTAGCAAGGCGCCTTGGACATGCCAGCATGACGACGACACAAAAAACCTATTTGCATATTATACAAGAATTGGAGAATCAAGATGTGGATCTTGTCATGAGATCACTATCTAATCTAATGTAACCCAAAATAACATATAAAATGCTATGCCGATGGGTATTTTTTGTTAAGAGCAATTCAAAAAATGAAACTTTTAACCACCGGTTATTCCGGTGGTTAAAATCAATAACGAATTTTTGCACGAGGAGCAGGTCTATGGTGTTTAACCTTAGGTGGTTTGGGTTTTCTGACTTTATGAGAAGGCGACTTAACATGATGCGGACGAGAAGATCCACTATCAAAATAAATTGTTCTTGCTGAAGCAATGCCTGCAAATGACACGCAGCCAGCAATAAGCACGGCTAATAGTTTTTTCATAAAAATTCCTATCAATATAAATTTTCAAATGTTCTCATGAACACCAAAACGTCAACTGATAGGTAAAGTTTATGCAGTTTGATCATAGGGCTCAACGACTGTAAGGCTTTGTTACATCTGCTTTTGCTCGATTCTCATTGCAAAACTTTAATTGACTGAAAAATAAAATTTCCGTAAAAGATATAAGCTGAAATACTCTTTCATATTATCAAGATAAAAGCAATCAATCCCCATAATAGACTTTTTTACAAATAATATTATTTAATAATGATTCTACGGTATTAGGCTTAATACTTCTCTTTTTTGAAGATCCTTTTACGATTTCACCATTAACAATTTCTTCAAGTACGAAGATATATCGCCCCCGACAATTACTTTTTGCTTTAATCGATATAACCGTTTTACCATCTTCGCTTTCACCGATAACACGAGCTCGCCATTTACGACTTTTCATGGAATGACTCCGAATTCTAAAGTCATTCGCATAAATATAATAAGTCATCCCATTATGCTGCTTAACAGGAACCCAATCTTCACTTTCTTCCAGATTTTTAGGAATATAAACATCCATACTGATCGGCTCTATGACTTCTCCTTGGCCACTTTGCTCGCCAGATAACGGTGTAGAAATATCGGCTGCTTGAGTTGCATGAGCAAAAACAAGCACTCCCATAGTAAGAATCAATCCTGCAATTAGTTTCTTCATTTATATTCCTTTTCA
The DNA here is from genome assembly GCA_934401755.1 of uncultured Oxalobacter sp. Taxonomy (GTDB): domain Bacteria; phylum Pseudomonadota; class Gammaproteobacteria; order Burkholderiales; family Burkholderiaceae_D; genus Oxalobacter. The sequence continues at coordinate 24,886 of CAKRSU010000014.1, forward strand.
GGGGACAAAAATACGATATCGCCCCATGCTTAATAAAAAACCATGAAGATAGCAGTTTTTCATGCCTTATCTCTTTTGACAAGATGGTTTATACAACATAATCACAATGACCATAAAGCTATTAAAATCATTTGTACCAAGTAAGTACCCTGAGTAATCTATTTAGCATCAAGAGAATTGAAAAAATTAGCAAAAATTACATTTTTCTTTTAACGAAATAGATCATTTTTCCGATTAATCGCTTTTATTACACCGTTTTAATCGGAGGAAATATGCCAGTCATATCCTTAGGCTTATTTGCAACAATACCTGTTACTTGATGAGCAATATCTTTAAAAATTCGTGCAATCAACCCGTTAGGATCTGCAGCAACAGCTGGCATTCCGCCATCTGTCTGAGCACACATTGATGCATTAATAGGAACTTGCCCCAGAGATGGAACACCATACACTTCACTCATGCGCTTACCGCCATCTTTTCCAAAGATATGGGTAATCTCACCACAACACGGGCATACCCATGCACTCATATTCTCAATAATGCCCAAAATATCAACATTCATTTTTTGGAACATCATTAATCCTTTTCGAGCGTCAAGTACCGCAACTTCCTGTGGAGTTGTAACAACAATGGCCCCTGTTAGAGGAACTTTTTGAGATAATGTCAATTGAATATCTCCTGTTCCTGGCGGCATGTCAATTAACAAATAATCAAGATTTTTCCAATTCGTTTGCTCAAGCAATTGCATAAGAGCTTGAGTCACCATCGGCGCACGCCATGCCAATGGCTGAACAGAATCCATCATAAATCCAATCGACATCATTTGAAGGCCATATTGCTCAATCGGCTCCATATTCTGTCCATCAATGGATTGAGGTAATTCAGATATCCCCATAATCGTCGGTTGAGATGGCCCATAAATATCGGCATCAAGTATGCCAACTCGCCCCCCTTCGGCCTGTAACGCTAGCGCAAGATTAGCCGTCGTCGTGGATTTTCCGACCCCACCTTTGCCCGATGAAATCGCAATAATATTTTTAATTCCCTTTATGGGACGAGGACCTCGTTGAAAAGCATGAGAAATGATTCGAGTAACAATATTAACCTTGATATTTTTAATGCCTGTAATAGTCGCAATAACATCCTTAATACGATTAGCAATATCCTTATGCAAACTCATCGCGGGATAGCCTAATTCAATCGTTAGAGAAACTTCTGTTTCATGGATGATAATGTCTTTGACAGCTTTTGCCGAAACATAATCCATCTTAAGATTAGGATCAACAACACCACTAATTGCGCTAAGAACATCTGATTTCGTAATTGCCATAAATGTTTTTCCGTTTCCTTAATCGATCATCAAGATAACAATAAGTGTATCGTAAAACCGAAATACGTGTTTTTAGGAATCGTTTGACAGGACTTTAGCCACATGCAATGATTAATCAATCAATATCAATGAATACCTTGAACTATTCTCTTTCATACAATCTTATTTAACAAAATACTTAATGGAGGATTATGAATGAAAAGAAAGTTGGTCGCCTATTTCAGTGCAACAAGCATCACAAAACGCGTAGCAGAAAAAATGGCACAAGCCCTAAAAGCCGACTTATATGAAATTAAACCTCAAGTTCCTTATACGGAAAAAGATTTGGATTGGTTAAACCAAAACTCCCGAACAACACAAGAACAAAATGATGCAACATGCCGCCCACGTCTAATGGATAAAAATGCTCATATCGACGCTTATGATACTATATTTTTAGGTTATCCTATTTGGTGGTATATTGCGCCCCGCATTATTCAAACATTCCTTGAATCTTATAATTTTTCAGGAAAAACACTAGTGCTATTTGCAACATCAGGCGGCAGTCCTCTTTCAGGAACCATTAATCCATTAATACCCAGTATTTCTTCTTCTGCCCAAATTATTCCTTGGCGTTTATTAAATGGAGGACCAACTATTAACGATATCGCTAACTGGCTCAAAGACATTAAGCCTTAATCATTTATTGAAATAACAATGGTTCAATAAAATGGAGCTATTTTTAGAACCATTCACACTTGTCATGTAGAAACGGTACAATATAAATTGTCTTCGTTTTTTGTCAATTTTTACGGTCTATTATGTCAAGAAAGCTGTTTATCACAACTGCACTACCTTATGCCAATGCGCCTTTCCATATCGGTCATATTATGGAATATATTCAAGCCGATATTTGGGTTCGATATCAACGAATGCAAAAAGATGATGGAAAACAGCGTGAAGTTTATTTCGTCGGAGCAGATGATGCTCATGGCGCTCCGATTATGATTGCAGCAGAAAAAGCAGGCAAAACCCCTTCTGAATTTGTTGCTGATATTGCTGCGGGACGTGCTGCACCCTTAAATGGTTTTTTGATCCAATTTGACAATTGGCATTCTACAGATAGTCCTGAAAATCACGAATTAAGTCAAAGTATTTATAAGCGTCTACGTGAAAAAGGTCTTATCTATACCAAGACTATTGAACAATTTTTCGATCCTGTTAAATCCATGTTTCTCCCAGACCGCTATATTAAGGGAGAATGTCCAAAATGTGGCGCAAAGGATCAATATGGCGATAGCTGCGAAGTCTGTTCTAGCGTCTATTCTCCGACTGATCTTATTAAGCCTTATTCCGTTCTGACCGGAGCAACTCCTATCATGAAGCAATCCGATCATTATTTCTTTAAGCTCTCGGATCCGCAATGTATTCAATTCTTAAAAGAATGGACACTAGGGCAGAATACGGGAAAATCTCGTTTGCAATCGGAAGTGGCTAACAAAGCGCGAGAATGGCTCGAAGGTGAAGGTGATAAAGCGCTTTCAGATTGGGATATTAGCCGCGATGCACCTTATTTTGGGATTGAAATTCCAGATGCTCCCGGTAAATTCTTTTATGTATGGCTGGATGCCCCTATCGGCTATCTGGCTTCATTAAAAAACTTACTGACCCGAAAAGGGATCGACTTTGAGGCTTTTTTAGCTGATCCTGAAACAGAACAATATCATTTTATTGGTAAAGATATTATTTACTTTCACACATTGTTCTGGCCTGCGATGCTTCATTTTTCTGGACGCAAAGTGCCTGATAATGTTTTTGTACATGGTTTTGTTACAGTCTCGGGTGAAAAAATGTCAAAGTCCCGTGGCACAGGAATTTCTCCCCTCCGCTATCTGGAAATTGGGATGAACCCAGAATGGCTACGTTATTATTTGGCCGCCAAACTAACAGACCATGTTGAAGATATTGATTTTACCGGCGATGATTTTATTGCTCGCGTTAATTCGGATTTGATCGGTAAATATGTCAACATTGCAAGCCGCGCTGCTGGATTTATTACCAAGCAATTTAATGGGATCTTAAAATTCGATGCCGAAAATACCAATATCCCTCTTTTACAATCATTACGTCATGCTTCAGATGAAGTATCTCATTATTTTGACCGCCGAGAATATGGTCGGGCACTACGTCTTATTATGCGTCTAGCTGATGACGTAAACGTCTACGTTGATGCCAATAAACCATGGACTCTTGCTAAAGATCCAGCTCAGTCAGATAAACTACAACAAGTCTGTTCTTGCTTACTAGAAGCTTTCCGTATACTAACGATCTATTTAAAACCCGTATTACCTGCTGTTGCCGAAAAGGTTGAGAAATTCTTAAATATCAAACCATTACAATGGGATGATGTTAATTGTCCACTCTCTAGCAATCACGTTATAAATACCTATGAACATTTGATGCAGCGAGTAACCTCTAAAATGCTGGATGCATTATTTAATAAACCTGAACAAGAGTCTGCCCCAAAAACACAGAAACCAGCGAAAAAATCAGCCAAAGAAAAAATGGCCCCTGATTTAACCCAAAATATCCAACCGCTGCCTGTGTCTGAAAACTTTGAACCAATATCTGAACAAATTACGATTGAGGATTTTGCTAAATTAGATATGCGAATTGGTAAGATTGTGAACTGCGGCTATGTTGATGGTTCACAAAAACTCCTTCAACTCGCAATTGATTTAGGAGAAGGACGAATTAGAAACATTTTTTCAGGCATTCGGGAAGCCTATACCCCTGAAGATCTCATTGGCAAACTCACCGTTGTTATTGCGAATTTAGCCCCACGTAAAATGCGTTTTGGGATCTCTGAAGGGATGGTCATGGCCGCTTCTGCGGAAAATGATAAGGGTATTTATCTACTTAAACCTTGGCCTGGAGCAAAGCCAGGTATGCGTCTTAGTTAGTGAATCAAAAAGGAGAACTTGCACAGATGGGAATTACGGTCAGTGAAGCTTCTGAAGAAGATGCCCCGCTTATCGCGGATTTAACAAGAAAAGCATGGGCTGGCCGCGGCCCTATCAACTCTCGCGGTCATACGGATACAACGGATCAAGTCATTTCTGATCTGCATGAAGGGGGAGCATTTATCCTATGGGTGGATGATAAACCTGTAGGATCTATCCGTTGGGCGCCGACGGATGAAGATGATGAAATTTGGAAAATTCGACGATTAGGCGTGCTTCCTGAATATGCTGGACAAAATTTATCCCAGTATTTAATTGAAGCTTGTATTAATCGCGCACAACTTTCAGATATTGCAGAATTGCGTCTTTTTCTTCATCCATGGTATGAGCCCATGACTCGTTTTTATGAAGCCTATGGCTTTGCCCCTGCCCCTGAAATCGAATTCACCTTACGCAATCCTAATGAACCACCACCATTTATGATGCGTAAAGATTTGCACTAATATCACCATGTTTATTCAACTTCATCTTGATCATCACTATATTTCAGCAATTGATACGCTACTGCAAACTTATCAATCCAAAAATCAAGAGAGAAAAATTTTAAAGCCTTCATCTCAAGAAAAAGCGTTACAACTGCTACCCGAAAAAGAATTGCCATTTACACGCCATAAAAAAAGCGACGATACTCGCAATTTCAATCTTCCCAATTTATCCGATCAAAAATAGATTATTATGGAAGGGCAAGAATTATCCCAAAATCATGAAGCGCACCGTATCGCAAAGCTATATGGGCAACCGCTCACATCCTTGCCTGATGATTTATTCATTCCCCCTGAAGCATTAGAAATCTTTCTTGAAGCATTCGAAGGCCCTCTTGATTTATTATTGTACTTGATCAGACGACAGAACTTTAACATCCTTGATATCCCAATGGCAGCCTTAACAACTCAATATATGCACTATATTGACCGCATTCGAGCACAAAAATTAGAACTTGCTGCAGAATATTTGCTCATGGCCGCAATGTTAGTTGAAATTAAATCTCGCATGTTACTGCCCCGCCCCACATTAGATATCACTGAAGAGACAGAAGATCCTCGAGCAGAATTAGTTCGTCGCTTATTGCAATATGAGCAAATCAAACGAGCAGCCCTACAACTAGAAGAACTTCCTCGTATCAACCGAGACTTTTTTCCTACCACGATACAAAGACCGCTCTCTCATGAAACGCCACTTCCAAACGTCACACCAGAAGCACTACATCAAGCACTGATGGGAATGATTGAACGTTTAAAGCTTTCTGCCCAACACATTATCACTCGGCAAGAACTTTCTGTACGTGAACATATGACGCTAATCCTTCGACAACTGCAACACGGTCAATTCATCCCATTTGAAAACCTATTTGATATCACCATTGGCATACCCGCTATCATTGTGCATTTTCTTGCATTACTTGAATTGGCAAAAGAAACGCTTATTCAAATGACTCAAGAAAAAACAGGAGCCCCTATTTTTATTCGATTAGCTCCCCAAGCAATCCATTCTTGTGGTTGACAATTAACCGGGCTTTACGCTTTTCCGATGAAGGTTGACCCATACGTGCTTTAAGCACAGAATAACACTTGTTTTTCCTAACCTTTTTTCTGACTGACTCAACAAACAGAAACACCATGAAAGTCGTCCATACTATTAAAGATCTCCACGCTGCTGTGCGTCATTTAACGGATATCACCTTAGTTCCAACCATGGGTAATCTCCATGATGGCCATATTTCTCTCATGCGCTTGGCTAAACAACAAGGTGGTACAACCGTTGCCTCCGTTTTTGTTAATCGTCTGCAATTCGGCCCTAATGAGGATTTTGACACTTATCCTCGAACGTTACAGGCAGATGCAGAAAAACTGGAACAAGCAGGTGTTGACGTAATGTTCGCGCCCAGCGAAAAAGATATGTATCCTGTCCCTCAAGACTATAGAGTGAATCCACCAGCCAACTTAGCCGATATTTTAGAAGGACATTTCCGTCCTGGCTTTTTTAATGGTGTTGCAACCGTTGTGATGAAGCTATTTTCTGCCATTCGTCCGATTAAAGCGGTTTTCGGTAAAAAAGATTATCAACAGTTAATGATTATCCGCCGTATGGTCGAGCAATTTGCATTACCCATCGAAATCATCGGAGCTGAAATTCATCGTGGCGAAAATGGTCTTGCAATGTCCTCTCGAAATGGTTATCTATCCGCATCAGAACTCAACGAAGCGCCTAATCTGTATAAGACTTTAAAAAATGCCGTCGACCAAGTAAGAGCTGGAAATGATGATATTGATTTATTGGAAAAACAAGCCATAGCAACATTAAAAGCTCGAGGATGGAAGCCAGACTATGTCTCTATTGTACGCCAGTACAATTTACAAAAACCAACGACCGAAAATCTGCATCAGAAAGATCCTCTTGTCATTTTAGCTGCAGCAACAATCGGTACGACTCGGCTCATTGATAATATTGAAATTTAACGTTAAACATTCTTTTATTTTTAAAAGGCGATCTGTTTTGATCGCCTTTTCTGTTATCCTCACTATATCTTGTTTCCCTGTCCGTATTTTAGGAGGAATGATGGTCAAGCGCTTTTCCTCAAGTTTTTATACTCTCATCATTACCGCCTTGCTGATTCTACCGACACTGACGGCATTTGCTCAAGAATACATCCAAAATGACGACATTACCGTTGTCTTAGAAAAAAATGGAGATATCCAAGTCATCGAAAAAATAACGGTTAATATCAAACACAATCGTATTAAACAGGGCATTTCACAAACACTTCCTATTCGAACGGGAATTCATGAAGACTATATTCAAAAAAACACGTTCGAGATTCAATCCGTTCAATTAGACGGAATCTCTATTCCTTATACTTATAAAGAGCATTACTTTAACGCTGATCTCATGATCGGAGATTCCACTGCAATAGCGCCACTTGGGAAACACACGTATACCATCACTTATCGGGGACAAGGATTTGTTCACTATGGGGAAAATCATGACAGCATTCAATTTAATGCAATCTCTCCTCAAAATATATTCCCTATTGAAAAATGTTCTTTTAAATTAATCTTACCGAATGATGCGACACCGTTATCTGTCACTGTTTGGACAAAAGAAAGTAAAGATGAAACGAATTACAAACTAACAGGTCCTGCCAGCCTTCAAACCCTAAAAACGCTTCCCCCTCAAACAGCTTTCACAATCGCGATTAATTTTCCGAAAGGACTCGTAGATTCCCCCCAACAAACCATAACAGATTGGTTAAACCATCATCGTACAATCGCCTTATTAGGTCTTTTAAGTAGTCTTTGCCTCTATTTTTTAGGATGTTGGTATTTTCTCTATCGAAAACCCCAACAACCAATACGACCTTGCGACACGCCACCTGAAAATCTAACGCCAGGCTTAGTAGCCTGGATGCAAAAGAAACAATTCACTGCGACTATGCTGCAAGCTGATCTCCTTTGGCTATCCATTAACGGCTATATGACAATCAATTTAAGGGATTCTAACTGTCTAAGTTTCACGCAACAATCTCATAAAAAACCACCCATTTCATGGATAGCCCGTATAGGCGCTTGTCTTTGCCACCAATTCTACAAAACCGATCCTGCACTCTTAATAGGAAAAGATGGACGTCATCCCTCTTCATCCCTTGTTAATGCATGGCACGTCACTAAAAATTATTATAAACAAACTGTTACTGCTCTAACTTATACTTCATTACTTCCTGGACTTATCGGAATTGGTCTGGGTATCTATGGTCTTTATTGGTTACTGGGATACATTTATCATCCCGGTCTTACCAATCATTCAACTCCTTTTAACATAATTGCTTTACCAAGCTTTTTCTTTGGAATATCTATTTGGATCGCTTGTCGCTGTTTAGTCGGAAAAATCATCAAAAAAATCGTTTTTTCCATCGTCGCTCTTCTAAGCTTTATTGTTGGCGCCCTTTTACTCAATTTTGATGGTCTATTTATTACCGTCATATTCAGTATTGGATTAATTTCTACATTATTTATTGCTCGATTTTCAACCCAATTAACGGATGAAGGTCAAAAAATAGCTCACCAAATTGAAGGATTAAAAGCCTATATGATGCAAGATAGATTAGTCCCCGCTCAGGATACGCTTGAGCAATTTGAAAAACTATTACCCTATGCGGTTGCATTGGGCTGCCAGGATTTTTGGCGTCAACGCTTTTTGCCGATATTACAAAAAACAAATATTCTTCCCCAATGGATCACGCTGCCAGAACCTTCATTAATCCCTTCAACGACTCAAATTTACGACAAACTATTTGAAACTTTCCACCCACATCATGAAGGATTAAAAACCATCCAAACGATCATTAATAATAAATCCTAAAAACATAGCAATAAATCACTTTTACCTCAAATAAATAAATGACCACATAATGAAATAATAGGGATTTATATTATTCAAATAAATTTAAGTTATCGTAAAATAAAAATGAATCATATTTCTCATTTATGCCGCTCTTTTTTGATAATCTGACAATTAATCAATTATCCGCACTCAGGCATTTCTAGGAGAAATAGAATGAAGCGGTTTTACTCGAAATTACTCTCTTTTTTTGTGATTTGCCTTCTTATTGTTGGTTGTTCTAAAAAAGAAGTTGAAAAACCAGAATCTATCGTACAGCAATATCTCAACGCACTATCAGTGGGTGATTTGAACACCGCGGCCAAACTGGTGAATATTCCTCAAGAAATGGAAAATTCTCCCTACTATCAAAGTCAAATTTTTACCGAAATTAACAAAGATAAAGTTGACATAGACGAAAAGGGGAGCATTCAAAATATCACCATTAATGACGTTATGACACTTTTTACTAACGGAAACGTTACCAATGGACAGCCCGAATTTATCAAACGAGATCATGCTGATAAAGGAACCATTGCGATCGTCAAAGCCATGATCACTTTTAAAGATGGCTCTTATCACGAAGTCATTTATCCGCTTAAGCATACTGGGGATGCCTATCGGATTATATTTTCTGATATTCCTATACGCTAACACCATTACATAGAAAGGTGGCGAATATGAAATTGATTAAACGACTATTTCCTTTAATCGTCTACCATTTAGTTCATTTCATATGGATGACATTCATCTTAATCGGAATCATCATCCCCACTCAAGCATCGAATCGTATTTTAAATTATGATGTGTCTGCCGTACTGGATAGTAATGCCTCTTTACTGGTAACCGAAAACATTACCGTTCATATTAAGCACGATACTCCCAAACAAGGCATCACACGCACTTATTCCATTCGTAAAGCCATTGATCAAAAATGGATTCAAAAAATGACCTTAGACATCCAATCTATAACGCTAGATGGGAAACCGGTCCCCTATCTCTTGCAAGAAGGCTATTACATGGATGAATTAACGATCGGTAACGATAAAACCCCGCTATCTGAGGGGAATCATACCTATATCATTAGGTATCGTACTCAAGGACATGTCCGTTATTTTGACAACCATGATGAAATTCAATTGAATCTTATCAATGCTGACAATGATTTTCCGATCGATAAAACCTCATTTTCAATCGTTTTACCTAATGGACAAAAACCATTAACGGCAACTGCCATTACAAACACCCACTCACAAAAGATTCATCCCCCTATAAAAAATAATCCTCTATTTGAAACAACTGAAACACTTCCAACACAAACGAATATGCTCCTTTCAGTTACCTTTCCTAAAGGATTAGTTAACGAAGCACCAACCTCTTTTAGTGGTTGGTTAAACCACCATCGAACCCTTGTTTTACTCGGATTACCGGCAAGTCTTTGCCTTTATCTCATGGGATGTTGGTACTTTATTTACAGAAAACCTCAAAAAAACATTACCCCCATCAGTTCCCCACCAGAAAATGTCACACCAGGCTTGGTTGCTTGGATGAAAAATCGAATGTTTACCCCTACGATGCTTCAAGCCGATCTCATTTGGATAGCCATTCATGGGTTTGCAAAAATAGATATCTCAGATTTCCATAATATCAGGTGCATTCAAATACCCGCTTTAACAACAAACACCCATTGGGTTACGCGAGCATGCCGTTCTTTTTACAAACGCTTTTATGACACTGATAATGTTATTTTATTCGGAAAAGATGGAAGTCATCCAGCTCGTTCTATGACACACGCGTGGGATATTGTTTATCGATGGTATCGAAATCTCGTCCCTAGTTTGATCCAAAAATCCTATCTTCCGGGTATCATCGGTATTGGGATATGGGGACTTGCATTTTACTGCTTATTGGACTTTATCTATCATCCCGGCTTCATTCATGGTATGGGCGCAGCGGATACGATTTTGTTACCGGGATTCTTTTTAGGATTTTCTGCATGGATGATTGCCATAGCCATTCATCGTCGAATTAACACAACATATCGCCATTTCTGGTATAGCATTGCAAAACCATTTTGCCATTTAATGCTTGCTATTTTGGCTTTTTTATCAGCGGCTTATTTACTTGATTTTGATTGGTTATTTTTAACGGCATTTTTTATCATTGGCCTACTTCCTATTCTATTTTTTAGACACTTTTTGATCCAATTCACCCCACAAGGAGAACGTATTGCCGATGCTATTAAAGCACTTGAAATGTACATAACAATGCCAGAAGCAAAACGATATACAACGGATTCCTCCCTGGAAACGATTGAAAAATATGAAGAATTACTGCCTTATGCGATCGCAATCGGAAAAGCTGAAATATGGCAAAAGCGTTTCGAATCCCTATTAAAAAAGACAAATTACCACCCTACTTGGATCATCCAATCCGATAGCACGAAAACTCATCATGATAATTACGATACGATATTGCATGACTTCATTGCTAATTCTTCGGTGACTCATGCCATTCGTGCTGCAATGGCAGAAAGTGAAACGATACGGAACAAATTAGCGCGCGGTGAAATTGATGCCAATAATGTCAAAGCACGCCGTATACGGGGTGGATGGTAATTTAAATACCTTTTTGATCTTTCATGGTTATCTGGCGCTTGCGAGCATCATCGATTTGTTCGCAAAGTAATTGAATCCCTTTTAGCATACGAGGACCAGGACGACTGATTAAATCAGGATTTAAAAAATAAAGACTTTGTGTTCTCACTGCTTTTAACATAGGAAAATGATGCCAATGCCTTAATCCATGATGATCATTGGCATCAACGGTACTAATAATTGCATCAGGATCTCGTCCTAAAACGACTTCATCATCTACAGCTAACGCAGAAACATTGACATCATCTAAAACATTTTTGCCCCCACAAAGCGATATCGCATCATTAATAATTTGCTTTTTGCCAATCGTGTAAAGCGGTTGATCATAAATTTGATAAAAAACTTGGATTTTCTGCTGGCTCGTATATTGGCCTCGAAACATTGCAATATGATCCCGCCAATCACTAGCAAGTTGCTCCCCTTCTGCTTGATGTCCCGTTAAACGAGCAAGATTCACCATATCAATCGGAATATCGACCAATTTTCTTGGATTAGAACGATAAATAGGAATCCCCGTACGTTCCAATAATTCAATCTGACGCAAAGCACTACCATTTGGCCATAACACAATCAAATCAGGCTTTAAACTGATAATTTTTTCAATATCCAATTGATAGGTATCTCCAACCGTAGGTAACTTTGTTGCTGCCGGTGGATAATCCGTATATGAGGCTGTTGCAATAACTTGATCTCCTGCACCTATTGCAAAAATTAATTCGACCGCATGAGGAGATAAGGCAATAACCCGTTTAGCTGGCGCATTTAAAATAATGCGCTTTCCTTCACCATCAACAACACGAATAGCCCCTATAGGTTTCGCATCTTTATGATTCCAATCGGGAGTACAAGCCGAAACAATAAAAACCAATAAACTCGTCAACAATATCCTGCTGATTGGTTTTCCGTTTCTTGGCTGTTTTTTGGGCATCGACATTTCAACCCGCAACAAATATTTTATCGCCGTGAGAAGTCACCGCTCGAATAGGACAATGCAAACACTGAGACAATTTTTCTTCAGTCATAACCTGCGCTCTTTCTCCAGCTTCCCAACGACCGTCTCCCAGCAAAAGCAATACATGAGTCGCCGCTAATCGTGCCATATTAATATCATGCATAATCATCATCACTGCACGCTGTTGATCAGCCACAAAACCTTGAATAAACTGCATTAATGCTAAACGATGAGGTAAATCCAAAGCAGCATCGGGTTCATCCATTAAAATGAGGGGTGCATCCTGAGCAATAATGGACGCAATAGATGTTCTTTGCCGCTCTCCCCCCGATAAAGTTCGAATATCCCGACTCGCAAGATGCAATAAATCCATCTGCCGCAATGCCTGCTCAGCAATCACAAAATCAGCCTCGTTTTCCCATAATCCACCATGATACGGATACCGGCTAGAAAGTACGGTTTCAAATACTGTCCAACCAAATGTATCCGATAATCGTTGCGGCAACCAAGCTCTCTGACGAGCAAGTTGAGTTAAAGAAATCGTATGAAGATCTCGACCATCCAACAAAACGGTTCCTTGCGTTGTAATACCGTCTAATTGCAGATTACGAAATCCGGCTAATGCCCGCATCATTGTAGATTTTCCGGTTCCATTGGCACCATAAACAAACCAACTTTGCCCGGGCTGAATCATCATCGATAATTCTGTAATAAGTACTTTTTCCCGTGTACGAATCGTTAAATCCTGAACTGTTAACATCAAAGTCCCTTTCTTAATTGAAACAGAAAAATAGGGACTCCGATAATTGCTGTTACAGCACCAACAGGTAACTGAATGGGAGAAACAATACTACGAGCAATCATATCGGCAATCACTAAAAATAATCCCCCCGTTAGCATAGAAGCAGGAATCAACCAACGATGATCCGGTCCCCAAAAACGACGACAAATATGGGGAATAGTCATGCCGACAAAACTCACGCATCCAGCTTCTGCAACAACGATTGCCGTTAAAATAGCAGACAACATAAATAATGTTCGTTGAAGAGAAGCAATAGGAACGCCCATCGCTGCGGCCATATCTGGTTGACGTGACATTAAATTAATCGCATTTGATTTTCGCCAACTCCATCCTAAAACCATCATAAGTACTAGGAGTTGCATCAATGAAAAAGGGGTTCCAGAGAGATCGCCAACTAACCAAAAAACCATCCCACGCAAATTATTCGCAGGCGCCAATGTCAACATCATTGTCACCATTGCTCCGCAACCAAAAGCAAGCATCACGCCTGTTAAGAGTATTCGATTGGTTCCTCGTAAACTACCGAAACTACGTTTTACCAACAAATATAAGAAAACACTCACGCACCCTGCCCCAATAAGAGCGGCGCTATTTGTTGCAAAACAAGCAGAAGAAAAGAAAAGGGCAACAATGGCACCAACAGATGCACCCCCTGATACGCCTAAAATATAAGGATCCGCTAATGGATTACGTAATAATGCTTGCATTAAGCAGCCTGCTAATGCTAGGGATGCTCCCGTTAGAAACGCCGCACCATTACGTTCTAATCGCATCGCCACAATCACGCTGTCTATTGCTGTCGCTTGACCATAAATTCGTGCGACGATCCCCTGCCAAATGCCTTCAATGCCAATTGCAGTTGATCCAATCCCGCAACAGAAAAACGTACCAACGACCGTCAAACAAAACAGGATAATAAGATATCCGGCTTTCCGCTTTTTTTGTACCGCATACAACGCATTAGAAAGCCGGATGTTTGAATCTGGCACCATGAAAAAGTCCTGTCGATTAATCAATAACCGTCATTCTACTGCTTCATGAATGCCATGAGGATAAGAAATTATCCTTGAAGATTACATCTTGACATTTATCCCCACATAAGCTGCGGCACCAGTCTGATTGTAACCATAAACAGTTTCATAATCTTTATTGAACAGATTTTCAACACGCCCATAAATAGAAAGATGTTTATTAATCTCGTAGCGACCATCTAGATTAACAAGAACATAAGAACCAAGTTCTTCTCCTCCATAATCTTTACGACGGCCAGAATACTGAGCATTTAGATCACCATAGAACTTACCCCAAGTTTTACCAACCTCAATAGATGCAGTTTGTTTAGCACGACGCAACAAACGTTCATCGGTATCACGATTTTTAGGATTCTGCCATATTACATTTCCCTTTAAATCAAATCCTAAGAATTTAGTTGATCCAGTTAATTCAACACCATAGTTTTTTGCTCGACCAACATTGTAATAAGACCCTTTCATAGGATCACTACCATCAGATTTCCAATCGACCAAATCACGAGTACGCCATTCAAATACCGTAGCACGAAATGCTGTATCACCTGATGCATATTGCATACCTAATTCAGCAGCCGTTGATTTTTCAGATTCCAATCCTCCATTTTTATTAGCTATTTGGTACATTGTTGGCGCCTGGAATGAATTGGATATACTTGCTAATGCTTTCCATTCATCAGTAATATCATAAGAATACCCAAGATATCCTGTTAAATCTGATCCCGCATCTTCCACATGATCGTAACGAATGTTTGCCTGAATATGATGTGCTCCAATATCCCCCAATGTACCCACATAAATACTTTGTTTATTTCGACTATAACTATCTATCGAATATGATGATGTTGTTGCTTTTTCATGAGCGTATTCCCCCCCTGCAGTCACTGTCCAGTTTTCATTTAAAGCAATCTGGTTATTCCACTGTAACTGATTCGTTTCGCCCTTATAATCGGATGTATCGGTTACATTGTAATGCAAATAACGACTATAATAATTTCCCCATGTATTACGTTTAATAACAGAACGGGATGCTGTGATTGTCGAGAGCCAATTAGACGTAAATCGATCTTTTATAAAAAGCGCTCCCATAATTTGCTGTTCTTTACCTCGACTATTTTCTTCAGGATCTTCAGAATAAGAATTATCATATTGATATTTATCATGCTGATAATACAAACGGGCACCAATCTCATGATCTTTATTAATTTCTTGAGAAATGGCAGCAGTTACTCCTACATTGCGATTACCATCGGCATCACTATTTACGTTACTGTCTTTACCTGGATCCATTGCTGAAAAACCATTGGTCTTTGAACGAGCAACTGAAAAGGCAAATTTTGTACCTAATTCTGTCTTACCTGATAAATTTGTTCCAAATTTAACTGTGTCATAACGGCCATACTCAACAAAAGCATTCGCTTGCAACGCATCTGTTCCTTGACGAGTAAAAACTTGAACAACGCCACCAACAGCTCCAGAACCATAAATAGCAGATACATTTCCTTTTACAACTTCAATATGATCAATCTGATCTGGCATCAGATGTGCTAATGTTTCTACGGTTCCCGTTCCCGTTGGATCTTGGACAGGCACACCATCGATTAATAGAAGTACTTGACGAGATTCTGTCCCACGCAAGAACAATGAAGTTGCCGTACCAGAACTTCCATTTCGAGCAAACTCAATACCAGCCTCACTTCTCAAAATAGAAGGTAAATCAGCAAGCTTTTTCTGCTGTATCGTTTCCTGAGAAATTAAAATCGTTCCTGGAATCGCATCCTTTTGAAGCTGTTCAACACGAGAAGCTGATACAACGACAGGACCTAATGTCTGTTCTTGAAGGGATTCATCTGCGGCTTGAGCTGATGACACAAAACAACCTGCTAATACCATTGTCAACAAAGCAGGTTTAAAGGTTTTCTTGAAATACATATTCTTTCACTAATCTTGATAATCTGGCATCCCCGCCAGATTTCAGTCGAAAAAAGCACTGGAACGGAAAAAAAGAAACAGCAATATCTACTTTTATACAAAAGTGATTTTCTTGCCTGCAGAAATTCCCCGTCCATAGTACAACCTATTTTCTGGCCGGTATCCGGACTGCAGGTTCAGAACCATACTGAAGTTTCCGTCCGCCTTCCCATGCAAATGCACAGTGGCGTAGATGGACGGTCTGTTCGAAGAACACCTGATTACCGTTGCGGGGGCAGTACACGTTTTGACAAAATTTTCACTTTGGCATTGTGTTTCCCGTTTAACAACACTTTCTGAATGAAAGTAATGCACCAGAAAGCCATAATTATAGTCGGGATGACACTTCATATTTTTAATCCACGATTAATCTATCAGTAATCCGTTGAAAATCATGTCCGAAAATCGTTTGATGATGTAGAGATACAACAATTATTCTTTAATAAAATAATATTGAAATTTTTAACGCTATGCCTCCTCCGTAATGGATAACTTCATATTGGCAATATCCATAAACTATTTTGAAATACCCATCAGCACATTACGAGATACTGTCGCTAACTAAAAATAGATTTTCCCCTTAAAATCTTTTAACCTCTGACAAAATTCTTCGATTTGCATCTTATTAACAAATAATGGTCATATCCCCCTTCAAAAATGGATTTCATTGAAAAAATTCCATGAAAAATCCGGCAAAAAGCACTTCTTAACCACAATTTTTTCAAAAATTCAAAATATTCTGTATTGTTCTAACCAAAAAATGAAAAAATCATATCAAAAGTGTGACAATTAATACATTGGCATAGTAGGTCATAGTTATTACTATCTTTCCTAGACATGCACCGACAAAGAATTCTTCCGTGAAAGAGCAGACATATGAAAAAAACACTGATTGCTTTAGCAGCACTAGGTACCTTTGCGGGTACCGCTAGCGCACAGACTAATGTCACCATTTACGGGGTTGTTGATACCGGACTGGTTAAAAAAACCGGAGAAGACCTTAAATTTGATGAAAATTTGAATAATCGCATTGGTTTTAAAGCGATTGAAGATTTAGGTGGTGGTTTGAAAGCTACCATGAATTTGGAAAAACGCTTCAACCTTAACGATGGAACCAATCATTCTGAACACGATAAAGATTGGGAAGGGGCGGCTAATGTTGGCATCAAAAGCGATGTATGGGGCGGCGTGATTCTTGGTCGTGTCGCAGAGTTACCAACGGAAGCCATTCGTCGTTTTGATCCATTTGATCAATACGGCGTTGGCGCAATGATTGCTTCAACGCAACGCGCTGAACATATTGATAATACCCTGCGTTATGACTCACCAACTTGGAATGGGTTTAATTTCAAAGCAAGCTATTCATTAGGCGGTAATATGAATAGTTCTTCGCGTGACTATTCCGGCATTAATGACCAATCAATGATTGATGAAAATGGTCACAGCCGTGGATATGACAACGATGGTTATGCATTGAGTCTAAACTATACTAATGGAGGATGGGACTTCACAGGTAACTATTCTGTTCTTGCTGATTCGAACCGTTCTTCTGTTTGGAATCTGGGGGCAGCTTACAGTTGGGATACTGTTAAAGTCTCCCTGCTCTATCAAATGACCCGAGATAAAGGTGCCAAAGAAGGACACTATTCGGCTTGGACAAAAGCCTCTACGTATCGCGATAGAGAATCTTTTGGATTTGATCCATCTTTCAATTTAAAAGAAAACAATATTGCTAATGATATTGTTCAGAAACAATGGCTTGCTGGTTTTGAATGGAAACTGGGGCCAGGACGTTTGAATGCTTCTTTTGAATACATTGATATGGAATTCAATGGCGGTGAAAAATTAGGGGATATCGATATCTACAAATATGCGATTGGTTACACCTATAATCTCAGCAAACGAACCAGTCTTTATGGCGTAGCTTCTTATACAGACTACGATCATGATGCTGTTGCTAATATTTATGGTGATGCCCATAATAAGAGCACTGCTGTTCAGGTCGGCATCACCCATAAATTCTAAACAGCCTTTTGACTATTTTTTAAACCAGCGCTTTTTTAGTGCTGGTTTTTTATTAAATATTAGTAGCCTATTGACATAACCGTTTATAAACAATCTCGCTACCAGTATGCGGCATAACTGGCGTAAATTCACGCTCTTTCCAATCCAAGTCTCCTAAAATTTTCCCATCTTGATGCTGACGCGCGGTATAAACCACCATATTTTGTCCCTTTACACAATCGACTTCCCATTTGGACAGTAGATAATAATGAGCCAACTCTCGACGCTGTAAATATGAAAAATGCCCATTTGTTAATTGAATAACACTATCAATATCATAGAATACATTATTACCTAATGCCTGCCATGTCTCAGCTATTACACAAGAACTTCCAATCATTAAGAGCACCCCAATTACTATTTTCGACATCTTCATTCACTAATCCCCCTTTTAATGCCAATTCCAAAGGAAAGCCCTCACGATTTAATCTTTTTAAGAATGATTCGATATCTAATCGAAGATTTTCAAGAATCATAATGTCTTTCCTTTTTACACTCCATTTAATTGACAGAAAACGACCAATAATCAAACACATCTGAAGATCATTCATTTATACTGAATCCTAAATGATTTATGTCTATAAGGAGAAACATCATGATAATTGCTTGTGCCACAGGTATCATTGTTCTCATCATCCTTTTTGGTTATTCTTTTATGGGAAATCGTCTGGTTAATTTAAAAAAATCAGCCGATATCACGATGAAAGATCTCAATAACCAACTGAAACAACGTCATGAACGATTCAATGCATTAATCGATACCGTAAAAGATTCCATCAACGATCATCAAGACTTATTAGATACAATTTCAATTTGCCAAATAAAAATTGCATCAGCCCAGAATCTCTTACAAATATCCCAAACAGAATCTCAATTAAATGAGATCCTCAATAGACTATATCCTTTATTAGAAAACATTCCTGAATTACAAGAAAATAACCATGTTCAACAATTACAACAATCTCTTATCGCAATAAGTAGCCGTATCATGATAGCTTGTCGTCGATATAACGATATTGTAAGAGACTTGAATTCAAAACTAGACACCCCGCCTTATAGCACGATTGCAAAAACTCGACGCTATACAAAAATGGCTTTATTGGATTTAACCTCTCATGAATAAAACCGTTATTTAATATTTCATTTTAATGAAACATTGGCTAATTTTTGATTGAAGCAATCGAATCTAGTCTTCTTCATAAAGCCAAAAGCGAGCTTTTTCTCGCCCTTTTGACCAAACGATCAATTCGCCCTTGGCATCTATGGGAGCACGATAAAAGCAAGTTTGATCACCAACAATCACAGCAATTGCCCTATCATTTTTTCTGAAAAGAAAACGATCTTTTTGTTTTCCCTGACAAGTATGAGATAGATTCGTATAGGTACCTTGTGTTATTGTCATAACAGGTGGTAAATCAGGAGCATCATAAGGATTATTCGGTTTATTCCAAACACGATAGATATAGTGTTTTTGGGACAAATGTCTCTTATCTTTCAAAAAAACAGTATCTATTTTGAGATGATGACTATCTGTTTGGTATTCAAGCACCGTACCATCTGCTAAAACATGATTAGCCATTAAAACACTAAATGCCAATAGGATATTGATTACTTTGTTCATGAAAAATTCTTCTTCAAATAATCCTGATTTAACAACCTACCTTTTTTGAAAAGCTTGTAATTCATCACAGATTCATCAAATCAAAACCATCCTTGATCATAAACAACTTACTCTATTACATACCAATCGCTTCACGTTTTGCCATTTCTAATTGCTTAATAAACGCTTTTTCTTTTTTTAGACGGGTAACACTTTGCTCCACTAACGTTCTCGCATCCTCAACATCGCTTTTCCAATGATATCCGCATATCCAACGACTATCTCCTGCTTGACGAGCTGCTTCTAAAATACGATTAGCTTTATCAGGATAAATCTCTGCAAGAATCAAACCAACACTCCAAGCTTCTCCAGTATGGCCAGAAGGATAGCTATTACGAATATTCGTTCTATCAATCAGATCAGGACGGCAGGTCTTATCCCCAGGATGAGCCGCATAAGGCCGAATACGGGGATTTTGCTTTTTAGCTGTATTAATTGCTTTTTTTGACAGTGTAAAGACACGTTTTAATACTTTATGGATTGTTGGTGTTACTTTTTCAGAAATTTCAACGCCCATCAATTTCGAGAAAAAACTTTCATAGTCCGCCAAACTTGATAATCCAGCGTGGTATGCCGCCTCATGCCCTCGTTCTGTATCACGCAATATGATTCCCTCTTGGTAAGCCCTTTCATCAGACAATGCTTGAGTGCTTCCCTTTGTCGGTTTTCCAGGTAAAATCGCTAACACATCTTGAATAACACTGGAATCTTTAGAAGGTAATTGACAAGCCGCTAATCCCAAACATCCCAATACCCAACAATGACTAGCGATTTTCTTAAATAGCGTCATCTCCATCAATCCTATAAAAAGTGGTAATGATTCTAGCATGTCATCTTGATCTCAGATGCTCTTTTCAATCAAACACCTGGTAACAGTTCGATGTATTCCCTTCATAGATTGACTTACACGATTTTGCCTCATAATATGCTGAAATATTGACTAAAAAATGGAGCAAAAAGATGAGACAATGTATGGATGCAGATAATCTACACAGACGCTTAAAAAAAATTATTGGTCAATTACAAGCGATAGAACGAATGATTGATGAAGACATCCCATGTGTAGAAATTCTCACTCAAATGAATGCTGCAAAATCAGCCATTCATAAATGTGGTCAAATCGTTCTTGAAGGCCATATTAAACATTGTGTTAAAGATGGCTTTGAGCATGGTGATGCAGACAAAACCATTGAAGACTTCACCAAAGCTGTTGAACGATTTGCGAATATGGGATAATTCGCTTTATTCTGCCACCTTATCTTTTGCAATCAACCTTAACGGATTGCCATTTATTATTTCTTACATTTCGTAAAAAATCGCCTTTTCTGTATTTCGAGCAATCCAATCATTCAGATTACTTTTACGACTATTCATCGGATCTTTTTGTCCATTCTCAACAATAATTCGTTCTTTTAACTTTCAGAGAAACCTTTTTCATTAAGATTTGACATAACCAATACCCCTATAGGTATAATATACATATACCCCTACCGGTATAAATCATCAACTTAACAACCTATTCAATCATGAAAAAATTGATTCATCTCCTAGAATATATTCATGGATTCGGCGGTATTAAACGCGATATTGTATTTCTCGTTATCTCTGGAATCGCTCTATTTGAGAGTATGTTCCATTTCTTAAACCTCCCCTTTGATTTTGCATGGATCGCCATTATTCTATGTGGGACGCCAATTATTATGGAAGCTGTCATCGGAATAATTTCTGAATTCGATATCAAAGCGGATTTATTGGTATCGCTTGCCTTAATTGCCTCATTACTGATTGGTGAAAACTTTGCCGCGGGAGAAGTCGCTTTCATTATGTAATTAGGCGCATTATTGGAAGAAATAACGGTTGCAAAAGCCAGAGCAGGTCTTGAAAAACTCATTAGACTCACTCCTCAAACCGCTCGCGTATTACGCAATGACACTGAAAATATCATTCCAGTCGAACAGGTCCAATTAAACGATCATCTTCGTATACTCCCTGGAGAAACCATCCCTGTTGATGGCATTATCACTTCAGGACAAACTGCCATTAATCAAGCCATTATGACAGGAGAATCCTTGCCCATTGATAAAGGGAAAGGCGATGAGGTTTTTTCTGGCACGATTAATCAATTTAACGCATTTGAGATGGTGGCAAAAAAAGTCGGCGAAGATAGTGCAATCCAACGCATGATTCGTCTTGTTCAATCCGTTGACACAGAAAAAGCAAAAATCGTTCGTATTGCTGACCGTTGGGCAACTTGGATTGTCATTATCGCTTTAACGGCAGCCATTTTGACATGGTTCGTAACAGGTGAAATCATCCGTGCCGTCACAATTTTAGTCGTATTCTGTCCTTGTGCACTTGTTTTAGCAACACCGACTGCCATCATGGCAGCGATTGGCAATGCCACGAAACACAATTTTCTCATCCGTGAAGGTGATGCATTAGAACGATTATCGATTGTAAAAAAAATCGCTTTTGATAAAACGGGAACCTTAACATTCGGTACTCCAGAAATCATTGCCATTAAACCAAATGGAGATCGTTTTACCCCTGAAAGCTTACTTTTATATGCAGCAACCGCAGAAAGTCTTTCAGAGCACCCCTTAGGCAAAGCAATTGTTCGCCACTATAAAAAACAATTTTCTAACAAAATGATGGAAGCGGAACGTTTTGAACGCATTCCGAGTCAAGGAATCCGTACATTCATTAATACCGAACAAGTACTAATCGGCAATCTTTCACTATTATCAACTTATCATATTACGCTTCCTGAAACACTCCAAACCTCAATACACCCCTACTCAGAAAAAGGAGCCATCATTATTTACTTAGCAATCGACAATACTTTTGCTGGCTTTATTGCGTTATCTGATACCGTACGTCCAGCAAGTTTAGCGACGATTGATGCATTAAAGAGCAGCAATTATCAGCCTGTCCTATTAACAGGAGATTCCCAACCTGTTGCAAAAACGATTGCTGACCAATTAGGTATTTATGAATTCCATGCGGCGTGCTTACCCGAAGATAAATTAAACCATATTGACCAATATCAAACTCAACATCAACCCGTCTGTATGATTGGTGATGGCATTAATGATGCCCCAGCACTAAAAAAAGCATTTGTCGGCATTGCAATGGGAAAAATTGGCAGTGATATTGCAGTAGATGCAGCAGATATTGTATTAGTTAATGATAAAGTCGAAGAACTCCCACATCTACTCAAGCTATCGCAACGAATGATGAAAACAATTAAGCTAAATATGGCTTCTTCAATGACTTTAAATTTCATCGCTATTATTCTTGCCTGTATCGGAATACTAAATCCTATTGGTGGGGCTTTACTTCATAATGCAGGATCTATTGCAGTTATTTTAAATTCAACACTTCTATTAAGATGGTCGGCTAAAAATTAATACCTCTTCATCTGGGACAAGCTTTTCCCAGCTTGTCCTAACAAATATTATTCATTGATTATTCGATTCTCCATTCATGAACAAATAAAAGCTTCCTCTTGCAGAGCCCCTTATCTAACGGTATATTTTTAAATAATCATTCAAGAAAATAAGGAGTTCTAATGTCCATACCCGATCATTATAAATATCCCGTTATCGATCATGCGATTCAAAAAACGGACAATCTTATTGAAGTTTATGATAAAAATCATCAGTTGATGTTTACCCTAAACGGCTATTTGTATAGCTACACCTATAATACTGTTCTTGCTCGTCCTCAAAAAAATACACAATTTGTTTATGTTTATGATTTTGAAGGAGGTATCCGTGGACAGCGCTCAGTCGATCCTAATGACCCAGGGCTTTATGCCGAACAATAATCATATTCAAATGGATTTACCCCCATTAACGACTCATGCTTTTTGATCCTTGATGATCGATCTAAGTGAATGGACTGATACCGTTTCGAACCTCGAGTCAAAAAATAGTAAAAATAGCATCTTAAACTAGTTAGTAGTTCATCACATATCCTTAACATTCAGTCTTTATTTATTTGTCAAAACAAAATAAAAACGGTGATTCTTTCGAACCACCGTTAATATGGATTGTTTTAAATTGCCGGTATTCACCGGCAAAAGCATTCAC
>CAKRSU010000015.1 GCA_934401755.1 uncultured Oxalobacter sp.
ATTCCGATATAATGGGTGTCATGGGAATGCTCCTTTTCTTGGCTTGGAATGGATTTCCCTTAGGCATAACATGTTTTCGATGTTGTGCCTATTTTTTTAGCATTTCCCCTCTTTTTGAGGGAGAGCCCATAAAATTCCATAAAAATAACGTTTAGCCTCTTTTTGAGGGAAATTGATTTATGGCAAAAGCGTTGATTGAGAATCGTTTTCCGTGATCACTTTATTAAAAATATTAGAAGCATTCTCTATATCGTATGATGAGCTTTTGGGTAATGTAAATTTGAGTGAAGGATCACTTTGACAGACAGTAACAAGTAAATCATTGCCTGGATAAAGGGTTTTCCATTGGAAACGTTTATCTGTTAGACAGTCAATTTGCCAAAATAGATCATTGTGAATACCATTAAATCGTGCTGAAAGTAATTTATAACATGCTTCTTTGCGAGTCCATAGTTCGTAGTAGTTTTGGCATGATTCTTTAGCAGGCTTTGATTCTAACCAGTTATTTTCATTTTGATTAAAAGCAATTTTCGTTGGTATAGAAATTTCTCTGGAAGCATCAGCTATTTCTATATCTAGTCCAATGAGATGTGAGTGACTGATGGCACATGCTGCATAATCATAGCGGTAAGCGAGGCTATAATAAAGAGGCTTTTTAATCGGTGGTATTGCACGAAGACAGGGAGCATTCCCTCGTTGTTCAATCATTGCAAATTCTTGAATAGGACGATTAAGTAGTTTTGAAACGGCGTATTTCATTAATAAACGCCCAATAACGAATTGTTTCCGACGTTGGTTTCGGCTGAGTTCGTTATAACGTAAAACCGAGCTATTATGCAAAATTTCAATAATATCTTCTGGTGTTAGAATAGGCATTTTTCGGATATCTAATAGCCAAACTGAACAATCGGTAAATACATTGATCTGTTGGACGAGTCGATTCAGAAAATCAGGGGAAAAATGAGTTTTAATCATATCGTTTAAGAAAATAATAGCATTAGGCTGCCTAAAAAATTATATATATTTTGTTGTATTTTCTAGTTAAGTCAAACTATATTAGTCATAAGGAAAATGTAATGAATCTTCGTATTTTATCTACTAAAACTGTAATTATCGTTGCATTATTACTTATTTCGATCATTTCTAAAGTCTTTGCTCAAGTAAAAGATATTTCTACAAATAATAATGAATCCCAAAAGTTTACTAAAGTACTACAGCTCGCAGAATCAGGGGATGCTCAAGCACAATTTGAGGTAGCTTGTGCTTATCAAACAGGACGGGGAGTTAATGTTGATGATCAAAAAGCCGTTAAATGGTTAAGCAAAGCGGCAGAACAAGGTCTTGTTGCCGCTGAAACAGCGCTAGGAAGTGCTTATGATATTGGAATGGGAGTTCCCCTTAATAATCAAAAAGCGATTTTTTGGTGGCAGAAAGCGGCTAGACATGGGAGCAATTATGCATTGAAATGCTTAGGTTACTCTTATATTGAAGGTAGAGGTGTTGAACAAAGCAATTTATATGCTTATGCCATTTGGCAACAGTTGCCCCCAAATGATGAAGAAGCCGTTGATGTGATGAAAGCACTTCGTAAAAATTTATCAGCAGATGATGTTTCTAAAGCGGAAAAAATGACATTGGATGACATATTCGAAACAAAATAACACGCGATATGATAAATATTTTAAAGAGCTAAATAAGGGTTAACCAAAGATTAAACCACTGCCAAACCAACAAAATGTACTAATGATAATAATAGAAATGAGATTTAACCAAAAACCAGCACGAATCATTTCACCAATACGGATATGTCCAGTACTAAACACAATGGCATTTGGCGGTGTTGCAACAGGCATCATGAATGCAGCAGATGCACTAAACGTTGTTGTTAAAAGTAATACACCCGGTTCAATTCCTAGAGGTTCTGCAGCAACTGATAATAACGGCATCATGGTGGCAGCTAAAGCGGTGTTAGATGTGATTTCTGTTGCAAATACAACAAGTGTTGTAATGCCGAGAATAACAATAAATTTTGGCATTCCTGCAAGGGCAGCAGCTTGAGCACTCATTAATCCTTCACAACCCGTTGATGAAATTGCAGCAGCCATTGATAATCCACCACCAAATAATAAAAGCAATCCTAAAGGTAGTTGGCGGCAGTGCTCCCAAGATAAAGTACGCTGATTCAATTTGCTATTTAATGGCATAAGGAATAATAAGAGTCCTCCAAAAATTGCAATTGAAGCATCTGAGATTCCAGCAAAAGGTTTGAGCCCGTTTGATAATGTAATCATTTTTAAATACGGACTACTAATCCATAGGAATACGGTGAATAGAAAAATACCAAGTACTAATTTCTCACCGCGAGACATTGGTCCCATTCGTTTGATTTCATTGTTGATCCATTCACGCCCGCCTGGGATTTCATCAATTTGATCACGATACAATATTTTATTTAAGAGTAGCCATGTGATAGGGAGTAAAGTTAGCATTAATGGCATCCCAACCTTCATCCAGTCAAGCACGGATATTTCTTGATGGTATGTATGTTCCATGAAACGCACAAAAATACCATTTGGCGGGGAGCCTAATATTGTCCCCATGCCACCAATACTTGCGCCATATGCAACACACAAGAGCATGCAAATTGCAAAATTATGTTCTTGGCGATTCGAGCGACTACTCCCATGACATTCGGAACGGAATAAGTGCAAAATTGCAGAGACGATAGGAACCATCATTGCTGCAGTTGCGGTATTGGATACCCACATGGCTAAAAGCGCTGTAGCAGTCATTAGTCCAGCACTGATCTGATTAGGACGAGTGCCCATAATGCGGATGGTATAAAGTGCTAAACGGCGATCAAGATTCCATCGTTGAATACCAGCGGCTAATAGAAATCCTCCTAAAAATAGGAAAATAGTGCTACTACCATAGGGGATACAAGCATCTTTAAGTGAAGTAACGCCGAGTATGGGGAAAATTGCAATAGGAATTAATGCAGTAGCAGCGATGGGAATTGCTTCAGTAAACCAATAAATACTCATCAACACAACAACAGCAAGACATGCTTTTGCGGGATGTTCTAACTGGATTATCTGCCCTGTTGCATTGCTATAAGTATCAGGCAACATAAAATAAACAGCTATAGCAAGTAGCGGCCCAATAATTAGAATCGAGTGTTTAAGGTTACGGAAAAAACGACCGATTCGGCCTGATATTGGGTTAAAACCTCTCCGTATCACAAAAATCTCCCATACTTGAAAGTACTAAGTCATACTAGGTCCACTATCCCCATAATAAAAAGAGAGGGACTGTTCTCAAACACTAAAAGACTATTCTACTACACCTATCTTACTAAATTATAGCGACCTTTTAAAAATGCAATATTTTGCAGAGAGTTATATAAAATTTATTTGAGTTAAATTACTTGATTATTTAAAACTAGCAACTTTCCATAGATATCTGAAGATGCTCATATCTTGCTAGCAAAATAACGTTTATTTTTATAACGATAAGAGAATAATACGGCATCAGTTAAGGAAATACGATTTTTATTTGTGAAAAATGAATCACTAAATGATAGTATTTTAATTCAGTGAGTTAAAGATATGGAAGTGAAGTGCGACAATCGACCATTTCGGACCAATGATCATGAAAAGAATGCCATAAAAGTCGAAACTTTCGTTTGTTATGCGAAGAAAGCCTGAAAAATAATAACAACGATTATTTTAAAGTGAATATTTTGTTTGTCTCTTAAAGTATTAGAGGAAATTGAGAAAATATGGATTGGTTTGCGAATTTGATCGATTATGGCGTCGTCGGTATTTTGCTTAGTTTGTCTATTATTGTTGTTGCTCTGGCTATAGAGCGCTTTCTTTTTTTTAAAAGTATCTGTGCTGAAATATATACATCTCGTCATCAACTTGAATATGATCTTTCAAAGCATTTACATATTATTGGACTGATTGCTGGCAATGTTCCATATGTTGGGCTTTTAGGGACTGTTTTGGGGATTATGATGACGTTTTATCAGATAGGAACGACAGGGACGATGGATTCGCGTACGATTATGGTCGGGTTAGCGCTTGCACTTAAAGCGACAGCCATCGGTTTGGTTGTCGCGATTATTTCTGTTGCACTCTATAATCTATTAGTACGCCGCGCAAAAAATTTACTTTTATTGTGGGATTGTACTCATGAAAAATAGTTTTTCAGAACAAGATGGATTCACTGAGATCAACATGATTCCTTTAATTGATATCATGCTTGTTCTTGTTGTTATTCTTTTGATGACGACTCACTTTATTGTTTCTAGTCAAGAGATTAAAGGGCTTCATGTTAGTTTGCCAAGTGCAAAAAGTGTCGCAATTATTTCTGATGCTCCTGTTCGAATTGAATTGGATAGCAATGGGCAGTTACGGTATGAAGATGCATTAATTGATATTTCTACTTTACAGACTTTATTATCAGACATCCCACGTGAACGCATGATTCTGATTTCTGCAGATAAAGAACTTCGTTTACAGACGTTTATTACGGTTATGGATACCTTAAAACGACAGGGCTTTTCTCGTATTAATGTTCAAACACGGTCATAGAGTACGATGAATCTCTTAATTAAAGGAGGGGTAATTTCTCTCATTATTCATCTTTTGATTGGAGGAATGATTGGTATCATCGTCTGGAGTCGTTGTTTCGATAGCGATGTTATTGAGATTGATTTAACTCAGGTTGATTGGCATCATGAAGGAATAGGTGGTGGCAAGGAAGGTAAAGGCGTTGAAAGAGCAAATAGCCCTATCTTAAATAGCCGACAAGATGTTATAACGACCAAAAGGAAATTAATCGATGAAAAAGTAGCGGTTTCGACCACTAATGATACTCAAATAGCATATCGTAAATCTCGGCATACTTCTTTGGAGAGTTTTGATCATTCGGATACGGCTCTTTCTAATGAAAATCAATCTTCTGTAGGATCCTCTGGAAATGGTGTTGGGATGGCGTCTGGCGCTGGCATTGGATCAGGCGCACAAGGCAATAATGGAAGGGGATCTGGAAATGGAGCCGGAGATGGAGGAGGGACAAAAGGGGGCATCAAGCATTATTTAAGTGCTCATTACAATTATATTATTACTCGTATTCAGCAGCATCTTATTTATCCGAATCAAGCACGCATGATGGGAATTTCTGGCAAAGCGATTTATAGTTTCGTGATTCATCAAGACGGTAGTATTGATGCGCTTACGCTGATTAAAAGTGCCGGTTTAAGCGCTTTGGATGAAGCGGGAATGAGAGCAATTCGTCGTGCAAGTCCTTTTCCTTCTCCGCCAGCTGCTGCTCGTATTAAAATTCCCATTGTTTTTTCGCTGCATTAAAAAACGCATTAAATTAAGGAAAAGCTCATTTCTAGTATGTGGCTTTTAAGAAATATCAACTTTTCTGAGAGTTAATTAATGTTCGTGCAAAATAGAATGATTGTCTTTTTTTAATATTTTTTAGTTTGATGAATATCCCTTTAGAAGATGCGCAAGGTTTGCCCAAATGGCTCGTTTTTATTCTTGCGATGATTACAGCAGTAACATTAAGCAATTGCTACTATATTCAACCTTTATTAGGAACAATTTCACAAGAATTAGTGAGTAGTCAATTCGCTGCTAATTTTATTGTCACAATGACCCAAATAGGTTATGGACTCGGACTTTTTTTTCTGGTTCCTTTAGGTGATTTGATTTCTGCACGAAAAATGACGACGGCTAATTTTCTTGTTTTAATTGTTGCTTTAGGATTAACAGCCATTGCAGGAAATGTTTCAATTATTTGGGTTTTATCGCTTTTTATCGGTGCATGTTCGGTGATGCCGCAGATTTATATTCCATTTGCTGCTCGTTATTCCCTGCCTAATGAACGATCAAAAAATATCAGTATTATCGTTTCGGGATTGCTGGTTGGTATTTTAGGGTCACGTATTATTAGCGGTTATATTAGCGAGCATTTTGGGTGGCGTTATGTTTTCTGGATGGGATGTGTTCTTATGTTTTTGTGCTTGGTTGTTAATTTTTTTGTGTTACCGAAACAAGCGCATACGTCATTTCAAGGGACTTATCGACAATTAATTGGATCGATTTGGGATATTTTTAAAAAATATCCTTATTTACGAATTGCGGCATTTCGTGCAGCGACGATTCAAGGTTCTTTTTTTGCGCTTTGGGCCCCACTTTCCTTTAAATTGCAAGGATCTCCATTTTATGCGGGCGATGATGTTATTGGTTTTATGGGGATTTTTGGCATTATTGGTGCGGTTTCTGTGATTTTTATTGGTCGTTATATTAATATTCTTGGGGTAAAAAAAGTTTCAATGATTGGCGCTATTATGGGCGTTATTGCATGGAGTATTGCATGGATTTTGCAGGATTATTATATTGGGATTATTCTTTGCATCTTGTTGCTTGATGCGGGCACTCAGTGCTCTCATTTAGCCAATCAGTCTAGTGTTGTTTCTCTTGATCCGAAGGCGATTAATCGGATTAATACGATTTATATGACTATTTTTTTTGTCGTTAGTCCAATGGGGACGCTTATCGCAGGAGCAGGATGGACTTGGTGGGGGTGGGAAGGTGTTGTCTGTACAGGCCTTCTTTTTACCATTGCTTCATTATTAACGAATTTATGGGATAAGGGGCAGAAAAGCAATATTTGAACAGCAAGAAATATTGTGGGGGTAAATTAGTGGTTAGGGATTTTATGGTCAGCCAATTCATCTTCAGCATACCACCATGCATGTTGGGATACCGTAGCCCAACTACCCCCATGACGATATATGAAAAGAATCCCGTGTTGGCGGCAAAAGTTGACGAATTCAAGCCGTTCCATACTACCGAGTAACCAAAGTAATCCACCTTGCGATCGTTTATCATAGTACCGAAGTCCGGCTGCTTTAATAAGTTCAACGACATCTATGCGAGATGCTTTGATTCGTTGTTTTGACGCTTCTATTCTTGTTTGAGTTAATGCGTGAATATCTGGTTTTTGTTTTCTTTTCATGAGATATTGAAGTTATTCATTAATCATTGTGTTATCGGCAGGGTGTAGTATGAGTTCTGTAATTTCGGAGGGTTTGCCTAAACGAATTAAGAATCCATTCCATAAACCGGTGCCATTACTGACATAAAGTTGCATTCCATCTACATTGTATAATCCCGAAACATATCCGTCATTCATCCATTGATTGAGCCAGTGAATACCAAATACTTGTCCGCCATGGGTATGCCCCGAAAGTTGTAGATCTACTTCTGCAGCTGCATTTTTATTGGCGCCTTTCGGTTGATGTGCCATTAAAATAACAGGGGTATCTTTAGGTTTTCCAGTTAATGCTTTTTGAATGTTGGGTTCAGGCAATCCAAATTGGGAGGCAACACGATCGGTTGTTCCTGCTAAAACGATTTTCTGTCCATGATCGTTTAATACAACATGTTCATTATTTAAGATATGTAATCCCATATTCTTAAAATATTGCATCCAGCTGAGATAATTGGAGTAGTATTCATGATTTCCTGTGACAATATATACACCAAGGCGAGCACTCAGATCTTTATAAGGCGCAACATCATTTGTTCGATTAACCGTAAGTCCATCAACTAAATCTCCTGTGATTAGAATTAAATCAGGATTTAGTCGATTGGTTTTATTAACGACAGCGCGAGTCCATTCTGCGTTCATGAGCTGAGATGCATGTAAATCAGTTAATTGAACAATACGAAATCCATCTAGTGCTTTAGGTAAGTGCCGTACATTAATATGCACTTGCTTTATATCGGGGACACGAATTCCTTGCCATGTCCCAATTAGCGATAAAATGATCGCTAATCCGCATAAGCCGACTCCCCAATGCCAACTTAATCTGAGTTTTGTGGACCACATTCCTATCTTTGCGCCTGTCCAAAGTATTATTGAGATAATATCTTTGAAAATCAAAAAACATAACAGAAGAATAAAGGTTCCTGTTGCCCATCCCGCTAGAATAATGACATATTTTGGAACTTCAGGAGAAGCCATGCCGCCGAATAAATTTGTGATTAATCCCCATTGTGAAATCAGTACAATTATTAACGCAATAAGAATTTTCCAATTTCTACCGATGGGCAATTCAGGAACGAACCGCCAAACAATAAAAGCAGCAAATAATGCAGGAATAATCGTAAATATCATAAATTTTATTCGGCCTTAAAAAATGATTTATTAAGTTTTTAATGATGTAATTTTATTTTCCAAAAATAAAAAGTGATGCCAGGCAGATATTATTCCATTATGTTAGTCGGCATTATCTATTGAACGAATAATTTTCGCAGGAACGCCACCTACTATTGTATTCGGTAAAACATTTTTTGTAACAACAGCTCCTGCGGCAATGATTGCACCATCTCCAACAGTAACACCACCGACAATTGTGACATTAGCGCCAATCCAGACATTTTTTCCGAGTATGATTGGTGCTGGGTGAATATTTGCTCGGTTTATCGGATCAAAATCGTGGTTTAATGTGGCTAATACACAGTTATGCCCAATGAGACAGCCATCCCCAATTGTAATGCCACCTTGATCTTGAAAACGACATCCTGAATTAATGAATACTCGTTTGCCGATTTTTAGGTTTTTTCCACAATCTGTGGTAAATGGTGGAAATAGCATGAAGTCATCCGGAATGGGGCTCATGGTGATTTTTGCCATAATGGCTCGAATTTCTTCAGGGGTGTGATATTGTGAATTGAGCGCCATTGTTAAACGGATTGCTTCTTGTGCAAATGCATAAAATGTTTCTCCAAGTTCGGAATCCATGGTGACTGGGAGCTTTGCGGCCATTATTTCTCGGAATTTATCAACAGATAACGTCATATCAATATCATTTAATGATTATTAGAAATAGAATATTAAGAGAACTATTGATATTGTTCTCTCACTTTCCTCATTGCAATATAAATGTAAGCTTTCGAAATGTCTAATGCCTATAATTTATTTCATGTTATGCTTACTAAGCATTAATCCTTTATTTTTGAAAAGGCCGTTATTCGATGGAAATTAGGGTATTACGTTACTTTCTTGAGGTCGCATGAGAAGGAAATATTACACGTGCTGCTGCACGTTTACATCTTACTCAACCTACGCTTTCTCGTCAGCTTAAGGCACTTGAAGAAGAATTGGGGAAAAAACTCTTTGTACGAGGAAGTTTTAATATTCGCCTGACAGATGAAGGACGTTTACTAAGAGAACGCGCTGAAGATATCTTAGGTATGGTTGATCGTACTTGTGCTGAATTTAAAGCATTTGATGATGTAACGGGTGGAGATCTCTATATTGGTTGTGCAGAATCTTTTGGAATTCGCTATCTTGCAAATGCGGTACATTCTCTACAGAAAAAGTATCCACGTATTCGATTGCATTTACATAGCGGGAATGCTGAAGATGTCACAGGCCGTCTTGATCGTGGGCTATTAGAATTTGCGATTATTGTTCGAGAGCCTGATGCTGATCGATATGATAATCTGATGATTCCTCATCATGATAGTTGGGGAATTATTATGCCGTATGAGCATCCACTGGCAGAAAAAGATAGGATATCGCTTGAGGATATTAAAGGAATTCCTCTGATTTGCTCCCATCAAACAATGAGTGCTGATTTTCGTCGATGGTTTGGTAATGATTTTGACAAATTAAATATTGTTGCCACTTATAACCTTATGTTTAATGCGGTTGTTATGGTCAAGGCAGGAATTGGATGTGCGATTGGTTTTGATCATTTAATCGAGACGGGACCTAATAGTGGACTTTGCACTCGACCACTTAATCCTCCTTTATATTCACCGATGCATATTATCTGGCGTCGGCATCAAACATTTACACCTGTTGGCAAACTTTTACTTGAAACAATGAAGCGTATGATTCACGATGAATGTCATGCATCCTCTTTTAAGTAAGTATTTTTAAGATGGTAAATATAGGTAATAAGTTATTAAAAAATAATAGTAAGCGATAAAAAGAGGAATTGAATCTGAAGTAAGAATGTTGTTATTCAAGAAGTTGTCATGAGATTAGTATAAAGTGTTTTGTTATTATTTTTTTAATCAATGATCATGCAGATTTCACAGAATATTATCCTCAATAATGGGATAAAAATGCCTCGAATTGGGTTTGGTGTATTTCAAATAACGGATTTGTTGGTTTGTGAGAGGGCAATAATTAATGCGATTGACGTGGGTTATCGATTAATCGATACAGCAAGCAGTTATCAAAATGAAGAAGCAGTTGGTAATGCGATTCGAAAAAGTGGCGTAAATCGGCAAAATCTTTTTATTACAACGAAAGCTTTTGTTCATGAAATGGGCTATGAAAATACGAAAGAAGCTTTTGAACGTTCTTGTCAGAAAATAGGAACAAATTATCTTGATTTATACTTAATCCATATGCCCTATTCTGATTATTATGGAGCCTGGCGAGCAATGGAAGAACTATATCAAGCAGGAAGGATTCGTGCTATTGGTGTTTGTAATTTCTTACCTGATCGGCTGATTGATTTTTGTGAAAATGTCAAAATTATTCCAGCAATTAATCAAATTGAAATTCATCCGTTTTATCAGCGAGAAGATGAACGATTACTCATGAAAACCTATGATATTCAGCCTGAGGCTTGGGCGCCTTTTGCAGAAGGGATGAATAATATGTTTTCAAACCCGATACTTTCGGCAATTGCTAAGACCCATCGTAAAACGGTTGCTCAAATCGTTCTTCGTTGGAATCTGCAATGTGACAATATTGTCATTTCAAAAACAGTCCATCAGGAACGCATGATTGAAAATATTAATATTTGGGATTTTGAGCTCACTCATGAAGAAATGCAAAAAATTACGGCACTTGATTTAAAACATCCTCAAATGCTGGATACGCGCATGCCAAGTGAAGTGCGGCGTATTTATAATTATTTAAAGAATCCTATATTAACGAGTTTATCAAAATAGTGAAAAAATTTTCAATGATATTTTGATCGCGTATCCAAAATAGATATCGCGATGAATTTTTTAAGAATTCAATCCAAAGTCAATAGAAAATATTGATAACATTAAAATGTTAAGTTCAATATAAAACGATATTAAGTGAGCAAATTGATTAATCAATGCTAATTTCTTTGAGTAAATCGCTGATTTTTAGCGACATAAAACAAAAAAGAATCAATGCATTCGATAAAGAAGTTAATTATTTTTTTGATACTTTATTTTCAAGAATTGATTCTTTGCATTCAAAAAGCATTTCAACGTGCGCAATAGCGTGATCGCCTGGAATACCATGAGTGATACTTGAAAGAATGAAATTAGATCCTGTACTGTAGGCGGCTTTAAGAACGTCATATGGTGTTGGAGATGTTTCTTTAAAGAGACTAGCCGGGACTAAGTCTGGACGTTTTCCGCCAATCATTGCGGTTCCAATAGGATTCGTCCCGATCAGTTCGCCTTCAAAGCAAGCAATGAGAAGATGTCGACAAGCTGTGACACCTGTGATCCCGAAAAGATTTTTTCCACAAACAGGACAGTGCCAATGAGGCGTTTTAGTATATGCCCATTTTGTACAGATAATTTGCTTTTTGCTTCCATCTTCAAAAACAGGCTCTTCTAAAGGCGCTGTTTTGCTTTGTTGATCGTCTGTAATATCGCCTGAAAGTTGAGTTCGCCAAGCAATGGCATAGCGGTCAACGAGATTAGTACTGTGTTTTATATGAGTATCTTGTACGCAATCGTCTTCAGACCAATTTTTGGGTAAAGGAAGAATTCCCGATATATAAAGGACAATTTGTTCAACAATGGAATAAGTGGTTGCCATTTCTGTTTCCATGTCTTCAATTTCGAAGTCAATTGGAAGCGAGGTGGTCCACTGATTTCCGTGCTGCATTTTGGCTAGTTCAAGCTTGCGCGTACAGATATATTCAAGTAGTCGCAGATGTTCGAGCATATCATTGGAATTCCATGTATTGCGATTATTACAATAATGATTATTCCAATCACATAGAAATGTGCGAAGATCAGAAACAATGAATGTGTGTGATTGTAGGATTTCCCAATTGCTGTGCCATTCACAAAGCATGCTGACAATATGATGCATGGCGACATTAGCTGCATTTTCAAGGTTAGGGGCGTTGTCAATATCTTCCATTTTTGTTTTTTGATCCATTCATTTTGCACAGGTCTATAAGATACCGCGTTCTCTGAGTTCTGCCATGACCTGCGTCAGATTTTTGCAAAGGATACCGATTCCTCCTGCCAAATGCCATTCAGCGATATTACTGGGACTATCGTCAATGAGAATATCATTAGTGTTTGTACAGTAATATTGTTTATGAGCCGTTTGAACGACAATGTTAATTGTGATTGTTTTTGAAAGAGTGCGTCTAACCCAAGCGATTTTATCGTCATGTGATGTTGGCATATTGCGTTTTGGTTTAGGCAATGCCGTAAGAATCTCACAGCGAGGACCATATTTTTGGTAAAGCTGATCAAAAAGATCTTTGGCCCCGCTGATTATGTCGAGGGTGTCAAAGTAATGTGGCACTTTATTTAGAATATGCCACATCGCGTCATTGTCTGGAATAGCAATCCCTGTTAATTCTTTTGATCGAGTCCAGAAATCGGCCATAACACCATCAAGATCAATGAAGATTTTTCCTGTGTGAATGGAAGGCGTAACCATGTTTTATTTTTTCTTTTCAAGAATCCAGCCTTTAAGTATATAGCGACGTTTTATATAGGAACAGAAAAATATGACATATTGTTTAAGCGTGTTAAAAAATTTATATCATGTAAATTCGAATCAAGTATTAAATTGTAAGGTATTTTAGATAAATTTATTCCAAATTAACATAATTTAGCCGCAACTTCTATTTCTTTGTGCTAGGCAATACGGTAGTATGATTAATGGATTTTTTTTGTTCTAGATGGGAGACAAAGTGACCGACAAAATTCAAGATCCCAATGTAGAAATTATTTCTGATGAAACGGAAAAGCAGCCATCTAATTGGTCGCTATTAGAATCTGAAGTGATGCCTTTGCCATTACAGGATATGGCTTTAAAGGAAGAAAAGCGAGAGCAAAAAGAGGATAGTAGTTATGACTTTACCCTTTTGACAGGGCGTTTGAGAGCTGCAATGTCAAAATTGGGTATAACACAAGCACAATTAGCGCGTGCTTGTAATGTAAAGCCTCCCAGTGTTAATGGATGGCTTAATGGTAAAGCAAAATACTTAAAAGGTAAGAATCTATTATTAGCGGCTAAAGCGCTTAATGTTTCTCAAGAATGGCTAGCGACAGGAAAAGGCGCAATGATGCCTTATGAGGATGCATTTACGGCTGTTCCGAATTTACCGTCAAATGAGTTTATTCAAGTCCCCGTGCTAAATACTCGTCAATCGGTAATGGATGATCATTTTGAGGAACATTTATTTGAGGAAAAAGTTGTATTTCGTAAAGCTGATTTAGTGTCGCTCAATGTGCAGAGTCAAAATGCTCGTGTGTTGTTGGTTCATGATAATGGGATGCTGCCGACATTACAGATGAATTGTTCTGTATTAATTGATGTTGCCGATACAATATTGCAGGACACGAAAGTTTATGCGGTATTTTATGACGGACATTTATTTTTTCGGCGTTTAATATATGATTTCAATGTTGTGGCAGGTCAACGTACATGGGTAATGCGTTGTGATAATCCTGATCGATTACAATATCCTGACCGACTTTTGCCACCCGATGTGACGATATTGGGACGTGCTGTTTGGTTTACGGGATTTCTTTAAAAGATGTGTCAATTAAGATACCCATAAAGTTTTAATCGGAATGCAAGGGTATTATGATTTTGCGAAAAAATTGAAAATACTGACACAGTTTTTTATAGGGTTGAGCGATCTTTTAAAGGTTTTCTCTCTGCTAGAATGGATACTGGTGATATTCTTGCTGAGTTTTTATCATTTTAGAGTTCGTTTTATTGTGGGGGAGGTAATATTATGGACATTGGCAATGCGATCAAAACTTGTCGTATTCGTAAGGGATTGTCCCAGACAAAACTTGCAGAGCTTGCTGATTGTTCTGTTTCATATCTTTCCTTGATTGAGCATAATCATCGAGATGTCACATTGTCGACATTGCGTCGGATTTGTCTTGCTTTAAATATTCCAATGGGGATTTTACTTTTTTTGGGGACTTCTCAAGAGGAAATGGGGGCTATTTCGAAAGAGCTTGAATCCGAACTTGCAAAGAATATATTGTCTCTTTTAAATACGCCGCCAGCGGCTTCGAAAGTGCAACTTGTATAAGTCATACGCCAATATATGAGTTTTTATCGTTATGCCGAACGAGTTAGTTCGGCATTTTTATTAGATTGTTGCTGTTTTTCAAGAAAAATTCGAATCATATCGAATAATCAAATTTTTGATGCTGAAGATAAAAATTTCTTGAGAATTTAACTATAAATAGAAACTTTATTGGGAAAATTTATTGTTCGGTTGTTTGTCATTTTTAGCCGTTTTACCATAAACTACGTTTTTTGTTTGATAGATACCCGTTATGG
Organism: uncultured Oxalobacter sp.; assembly: GCA_934401755.1. Taxonomy (GTDB): domain Bacteria; phylum Pseudomonadota; class Gammaproteobacteria; order Burkholderiales; family Burkholderiaceae_D; genus Oxalobacter. The sequence continues at coordinate 14,599 of CAKRSU010000015.1, forward strand.
AAAACAAAGACCAATCTGAAACTGTGATGCGTGAAGCACAAGAGATTAATAAGTTGTTAACTCAAAAACTCAATGCGAGCAAAGTCAGTTCTGATGAGGAATTTAAAACGTTACTACATGCGGTAACGGTACCGATGATGACGCTAACGGCAAAATTGTCAGGGGAATCTGAAGTATTTGTGCAAGATGTTTGCGATGAGGTTTTTAAGGCAATGACAGGCAAAGCTCCTAGTCGTGATGATTTAGGCAGAATCAAGAGTACTCATTCAGGGGAACCAACCGATGCAACGACCTTATTTGAGTCAACAATGAGCGATCCAGATATGGTGAAGGGCGCTGAAATAGCAAATTATGCATTAGCCGCTGCAATGCAGCAAATGGCCGATACGCATTGGGGACGCCCGGTTATTCGGGCGCGTATTATGGTGATGGTCATTGTTGGACTTTTAAATCGTATTGCTGTCGAAGCAACCTATCCTCTTGATCATTTTGATACAGTTCGTGATGCAATGAAGAATATTGAGCAAAATATGGGGTGGTTTTAATCGTATCTGTGTTTTTCTCAAGAATCGACGGTTGCGTTTCATGCGAGTTCGTCTATTTGTCGCAAAGTTGGTTTTATTTTTCTATTAAGTGAGCTGTTAGTTTTTTACTAAATGATAATAATTATCACTTGCGTTTAAAAGAAAAAGAAGTGTAAAATAATTTTTGTAGGCTTAAGAGACATTGATGCAGAAAGTCTCCTCTGATCAATGTAAGTCTGCGTTATGCCAGTCTTTTTACCTCGCCCGTTGAATGATCAGCGGGTTTTTTTTGTTTGAAATGGTTCTATAAATATGTAAACGAGAATCATTTGCATTTAATAAAAGTTAAGGTATAATCTCTTTTCAGAAGATTGAAGAAAACTCGGTGTTTTTTTCGCCTCTAAGATCGGGTTTTATTAATCTTTGGTTGCCCGCAAATTGAACGCCCAATGTTAGAACGCATTGGGCGTTTTTTTATATTGTTTTTATTCTATAAAATTTTTGAAAAGTTAATTGCGTTTTATCTATTCATCTTCATTTTGCCAATACTCTAGCTATTCTTTGATGGTGAGCATTTCGTCTAAAGGGACTCGAAGGGAACGATAATTGTTAATAGGATGACTAGATCGATAGCCGAGTCCAATTCCGATAGCAATTAGTTCATCTTCAGGAATACCTAAATATTGACGGATCATGTCAGGAAATTTTACAAATTCATAAGCGGGAATGGAATCAATTCCTTTATTAGCGGCGCTTAGCATCAGTGTTTGTTCAAATCCTCCCATATCCATAATAGCCCATTCGGGAGAATTTTTAGGGATTGTAATGTAGATCGCTGCACTACAGTGATAAAGATTTTCTTGTGTTTTATAAAATTCAGAGAAATCTTCTTTTACATAATTGCCAAGGTGCTTTGTTAATGCTTGCATATTTTTAAAAGGATAAGCACCGAATGATTCTCGTGGAACACGGGTAAAGTCAGAATAGCCTTTTTCGCCTGATTGTACTTTAATCAGATGATTTTGTTTGATGGTCTCTAGTGTTTTGCCTGTTGCAATGTAAACTTTCCATGGTTGGGAATTAACCCAAGAGGGCGCCCATTGAGCTTCTGCAACAATTGCTTTTAATGTATCTTTAGGAATTGGCAGTCCATTAAAATCTCGAATGGATCGACGTTTTTTGATAACCTGGCTAAATTCCATTGTTAAAATCCTTATCGTTCATTATATTCAAGTAGTATGGATGAATTTCTATGAGGAAACAAGGTTTGTTCTTAATCAGAAAAAAGGATCTTAAAAATAAAGCTCGGTGTAAAAGAACCAATTTAATTAAATTAGCCGATTAGGATAAGGGTAAATATTTTTATTGAAAGTCACGTTCTTTTGAAGATATAGGACGATGAGAGATAAAAACAGCGGGCAGTTTATGTAAAGGTTAAGTATGAAAATTAGAAGATTGTTGTTAGGAACGATGATATTAGCTGTTATGGCAGGTTGCGTTACAAGAAAAGGAGATGATTGTTCAACTCAAGATGCGCAAATATCGGTCATTAAATGGCTTAAAGAAGGAGGTGTCAAACGAATTGTTCAGCAAGGGTATATGGAGACCGATGAAGCTCGTCAAATGTTAGAAAGATTAGATTTTTCTTTTGATTCTGTGGGGAGTACAAAAAAAGAAGAGGATGGATCTTTAGTTTGTAAGGGGAAGTTTCTGGTTCAACCTAAGCCTGATTTTGCAATAGATCTTGAAAAAGCTGCAGAAGAACAGCGTGAAAAAGGAACAATACTTAAAAACTATGGGTTTAAAGGGATTGCAGAAAGATCAGGTTATCTCGCCGATGGCGATAATAAAGCAACATTTATGCTAGATTTTACTGTAGCCAGAAAGAATGGAAAAATTACAGCAGAAGCAGATTGGGAAAATACAGGGTACTTTAGTGATTTTATGGCAAATATTGCAGAATCATTAACACATGCTAAAAGAGATGATAAAACCATACTCAGCGAGTAAAATGAGATGGATCGTTTAATTGTTTTTGAGTTTTGCGTAACTTAATCATAAAAATCAGTATCGTCAGAAATATTTCCACGAGAAAAAGATCTTAATCTCGAATTATTGGATGGGTCAGTGTGGGTCATCCAATTTTTAATATTTCTGGCATCTACGATTCGAGCGCCTTTAGGGCCAACAACATTGAGCAGTACGACGACAACAGGGCGGTTATCAATTAAAGTTTTCATAACGAGGCATTGACCCGCTTCGCGGATATACCCTGTTTTTTGGAGTAAGATCTTCCAACTAGAACTGTGTGTCAAACGGTTAGTACTCCCGTAATTGAGTGCTTTGCCGTTAGTATAGACCGTATAATATTCAGTCGTTGAATATCGACGAATTAACGGATATTCAGAAGCAGCCATGACTAATTTTGCCAGATCTCGAGCACAAGAGACATTCTGTGGGGAGAGGCCATTTGTATCCACATAGCGGGTATTGGTCATGCCCAATATTGCTGCTTTTAGATTCATTGCATTAATAAAAGCAGTTTTACCTCCAGGGTAATAACGTCCTAAAGCAGAAGCAGCTCGATTTTCAGAGCTCATCAAAGCTAATTTCAATAATTCACCACGAGTTAAACGTGTTCCAATACTTAATCTTGAACCCGTTCCCTTTAATCGATCGATATCGTCTTCTGAAATTGTCAAGATTTCATTCATATTTTGCATAGACTCAATAACGACCAGCGCCGTCATTAATTTAGTAATTGAGGCCATCGGCATGCGTGTTGTACTGTTACGTTCATAAAGAATTTTTAAGTTATTTTCATCTAAGACTAAAGCCGCTTTTGCTCGCGTATTCGGGCCATTAGGGGTTTCGTTGATATAAATCGGCTTTCTTTCAGGCAGTTTAGTATTTAAAGAGACGTAAGTCGATGAAGATGAGGTTTTCTCATTTAATTTTCCGAATGAAGAGATGGGAGGGGTAATGGCTGCTGATTGAGGAGTCGCTTTAGGAATTACAATATCAGCAGGAGAAGATATTGTGGGCGAATTTTTCGTAGTATCTAAGCCTGATGTTGTAAATGCTGGCAATAATGCATGATTTGGGACTTGCTTTTCCTTAGTCTTTATCGTCATTGTTGTATTTAGCGGAGGAGTTTGACGAGAACTATTCAAAACAGGCGCTGATTTTTTAGCAGAACTATGCGGTGTTAACGATAAATTATTGGGTTTTAAAGCAATGGGTTTGGTATTAACGATTTTCGTTGCTTGTTTTGTTTTGTTAGATTCTTTTTTGGGTTGATTTATCGCTTTCGATTTTGATTGAATTTCAGTCGTTTTTATCGTTTTATTTTTAACGGATGGACGGATCTTTATAGAATTTAAAGATTCTTTAGGTTTATTCGTATTCTTAATGGGGCGTGTTGCTTTAGCCGTATTTTTAAGACGATTGGATGAAGTCGATATGGGTTGAGTGACTTTTTTTTCTTTTACGAGAGCGGTTTTATTGGGATTGGATTTTTTGGTAGGGGCAAGGGTGACCATTTTTACTGATGCAGTTACAGGGGAGGCTATAAACAAACTTGTAACTAATATTGATAGCAACCCTACTGTAAATTTTTGCATAATACAATCACCTTCCTAGAAAAGTCTTTCAGTATACCGAAAATTAACCTTTAAAAAATGAAAAAATCGTAATTTCTAAGGTTTATTTTATATATATCCTGTAATAGATTTTAATTGATGGCGTTATATTTACTTAATAAAAGTAATCTCAATTTTGATTTTTCTCGTTTTTTGAGTGGATCTATTGCATGATAATGCTTAGTAGGCGGTTAGTTACGTTTGTATACGGGAATGCTATGATTATACTTTTTCCGATATCTTTATTTGAGTGAAACTAACAGCCATTAAATTATCTGGATTCAAGTCATTTGTTGATCCGACAACTATTCATTTTCAAGGCAAGCTCAATGGTATTGTTGGGCCTAATGGCTGCGGAAAGTCAAATATTATGGATGCTATCCGCTGGGTCTTGGGCGAATCTCGTGCGTCTGAGTTGCGCGGAGAATCCATGAAAGATGTGGTCTTTAGTGGAACGACTGTTCGTAAGCCTGCTGGACGCGCATCCGTTGAATTGGTTTTCGATAATAGCGATGGGCGTATTGGCGGACAATGGGGACAATATACTGAATTAGCTGTGCGTAGGGTGTTAACCCGAGAGGGGCGATCTTCTTATTCTATTAATGGAATAACGGTTCGTCGTAGAGATATTCACGATATTTTTATGGGAACAGGACTAGGTCCTCGTGCATATGCCATCATTGGTCAGGGCATGATTTCACGGATTATTGAGGCTCGTCCTGAGGAATTACGGATATTTTTAGAAGAAGTGGCAGGAGTTTCAAAGTATAAAGAGCGCAGAAAGGAAACGGCATATCGATTAATGGATTCGCAAGAAAATCTAAGTCGTGTCCTTGATATTTTAGCGGAACAGGAAAAGCAGTTAGAGAAACTCAAGCAACATGCTGAATTAGCAAATACGTACCACCATCTTTCAAAGCGTCGTAGTCAGTGTCAACAATTTTTGTGGTTATTACAAAAGCAATCTAATGAAAAGTGTCGAGAATCTTTAAGACAGCAGATCGAAAATGCTCAAATACAACTTGAAAATAGTCGAGCAACCATCTATCGAAATGATGCCTTATTTGAGGAATTGCGTATTCAAAATGAAAAAGCCAATCAAACATTACATGATACTCAAGGAGATTTGTATGGTATTAACGCTGAAATTGGACGCTTAACCGCACAGATTAATTATATTGCTGAGACACGGAAACGTCTTGAAAAACAGTTGGCTACTTTTGAAACACAAAAAAAACAATGGAATGAACAGCTTCCTGAATTAGAATCTCATTTAAGTGAGGTCAAAGAATCTTTAGTTGCACAACAAACGGAAAGTGAGATCATTAAAGCGCGTTTATCCGAACAACAAGATAAATTGCCAGAGTATGAAGAGATATTGGTCCAATATCGAAAAGAAGACGCTCGATTAAAAGAGGATACGCAACAAATTCAACAACAGATCGCGGTTGCTACGAATACCTATAAAAGTTTGCAAAATGGGCTAACAGATTGTTTTGCAAAACGAGAAGATGTTGTCAAGCGCCATCAGCAAATTAAAGTTCCGAATAAAGTTTTATTGCAAAAACAAATTTCTGACAAGGAGGAAATCGAACAATATTTGCAAGAACTCCGATATCGTTTAGAGAATTTAGAAGAAGCGTTACCGGTATTACAGGAAAATCAGCATCAAGAATCTTCTCAAGTTCGCCATTATCGAGAAGCCATTATTCAGCATAAAGCACGATTGGATGCACTTTGCCAAATTGAAGAAAGTCGTGAAGGGCAGTTTGAGCAATGGATTAAAGAGAATCAATTGGATAAATTGATGCCGTTATGGCGCCATATGACTTGTTTGCCGGAATGGGAAATTGCAGTAGAGATCGTTTTGTCTGAAAGATTAAAAGCCGTTGCTTTATCTAGGCTTGAACGGGTGGAAGATTTTGCCAAGGAAAACTTACCCGGTAAGGTGAGTTTTTATGATATTCCAGAAAAAATAAGTAATCTCAGTATGACGCCGCCGTTTAAATGGAAGCCTTTATCGGATCAAATCAAAACGGATATTCCTGGTTTAGTCCCATTAATAGAGAATTGGTTATATGGCGTATATACTGCGTCTAGTCTACATGATGCTCTTCAATTGCGAAATCAACTACCGACCGGAGCCTATTTTATTGTTCCTGAAGGACATCGTGTTGATAGGCATAGTGTTCGATTGTATGTTCTTGAATCCGATCAAGAAGGATTTTTTTCTCGCCGGCAGGAAATGAATCGTCTTGAGACCATTTGCGAGCAATCTCAGACACAGTTAGATCAAGCTATGGTGCGTTTTCAAAATGCGCAACGACAACTTAATGATCAAAAGGAAGCCGTGCAGCAAACTAAGAGCGCGATTGAACAGCAAGAAAAGAAGCTCAATCAAATCCATTTTGCCATTTTAAAAGAAGAAGAACAGCAGCATTATTATGCCATTCAGCAAAAACAAATCATTCAGCAATTAGATGATTGGGATAAGGAAATTCAAGAAAAACAAGCCAATATTGCCAAGCAGGAAAAAGTACTTGAAGCGCTTGAACGGCAATTAGTCGAAAAACAAGAAAAAGCCAATCGTCATTATGAAACAGTTATTGTTTCAGAAGAAACCTTAAAACAGGCTCGTGAAAGTTGTCATGAGTTAGAAAAACAGGCGCAACAGATTTCGTTTGCAATACAGACATCTAATCAGCGTCAGTTAGAAATTAATCGTCAAATAGAAACTACTAATCAGCAAATCAAGCAAGTTGATGAAGGAATTCGTTTTAATCAGCAGGAAATGGCGAATTTGACGGATAATGCTCAAGAAAATCAACGCCAGATTTTACTTGATCAACGAATAGCCCATGAAAATTTATTAGCAGAGAAACGTTTTGCGCTTGATGAAATTGCTAAACAAATAAAAAGTGTTAAAGAAGAACGTTTGCAAGCTGAACAATGTTTACAATCTCAGCAAGAAAAAATTGTTGCTTTGCAACTCAAAGAACAAGAGGCAAGACTTCAAATTGAACAATATACTCAGAAATTGCATGAAGTTGGCATTCATGAACAAGAACTCTTAGCATTGTTTTCAGACGATAACCCTTCATTATTGCAGCAAGAGATAACAGAACTAACGGCAAAAATAAAGGCATTAGGTCCTGTTAATTTAGCAGCTTTTGAAGAACTAAAACACGAACAAGAACGAAGGCAATATCTTCAAGAACAGCATAAAGATCTAACAGAAGCCATTTCAACGCTTGAAAATGCGATTAAACGTATTGATCGGGAAACACGACATCAACTTCAAGCGACTTTTAATCAGGTTAATCAATCGTTAGATGAAATATTTCCAATGTTGTTTGGTGGTGGTAAAGCGCAGCTTATTATGAATGGTGATGAGATTTTAGATGCTGGCATCCAAATTATGGCACAACCTCCAGGTAAAAAAAATGCGACAATACATTTGTTGTCTGGGGGAGAAAAAGCGTTGACAGCACTTGCTTTGGTTTTTTCATTATTCCAGTTAAATCCAGCGCCGTTTTGTTTATTAGATGAGGTTGATGCGCCGTTAGATGATGCAAATACTGCTCGTTTTAGCAAGTTAGTGACAAAAATGGCTGAAAATACACAATTTTTATTTATTTCACATAATCAGATTGCGATGGAAATGGCCGAAGAATTAATTGGAGTGACTATGCAGGAAAAAGGGGTTTCCCGTATTGTTAGCGTTAATCTCAGTGATACAAGGAAATTTGTAGAAAAAGGGAGAACCCAATGACTGGTTTGACAGATTTGCAGTTAATTCTCATTGCTGGAGGTATTGCGCTTATATTATTTATCGTTATTTATAATCGCATTAGGGCGAATCGACTTCGAAAAGTCGAAATGGCTAAACAACTGGAAAAGCAAACCCAAGACACACCATGTGTTTCTGGAGAAAATTCTCAAATTAATGGAGATAAAGCCCATAAAGAGAATGATGCGCTTATTCAGGCAGAAAACGCTCATTTAAAAAAAGAATGGCCTATTGATGAGATTATTGAATGTGTGATTACGATTACCCCTGAGACTGACATTGCTGCGGAAGAATTATTACCGTTATTGCAATCTTGGTCATATGCCGGGCAGTTGCCAGTTCGTTTTGTTGGGCGTATTGAGCATTCTGATGATCATAATGGTTGGCATGCTATTTGTCCTTCTCATCACTATTGCCAATTAAAAGTATGTGTTTTATTGGCGAATCGTCAAATGGTTTTAACAGATATTGCATTTTCTAGTCTTATTGCACAATTGAATTTATTGACTTCGACAATTAATGCCGAGATGGATGTTCCTGATATGATGGCCGTTATTGCTCAAGCGCAGGCATTGTATCAATTTATATCGACACATGATTTAAAGATTCGGCTCACCATTCAAGCAAATACTCAACCATGGCCAAAAACATGGGTTGAAAAAATACTTGAGAAAAAGCAGTATCAACCGCGCTCTGATGGGATATGGGTTAAAAATGATAGAGAAGAGGATGAAGAATGTGAATTGTTCTTAGTAGGGATCTTTGGTAAAAAAGAGTCAGAGACCGCTTTAGGGCTTATTTTTAATCTTGATGTTCCTTGTGTTCCACGTGAAAAAGATCCATTTGGTCAAATGGTTGCTTGTGCAAAAAATCTTTGTGAAGAATTAGAGGGCCGTTTGATTGATGAACAAGGAAATCTTTTAACGGATAAGCATATTGCCGTTATCTCTGAGCAACTTGAACAATACTACCAAGTTATGCAAGCTGCGTCGCTACATGCAGGATCTCTTCGTTCTTTGAGACTTTTTCATCAATAGCTAATAAATAATGTCAGATTTATTTTCAGATTTGCCACAAGACAATCCAGCCGAAATAATGCGTCAACTATATCAAGATCTAGAACGATATAGTCATGCTTATTATGTTTTAGATAATCCGATTGTTCCAGATGCGGAGTATGATCGGCTTTTTCGAAAACTGCAGCAATTAGAAACAGACTATCCTGAATTAGCTATGCCTGATTCTCCAACTCAGCGAGTAGGCGCCCCCCCATTAACACAATTTGAAAAGGTTCAGCATCGTATTGCGATGCGTTCGTTACAAAATGGATTTAATGAAACTGAAATTGAAGCATTTGACCGGAGGATATCAGAAGAGCTTGGTGAAAAAGAAGTTGAGTATGAAACAGAGCTTAAGTTTGATGGGTTAGCGGTTAATCTTCGATATGAAAAAGGGCGTTTGGTTCAAGCTGCAACTCGTGGAGATGGGACTTTAGGGGAAAATATTACATCTAATGTTCGAACAATCCAGTGTATTCCTTTACGGTTATTAACAGATATGCCGCCTCGTTTACTAGAAGTACGGGGAGAAGTTTTGATGTATAAGCAAGATTTTCAAGACCTTAATAAACGTCAACGGATCAATGGGCAGAAAGAATTTGTAAATCCACGAAATGCTGCAGCAGGCAGTTTACGACAATTAGATTCGAAAATCACAGCAACGAGAAAACTTCGCTTTTTTGCATATGGTTTAGGAGAATTAGAGGGAGCTAATTACCCCGAAAGTCAGCATCATTTGCTTGATTGGCTGATGCATTTAGGATTACCGGTTTGTCCAGAACGACGAATTGTTCATGGTTATAAAGGATTGCTGGGGTTTTTTAATGATATTTTAGCGCTTAGAGATAAGTTGCCTTATGAAATTGATGGCGTCGTCTATAAAGTTAATCGTTTAGCACAACAGCAAAAACTGGGGTTTATTGCTCATGCCCCACGCTTTGCTTTAGCCCATAAATTTCCGGCTCAAGAGGTGATGACTCAGGTCCAAGATATTCATGTTCAAGTTGGGCGAACGGGCGCAATTACACCAGTTGCTCGACTTACTCCCGTGTTTGTAGGGGGGGTTACTGTTGCTAATGCGACTTTACATAATGAAGAAGAAATTCGGCGTAAGGATATTCGTATTGGTGATACGGTTATTGTCCGACGTGCCGCAGATGTTATTCCAGAGGTTGTCGCTTCTATTATAGAAAAGCGTCCATTGGATGCAAAAGTATTTGTTATGCCATCGCATTGTCCGGCTTGTGGGGCATTAATTGTTCGTGCTGAAAATGAAGCGGTTGCTCGTTGTTCGGGAGGATGGATTAATTGTCCTGCACAAAAAAAACGAGGACTGGAATTATTTGTTTCCCGTAAAGCGATGAATATTGAAGGCTTAGGGGAGCAGCTTATTGATCAACTGGTCGACAAAGGGATTATTCAAGATGCCGCTGATATTTTTACTTTAGATATGCCAACGTTAATTGCATTGGACCGGATGGCAGAAAAATCGGCAACGAATCTTATTGCGGAGTGTGAAAAAGCGAAACAAACAACATTAGCTCGATTTCTTTATGCTTTAGGTATTCGCCATGTCGGTGAGTCAACGGCTCGCTCATTAGCTGAACATTTTGGAAGTCTTCAGTCGATTATTCATGCGACAGAAGCACAGTTATTGCAAGTGGAAGACATTGGCAATACGGTAGCAACATCAATTAGAGCGTTTTTTGCAGATAGTCATTGCATGAATCTTGTGAATCGACTGATTAAAAATGGTGTTCATTGGATTGAAAATGAAGGGGAAAAAGGTCATCAGCCATTAATGGGAAAGAAATTTGTGTTAACGGGGGCGTTGCCAACGCTTTCTAGAGAAAAGGCTTCAGAATTGATTCGTACTTTAGGCGGGAAAGTGAGTAGTGCTGTCTCAAAAAGAACGGATTATGTACTAGCCGGCACAGAAGCCGGTAGTAAACTAGAAAAGGCGCATCAATTGGGAATTACGATTTTGGATGAAATCACTTTCCTTCGTATGATTAAAAATGAAAAGTAGCGGGGCAGATTATGAGTGTTAGAAAAATTCTTAAAATGGGGAGAGAGCTTTTGCTTGAAAAATCAGCCCCTATTACAGCATTTAATACGCCAGAACTTCATCAATTAATTGCAGATCTTTGGGAGACCATGAAAGATGCCGATGGTGCTGGGTTAGCTGCACCTCAAATTGGAATATTAAAACAAGTGGTTGTTTTTGGCTATGATAAAGATTATTACCCAGAAAATATGCAAGAAGTTCCCGCAACGGTTTTAATTAATCCTAAGTTAATGCCGCTAACTGACGAATTTGATGAACGTTGGGAAGGGTGTTTATCTATTCCTGGCATGCGTGGGCTGGTACCTCGATATACGAAGATTCGAATCGAGGCATTTGATGTTTTTGGTCATAAATTTAGCCGTGATGTAAAGGGGTTCCATGCACGTGTTGCACAACATGAATGCGATCATTTAGACGGTATTCTTTATCCGATGCAAATGCCTGATTTAGACTATTTTGGGTTTAATGAAGCTTTTGATGAAGATGATGACGGTAAATAAGTCTTTATCCTTGATCAAGCTAGTTGACGTTAGAATATCTCGCCTTTACGTAAATAACGCCATTTCCCGGGTGGAAGTGCTCCTAATCGGACCTTCCCAATACGGACTCGCTTAAGTCCGATGACTTTTAATCCGACTGCTTCGCACATTCTGCGGATTTGGCGTTTTTTGCCCTCATGGAGTACAAAACGCAATTGATCGTCATTTTGCCATGTTACTTTCGCAGGCAGTAACGCTTTGCCATCAAGCGTTAAACCATGTTGTAGTAGTTTGAGGTCTTTATCAGGCAAACGCCCAGGCTTTTGATATTTGACACGTACCAGATATTCCTTATCTGTTGAAGAATTTTCTCCAATGAGTTGTTTGGCAATACGACCGTCTTGAGTGAGGACTAATAGACCAACAGAATCAATATCTAGACGGCCGGCGGGGACTAAACCACGTTTTTGAGCGGGATTAAAACGGATGTTTGAGGGATCTTCTGACCAGTGAGACTGTTCATTAATTAGTGCGACGGCGGGTTTATAACCATTTTCTGCTTGGCCGCTGACATAGCCAACAGGTTTATTGATTAAAATAGTTACGCGTTGCCCTTGTTCTTTAACAGCACGTTTATCGACTGAGATTTTCTGGTGAGGCAATACCTTGCTTCCTAATTGGGAAACGATTTTGCCATCAACACGAACCCAGCCTCGTTCGATCCAAACATCAGCTTCTCGTCGGGAACAAAGTCCTAGTTCTGACATGCGTTTAGAGAGTCGAATCAATTCATCCATCAAAAATTCTCACTAAAAAGGATTATAAACGTGGGTTTAATACATTAATCATATCGCGTTCAAAGTCAATTTGTCGGCGAGGATGCTTTAAAACGTCTCCATCGATTAAAAAAACGTCTTCAATTCGTTCACCGAGTGTCATAATTTTTGCGGCATGTAAGTTGATATGATATTTACTAAAAACACATGCGATAGCATACAACAATCCTCGATAATCATTGCCAACAATACTTAATACAAACTTATTGCCATCATCGGTTCGTAAATCAATCGAAGGTGAGACCGGAAAAAAACGAGATTTTCGTGGTAATTTGGGTCTAGATGGTTTAGGTAAATCGCCAGGAGACTTTAATATTTCACTAAGATCATGTTCAACTTGTGAGATGATATCTCGATAATTTTTTTCAAATCCTTTTCGAGTAGCAATGAATGTATCTAATGCGTAGTGCTGTTTTGTCGTATGAATTTTTGCATCTAAGATCGCAAAATTTTTGCGTTCAAAATAACTGCAAATCCAAGCAAATAAATCAGCACGATCTGGCATATAAACCGCAATTTGAAGCCCTTCACCGACTTGAGATAGACGGCATTGAACAATAGGATCGGGAGAGTTGATTCGCCAGTATAGTTTTCGGGTGTGCCATGCGATATCTGAAGCATCATTGCGTAAAAAATAGACAATATCGAGTTGTTTCCAAAAATTTTCATGAGCAGAGTCTGGTAAACCATAAAGTCTTAAAATGACTTTAGCTTCTTCTTGTCGTTTTTCAAACTCATGATCAATAGAGAGGTCTTCTCCTCCTAAAACTCGTCGAGTTTGGTATAAAAGGTTTTCAAGCAACTGACTTTTCCAGGCATTCCAGATCGTAGGGTTTGTGCCGCGAATATCGGCAACGGTTAACAAGTATAAAGCGGTAAGATGTCGTTCATCTTTAACAATACTTGCAAATGTATTGATTACATCAGGGTCTGATAGATCTTTTTTCTGAGCAAATGTTGAAAGGGATAAATGTTCTTTAACGAGAAAGACAACAAGTTCAGTATCTTGTTCATTCATGCCATGTTGAATGCAAAACTGTTTGGCATCAATCATTCCTAATTGTGAATGATCACCGCCTCGGCCTTTCGCAATATCATGAAATAGTGCTGCAACATATAATACCCATTTTCGATCAAAACTCGTCATCAATCGACTGCATAGCGGATTTTCATGCGCATAGCGGGCGCGAGAGAAATGGTGTAAGTTTTCTAGTACTTTAATGGTGTGTTGATCAACAGTAAATTGGTGAAAGAGATCATATTGCATTTGCCCAATAATTTTGCCGAAATTGGGCAGATAGCGTCCCAGTATGCCTAGGCGATTCATATAATCTAATGCACGGACAACAAATCGTTCAGATTGGAGAATTTTTAGAAAAAAAGCATGGTTGGTCTTATTGCGACGAAAATGCTTATCAATATTTATTCTGGCATGCCACATGGCTCTTAAGGCTCGTACCGTCATTTCTTTTAAATCAACGCGTTGTGCTAGCAAATAAAAGGCTTCGAGAATTGCTGAAGGATATTTAAGAAATAAATCATCTTCAGCAATATCAAGTAGCCCATTGACCTCATTGAAATGATTGTTGATTTTGATGGTGCGTTGAGGTTTTGGAAAAAGCTTGAATTGAATGTTTTGTAGCAAAATCATGTTCAATTGTCGTACGGAGTGTGCGGCTCGATAATATCGTTGCATCATGCATTCGCTAGCGGCTCGAGGATTTAATAATTCGCCATTTTTTTGAAATCCAAATGTTTTAGCAATAGGCATTTGCAAATCAAAAAGGAGCCGATCTTCTTCTCTTTGCGCTTGGATATGCAAGCGAATGCGAATGTCTTTAAAAGCATGTTCTTTTTTATATAATTGTTGCGCTTCAGAGGTTGTTAATAATCCTTTTTCAGCCAGTTCATTCCATGAAGCGCCTAGTTTTGCCGCTTTAGCTGTCCATAGAATCACTTGTAGATCACGAAGACCGCCAGGTCCATCTTTGCAATTGGGTTCCAGACTATAAGGGGTATCACCAAATTTTTGATGTCGCTGTTGTGTTTCAAGCATTTTTGCAATGAAAAAAGCTTGAGGATCCATACGATGATCGTAGCGATTACACATATCATGAAAAAGTGTACGGTTACCTGTAATAAAGCGAGCGTCCAGCAAACTTGTTTGAATGGTAATGTCTTTTTCAGCGTTTTCGATACATTCATCTACGGTACGTATGCTATGGCCAATTGTGAGTCCTAATGACCATAGTTGTTGAATAAAAGATTCTAGTTGCTTATTTAATGGGTTATCTGGCTTATTGCCTAATAGGACGAGGATATCAATATCAGAATGGGGAAAAAGTTCTCCTCGGCCATATCCGCCAACGGCTATTAGCGCATGGGTGTTGGGTAAATGAAGAGATGTCCAGATGTTGATGAGAATATTGTCTACACCGTGACAAAATGCTGTCAATAATTGCTGTGAATGGTGGTGTACTTTGAAATCTGCAATGACAGATTCACGTAAATTCATGAGCTGCTGTTTAAACGTAATATCAGATTCCATCATGATCTGGCCTTTTTTGAATATTTTCTGCAATTAATTTAAGAAGGTATTATGCGCTATGCCTTGTTGCATGGGGATATTTATTTTTCTTGGTAATCAAAAATAGAAATAGAATCAAAGGATTAAGGAAGTGTATTTAGAGGATATCTTATTGAAAAGATAAAAAACGTTCTACGAAAATTTTTTCGTAGAACGTAAATATCCGAGTGAAAAATGAATTCAGTTATTTAATGTAAATTAATTAGTCTCTGTGATAAATTTTGGGGGAGCCGGCATATTGGGAGATACTGTTAGAACTTCATAGCCTGTTTCTGTGACTAAGATTGTATGTTCCCATTGCGCGGATGGTTTTCTATCTTTTGTTCGGATTGTCCAACCGTCAGGTAATTGGGTAATAAAACGATGACCCGCGTTAATCATCGGTTCAATGGTAAAGATCATGCCCGGTTTTATTTCAGGACCTTCTCCTCGTTGCCCATAATGCAAAACTTGTGGTTCTTCATGGAATTCAATACCCACGCCATGACCACAGAATTCACGAACAACGCTGTAGCCAACATTTTCGGCAAATTGTTGAATAACATAACCAATATCACCAATATGATTACCTGGTTTCACTTCACGGATGCCAAGCCACATACATTGATAAGTGATATTAGCGAGTCGTTTTGCCATAATAGAAGGTTCTCCGGCAAAATACATTCGGCTCGTATCGCCAAAATAACCATCTAAAATTACGGTTACATCAATATTTAAAGCATCTCCCTTTTTGAGTCGTTTATTAAAATTTGGAATGCCATGACAAACAACTTCATTAAGTGAAATGCAGGTTGCTTTTGGATAAGGTTTGTAGCCAGGAGGACAATAATTTAGAGGGGCAGGAATAGCATTATGGTCAGTAATAAATTCGTGACACAATCTATCCAATTCACCTGTTGAAATACCAGGTTTCACAAATGGTTCAATATAATCAAGGACTTCTGCTGCAAGTTTACTTGCTTTACGAATTCCTTCAATCTGTTCTGGTGTTTTTATATAAATTCCAGCCATGGCTATTAATTAGTAATTCTTAAAAATCTAGATGAGAACCATTATTATATGCCACGTATATTACTCTTGCCTAAAACATCAGTAAAAATTAAGGAATCCTGATATAATCATCCATTCGAATATGAAGGAGGGGTGGCAGAGTGGTTGAATGCGCCGGACTCGAAATCCGGTATACGGGCAACCGTATCGGGGGTTCAAATCCCTTCTCCTCCGCCATTTTCCAGTAACAAGCCGTCTCAATAACGGCTTTTTTATTATATAAATCAACACATTCCCTTGCAAGGCGGTACAATTAGGTATCACCACATTCCATAGAATCTTGCATAAATTAGGACAGAAATTAGGCTATAGCATGATTTGGCCATATTTTTATGGCCAAATTGGAAGAGAAAATATGGCTAAACGGCCTTAGACGGCGGTTAACTGGTACTCAAATCAAAAAAGGCAAAGCCAGATCCCACTAAACAGATCCTCTTACAAGATAGAGAGCCACTATATTTTGAAATTGATTGGTCCTACATCAAAAAGGGGCATCAATTCATTCCAAACCATTCGATTAATCGTTATTAATATTCCAAAAAACATATATACAACAGGATTAATGGTCACAGAGGACTCTGACTCTTAAACGGTAGTTCTCAAAGTTTCTAAAGCCATAGGAGCTCTTCTTTGAATGAATTTCGTTTTTTGATGAAAGACTAGTATTAATCAAGATAAATACAAAGATAGATTAATGCATTTCATAAAAAAACAACACCTTGAACATCGCATAATACTTATTAACGGATGTTGACTGAACGGCAAAGCCAGACAGCAACATCAATTGATGTCTAGAAAGGGCAACAAGATGAATCGGATATTCAAAATCATCTTTAATAAAACACTTGGTCAATACACCGCAGTTAGCGAATTAGCACGAACAGCCGGCAAAAAACGACAAATATCAATCATTAAAAAAATTGTTCCAGTTCTAGGCATTGGAACATTACTAATGACTGCAATACCGTCCTCTGCAGCAGTAAACAACTTTTGGAATGACTATACGATACAGCACTAACTACGACTAATAATGGTTATGAATCTCGTACAAATTCAAGAACAGGAGAAACAAGCTTAACCATAAAACAAGAGAATGCTGCTGGTGTAAAAACCGTTATTGCTCATCCAAATGCAAGCGGATCATATCTTCCGGGGACAAGCGATTCTAGTCTTATTCTTTATGAACAAGAGAAGGGCTCTAATACATTTGTTGGCAAAATGACAGTAGGTTCAGACGTTTACACCATAACTGCGACATATGATGAAAACTCTGAATCTAACAACAAATGGAATATTACCTGTACTAACAAAGATGGCAAAGACTCTGGACTTGATATAAGTACAAAAAATATGCAAATTGAGGAATTACAAGATATTGAATATTCATCAGGAAAGATAGAAAAAGTTGAATCTGGCTCAAAAGATCAGCAAGGATATTTCCAGACAAACACAGTAACAAAAACAGGACAAGTTACAGGAAAAGAAGAGGAATCTTCCACAAGAACAAGAATTGGTGATGTTGTTAAAGCTTCAACTTCAAAAGACGGAAAAACACTAACTGTTTCTGTTAATGGTGAACGTGCATCACTAACAGATACTGACACCCAATACGAACTCAAGCAAAGTACAGTTGCGACAGAGAATAAAACCACCATTTCCTTAGTTGATTCTTCTAATGGAGAAACTGTATCATCAGCATCAATAAAAGGAGACGACACAGTAACAATTGAGAATGATGGTAAAGGAAAAGATGGTGGTGCAATAATCTCCGTAAAAGACACTTACTATCAAACAGATGATGGAAAAGCAAAAGTTAAACCAGGACAAACTCTTGGCATCAAGGGTGGATCAAACATCAGTACATCCGTTGAAAATGGTGAAATCAAAGTGGGACTAAAAGACGATATTAATGTTAAAAGCATTACCGCTGCAGATGGAAAAGTTCGAATCGATAGAGATGGAACCGTTCGTATTGGTGGTAGTGGCAATAATGCAAATACCACCTTGTATGAAGATGGCACCATTACTAGCAAAGTTGGAGATACCACATTAATTGTTGGTAAAGATCGTGTCTCCATGGGAAATGGTAATAACCAAGTTGTCGTAACCAAAGACGGTGTTGGCATTGCTGGTAATACAGGAGTTAACGGTAACCTAGGTGTTAGTGGAAGCGTTGGTGTTGGCGGAAATCTAGCGGTTGCAGGAGACATTGGTGCTACAAACATCACAGCATCTGAAACGGTAAGTGCTAAAAACATAACCGCTTCTGAAAACGTTAATGCGAAAAACATCAATGCCTCAGAAAGCGTAAATGTTGGAAACACTTCTGTTAAAAGCGAAGGCATCACCATTAAAGGCAACAAAGACAATAATTCATCCATCGTCTTTACCCAAGACAAAATTGACATGGGTAACCGACAAATCCACGGCGTAGCTGCTGGTACAGCAGATACCGATGCTGTTAACTTCGCTCAATTGAAAGCGACCGAAGCCAACTTCAACCAGAAATTGGGCAACATGGACAAACACATCAATCGAGTTGAAGACAATGCCTATGCCGGTGTTGCAATGGCATTAGCAACAGCTGGTTTACCTCAGGCCTGGCAGCCAGGTAAGAGCATGATTGCAGCTGCTGCCGGTACCTACATGGGAGAACAAGGCTATGCAATCGGCTTCTCTCATAACACTGAAAACGGTAAATGGACCTTAAAAGCCACCGCTTCTGGCAATAGCCAAGGTCACTTTGGTGGAACCGTTGGTGCTGGTTACATGTGGTAACCAATCGCTCCCAATATCAAGATAAACTCTCCTTTATCTTGATAAAGCATTAAATGATTGCCCTGTGAAATATCTTTTCATAGGGCTTTTTAATAAATATTATTTAAGTATCTTAAAAACAGTTCAAGGATATAATTTAAATATTCTTTGAATATCTTTAAAATATTGAATATTTAAATTGGTATTTAGAAAAATTATCAGTATTGATTTAAACGACTAAACGGTCTATTAATCCAGATTGACGATTAGATGTTCGTTGCAATGCTTGTTTGAAAATGGTCTTTCTTCCACAAATAGTTACTTGTTGTTTAGCTCTTGTAATACCCGTATAAAGTAATTCTTGGGTCAGAAGATTAGAATCCTCATCAGGGAGAATAATGAGAACATTGCTAAATTCTGAACCTTGTGATTGATGAATGGTAAGCGCAAATGCCGTATCATGTTCCCCGATTTGTGACAGAGCAATATCATTAAAAGCTGTATAGTCTCCATTGGTTGGAAAACAGACAACCCAATCTGAAAAGTGAGTCAATGATGATCCTTGTAATTTGGGGAGTACGATTCCAATATCCCCGTTCATAAGACCGGTTGCATAGTTATTTTTTCTAACAATAAGTGGTTTTCCAATAAATAAGGATTCTCTTCCAGTGAAATAACTAAAAGTATCTTCAGCCATCCATTGTGATAGCACAGTATTCGTTGTATTGATTCCTAAAGGACCATTACGTACGGCACAGAGAATCCGAACGGCATCAAAAGCTTTAAAAATAGCTTTCCGGTTGAATGGATTTTGACGGATCGTTTCTCGGTAAGTATTAAATGCTGCTCGTAGATGATGTGCAATATATTGAATATTTTGGCCAGTTGCCATTTCTATCCAATTTAATTCTTGATAGGTATTAAAGAGTTGAAGGAATCGATCATGCTGCATTGGATCCAAAGTACATTTAGCAAGTTGTCCAATGGCTGAATCATCAGTGAAACGATAACTTTTGTTTAACCAAACTGCATTATTAACAAAATGATTATCTTGATTTTCATGATGCAATGGAAAGATATCGGATGGATATCCCGTTAATTGGGAGAGTTGTTCGCAACAATTCTTGGAAAATAAGCAACGGTCGCTTAGTGCGGCAAAAACAGCTCCTGCTTCGACAGCGCTTAATTGATTTTTATCGCCCAATAGAATTAACCGCGCAGTAGAAGGAATCGCTTGTAGTAAATGGCTCGCTAAAGCCATATCTAACATTGAAGCTTCATCAATAATTAGCGTATCAACAGAGAGGGGGCGCGTTTTATTGAAATGCGGCGTGCCATAGTCTTGAGAAATACCTAGTAGTCGATGAACGGTTTGTGCTTCGGGCAATTTATCGATCAAAGATTCTGGCAATATATTAGTTTGTTTACGAAGAGATTCCATCATGCGAGAAGCCGCTTTTCCAGTTGGTGCCGCAAGTAAGATTCGATGGTTTTCATCAATTTCCAGGAGTATTCGCAGTAAAAATGCAGTAATTGTTGTTTTTCCCGTACCAGGGCCACCCGAAATAGCAAGAAAACGTCGGCACAGAGCTAAGGCAACCGCAATTTTTTGCCAGTTAATGCCGTTGGTTGGATTATCGGAAAATAAACGATTCAATAAAATAGAGAGATCTTTTGTATCAGGTAGACCAGTTGCAGGTTGATTAAGAGGAATGAGTGCTTCAGCAAACTTGATTTCAAACCAAAAGTCTCTACTTAAATAAAGCCTATTTTTTTGATCAAGGGTCAATGGTTTTTGCATATAAGCAGTTTCATCACCCAGAATAAAGGATTGTTGCAGGCATTGAGCTGTTTCATCATCGATAGACAAACAAAGACTACCGTTTTCGCGAGCATCAATCAATTGGCAAACCGTTGAGATCAAAACGTTTCGAACGGCAATCGGAAAAGTCAATTGTTGTTTTGAATATTCGACTGTCGCCCAATTTGCCATATATTCTGCCATGCCTTGAGCAAAATGAGAAAATTCCTTGGAAGCTATATCTTTATTCAATTGAATGTCGTTTATAAAAGCCATAGAAAATTTCCCATTATCAATAATTTGCTGAGGCTGCAATATCTATTGCTGGATTATTAAAGACTTGATCAAGTGATGTAATCAGTGCTTTGCTCGGTTTTCGATAAAATACGCCTGTGGGAGATCCATCAATATTTTTCCAATCAGGACGAATTCCTCGGATAAACAGATAGAGTACGCCGCCAATATGTTTATCGTAATCATAATCTTGGTCTTGGATGTTGTTTTTAAGAAAACGATGCAATGCGATCGTATATAAAAGATATTGCCAATGATAGCCATGCTTATTCATTTCTTGCATGATATTGGCTGTAGAATAATTTTCTGAGGTATTCCCAAGATGATTAGATTTCCAGTCTAAGACATAAAAGCGTCCATTATGTTCAAAGATGAGATCAATCACCCCATTTAAGTAGGTCCGAATTCTATCGTCAGATAATAGGGCAAATTGAATACCATCTTTGGCAAATTCCGAAGAGAATGCTTTAACGATTTTGTTGAGATCATTTCCAGAAAAATCAGCAGATTGGAAACAAAAGGGGAGCTCACTTAAACGGTGTTCCATAGGGATGGTTTTTAATAGAATATTTTCGGTTAGTGGCGTATTTAAAACATTCTGCAACATATGGTAGAGCATTTGTTGACAGGAAGGATATGATTCTTCTGCATTACGATCTTTAAGTATTTGTGGGTATTGTTGGAGTGCCTTTTTGATCGCATTATTCCAGCTATTAGGTAATGATGTTTTATCATTAGAGTACTCAGAAAAGTCAGCTTGCTCAAAAACAGCATGAATACATGATCCAGCATAAGTGCCAGTAGGAAAATCACATATATCCTGCTGAGTTAGCTCGTTTTCAAAGGATAATGAAAGATGTGTCTTATCATAGTTATCCATATCGCGAGGAGAGGGTTCTATTCCTTGTTCTACCTGAGTTGTTGTTAATTGGCTATGTTCAATCAGTCCAGAAAAACTATTCATTCGCCAATGTGGACGCATTTTTCGATTGAAAATTGCCGCATGAAGTGTTTTGGGATCTTCTTGATTTAAATGAAAAGTCGATGCGATAAATTTTGCTTGAGGGAGTGCAGTGACATGAAAAGCATCTTGGTTTTTATTTAAGGCGTTCCATTTATAGGCAATTGTTTCTGAAAGAGGTGGGATGGAATTGTTCGATTCTGGTGTCGGGTTTTGACGACCATTTAGCCAGTCGTCAGTGGTTATTGACCAATTAGCAGATAACCAATTAAGTGGGTGTCGTCTTGAACGTATATCGCTTTTTCCGTTTCCTCTTTTTTCATAGTAACAGCCCGCAACAATAGTACAGCGATATTTTGCGCGAGTTAGTGCCACATAAATTAAACGAATATCTTCTGCGTAGCGGTCAATTTGTTGAATTTTTTCATAGTCTTCTGAATTTGATTGTTCTTGTGGCATGAAATCAATGCAATGGTTGTAGATTGATAATTGATTCGTATCAGAAAGCTTTTGAGGTTGAATGTATTCTTTTCCATCGGCAAGACCGCTATAAGGTATTGATGGGACTGACCAAATAAGGGGACAAAATACAAAAGGATACTCTAGTCCTTTAGAGCGGTGAAAAGTGATCACTTGAACGAGATGATTGTCTGTTTCAAGACGAAGTTCATCATCATCTGCTCTTTTTTTACCGATACGGCGATTGTGATACCATCGTAGCAAAGCATCCGGTGTTTTTGAGACTTGGCTTTCTTTGCTAATCATTTCCAGTAAATGGCGGAGGTTGGTTAAACGCCGTTCTCCATCGGGTTTGATGAGTAAGCGTTTTAAAATGCCTTCCTGGTTGATCATTTGTTGAAGCGCAAAGGCAATTCCCTTTCTAAGCCAAAGTTGATGATAGGCATCAAAGCGACTGATAATGTTTGGGAGTTCTCCTTCATTGTGATTTAGAGCAAAAAGATCGATGGCATTTCTGCCTAACATTTCTGTGGCGAGTGCTGCACGTAAGTGACTCTCTTTCATCGGAGAGCGTATTGCGTAAAGAATATGTTCTAATTCTAATGCTTCAGATGAGTCGAAAACGGATTCTTGAGAATGCGTGATACTCGCAATTCCCCGTCTTTCCAGTGTTTTTTGGACTAACTGAGCATGACGGTGACTTCTTACTAAAACGGCAATGTCCCCAGAACAGACATTTCGTTCGCCGTGATTATCTTTGATTCGTAGTTTTCCTATCGTGCCTTCGTTGATGATGGTGGCAATTTCATCTGCCATTATTTCAAGCGAATGTTCAGTTGCATCCTGTTGTAAAGGAGGTGAAGATGCGTCATTTAGGAGGTATACGGTAAAGGGATGAGGGAAAATATGATTCTCATCAATGAGTTGATCGGATTTTTCCAGTGGTATTTTGACCTTATTAAAAGTAATGCCTTCTTGGAAAAAGGCTTGAGGGTTTTGTTCAAATAAGTGGTTACAGGCTTGAATTAGTGCAGGAGAAGAACGAAAGTTTGTCTCTAAGTAATAACGCCGAATGGGAATTTTTGTGACGTGAAGGCTATTATTTTCTTTTGTATGGCGATACCCTTCTTTTGCCATTAAATAGGTATGTAGATCTGCTCCTCGAAAACTATAAATGGCTTGTTTGGGATCTCCCACCATAAAAACAGGGTCATCTGGCGCGTAAATCCAACTGAAGATATCATACTGCATCGTATCTGTATCTTGAAATTCATCAATTAAGGCGGCAGGAAATTGCCATTTTAAGGTGTTGGATAAGGCAGTATGCTGACGAAGGGCTTTATGTAGATTAAAGAGCATATCCATATAAGAAATCGTTTGTTGCTCTTTTTTTTGAAGGGTAATCTGATCTGGCGCAGTATTTAGAAATTTATAAATGAGTTTTAATCGAGTTGTTTCTAATTGCTGTTCCATCATTTGAATTGCGGTTAATAAAGAATCCATGCAATCAAAAAAATGATGTTGAGGCGTATCTTTGCCTTTTTTAGTCATTTTTTGCAAGTAACTGGAACAGCAGTAACGATAAATTTGATGATTCCCAATTAGGGAAATTAAGTTGTCATCAGAAAATAATTGCTGACAGTTTTCTGATAATTGAAAGAGTACATTATCAGTATAAGTTCGACGATTTAATGAAGATTGAGAGGATTGGATGATGCAATCAATGGCTTCTTTCCCAGTATTTTCCCAGCAAATTTTAGCGGTTATAAAACAAGATTTGAGTTCAGTAATAGCCGCTTCAAAATTCAATGTATCGTCATTTGATGTAATTTCTGATGGCCATATTTCTTTGGCCATGGGTTTGTCTAAGCGCCGTTTGAGTAACTGCTTTAGAGCATCGGGTGAAAAGGATCGAGACTTTAGCCATTGAATTAAAAAAGGGTGTTGCTTTTCTCCAGCTAAGTGATTGCGCCAGAAATCATTAACAGTTTCGTTAATCAATTCTTCATCATCATTTTCAACTGATTGCGAAAAAGGCAATCCAGAAGAAAAGGCAGCAATCGCAAGTGCTCGTTGGCAGAATCCATGAATTGTGAAAATGGCCGCTTGATCAAAAGATTGAAAAGCCAATTCTAAAATATTTTGAACAATATTTAGATCATGATCATTATCTTTTAGGTGTGAAATGAATTGATCAATAAAGGGATCTTTAGGAGAAATATCTGGGGATTTTAAAATAGCTAATGTTTCTTCGATACGTTTTCGTAACCGATCTTTTAATTCATTGGCTGCAGCGCGGGTGAATGTCATGACTAAAATTTGTTGAACTGTTAGCATTTTTTCAACAAGAAGTCTCAGATAAAGTCCTGCAATATTCCATGTTTTACCGGTTCCCGCAGACGCTTCAAGTAATACCCATTGGTTAAGTGGACATTTCAAAATATTAAAAGATTCAAAAGATTGATCATTCATGGGTGTTTTCCTGTGTCATATTAGTTAACATGGGATGGAAAATGCGATTAGCAAGTATCTCGAAATTTTTATCGAGCGGATTGGGAATTTTTCGCATGGCAAGTTGAATAAATTCATCTGTTGACTCGCCTCCCCAGTAATTCGGTCTTTCCCAACTGGCAATGGCGTTTTTCAGAGCATTTTCAGGAGGTTGATTTAAACAGATATCGGCATAAAGATATGAGGTTTTTGGAAAGAAATGAATCGGATAGTGCAGACCCTCTTGATAGATTGCAGTAAGATCTTTTAATTGTTCAAATGCATTTTCGCAAGGTGAAAAAACGTTGGTTGAATCTTTAAAATAAATTTGAGTTGTATAGGAAATACCCTTAGGCGCGCAAATATTGAGAAATAAGTGTTCAATCCATGCGGATAATAGTCGAGAGATACTACAGTTGTGATAATAGTAATAGATCAGTCCATTTTTTCTGATGTTAGAAAGGTTTCCTGTTAATGACCAAATATCGCCATTGATATCAAAATGAAATGTTTGAGATAGCGGTTGAATGGGAGGTTCTACTAGGTTCGCAGAAAATGTTGAAGCAAAAGCTGTCAGTTTTTTTATTTCTTGCGCTAAACAATCATGACCAAATGTTCCACTAGGAAATTCGTTACCAGCAGATGCTGCTGTAAATAGTTCTTTATCGGTCAGTCCTTTCAAAATAGAAGGAAGTATTCGATCAGCGAGCGCTATTGTTGAGAGGCCGTCTGGGATAAGTGGTTCATCAATCTCATGTTCTTCTTCGTAATTAGGAAAATTAATGCCCAGACGATTTCTGAGTAAGTAACGACAAGGATTACTAAAAAATATTTGCAAATCCACTAATGAGAGGATTTGTTCTTTATTATCTTGTTCTGGCAGGCAATAATCATTCGGAAAAAACGATGGATGATTTTCAAAGAGAGGTGAATCCTTTTTAGGGGAATTCGAAATTGTTGATGTGTCTAATGTTTCTTTTTTAAGAATATCCAAACGTTTTTTGATAGCATCGCAATAGTCATCGCGATAACTTTTTAAGGAAGATGATTTCTTAAAATATTGAATAGAAAATGGTTGAAGCGGATGTTCAATGGTTAAATATTGTGCAGCAGAGGGGATATTGGCTGTATTTAATGCATCGAAGAGTTCAGATAATAAGATAGAAGGGGGAATAATACTGTCGTCTTTTTGGTTTTTTCCTGTATAAGTAATCGTTAAACTTTTTTTGGCAGACATTAATAGATCAAGAAATACATTTTTTTCAGTATTGCGGTAGATACGGTCCGTGGGTTTAGGACTAACTTGGATAAGATCAAATTCCTGGGGATGGCGGTTAGATGGAAAGGTCCCATCATTCATGCCAAGGACGTAAATGTGATCAAAAGGTATCCACCGCAAACTTTCTATTGGTGCAATAGTGACAGAACCAGAGGGAACACTTCCTGCACGACTTTCTGCTAATGCGAGTTCTAATGCTTTTGATACGATCTTAAAAGAAAGTGTTCCTGACATGGCTTGCATATCATCAAATAGTTTGCCGATTCGTTCTCGAACGATTTGGTCAAATGGCTGTAAATCTTGATTGATATCGATAAAATCAGATAATGTTTCAAGAATACATAGTCGCCATGCCTGAGCATTCTTATCAATTGATAGTGTTTGTCGAAGTTTGCGTAGTTTTTCAATAAAAAATCTGAATTGCCCGAGTAAGGCAGATTGATTCCCTTGAATATGTCCTGCCGGAAGAATTCCTCCGATCGGTGTATCACATCCATCTGGCATTGCATAAGCAAGAAATAGTCGGTTCATGCCATCGTCAAAACTATGACGATTATTAGCAGGAACATTAAATGTTTGTTTATGCATGCCATCTAAGGCCCAACAGATACGCGTTTGCTCAATCCAATTGTCGATAGTTTCAAAATCATCAGGAAAATCAAATTTTCGATTAATTTCAGGCAATGCCAAAATATCGGAAACATCAGTTGATGTTATTCTAGAAACAGCTAAAGAGAGTATCCGTATTAGGGCATTAGCCACAGGGTTGCTATCAGATTCTCGTTGTCCTGTTAATGTATAAGGAATCCGGAAATCAGGATTTCCGTTGTTAAAAACGGATTCAATCATGGGAGCAGCTGTATTCAAATCAGTT
This sequence comes from uncultured Oxalobacter sp., assembly GCA_934401755.1. GTDB lineage: Bacteria > Pseudomonadota > Gammaproteobacteria > Burkholderiales > Burkholderiaceae_D > Oxalobacter. The sequence goes on from CAKRSU010000015.1 coordinate 41,547, forward strand.
GCAACAATTAAAATCTGATCAGGAGAAACAGAAGGGTCAGATAAACGATCAAGTAACAAATCGTGGAGAATTTCGATTTCGCGAAGCAGAGAATGGGCTGAATGAATTGTTAGGCTATGATCAAAAGAAGTGTCTTGGAGGATAGAGGTTAGATCATTATCATTTCTTAAAATAGTATTTTGTAAACGAGAAAGTACAGTTGATTTTTCATTAAACGATAAAGAATCATATTCAATATCATTTTGGGGTTCTTCAAAAATGTCTGGTGCGTCACTGAATCGTTCCTGAAGGGCATTTAAAGCCGCTTGTTCTTGTTTTCCCCACGATATTAAAAGGGGGTTTCCAATATCAAAATGTTGTTGATCAGGATCAATCCCTTGTAACTTAAATTGAAGATAACGCTTTGAATCAATCGTATCTTGCCAATATTCGGTGCAAGGGGTGAATAAATAAAGGTGAATATCAATGTAATTGGAGAGTTGTTTAAGTGCATCTAAGTAAATAGGTGCAATGAAAGGCTCACAAAATAAATGGATATGTTTTTTATTTGAATAGTTATTTGTTGAAGCCGTATGGGCCAAGATTTTATTAAGTGCAATTCGTAGGTCAAAAACAGATGTTTCTAATTCTGTCGAATAGATAGTTTGCCATAGTGCTGCTTGCCATATTTGATCTTCTTGAATTTGTTGTATTTGTTCATTGTTTTTGCTTGTTATGGGTGTTATTTCAACATATTTTCCATCGATCCATGATTGCAACCATTCTGGACGGTAAGTGATGTATTCTTCGAAACGTTTCGCAATTTGTAAAGCAAAATCAAATCGCATCGTATCGTTGGCATTTGCTAAATAAGTGAATAGTCGATTGGGGGTTGGTAGACTATTGATAAACGAAGCATTATCGAATTGTTCAAGAATTTTCCAGGTGAGTATATTGGCAGAGAAGGGGGCTGTTTGTTCTGCTCCTGTTTGTTGCCATAACCATTGCGCAAGAAAAGGAAAATCAATATTGGTACAAATTCCCATTCTGTCGGCAATATCTAATGTTAATCGTCTTTTAATGGCTAAACTTGAAACGATAATGGTCTGTTTAGTGAAAATAGAAGGTGTTTTATAGGTGTTCAAGTTATTGCAGAGCCGATCAAGTAAGTATTCAAATCGGGGGGAGACGATTGTATGGATCATAATTTTTAATCCGATTCATTGTAAAAATTTTTAACCAGCTATAGGATACAGGAAAATCTTTAATATTCTTTGCATGATCTAAGTAAAAGTTTTTTAGTGAATTAGATTACTTAACGATTTATGCCGTGGACTTTCATGACACTAACACAAAAGAGACAAAGACAAATTTGTCTAGACTAGATAAGCTGTAATAATATTCCAAAATGCCATTAAATTTCAGATTCATATTATTGCAGGGAAAATATTGATTGTTACCAATATAGATGTTTATCGATGAGTGATGGCTGAAATTTAAACTGAGGATTTATTCATTCAGCTACAGTAAATAGCTAAAGATGTTTTTAAGCTTGGAGTTTCTGATGAAGATCGAATATACTAAAAAAACATTATGAGGTGTTTGTTCTTTGTTGGAGGGAAAGATGGAATTTACAAAACTTGCATCAATTCTTTTACCAGTAGTTATTTTAGCTACTGGTTGTACTGCGATGAATCATCGTCAGCAGGTTCAAGATAACACAGTTGGCAATAATTTAACTGTTGGTATAGTTCAGAAAGAAATTCGGGTTGGCATGAGTGCTGCTGATGTAGCTACAGTTATGGGAACGCCTAATATAGTTACAACAGATGAAAATCGTAATGAAGTTTGGATTTATGACAAAGTAGCTACTGACCATGCTTATTCAAAGAGTAGTGGGGGGATTAGTGCTCTTTTTTTAGGTTTTGGCTCTAATGCTGGTGGTATTGGGGGAACTGGCTATAATGCCGATAGTGGAGCATCATCTACAAGTCAGAGAACACTTACTGTAGTCATTAAATTTGATAAACAGAATAAAGTTAGGGATTTTTCATACCATACATCAAAATTCTGAGGCTAAAGTATGAAGAAAAAGCTAACAATGTTATGTTGTTCAGTCTTGCTTTTCGCAGGCTGTACAATAGAGCCACCTAAAGATTTGTTTGTTTCAACGCCACAAATGTTGGAACAACGGCAACTTGAATCTCGCCGATATGATGGTTTAAATAAAGAAGAGATTCTATCTGCTAGTGCTGCTGTTCTTCAGGATATGGGGTATACCATGAATGAAAGCGAAACAAAACTTGGTATTATTACTGCATCTAAGGCACGAGATGCAAGTAGTGCGGGTGAGATAGCAGGTGCTGTTGCAATGGCTATTTTATTTGGTGCGACTATGCCAACTAGTCAATCACAGACAATTACTATATCTCTTGTGGTTAGGCCTATTTTTGATGCACAGGGCAATCCTGTTGAAAAAAGTCATAATGTACGTATTACTTTTCAACAAATTGTTCATATGTCTGATGGGACAATTAGAGCAGAGATCTTAAAAGATCCTGAGCTTTTTGTTGGTTTTCATGACAAACTATCTAAAGCAGTTTTTCTTGAGGCGCAAAAATTATGAAGAAATTGTTAATAGCGAGTGTTATGGGATGCTCGATTCTTTGCACAGGTTGTGAGACTACTGCAGATAGAGTTTTTGATAATGGTGATCAGACACAACTACAAAAGCGTAGTTATCAGTCTCGTTCTTTCGATACAAGTGATAAAGCCAAGGTTATGAATGCAACTATTGCAACTCTCCAAGATTTTGGTTTTATCATTAATAAAGCTGATTTTACGCTCGGTAGTGTTTCTGCTTCACGGTTTCAGAATAGTGGTAATATTGTTATGACTGTTGTTGCTAGGTCTAGAGGGGCAAAACAGATTGTTGTTAGAACAAATGCACAGTTTGGTCTAAAGCCAATTGAAGATCCTAAACTATATCAGGATTTTTATAGTGCTTTAAGTAAATCTCTTTTTTTACAGGCTAATAATGTAGACTAATAGTCTAGTTTTCTTGAAATAAAAGGCTACAGTCTATTGGAAAAGTCCTGATAAATGAATTCTTGTCCCGAAGTAGAATATTTTATGAGTCATAAAATTGGGCTAACTGATCTCAGTACTGAATTGGAGTCAGGTAGCCTCGTTTTTCTAGATATACTGTCTGTTATAATATCTAACGTATTCCTTAATCAAGGCTGTTGCCTGTTTGAAAGTCAGCTTCCGTTGTCCTTTCTCTAATCTCGGATAGGACCATTCACACATCATTGCGTCATTAAAATTCTTTATTAGGATTTGCCTGGAGCCGTTTTTTCTAGCAGGTTTTGCTTGAGCCCCATATCCTTGAGCATTTTTCCGAACAGGGGTGAGTGTATATATGTCCATGATCTGTATGGCATATGCCGTTCTTTCTGGTTTTTCCTTTTAGCTATTTCAGTATTTCGAATTCAAGTGAGATCATTTGTGATTTCAATGTCGCACAGGCAACTATCTTCAGAAGTTAGTTTTTTCACAATGGGGACATAGCGCTAGCCGCTATCATAGATGAGGCAATAGGTAGATCACTGATAAGTTTCTCACTTGTTTTTTTTAGTTTAGAATTCCCGCTTGATGATGTTTTCTGGCAGATGAGGTCTTTTTGTTGGTGAGACACTGCACTGCTGGTTACATTTCTTTCTGATGATGTTGAGGCCATTTTTTTGCATCAATTTGGCGACACTCTTGTGATTGATAAGCCAGTTGAGCCCAACTCAACGGTTATTCTGTCGATACCATAAGTGTGATGGTGTTTTTTCTGAATCTACCTGATTTTCTGGACGATCTTTTGGTATCATCCAAAGCTTTAGATCTATAGAGACAATGCTCCTGTTCATTTTGAGTGAAAGTACATGTTCTATGCAACCCAATCCTTTTTTTAAGTTGTGCGCAACTTAAAGGGACGGTTCAATAATATTACGATAACAATGCTATATTATTCTACATTATACTAAGTGGCGAGGAACACCAGATGCGGAATTTGTGATCTTTGCTTTTTCTGATTCCCTGATTCTATCGGCCATTTTCTGAATTTTGTTGGTAATCCACATATATGCAGTGGTTCCCTCAGAGTAGTCTGCTTCCGCATACATATCGACACGGCCATCTTCACGCATCTGCTCAACTTGTTGCATAGCCTTTAAGTATCCTTTTGGATAAATAGCAAATGTTGCGCCGCCACCCTTTTTTACAACAGAAAAAGCAGGGATATCACTAGGTCCGTCTGCAATATAGATCATATTTTCAAAATGAACTCTACGATTTTCTTCGGGGATTTTTGAGTTGACTTCAATTCCATCAATTTTTCCAATTCCCTTATTTATTTCAAATATAGCTCTGGTTTTCGAGGTATTGTCAATGGTATAAACTATTTCACTAATGACAAGTTCATTATCTGCATTTTTTGTTTCGAGAAGCTCACATCCCCATACGTCATCGACAAAAGGCATCAAATTTGAACCTCGGATAATTTCGGCAAATCCTGTGCTAACGATGTAATGCTCAACTTGAATGCCGTATTCGGCATAGCTTTTATTATCTTTGAACATATTCTTGGTTTTTTCAAAGATTTCAGGAATGCCTTTATAGAATTTCTGTTTTTTCCCATATGTTCTGAGTTTTTTATTGTTAAGACCTTTCAGTTTTCCATCATGCGCACATTGAATAAAATAGTTCAAATAATATGTATCCCGGTTAACTCTAATGCCTTGCTTTGCAAGTTCGTTAGGGAGAGTATTAACCTTTTTCCAAAATTCAACAGGATCTATATCATAATCTTCGAAAATTGGATCTTGCATATATCCGTCAATCAATGTTTTATCGCAATCCCAAATAACGGCAATGATATTTGCCATAACAGAAATTTCCTTTCAAAAGTGAAATTTATTACCATAATTGTATTTACATTGTTCTCTCAATCATCTACCAGATACTATCCATATGGATAATCTTGCATTCATTGCAGATACAGAAAAGATATTGCCTAAAGAGTATATTGAAAAAAGCGATGATATTTGAATAGCTATTGTTATAGCAATAGGAGATATAAAGCAAATCTTCAATGAAAGTGAAGTTAATATAGTGATGATCAGCTTTGCCCGATAGCTCATTCATTCAGAACATAATTTCCATAATAGATCATTTCGAAGGCATATTGAAGAGATACTTTATTATGGATGAAATCATACCATGCGGTCCAATATGTTCATCATAATCAGTTATTTGTATTGTTTTCTCATTCTAAACTTTTTGAGGGTAATTTCGAATAAGGTCGTGTTGTTGCTAAAGAGAAACATCCATTAATAAGCATTAAATGATGTAAAGCATTGTAACAAAAATCCCCAATTTGAAAACTAACCAATTGAATCTAAAAGCAAATTTTTAGATCTATCTATCATAAATTTTGAAGAAATAATAAAAGAAATTCAATATCTCTTATTCAAAAATCCAATAAAAACAATCAATTACTCATGAATTGAATATCCGGTAATGCTTATTAACGGATATAAGCTGAAAAATATTATCAATAAGCATAAAAGAATAAAGAAGGAAAAAGTGGAATTGGTAAAGAGAATAGATTTTCAAATCGGATATTCATTAAATACTCACTTTAAGGCAGGAAATATACAGGCTTTTATGCAAATAATAAATAAACTGATTAGTGCCTATGGGGTTACTCATTTTTCTAAAATAAGTGGCATAGATCGTGTGACCTTATGGCGCTTTATGAAAGGAGATAGATTACCGAGGGTAGATATCTTTCGAAAGATATTAGAAGAACTTGGTATCCAAGTTCAATTCAGTTTCGATGAACGAATGCTTAAATTTGTTGAATACATGCATTCCAAACAACAATGGGAATGTGAATTAAAAAAGCATTCTGGTTCAGCAAAATCTATTAACCATCATGCAGAACAATTAAAACAAGAGGTATCTGCATGACAAAACCTATCTTAATGAGCGACAGTCATTATATTTCAGCTCGCCCTCAAACAAAAAAAGATAACATTCTCGGACACTCCATTTCACCTGCAAACAAAGAACGAGCAGGAATCGTCTTCACATTAGACAGAGGGTACCTCAAACAACTGAGCGTCATGTTGGCATCCATCATTGAGCATGCCAACGAGAAAAAAACATACGACCTCATCGTCTATGAAAACACCTTCACCGAAAAAGACCGTCGCCAACTCAAAGCTCAATGTCCACAAAACATCAGCTTACGATTTTTCGACGTCACCCATCGCCTAAAAACTGACCTAAAAGGCATCACCCTTTATACACGGTCCTGGTGGACAAACGCCATCTGGTACAAATGCCTCATACCCTTTGTCATGCGCCAATACCGTCAAACCCT
>CAKRSU010000016.1 GCA_934401755.1 uncultured Oxalobacter sp.
TATGTTGTTTTAGAATATTATTAACGATTAATTGAATCGTTTGGAATGGAGCCTGCCCCTCTTTTTGGTGTAGAGCCCTATGCTTTTTCCATCCAATGCCATAAAAATATGGCCTAATCATGTATGTCCTAATTTATGCAAGATTCTATGGAATGTGATGATACCTGATTGTACCGCCTTGCAAGGGAATGTGTTGATTTATATAATAAAAAAGCCGTCGTTGAGACGGCTTGTTACTGGAAAATGGCGGAGTAGACGGGACTCGAACCCGCGACCCCCGGCGTGACAGGCCGGTATTCTAACCAACTGAACTACCACTCCTAAATTCTTTATACTGGTCACCTTGGTGGGTGCTGAGAGGGTCGAACTCCCGACATTCACCGTGTGATGGTGACACTCTACCAGCTGAGCTAAGCACCCTTGTTAGTTGATTTCCTTGCATCGTGATGCTTAAAGAAAGCGTTATTATAGCTATATTTGAAAAAAATGCATCTTTTTTTTGTATAGATTCGCATCTTATTAGGAAATTAAAACAAATTTGATGTAAAAGTTAAGATTATGAGTTTTGAAAATAACGGAATGAGTGTTTGAATTTGTAGGGTAATTCATATTATTTTCGAATATTCAAAATGCTTGTGTTCTTATTCATAGATTATGAGTAGAAATTGCGATTATTTTTTTTATTCTGCTAAGAATAGAAAAACAGTAGGCTTTCTTTGAAAATCAGGTAGGAAACCTTTTTTGAGTTGATTTTTCCAAGCTGCAATAGATTGTGTTTTGATGGTTTCATCAGCTAAAGAAATGTTTGTTGCAATACATAAAAGCGTACTAGGGCGGCAAGTTTGGCATAATGCTTTAAATAACACTTCATTGCGGTATGGTGTCTCAATGAACAGTTGTGTTTGATGATCTCGATATGATCGATCTTCTAGAGCTCGAATACGCCGAATTCTTTCTTCATGAGTCGTTGGTAAATAGCCATTAAATGCAAAACTTTGTCCATTTAGTCCGCTTGCCATGAGGGATAGTAGTAAAGAAGAAGGACCAACTAATGGACAAATTTTAATTCCCTTTTCATGAGCAAGTCTGACTAAATCAGCGCCGGGATCTGCAACGGCAGGAACGCCTGCTTCAGAGATTAATCCAGCATTTCGTCCAGAAAGAATAGGAGTCAATAATGAGGGGAGTGTATTTTTTGCAGTTTTTACATTAAGTTCGGCCATTTCAATTTGTTGAAGTGGGAACTTTAATGGAGTGTGTTGGGCAATTCGTTTTAAATGGGCTCTTGCTGTTTTTGCATTTTCTACAATGAAATAATCAAGTGTTGATGAAATTTTGATCACATTGCTAGGAAGAATGTTGGGTAAATCAAGTCCTAATGTATCGGGGCTCAATGTGTTGGGAATAAGATACAATATGCCGGTACTCATTGTTTACTCCTTGAAAAAAAAACGTAAACCGCAATTTCTGAGCATTGATGTTAATGTAATTAAAGGTAGGCCTGTTAATGCAGTTGGATCATCACTTTCAATCTTTTCTAGTAAGGCGATTCCTAGACTTTCGTTTTTTGCACTACCCGCACAATCAAATGGTTTTTCAATAGCGAGGTAGTTTGCAAGCTCATAATCTGGCAAATTTCTAAAAACAACAGAAGTGGTTACAATTGCTTTTTGTGGAGAGGGATCGTGTCGTCCATTTAATACGCATAGTGCAGTATGAAATAATACTTGCTTACCTCGCATATATTGTAATTGCTCCATAGCACGAGTAAATGTTCCGGGTTTTCCGATGGAAATCCCTTCACATTCTGCAACTTGATCAGAGCCAATAATGATTGCTTCAGGGAAGTTGTTGCTGATCGCTAAAGCTTTTTCGTAAGCTAATCTTAATGCGGTGTTTTGAGGAAGTTCTTCGGGTAAAGGAGATTCATCAATCTCTGGTTTTTGGGTATCAAAAGGAATTCCTAATCGAGACAATAGTTCTTTTCGGTAACGAGAGGAAGAGGCAAGTATAAGGTGAGGAGTTATCGTTTGTTGCATGTTGAATCTCTCAAAAACTAAATGTTAAACAGTGTACTAAAGCTTTGACTAATATGAAATAATGTTGTTAAAATAACTAATTTTTACGCTCGGGATGAGCTATGAGTTCTTATCCAATTGCTCCATCTGACTTTTGCAGAGATGGCAATGTTCTCGAAGGCAAGGTTTTAGTTGCTGATCTTGAAAGATTATCTGCAGAATGCACAGATACCACATCGGAAATTGTCTGGAAAGTAACGGGTATGCTAGATGCATTTCGAAGACCGAGATTGCTTCTTAGTGTTTTTGGAAATGTTCATTTGGTATGTCAGAGGTGTTTGGGGACAATGCCATATAGGTTGGTTTCAGAAACGGCAGTGATTGTTACTTTTTCTGAAGCAGAGGCAGATGAAATAGAAGCGATGTTGGAAGACGATGATGATACTGAAGTCATTGTTGTTGATGGAAAAGTTGATGTTATGAACTTAATTGAAGATGAGGCTTTGCTTGCTTTACCATTATCGTCTCGTCATGAGGTGTGTCCGAATGGATCCGTTGGGAATTGGACGGAAAAGAAAGCTTCGCCATTTAAGGTACTTGAAAAGCTCAAGCGAGAAAACAGCAACAAAAAATAAAGGGTTCATCATTTTGTTCCAAAGGAACTTGATGGATGTGTTAGAATTTCGGAAATTTTGATTCAGGAGTAATTATGGCAGTTCCACAAAATAAAACTTCACCTTCCAAACGTGGCATGCGTCGTTCGCATGATTCTTTGGAATCTGTTCAGTTGTCTGTTGAACCAACTACTGGGGAAAAGCATCGTCGTCATCATATCAGTCCAAGTGGCTATTATCGTGGTAAAAAAGTGTTGAACACTAAGCATGATGAGTAATTGTTTGGGATGCAAGTGAATTTAATGGCGCAATGGGGTTAAGTGCCCGGGCGCCTTTTTTATTGCTGTTTTTTTGACGATGCTTTGTAGCATGAGGAGACGGATAGATTCCGGTTTGAACGTGCTTAAGAACGAATCAGAAAAAGTAAGAATTTCGGTTGATTGTATGGGGGGTGACCATGGTGTGGGGGTTACCGTTCCTGCATCATTGTCTTTTTTAAGGCAAAAAGAAGATGTCCACTTAATCTTGGTTGGAAAACAAGATTTAATTGAAGCCGAACTTAAAAAGAGTGGTTCAGAAAATCATCCACGTATTACAGTTAAAGACGCACGGGATGTTGTCGAAATGGATGCGCCACTGATGACTGCGTTACGTCGTCGTCGTTCGTCCATGCATTTGGCGATTAATGAAGTCAAAGCAGGTAGTGCAGATGCTTGTGTCTCTGCTGGGAATACAGGGGCATTGATGGCGGTTTCTCGTTATTTATTGGATACTGTTCCTGGCGTGGAAAGGCCTGCGATTTGTGGTATTTTGCCGAATGAGAAAGAAACGCCAACTTATGTGCTTGATCTGGGCGCAAATGTTGACTGCGAAGCGGTGCACCTGCATCAATTTGCACTAATGGGATCAGCACTGTATGCTAATATCGAAAATAATCCTAATCCTCGAGTCGGTTTGCTCAATGTTGGGACAGAGGATATTAAAGGTAATAGTGTTGTAAAAAAAGCAGGAGAGCTACTTCATGCTGAACATGAAAATGGCGCGCTTATCTTTCTAGGTAATGTCGAAGGTAATGATATCTTTGAAGGAAAGTGCGATATTGTTGTTTGCGATGGATTTACAGGCAATGTCATGTTAAAAGCGATTGAAGGACTTGGTCGATTTTTTCGGAATGTTCTTGTATCGCAGCTTAAAAGTAGTGCAATGAATATGCTGGGAGCTTTGTTGTCTCGTAAAGCTTTAAATGCAGTACGCCAGCGATTGAATCCGTCGCGTTATAATGGCGCATGTATGTTGGGATTAAGAGGGCTTGTTTTTAAAAGTCATGGTGGTGCTGATGCTTATGCCTATGAGTTTGCTATTAGGCGGGCATATGATGCAGTAAAAGGTGATGTGCTCCATAAAATCTATTCAACAATGGCTGAATTGATAAAGAATGCAAAGGAGATCCAGTCCTCCGAAATGACTGAAAACGGTAAACAGGGATAAGTTAGAATGACCATCTACGGCAAAATAATTGGTACCGGCAGTTATCTGCCCCCTAGACGTCTAACAAATGATGATATGGCCGCTATGTTGGCTGAAAAAGGGGTTGAGACTTCAGATGAATGGATTAGAACTCGCAGTGGAATTACTGCACGCCATTATGTAGAAGAAGGTATTTATTCTAGTGATTTGGGTGCACAAGCTGCAAGGTCTGCATTAGAAATGGCAGGATGTGAAGCCGATGATCTTGATATGATTATCTGTGCAACGACAACACCAGATAATTTTGGAGGATTCCCAAGCACCGCTTGCGTTATTCAACATAAACTTGGGATAGCATCGCATTGCGCCGCGATGGATGTTTCGGCTGTCTGTTGCGGTTTTTTGTATGCTTTGTCTACTGCAGATAGTTTTATTCGTGCTGGGGTATACAAAAAAATTCTGGTTGTTGGGGCAGAAACATATTCTCGGATTATTGATTTTCATGACCGTACGACCTGTGTTTTGTTTGGTGATGGTGCAGGGGCGGTGATTCTTGCTGCATCAGAAGAACAGGGAATTCTGTCTTCTGCGCTCCATGCTGATGGAGGACTTGGAGATATCCTTAAATTGGGGGGACGGCTCAATAATGGGGTTATCGAAGGATCCCCTTATGTTTCTATGGATGGGAAAGCTGTCTTTAAACAAGCTGTTTCATGGATGGATAAAGTCGGTCTTGAAGCTTTAGAAAAAGTTGGAATGACAACTGCCGATGTTGATTGGCTCGTTCCTCATCAGGCTAATTTGCGAATTATGCAAAGTTCTGCAAAGAAATTGGATATCCCATCAGAAAAGATTATTGTGACTGTTAATGAGCATGGTAATACTTCGGGAGCATCGATACCATTGGCTATTGATACGGGTATTCGTGATGGGCGTATTAAGCCAGGGCAGAATATTTTAATGGTGGCAATTGGCGGTGGTCTCACATGGGGTGCTGTGTTGGCAAAATTATAAAACAGGAGAAATTTGATTAATCATGGCTAAATTTGCTTTTGTATTTCCTGGACAAGGATCGCAAGCGGTCGGAATGCTCAATGGTTTTTCGGGAAACGTTGTCGTTCAAGAGACTATTGCTGAAGCGTCTGAAGCACTTGGGTTCGATATTGGTAAGATGATTGCAGAAGGACCTAAAGAAGTTCTTGATCTTACTGTTAATACACAGCCAGTAATGCTTACCACTTCTATCGCTTTTTATCGTGCTTGGTTGGCGGCAGGAGGCGCTGAACCTGAATTGGTTGCAGGGCATAGTTTGGGAGAATTTTCAGCATTAGTTGCATCGGGTGTTATTTCATTAGCGGATGCTGTTAAGTTGGTTCGTTTTCGTGCAACTGCGATGCAGGAAGCCGTTCCTGTTGGTGTTGGTGGTATGGCTGCTATCATCGGTCTTGATGCCGATACATTAAAGACGGTTTGCGCAGAAGCATCAGAAAATGATGTTGTTGAGCCGGCTAATTTTAATTCGCCGACTCAAATTGTTATTGCAGGGCATAAAACTGCGCTAGAACGGGCATGTAAACTGGCGAAAGCAAAAGGGGCTAAACGTGCATTGCCGCTGCCAGTATCTGCGCCATTTCATTCTTCTTTATTAAAGCCTGCATCGGATCGTTTGGCTGAATATATGAAAGGGGTCGATTTTTCTGTGCCAAAAATCCCGTTGATTAATAATGTTGATGTTGCTATTCAAAATGATCCTAACGCCATAAAGGATGCGTTAGTTCGTCAAGTTGCAAATTCTGTTCGGTGGGTTGAAACGATTCAGAAGATGGCATCTTTGGGAGTAACTCATATTGTTGATTGTGGCCCAGGTAAAGTTCTTGCTGGCATGATTAAGCGTATTGATAGTTCTATTAACGGTCTTGCTATTGTTGATCAAACATCTCTTGATGCAGTTTTGGAGGCACTTAAATAATGAAAGAACAAAATCTAGCGGGTAAAGTCGCATTTGTCACAGGAGCATCTCGTGGTATCGGTTGGGCGATTGCAATGGAGCTTGCTTCCCGGGGCGCAACAGTTATTGGAACAGGACTAGATGAAGCGGCTGCACAAGGCATTACAAAGGCGCTTAAGGATATTCGAGAAAACGCGGGGAAAGGCGTTGTTCTGAATGTTGTTGATACAGAAGCTTGCCGTAAAACGATTGATGCGATTCAAAAAGAATATGGAGCATTGCATATTTTGGTTAATAATGCGGGGATTACCCAGGATCAATTAGCAATGCGCATGAAAGATGAAGATTGGAGTAATGTCTTATCCATCAATCTGACCGCAGTTGCTGCATTATCTCGTATGGTATTGCGTGGCATGATGCGTGCAAAAGAAGGGCGTATTATTAGTATTTCTTCTGTTGTTGCCTCAATTGGTAATGCGGGTCAAACCAATTATGCAGCGGCTAAAGCTGGCGTCGAAGGGATGAGTCGTGCTTTAGCACGTGAAGTCGGTAGTCGTAATATTACTGTTAATTGTGTGGCTCCCGGTTTTATTGATACGAGTATGACTCGGGGATTGCCAGATGATGTGAAAGAAAATTTGATTAGACAGATTCCGTTAGGGCGTCTAGGTAGTGCTGAAGATATTGCTGCTGCTGTTGCGTTCTTAGCATCTCCACAAGCTGCTTATATCACGGGTAGCGTTTTGCATGTGAATGGTGGCATGTGTATGAATTAATAAGGGGCAATTGTCCTTTAAAATGGTTTGATTTTGATGAAAATAGTTCGTTGTTGTGGTTAATTGACCTATGCAGTGAATAATTTGGCGCAAACCTGTTAAAATGCGTCACTTAAATTTTATTTTTTTATTAACTGGAGTCAAGAAATGTCGGAAGACATCGTAAATCGCGTAAAGAAAATTGTTGCTGATCAGCTAGGTAAACCTGAAGCAGAAATTAAACTGGAATCTTCTTTTGTCAATGATCTCGGTGCTGATTCCCTCGATACCGTTGAACTCGTTATGGCACTTGAAGATGAATTTGAAATTGAAATTCCTGATGAACAGGCAGAAAAGATTACCACTGTTCAGCAGGCAGTTGATTTCGCAAAAGCACAGATGGGCAAATAAGTCATATTTGGGATACTGATACAAGGAGAGAGCCTTGAGTCGAAACGGACAACGCCGGGTCGTCGTTACCGGGCTGGGATGTATTTCGCCAGTGGGCAACACTGTTGCTGATATGTGGAATGCTGTTGTATCTGGTCAATCAGGGATTGGCTTGATTACTAAATTTGATGCATCTGCATTCAGTACAAAATTTGCTGGAGAGGTTAAAAACTTCGATTTGGAAAAATATATTCCAGGTAAAGAATCACGGCATATGGATACTTTCATTCATTATGGAATGGCTGCAGGTATTCAGGCAATCGAAGACAGTGGATTGGTGATTACTGAAGAAAATGCTGATCGAATTGGCGTAAATATTGGATCAGGTATCGGTGGTTTGCCAATGATTGAAAAGACCCATGGAGAATTGGAAAAACGAGGTCCACGCCGTGTTAGTCCATTCTTTGTTCCTTCTTCAATCATTAATATGACATCTGGCTTTTTGTCAATTCGCTATGGATTGAGAGGGCCGAATATGTCTTGTGTAACGGCATGTTCAACCGGTTTGCATTGTATCGGTTATGCAGCGCGTACCATTGCGTATGGTGATGCAGATGTCATGATTGCCGGTGGTTGTGAATCGACTGTTTCTCCATTGGGTATTGGTGGTTTTGCTGCAGCAAGGGCACTTTCTTCTCGAAATGATGATCCTGCAACGGCTTCTCGTCCATGGGATAAAGATCGTGATGGTTTTGTCATGGGAGAAGGGGCAGGTGTTCTTATTCTTGAAGAATACGAACATGCGAAAGCACGTGGTGCAAAAATATATGCAGAGCTTTGTGGTTTTGGTATGAGTGCTGATGCACATCATATGACTGCGCCATTAGCAGATGGTAGTGGAGCAAGTAAATGCATGTCTAATGCTATTAATGATGCGGGAATCAATCCTGATCAGGTTAACTATATCAATGCACATGGTACTTCGACGCCTTTGGGTGATAAAGCAGAAACGATTGCTGTTAAACGCTCATTGGGAGACGCAGCTAAGAATGTGGTGATGAGTTCTTCCAAATCGATGGTTGGCCATTTATTAGGGGGAGCTGGAGGTTTGGAATCCGTTATTACTGTTCTTGCTGTGCATAATCAAGTTGCACCTCCGACCATTAATATTTTTAATCAGGATCCTGATTGTGATTTGGATTACTGTGCAAATACTGCAAGAGATTTGCGTATTGATTATGCGCTTAAAAATTCTTTTGGTTTTGGCGGCACCAATAGTTCTTTGGTCTTCGGCAGAATCTAAGACTTCAGCGTAAGAATGAAGCCACACTCATGATATGAGTGTGGCTTTTATTTTATTTTTTAAGAGTATTTTGTAAGAAAATGTTTAAAAATTGCTAAGGTAAAGCATGAAAAAGTATTCTTAATAAATAAAAATACTTTCAGATGAAAACCATATTAAACAATAAATTATGCAGAAAATGACTTTAAATCCCATTAAAAAATTGTTTCTTAGTACTTTTTGTGCTTTATCGGTTATAAGTGTGACTGTTTCTCAACAGGTAAATGCAGCTCCTATCGTCGCTGCTAATAATTTGCCAGATCTTACAGGACTCGTTGAACAAGTTGCGCCCGCTGTTGTTAATATTCGGACCGTTGAAAAGGTTCAGGTTCGTCGTGGTGTGAGTGATTTTGATGATTATTTTTTCCGGTTTTTTGGAATGCCTGTACCAGGAATGCAACAACGCCAACAGCAAAAGCCTGAAGAGCAAATTCGCCAGGGAATGGGGTCTGGTTTTATTATTTCTGCAGATGGTTATATTCTGACAAATCACCATGTTATTAATGGTGCTGATGAAGTTTTTGTTCGTTTAACAGACAAACGAGAATTTACTGCGAAAGTTATTGGTTCTGATAAGAGAACAGATGTCGCTTTGTTAAAAATAAAAGGCAATAATTTGCCAGTGTTAAAGACAGGGCATTCTGCCAATCTTAAAGCAGGACAATGGGTGTTGGCGATTGGTTCTCCGTTTAAATTAGATAATACGGTTACAGCAGGGATTATTTCAGCGACATCTCGTGATACAGGCGATTATTTGCCTTTGATTCAAACGGATGTTGCAGTTAATCCCGGTAATTCAGGAGGCCCATTGATTAATATGGAAGGTGAGGCTATTGGTATCAATTCTCAAATATTTAGCCGTTCTGGCGGATATATGGGGATTTCATTTGCGGTGCCAATTGACGAAGCACTTCAAGTTGCTGACCAATTGAAGAAGAGTGGAAAAATTACTCGAGGGCAAATTGGTATTCAAATCAGTGAAATGAATGAAGAAGCTTCAAAAGCAATGGGTTTATCAGGAGATAAGGGGGTATTGGTTGCTCATGTGGAAAAAGGTTCTCCTGCTGAAAAGGCTGGCATTGAAGCTGGAGATGTTATCCTGAAATATAATGGTCATAAAATTGAAAAAATATCTGAATTGCCTCGTCTGGTTGGAGAAACACCAGTAGGATCATCTGCTCCTATAACGGTATGGCGAAAAGGAACGACGTATAACCGATTCGTTATCCCTAAAATTATGGAGTCGGGGCAAAAATCAAGTCAACCCAGTGTGTCTAAAGCATCAGATCGTTCAGAAAAGATATTAGGATTGTCTGTTGATGAACTAACAGCCGATCAAAAACGTGTTTTGGGTATCAAACAAGGGGTTGTTATTACATCTGTAAAAAACCAAGCTCAGGTCGTTGGATTACGTAAAGGCGATGTTATTATTCGAATGAATAATGTCGATGTAACGGGAGTGGCGGCTTTTCAGCAGGCAGTTAGTGGATTAGATAAGAAAAAAATGGTGCTTTTAATGGTATTGCGTAATGGCATGGTTAATTATGTTGCCTTCCAGCCTGCTCTAAATTAATCGTTCTAAGAGGTTATTATTGGTTTAACTTCAGATATTAAACTTCCATGATAAAATGAAAGGTCAAGATTTTTTGTTTTTCTATTTTTTATGGGAGCTTTAAATGGCAATCGAACGTACTCTGTCTATTGTTAAGCCAGATGCTGTTGCTAAAAATGTTATTGGCAAGATCTATACGCGTTTTGAAGAAGCTGGATTAAAAATTGTTGCAGCTCGCATGGTCCAATTATCTCGTGCAGATGCAGAAGGTTTTTATGCCGTTCATAAGGATCGTCCTTTTTTCAAGGATCTTGTTGAATTCATGATTTCTGGTCCAGTAATGATTCAGGTTCTTGAAGGCGAAGGCGCTATTGCAAAAAATCGTGAATTGATGGGGGCAACTGATCCGAAGAAAGCGGATAAGGGGACTATCCGAGCAGATTTTGCAGATTCTATTGATGCAAATGCTGTCCATGGTTCAGATGCGCCAGAAACTGCAGCCGTAGAAATTGCATATTTCTTCCCATCAATGCAAATTTGTGTACGCTGATTACTCAAAGCCTGTATCTATTTTTTGTATGATAGATACAGGCAATGATGATTAAAGGTATGAGCGAAAAACGGACAAATGTATTGGGAATGACGCCGCAACAGTTGATTGATTATTGTGGTTCGTTAGACGAAAAACCATTTCGCGCGAAACAATTGCAGCGGTGGGTGCATCAATTTGGCGTTAGTGACTTTAATTTAATGACCGATTTGGCAAAATCGTTGCGTAATAAATTAATTGATTGTGCCGAAGTAAAAGCACCTACTATTCTCAAAGATCATATCTCTATAGATGGTACCCGTAAATGGTTGCTTGATGTTGGACAGGGCAATGCTATTGAGACGGTTTTTATTCCAGAGGATGACAGAGGGACACTTTGTGTTTCAACTCAGGCGGGATGTGCTGTCAATTGTTTATTTTGTTCAACGGGCAAACAGGGATTTAATCGCAATTTAACGGCAGATGAAATTATTGGACAATTATGGTTAGCAGAAGCTGCCGTACGTCAGGCACGGAATATCCCATCTGGCAAAAATAATCGGCAAATTTCTAATGTTGTCATGATGGGGATGGGAGAGCCACTTCATAATTTTGAGGCAACGGTTAGTGCTATTAGGTTGATGCTTGATGATAATGCTTATGGTCTTTCTAGAAGGCGGGTTACAGTGTCAACGTGTGGTGTTGTTCCTATGATGGATCGATTGGCTCAAGAATGCCCTGTTGCGCTTGCTGTTTCATTACATGCGCCTAATGACCAATTACGCGATGTTTTAGTTCCTTTGAATAAGCGTTATCCATTGTCAGAATTGATGGCTGCATGTCGACGTTATTTGGATTATGCGCCACGCGATTTTATTACATTTGAGTATTGTATGCTTGACGGTGTTAATGATACGGAAAAGCATGCATATGAGTTAGTTGATCTTGTCCAATCTGGTCCATTTCCTGTGTCCTGTAAATTGAATTTAATTCCTTTTAATTCAATTCCAATGCCAGGGTTGCATCGTTCTTCCGATGCACAAATTTCGATTTTTGCAAAAGTTTTGCAAAATGCTGGTATTGTTACGACGATTCGTAAAACTCGTGGAGAAGATATTGAAGCAGCGTGTGGTTTATTAGCCGGTGAAATCATGGATAAGACCCGAATTCATGAGAGAATGTCGGCAAAGAAAATGAATTCGGAAGAATCCATAAAAAACTACCGATTTAAAAATATTTGTCATTGAGTTTTTAAAAATAAGAGTGTTGGTCTTTTCTATCGTGGGATAAGAAATGAAAGACGAAAGTCATGATGGGGTCGCAGTGCCACTTTCAGACAAACAAGAGCAAGCAGATAATGAAAAAAAAGAAAATGCTGATTATGTGAAATCACCTTGTAAAGCATTGACTGCAAAACGTTTGGAATTGGGCTGGAGTAAAGAGCATGTTGCTTCATGTTTAAAAATAACGGTCAGTCAGGTCCAAGCAATGGAAGCAGGAGATTATAATGCATTTCATGCGGTGGCGATTGCAAGGGGGTTTGTGCGTGCATATGCTCATTTAATGCAGTTAGATCCTGAACCATTGGTGGCTTTTTTTGCAAAAGGAGAGGGGGCTGCTCCGCTTCGTAAACAAATAAAAAATATATCATCTGTTCCAAAAAAAGAACGCATTTTTGCCGATAGTCCAATGATTTTTCATCGACGTTCCAATATCGGTAAAATTGTCCTCGCATTGATTGTTGCGGGAGTAATTATTGTGTTTGCAATGGGATGGTATCTGAAAGTTGTTCCATGGCATCATGTCGTTTCCAAGTCTTCTGCCATTGAAAATACAGCAGTTTCCACTTCTCAACAACCCGCAAAAGTGGAAGTAAAAGCCGTTGATAGTGTCGCAGAAAT
Source organism: uncultured Oxalobacter sp. (assembly GCA_934401755.1). Taxonomy (GTDB): domain Bacteria; phylum Pseudomonadota; class Gammaproteobacteria; order Burkholderiales; family Burkholderiaceae_D; genus Oxalobacter. The sequence goes on from CAKRSU010000016.1 coordinate 12,517, forward strand.
TGCGCCATTAATATTGCATTTCACTGAAAAATCATGGATTCAAATTAAAACTCAAGACGGAAAAAAGGTGATTGCACAATTTATGTCTAAACCGGGGGAAGTGAAGAAAATTGATATATCAGAACCGGTGAGTGTGGTTATTGGTAATATTAACGGGGTTTCTATGGAATTTCGTAATGCGCCCGTTGATTTAAAAGCGGTTTCTAAAGGGAATACTGCCAAACTTTTACTGAAGTAACGCATTATGTCAGAACAAACGGTGCCGATATCAGTTGTTTTGCCAAGAAAATCGACACATCAGGTTATAGTTTGTCATGGGGATCGTAAGGTTTTGATTGGCGGCGGTGCGCCAGTTGTGATTCAATCAATGACTAATACGTTAACCGCTGATGTTGATGCGACGGTAGCACAGATTGTTCAGTTGGCCCAAGCAGGTTCTGAATTAGTCCGGATTACAGTTAATACTCCATCGGCGGCACAAGCGGTTCCTGTGATACGGGAAAGATTGGATGATTTAGGATGTGATGTTCCATTAGTCGGAGATTTTCACTATAACGGACATCAATTGCTAACACGGTATCCGGATTGTGCGGCATCTTTGTCTAAATATCGTATTAATCCGGGCAATGTTGGTCAAGGCAGTCAACGGCATTCTCATTTTGTGGCAATGGTTGAAACGGCTTGTCATTATGATCGCCCTATACGGATTGGGGTGAATTGGGGGAGTCTTGATCAGAGCGTGTTAGAAAGGCTAAGAGAAGAAAATTTAGCTAAAAAAAATCCAGAGCCAGAATATCTTATTATGCGGAAGGCTCTGATTAGATCAGTGATAGAAAGTGCGATATCCGCTGAAAAAATTGGGTTGCCTCCCAATAAGATTGTGATTTCATGTAAGGTATCGGCTGTTCAAGAATTAATTGCAGTAAACCAAGCACTTTCTGAACAATGTCATTATGCATTACATTTGGGGTTAACTGAAGCTGGCGGGGGATCTAAAGGGATTGTGGCATCAACAGCGGGGCTTGCTGTGTTGTTACAGGAAGGAATTGGCGATACAATCCGCATTTCACTCACTCCAGGACCGGGAGAAGCAAGGACTCAAGAAGTGATTGTTGCGCAAGAATTGTTGCAATCCATGGGGATTCGACAATTTATGCCGCAGTTAATATCGTGTCCGGGATGTGGACGTACCACTTCGGATCGATTTCAAAAATTGGCATATAGTGTTCAGAAATATCTTTTAGATAAAATGCCTTTGTGGCGAAATCGCTATTTAGGTGTAGAAAATATGAAGGTTGCTGTCATGGGATGTGTTGTCAATGGTCCTGGTGAATCCCGTTATGCAAATATTGGAATTAGTTTGCCAGGAACAGGGGAAATGCCAATGGCGCCTGTTTATGCGGATGGAAAAAAAGTGGCAGTTTTACGGGGAGAGCAGATTGAGCAAGAATTTCAACAAATGATTATGGAATATGTTGAAAAGCATTATGGTGTTAAAGCAGATTTGCTTGATTGAGTAACGAGAGATTGTAAGAGCAGAAAATGGCAGAAAAGACAGATAAAATTAAAAAGAAGGATATCATCAAAGGGATTAAGGGGATGAATGATATCTTGCCGGAGGATGCTGCTATTTGGGAACGCCTTGAAGGAACGGTAGAATCTGTATTGCATTGTTATGGTTATCAGCGTATCCGAACACCGATTGTTGAAACGACATCGCTTTTTAAAAGGGGGCTCGGTGAGGTAACGGATATTGTCGAAAAAGAAATGTATTCTTTTGAAGATGCGATGAATAATGACAATTTGACGTTACGGCCAGAAGGAACTGCAGGAATTGTTCGAGCAGCGGTTGAACATAATCTCACATATAATGGCCCCAAACGCTTATGGTATGCAGGTCCTATGTTTCGGCATGAACGTCCTCAAAGGGGGCGTTATCGTCAATTTCACCAAATTGGTTGCGAAGCCCTTGGATTTACTGGACCTGATATTGATGCAGAGATGATTTTGATGTGTCAACGGCTATGGCGTCATTTGGGATTAGACCATGTGCGCTTGGAAATTAATTCCATTGGCGATGCAAAAGAACGCGGGCATTATCGTGCAGATTTAATTCATTATTTTGAGCAGCATAAAGCCTTGTTGGATGAAGATGCATTAAGGCGTCTTTATTCGAATCCCTTGAGAGTTTTGGATACGAAAAATCCCAATATGCAGGATATGGTTAATGCTGCTCCCAAGTTACTTGATTATCTGGGTGAAGAATCCTTAGCCCATTTTGAAGGCGTTAAAAAAGTTTTAGATCGCAATGGTATTGCGTATGTCGTTAATCCCCGCCTAGTAAGAGGAATGGACTATTATAATCGTACTGTTTTTGAATGGATCAGTGATGAATTAGGATCACAAGGTACGATTTGTGGAGGGGGGCGATATGACCCATTATTTGAAATGTTTGGTGGTAAACATACACCTTCTTGTGGTTTTGCAATGGGGGTAGAACGTATTATTGAATTGCTTCGTCAGCAGAATAATATTGAAAATGTTCGGCATGCCGATGTTTATTTGGTTCATCAAGGAGAAAAGGCGGATATTGAAGCATCAATGATTGCAGAAATGTTGCGTGATCGTCATTTGAAGGTTGTGCTTTATTGTGCCGCTTCGAATTCGGGAGGGAGTTTCAAGTCCCAAATGAAACGCGCTAATGAAAGTGGGGCGCTTTTTACGGTTATTCTGGGTGAAGATGAAATAGCAAAAGGCGAGGCAACCATTAAGGAAATGCGTTCAAGTCGTACAGATGGGCAGCAAATCAGTATTCCTTTTGATAAATTATCAGAATATCTTGTTCAGCAAATTAATAATGGTGAACAAGATAGTTTATGTAATGTGAGATCTTAAAAATAAGAGATACGTTTTCGTAGGAAAATGAAATGGCTTTTAATTTAGAAGAACAAGAACAGGTTGATTCACTTAAGCGTTTTTGGAAGAGCTACGGCAATATTATCTCGTGGATATTAATTATTGCACTAGGGATTTATGCAGCCTTTCAGGGGTGGAATTGGTATCAACAAAAACAAAATGCACAAGCTTCAGCGTTATATTATGAAATGCAACATGCTGTATTATCCGGAGATTCACAAAAAGCGCTTCAAGTTGCCAAAGATACAAAAGAACAATATGGAAGTACGGTATATGCGCCAATGATCTCGCTGGTTGCTGCCAAAATAGCTTATGAAAATAATGATATCGAAACAGCAAAAACAGAATTGAAATGGGTGGTAGACAACAGCGATGAAGACAGTTATAAAGCGCTTGCTCGTATTCGTTTAGCGGGTATTTTGTTAGATGAGAAATCATATGATGAAGCGCTTGACCTTTTATCTGCCCAGGTACCTGATCAGTTTGCTGGAATGCTAGAAGATCGTAAAGGCGATATTTATTTGGCCCAAGGTAATCAAGAAGGGGCTCGTACAGCTTATCGTGACGCTTATGAGAAAACGGCATCTGATGATCCTGGCCGACAATTAATTAAGATGAAATTGGAAGAAGTTGGTGTTGATATTACGGCAGAAAAGGCTTCTGTAGACAAAGGATAAACCCGTGAGAAAAGTCTGTCGACTAATTATTTTAGTTTTGTGTGTGGGGCTTTGTATTCCACTGACGGGGTGTTTTAGTTGGTTTTCTTCAAAACCTCCTCGACATTTACCCGCTAAATTAACGGATTTTGAAGCATCAAAACAGGTTCGTGAATTATGGTCTGTGAATGTGGGATCTGCCGATGATGGCGCTTTTGTTCCAGCGACATCGTTTGATGTTATTTATGCGGCCTCAGCTGATGGGCGAGTGACCAAAGTCGATGCATCAGATGGAGAGGTAATTTGGCGTCATGATGTTGATACGGAATTAACCGCAGGGGTTGGGACCGATGGTGCAACAGTTGCTGTTGCTGGCGTAAAGGGTATTTTGATTGCGTTAAGTTCCGATGGTCAGGAAAAATGGCGAGCTCAAATGTCAACGGAAGCGATGGCAAGTCCGCTTGTTGTGAAAGGACTCGTGCTTGTCCGAACATTGGATAACCAAATTTCTGCTTATGATGCAGATACGGGTGAGCGGAAATGGAATATTCCCTATCGTCTTCCTTCTTTGATGCTTAGACGGGGGCCAGGTTTAGCAACAGTTGGACCAACGGCTCTTGTTGCGATGCCAGGCGGAAAGATGTTATCTATGATGCTAAATAATGGAGCGATTCGTTGGGAAGTTCCTGTTGGTTTGCCTAAGGGAACGAGTGAACTCGAACGTTTAGCCGATATGACGGGCGTTCCTGCTGTTTATGGACAGGGCGTTTGTGTGACCTCTTGGCATGGTCGTGTCGGTTGTTTTGATGTGGTATCTGGAAATGCTTTCTGGGTTAAGGATTTTTCAAGCAAAGTGGGTGTTAGTATTGATCAAGATTATGTTTATGCGATTGATCAAGCTGATAAAGTCTATGCTTTTTCTAATGCCCAAGGGCATAGTGTTTGGCGCAATGAAAAATTGACTTATCGAGGACTCTCATCTCCTGCGGCGTTTCTTTCGACAGTTGTCGTTGGTGATAACGAGGGATATGTTCATTTTCTATCTCGTTTTGATGGAACATTTGATGCTCGAATTTCAACGGATAATTCACCGATTATTGCTGCTCCGATTGCTATGACTGATCGTGTTGTTGTTTTGACAACAGGAGGTTCTTTGCGAGCATTTGCGCTGGAATAATATTTTGTTGTTGGCTAGCAATATGAGTTTGTGCAAAGTTTTGAACAAAAAACAATAAAAAGAAATGAAACCTGTTATTGCACTTTTAGGACGTCCGAATGTGGGAAAATCCACATTGTTTAATCGATTAACTCGTTCTCGTGCGGCGCTTGTTGCTGATTATCCTGGATTAACGCGCGATCGGCATTATGGTGAAGGAAAAATAGGCCATCGCCCTTTTTTAGTGATTGATACAGGAGGGTTTGAGCCAGTTGTCAAAGAAGGCGTCGTTCAAGAAATGGCAAAGCAAACTCAGCAGGCTATTGCTGAAGCAGATGTTGTCATATTTATTGTGGATGCTCGCCAAGGTCTTTCTCCACATGATAGAGTCATTGCTCAGTATCTTCGGCGTTGTGAGCGTCCTATTTTATTGGCCGTTAATAAATCGGAAGGCATGAAATATACGGCAGCAGTGTCGGAATTTTATGAATTAGGATTGGGTGATCCATTAGCGGTTTCTGCAGCCCATGGGGATGGTGTCTATTCGTTAGTTGCCGAAGCTTTAAAACAAGTACCAGAAGATCCTTTTGACGATGAAGAAGTTGAGCAAGAATCAAACCGTTCTATTCGTTTAGCAATTGTTGGACGCCCTAATGTTGGTAAATCAACCATGATTAATGCTTTATTGGGGGAAGAACGAGTTATTGCTTTTGATATGCCAGGGACGACTCGAGATGCTATTGAGATTCCATTTGAAAGAAATGGGAAACACTATACATTAATCGATACAGCAGGGTTAAGGAAACGCGGTAAAGTTTTTCAAACGGTTGAAAAATTTTCTGTTATTAAAACACTACAGGCAATTTCTGAAGCAAATGTTGTTTTGTTGTTATTAGATGCAAGGCAAGATATTTCAGAACAGGATGCTCATATTGCTGGCTTTATTCTCGAAAGTGGAAAAGCATTAGTTGTTGGTATTAATAAGTGGGATGGCTTGTCGCAGAATCGACGTAAAGAAATTAAAGAGGATGTGGAATGGAAATTACATTTTCTCTCTTTTGCTAAATTTCATTATGTATCGGCGTTAAAATCAGCGGGTATTGCGTCATTAATGCGCTCTGTTGATGCGGCTTATGCGGCAGCTATGGCAAAACTAGCAACACCGAAATTAACTCGTGTACTTCAAGAGGCGGTAGAACATCAACAACCGCCGCGTCGTCAAGCTGGTATTCGTCCGAAATTACGATATGCCCATCAAGGGGGGCAAAATCCTCCTGTTGTTGTTATTCATGGTAATAGTTTGGATACAATATCAGATGATTATAAACGCTATCTTGAACGGCATTTCAGAGATGCCTTTTCTTTAGCAGGAACTCCTTTACGAATTCAATTTCGCTCCGGGGAGAATCCTTTTGATAAAAAGTAGCGAATCACTAAGTTATGAAAAAATCTGAGAGAGTCTATCGTATTTTTTCAATAGAATCTTGGTAAAAAACGGAGCGGATTTCTAATTAGAACTTATAACAAAAAATAATGGAGGCAAAAATGAGTGTGAATAAAGGACAGATGCTGCAAGATCCCTTTCTGAATATTTTGCGTAAAGAACGTATTTCTGTATCTATCTATTTAATTAATGGGATTAAATTGCAAGGACAAGTCGAATCTTTTGATCAGTATGTTGTTCTTTTGCGCAATAGTGTGACTCAGATGGTTTATAAACATGCCATTTCAACGATTGTTCCATCAAAAGCAATTAGCTTGAATGGAGATGATAGTAACGCTTAATTCATGGGAATTCTAAAAACAGAGAAAATAAAGGCGATTTTGGTTGGCGTTGATTTTGGTAAGAGTGGTTTTTCAGCCAGCCTAGAAGAATTGGCGCTGTTAGCACGTTCTGCGGGTGTCGAACCGGTTCAAGTTGTAACGGGTAAGCGTTCAAGTCCAGATGCAGCCTATTATGTTGGTAGTGGAAAAGTTGATGAAATTGTCCAGGCCGTTCATTTATATGCCGCAGAACTCGTTATTTTTAATCATGCATTGTCTCCTGCACAGCTTCGTAATCTTGAAAAACGATTAGAAACAAGTGTTGTTGATCGGACAAGTTTGATTTTAGATATTTTTGCGCAGCGAGCCAAAAGCCATGAGGGTAAGTTGCAAGTAGAGTTGGCTCAATTGCAGCATTTGATGACGCGTCTTGTGAGAGGATGGACTCATCTTGAGCGCCAAAAAGGTGGTATTGGTTTACGAGGACCTGGTGAGACTCAGCTTGAAACCGATCGTCGTCTGATTGGCGATAGAGTGAAAATGCTTCGTTCTCGCTTAGAAAAATTACAACGGCAACATCAAACGCAGCGGCGTTCACGTAATCGCAGTCAGGTTTTTTCAATGTCTTTGGTTGGGTATACCAATGCCGGAAAATCGACATTGTTTAATACAATGACAAAGGCTGGAACTTATGTCGCTAATCAATTATTTGCAACCCTCGATACGACTTCACGAAGAGTTTATATTGAGCCTATTGGTAATGTTGTCATTTCAGATACCGTGGGATTTATTCGTGAATTGCCGCATCAGCTTGTCGCGGCTTTTCGGACAACATTAGAAGAAGCGGTTTATGCAGATTTATTGTTGCATGTTGTTGATGCTTCTAGTGAAATGCGCCTTGAGCAGATAGAACAAGTGAATCAAGTTTTAGAAGAAATTGGGGCACAAGGAATTCCTCAGTTGTTAGTGATGAATAAGATTGATCTTGCGGGGTTACCACCGGGCATTGATCGTAATGAAGAAGGAAAAGTTCGTCGAGTTTCGATTAGTGCGGCAACTGGAGAGGGCTTGGATTTGCTCAGACAGGCAATTGCAGAGTTCGTAACAGCGTTTCAAAAGCAAGAACAAAATGGAAATCATAAAATGGAAGCTGATTTACGTTTTGATCGTTGTGATATCTGATATAAGTATGACGGTTTTTTATGGGAAAGACATCAGACATTTTTAATCCAAAACCGATAAAGGATGATCTTTTCGGACATGGTAGTAGTTTCAATAATGAGGAACCACCACCAGATTTGGATAAGATGTGGAAAAATTTCAATAAAAAATTGAATAGATTATTACATCTTAAAAAAAAGGGTAAAAATAATGTCCCAGATGATGACCCATATAATACCCAAGCTAATGATTCTCGAGGATTTCGGATTGTTTTATTATTGTTAACATTGCTAATTGCTGTATTTTGGTTAGCAGGCGGCATTTATATGGTCGATGAAGGACAAACGGCTGTGATATCAACATTTGGCCGTTACACGAAAACAACCTCTTCTGGAATTCATTGGCATTATCCATGGCCTATTCAAGATCATCAATTTGTTGAAACCGGGCGTATTCAATCAGTTGAAGTTGGGTATCGAGAAAATTTATCGGCTCGTAAAACGAATGAAGCACTCATGATGACTTCTGATCAAAATATGATTGAAGTACAGTTTACGGTGCAATATCGTATTACAAATCCGACTCATTGGGTATTTAATAATAAGGAACCTGAAGAAGTTGTTCGTCTATGCGCAGAAACCGCTTTTCGCGAAATAGCGGTGACTTATTCCTTTAAAGAGTTAATGGACGGAAATCGAGATCGTCTCATTGAATTATCTTTACAAAGACTTCGAACGATGATTGAGCAATATCAAGTTGGGATTGAAGTGATAGGGATTACCATTCAGGATGTTCGTCCGCCGCAATCTGTTCAAGAAGTTTTTGCTGATGCACAACGTGCACCGCAAGATGTTGAGCGGATGAAAAATGAAAGTCAAAATTATGTCAGTAGTATTGGCCCAAAAGCGAATGGAGAAGCAGAACAAATCAAAATAGACGCGGAAAATTACAGTAAAGAGATTGTTGTTAAAGCGGAAGCTGAAGTCGAACGTTTTCGTCGGATTTTGCCTGAATATAAGCAAGCACCTACTGTTACAAAGGATAGACTTTATCTAGAAACCATGGAGCAGATTTATGCTAATACGGATAAGGTATTAATTGATTCTCAAAAAAAACCAATTGTTCGTTTGCCAGTTTATAACAGTGGCGGATATCCAACGCGTGCAGAAGACTTAAAAGATTGTAAGGATACGGAACGGGGATCGACATTACCAGGTGCTTCTTCGCAATCATTAGAGAATAAACGGAATGACTTAACATCTTCTGAAAATGCGATTAAACAACGGGAAAATCGGACTGATTTTGGGCGTAACCGTGAGAGTCGAGCAAGAGGAGGCCGTTAATGAAATATATTGGCATTCTTGTTGTGTTTGTTGCGATTATCATTGAGCTGATTACAGGATTTTATGTTGTTGATCAATGCCAATATGCGATTGTGTTTGGTTTTGGACAAATTCAGACGGTCACATTGGAGCCAGGACTTTACGCTAAGTGGCCCATGCCGATCCAGAAAGTATTGCTGTTGGATAATCGTATTCAAACGACTAATACGGTAGATCCCGTATCTATTGTGACGGCTGACCATATTCAACTTCTCGCAGATGCAAGTATTCGATGGAAAATCGTAGAACCTCAACAATATTACATTGCGTTTGAAGGTAAAGAAAAAGTTGCAGAAGATAGTATCGTGAAAGCCGCTAAAACAATCCTTTCTGAAGTCGTGGCGCACCATACCTTGCCAACTATTTTATCTGGAAATGATAGGGAAATAACGAAAGCGTTTTCAATTTTATTATCAGATAAATTAAAAGATGTTGGGATTGAAATTGTGCAAGCTCGTTTAGAGCGAGTTACCTATACGGGAAATACAGCGGCGGTGATTTATGAACGTATGAAATCTGAGAAAGCAAAGCAAGCCTCAGAGATTCGAGCTGAAGGAGAGAGAAAAGCCAAAGAAATTCGAGCCGAAGGTGATCGAAAGCGTTTAATAATTTTGGATGAAGCACAAAGGGAAGCCGCTCGTATTAAAGGCCAGGGAGACGCAGAGGCTGCGAAAATTTATGGACAGGCTTATCAGGAAAATCCTGAATTCTATAAGTTTTATCGGAGTCTTCAGGCATATAAGGAAAGTTTTAATAAAAATAATCGGAATGTATTGGTGCTTGATGCCTCTTCTCCATTTTTTAAGTTTCTTAAACGCCACGAAGAGTAAAAATAACTCAACATACCTATCTGATTGTATTATCATTAAGTCTTTTTGCTGAACTACTTTAATAATCATGCCTAATTGGCTTTTACCAGAATTTATCGCAGATGTTCTTCCTTCTGAAGCAAGAAAAATGGAGGATTTGCGTCGTCGGATTCTTGATGAATTTCGTTCCTATGGATATGAATTTGTGATACCTCCTATGCTGGAGTATCTTGAATCGTTGTTAACCGGAGTTGGAAAAGATACTGAATTGGCGACATTCAAGCTTATTGATCAGCTATCAGGTAAGACAATGGGGATTCGGGCCGATATAACGACACAGGTGGCCAGAATCGATGCTAATCTTATGAATCGCAGTCGAGTGGTCCGTCTTTGCTATGCAGGAAGTATTTTACATACTCGCCCCGCGGGTCTTCAGACGACTCGTGAACCATTGCAGGCAGGTGCTGAATTATTCGGTTGTGCCGGAATTCAAGCGGATGCTGAAATTCAAAAGCTTGCATTGTCGACATTAAATGCGGCAGGATTGAGCGATATTTGTCTTGATCTTAGTCATGTTGGAATATTAAATGCGTTAATTGCATGGGATCCTCAGGCAAAAGCTTATGAAGCTCAGCTATTTGATATGCTGGAAACTAAAGATATGCCAGGATTGATTGCATTGACGGAAAATTTCCATGAGGAAACCCGCCAAGCATTGTTGGCATTGCCTGAATTGTATGGCGATGTTTCCGTGCTTGATAAAGCGCGAAAAATTCTTCCGGCTATCGAGGGAATTTCCAGTGCATTGCGTGAATTGGAGTATTTAGCAGGACAGGCTGATTGTAACAAGGTTACAATTGATCTGGCAGATATGCATGGATACCACTATCACAGTGGGATTATGTTTGCGGCATATATTCCCGAATTGCCTAATGCCGTTGCTCGTGGCGGGCGTTATGATCATGTCGCAGAGGCTTTTGGGCGTTCTTCTCGACCAGCAACAGGGTTTTCTTTGGATATTCGCGAAATTGCCAGAGTATTACCTGCAGCCGAAAAACGTCAAGCGATTATGGCGCCATGGAGTGATGATCCAGTTTTAGCCGAGAAGATTCATCGTTTGCGTGAATCTGGCGCAACGGTTATTTATAATTTGCAGAATTCTATTCATCGTACAGATGAGTTTATTTGTGATCAATGCTTGGAACAAGATGCATCCACTGGAGAATGGGTGCTGAAAACTATCAGTAAAAAATGAGTTGAAAAATGGCCAGAAATGTAATTGTTGTGGGAACCCAATGGGGCGATGAAGGTAAAGGTAAAGTCGTTGACTGGTTGACAGATCATGCTCAGGGCGTTGTTCGCTTTCAAGGCGGACATAATGCAGGACATACGCTGGTCATTGGTGGTCAAAAAACAGCGCTTCAATTGGTGCCATCCGGTATTATGCGTCCAGGCACGGCTTGTTATATTGGCAATGGGTGTGTGCTTTCTATTCCAGATTTGTTAAGAGAAATTGATAAACTTGAGGCAGCAGGTGTTGAAGTTGTTTCACGTTTGAAGATTTCAGATTCTTGCCCCTTGATTTTGCCATACCATGTTGCTCTTGATTTAGCGCGAGAATTAAAACGTGGAGATGCAAAAATTGGAACAACAGGTAAAGGGATTGGTCCTGCCTATGAAGATAAAGTTGCACGTCGCGCTATTCGTGTTGCTGATTTGCTCAAACCTGAAGTGTTCGCCCAAAAACTTAAACAGAACATGGATTACCATAATTTTGTTCTGGAAAATTATCTGGGCGCAGAACCTGTTGATTATCAGAAGACGCTTGATGATGCATTAGCGGTTGTTCCTCGTATTAAACCATTAATTGCCGATGTTTCTTCGGCACTTAATAAGGCATATGCGGCAGGAGCTAATCTTTTGTTTGAAGGTGCTCAAGGAAGTTTGCTAGATGTTGATCATGGAACATACCCTTATGTGACTTCTAGTAATTGCGTTGCGGGTAATGCCGCAGCAGGCGCTGGAATTGGTCCAGGCATGCTTCATTATATTCTTGGAATTACTAAAGTTTATACAACTCGAGTGGGTGCTGGTCCATTTCCATCAGAATTAGATACCAATAGTGGCGTTGGGAAACATTTGTCAACAATTGGGATGGAATTTGGCACAGTGACAGGGCGTCCTCGTCGTTGTGGTTGGTTTGATGCGGCTCTTTTGCGTCGTTCTGCACAGCTTAATGGATTAAGTGGGCTTTGTTTGACTAAACTCGATGTATTAGATGGATTGGAAACGATCAAGATTTGTGTGGGTTATAAGGTTGATGATCGGGTCATTGATACATTTCCTTCTAATGCAGATGATGTTGTTCGTTGTGAGCCTATTTACGAAGAAATGCCTGGATGGAAAGAAAATACCATTGGGACTAAGCGATTTGAGGATTTACCGGTGAATGCGAGAAATTATATTCATCGCATTGCTGAATTAGTGGGATGCCCGATTGCTATGGTGTCGACAGGACCTGATCGTGAAGAAACATTAGTATTGCACCATCCTTTTAAAGAGTAGGCCATCAACTTTAATAAAGGGCGGGAAGATTTTCTTTCTGCCTTTTATTTATTATTGGCTAGGTGAAGCATTAGAAAATAATGAAGATGTCTACTTATTGGAATTGTTCTCTTTTTTTATCCCATACAATGTATTTTTGATCGGTATTCGTGAAAGAATTTGCAATTTGTCAGGGGAGAATATCAAGATGAAGTTTAATGATAAGATTGGTCTATTATTAGAACAAAATATGATCAGTGAAGAGCAATTGGAGCAGTTTTACCAAGCGTTGCAAGAATTATTAATGACAAATATTAGCCAACTATTGCTCAGATCATTGGTTGATATTGATATTAAAGATGCGAATACCCAAATGGCTATTTTATTAGCAGCAGAAAATACAAGTGATCTATTGCATTAAGGATATTTGGGAAAACGAATTGTGAGTTGCTAAGGGCATTCAATCATTTTGGGTGGTTTATCATTTTCCCCATAAGGCTCGAACATGAGCTGCAGTCCCTGATGCGAGTCCTTCTAAGCCATAGCCACCTTCTAATACCGAAACAATCCGACCATCACAGCATATATCTGCGATTTTCATAATCTCTTGGGTAACCCAGTAAAAATCGTCATCCGTAAAACGAAATCCCCCGAGCATATCTTTGTAATGGGAATCAAAGCCTGCTGAAATAAAAATTAAATCAGGATTAAATCGTTTAACGGCAGGTAGAATCTCAAATTGCATGACATTACGGAATTTCTTGGAATCGGCCCCACGTGCCATTGGAATATTGATGATATTATGATCAATACCTGTTTCGTATTTAGCACCTGTTCCAGGATAAAAAGGCGCTTGATGGGTCGAACAATATAGCATTTCTGGACGATGGTAGAACGCATCTTGCGTCCCGTTACCATGGTGAACGTCAAAGTCAATTGTAGCGACTTTTTTGATGATTTCTGGATACTTGTGAACAGCCCATGCCGCCCCGATTGCTGCATGGTTAAATACGCAAAAACCCATTGCTCGATCTGGCTCTGCGTGATGTCCACAAGGGCGAGTGGCGCAAAAGATATTGTCGGCTTGATGTTTGACAACCATATCAACACCTAGGCAGGCAGCACCAACGCAACTCATGACGCAGTCCCATGTGCCCGACATCATAATGGTATCTCCCCCATCTAAAGGGACTCTGCTGAAGGTTTTTTTTAATGATTCAATACGATAAATATATTCTGGTGTGTGAACAAGTAATAATTGTTCACGAGTCCCTAATGGTGCATGCTTCCAGACCAAATCTTGAAATTCAGGAGTAACAAGTGCATCACGAACGGCGATCAAACGGTCTGGACATTCTGGATGGTCATAGCCAGGATCATGTCCCAGGCAGGCATCAGAAGTAAGGATAATAGTGTTTCTCATGATTTTTATCGGCAGATTGGGCGTTTGCCATTGATAATATTTTCCACATTATATAATGGTCTAGTTGAGATAATGTGAGCTTCATCTCATTATTTCTAATGGTTTTATCATAAAATCAGATATCGATAATATTTTTTATGAGTGGTCATGTAGAAAGCTTTTTAGCGAGGATGCATGAATTAAGCATAATGGAAGAAACCTACGAAGACTGGTTAAATAAAGTTGCTACAGATGGAAAAGAGCTCCGGCATGTTCCTTCGATGTTTATGACAGAAGAAATGTGTCTTGCTGCGGTGAAGAATTGGGCGATTGCTTTGCAATTTGCCCCCGATTCAGTAAAAACGGCTCATGTGTGTCAAGAGGCCGTAGAACGTTGGAGTGTTTCATTAAAATATGTGCCAGATGTTTTAAAAACGCCTGAATTGTGTTCAAAAGCCGTTCGTCAGGATGGTTGGACTTTAACTTATGTGCCGATTAATTTGAGAACATCTGAAATTTGTCAATTAGCTATGAGACAAAATCCAGAAGCATTTTTTGAAGTTCCTGATCAATTAAAAACATTGGATATTTGTTTAGATGCGGTTAATCATGCAGGGGCCATGCTTCGTTATGTCCCAGAAAGATTACGAACGGCTGAGGTTTGTAAAGCAGCTGTAACCAATGATGGTTATGCTTTGGAATATGTTCCTAAATGGCTAAGAACGCCCGAAATTTATAGAGCAGCGGTTCAAAGTGCTGCTCCTATTTTGCGGCGAATTCCTGATAATGCTAAAACTCATGAAATTTGTTTGGCAGCCGTTCGCCAAGATGGTTTATTACTTGCTGATGTGCCGATGATTGAAAAAACAGAGGCCATTTGTCTTGCTGCTGTTCAAAATAAATGTGCGGCATTACGGTATGTCCCAAATCAATTTAAAACCAATGATGTTTGTATTGCAGCGATTCATGCGGATATTTCATTATTACGATATGTGCCAGAAGCATTGTGGACCGAAGCGTTATGTCTTGAAGCATTACAGCATAAGGGATTTACACTCAAGCATGTCCCATTGAATTTGCGTACCCAAAAAATATGTTTAGAAGCCATTCGGCATAATGGTCGAATGTTAATGCAAGTTCCCGAAAAAGTATTAGATCATGAAATTTGTTTGGAAGCTGTTCGTCAGTATAGCTGGGCATTGCGGCAGATTCCCTTACGTTTTAGAACGCATGATATTGCAATTGCTGCCGTTGAACATAATGGCATGGTACTAAAGGATATTCCTGAAGCATTACGGTCATTTGATATTTGTATGGCTGCTGTCTCAAAAAGTGCCTGGGCGATGATTGATGTTCCTAATTCCTTAAGAACGCCTGAAATGTATAAAGCTGCTGTGAAAAACGATGGCTCTATTTTGGAATATATTCCAGAGGAGGCAAAAACACCGGAACTTTGTCTTTTAGCCGTAACGAGTAATGCGCGTGCATTACGTTATGTGCCAGAAGCCTTAAAAACAGAAAAACTTTGTCTTGCAGCCGTTAAACAAAATCGCAAAGGTATGCGTTATGTGCCGGATCACATAAAGACGCTAGCGTTTTGTCAAGCAGCTGTTGAATATAATGGGATTGCCTTAAAGTATGTACCGGAGGCTCTTAAAACACGAGATTTGTGTATGATGGCTGTACAGAAATCGGCTTATGCCTTGGAATTTGTACCAGAGCGATTAAAAACAGCAGAATTATTAGCTAAGGTTGGTGTCTGATTGTGTTGTTTAATCCATGAACAAAGAATTGTCTTGGGAGCTAAATAATGAAAAAAAGATTACTTATTGGGGCTTTAATTTTAAGTATCATGATGCCAGTTATGCCAGTTCATGCTGGGTTATTTGATGGTTTTTTAGGGTGGTTACAAAATACGTTTTCTTCATTTAAACAGAAACGTTCTAAGCAAAAACAAGCAACGCAAGGTTCTGCGGTTAGTGAGAGCGAATTAAATCGCATTTCAAGTCAGGTTATGCCTACTTATGGTACGTATGATCGTAGTAATAAATGTTGGGGAAAGCGTTGTATGTCGGTGAATTTTGCGAACCGAATTGAGAATCATGGTGATACGCTTTATTACTTATTAACGTCTGATGAAAGTGCAGATAATTATGATATGTATGTGCTTCGGAGAAATCAAAATACGTATCAAATTATCTCAAAACAAGCCTATAAAGGATTGGGATTTAGCGGCGATGGGATGTTTATTCAGATGGGAAAAGATGTCTATGGCTGGAATATCATGACCGGGGATAAAGGCGGTGCGGCACTTTATGAAGATTTTTATGCGGTCATTGATGGAAAAATTCGTCATGTGGCAAGTATTCAGGATTTTTGGCGATCTGCGCCTTCAAATAATACAACAATATTAACAGGCGATATTCAATTTGGACGGGGCAATGAAGCGATGTTTCCTTTAGATGTCACCGTTTCTGGAACAACTGGTGCTAAGTTGTCTTGCGGTAGTTGTGAACCTCAAGGCGGTGCTCGTTTTCCTAAAAAAGTTTATCGTTTTCAATACGATTCACAAACGGGACGCTATCAAATGCCTGTTGATTATCCTATGAAAGGGCAGCGTTTTTGAAATCGATAACGACTGAAATTATTCGATTGTTTATTATTTCAACTATTTTTATTGAAGACCTTTTTGTGTATATCGTTTGAGTGCTTCGATATAGTGTTTGGCAAAACGGCTAGGGACGATTTTATTATGGGTGATATACCCAATTTCCATGTAATCATCGACTTCAAGGGGAAGAGAAATGATTTGTTTTCCATTGAATTCGGTATTTAGAATTCCGCTACAAATGGTATAACCGTTTAGGCCAATTAATAAATTAAATAGTGTGGCACGGTCCCTTACTTGAATATTTTTACGGCATTCAAGCGTACTTAGAATTTCTTCAGAGAAGTAAAAGGCATTATGTTCTCCCTGTTCGTAAGATAATCGGGGATAAGGGATCAGATCATCAAGGGTTACGGTTTTTTGTTTTGCTAGTGGATTATTACTGCCGACAAAAACATGAGGTTCTGCAATAAATAGCGTTGTGAATGTAAGGTCATTGTCTTTAATATTTTTCTTTAATACGGTTTGATTAAATGGGTTTAGATAAAGGACGCCGACTTCACTTCTAAGGCGAGCAACATCTTCAATAATTTCATAAGTTTGGGTTTCTCGTATTCGGAAATCATAAGTGTCTCCTCCTAGTGCTTGAAGCAAATCAACAAAAGCTTCAACGGCAAACGAGTAGTGTTGCGTGGAGATGCAAAATTGATGCTTATCGGCCCCTTTCCCATGATATCTCTCAGAAATAAGATTAGCTTGTTCAATCACTTGACGAGCATAGCCTAGGAATTCTTCACCATCTGGAGTGAGGTCAATTCCTTTGTTGGTACGGCTGAAAATAATGATTCCCATTTCTCGCTCGAGTTCTTTAATCGCAGCGGTTAAACTGGGCTGGGAAATATAGAGCGTTTTTGCCGCTTCACTAATGGTTCCTTTTGCAGCGACAGTAATAATATATTTCAACTGTTGCAACGTCATATTGATTGGTCATCCATGGGATATTTTTTAGAAGAAGCCTACCATACCCCTTATTTTACTGTCTGATTCCGTTGTATGGCAGGCTTAGCCCAATCAATGTATTTGATTGATTGGGCTATCAAAAGGATGTCCGATTAGGACAAAGAGGCGCGAATGTGTTTGGCAGCATTCACTAAGTGGGTAAGACTCGCAACAGTTTCTTGATTGCCTCGCGTTTTCAATCCACAATCTGGATTAACCCAAAGATTTTGTTTAGGAATGTATTTCAACATTTCCTGAATCGCAGCTTCAATCTCTTGAGTGTCAGGAACTCGTGGTGAGTGAATATCATAAACACCAGGACCAGTTTCTGTTTCAAAGTGATGCGCTTTTAATGCTTTTAAAATACTTAAATTAGAACGAGATGCTTCAAAAGTAATGACATCTGCATCCATTGCATCAATTTCAGGAATAATATCTTCAAACTCGCTATAGCACATATGAGTATGAATTTGAGTTTCCGGTTTGACTTTTGCCGAACATAAACGGAAAGCTTTAATGGCAAAATCCAAATAGTCTTTATGCCAATCAGCGCGCCGTAATGGGAGTTTTTCACGAAGCGCTGCCTCATCAATTTGAATGATACGAACGCCATTTTGTTCCAATTCCATGACTTCATCGCGAATGGCTAAACCAATCTGATTCATCATTTCCTGTGTTGAGATATCTTCACGTGGGAAAGACCAATTTAAAATAGTAACAGGTCCTGTTAACATGCCTTTAACATTTTTGTCGGTTAAAGAATTGGCATAGACAATATAATCTGTCGTAATTGATTTTTCACGTTTAATATCGCCGAAAATGATAGGAGGTTTTAAGCCACGTGTTCCATAGGATTGAACCCAAGCATTACTGGTGAAGACATAACCTGTTAAATTTTCACCAAAGAATTCCACCATATCATTTCGTTCAAATTCACCATGAACGAGAACATCTAATCCGATTTCTTCTTGTAATGCGATGCAATCTTTAATAAAGGATTTCGCATTTTTCCGATATTCTTGTTCGGTAATGTCACCCCGACGGAATTTTGCACGATTACTTTTTACTTCTGCCGTTTGAGGGAAAGAACCAATGGTCGTCGTTGGTAATAATGGCAGATTCAGTAATTTGTGCTGCAAGGCTTGACGTTCTTTACGTGGCATTTCGCGTGTAAAATCGGCTTCGGTAAGCGCTGCCGTACGAGCACGAACAGCAGGATCCGTACGTAAAGTACTCTGATGCAAGTTTTTGTTAGCAACAAAAACCGGATCTGCGGTGTAATCAGTTAGATCGGCTAAACGGCAGATTTCACGTAATTCATCCAGTTTTTCATGAGCAAACGCAAAATGAGACGTAATTTCAGCACTTAATTGCGTTTCATTTTTAAGTGTGTAAGGCACATGCAATAACGAGCAAGACGTGCTAAGTACAACTTGTGAATTAATGACTTTGAGTTTAGCCAACCGATCCAATACTTTTTCGTAATTGCTACGCCAAATGTTTTTACCGTTGATTAAGCCAGCAAATAAAATTTTATCGGTTGGAAAGCTATTTTCTGCAATTAATGCAGCAGTTTGTTTTCCTTCAACAAAATCTAATCCAATGCCGTCAAAAGGTAAAGCACATAGCTCGTTATAGCAATCTCTAACATCGCCGAAATAAGTTTGCAGCAGAACACGAACTTCTTTTTTCTCAGCAAGAATAGTCGTATAAAGCTGTTGAAAGAGTGCAATATCGTCAGCGGTTAGATCCATCACCAAATAAGGTTCATCAATTTGTAACCATGCAACATGATGAGTCTGACAAGCTTTTAGGATGTCAATATAAGCTTTTGTGATGGCATTAACAAAATCACTGACATTTTTTTGTCCGGTGCGAGTAGCCAATTTTAAAAAGGTAAAGGGCCCAATAACAACGGGTTTAGTGGAAATACCCAGTCGAGCTGCTTGTTTAAAACCATCGAGAAAAGCATCAGAACGGAGTTTGATGTCCATATCATCGTCAAGTTCAGGGACGATGTAATGATAGTTTGTATTGAACCATTTTTTCATTGCGAGTGCTTTGACATCGCCTTGCCGTCCTTGAAAGCCGCGTGCCATCGCAAAATATGTCCCAATATCATCAATATTGAGCTCTTGATAACGAACTGGAATCGCATTTAGCATATAGGCCGTATCTAACATACCATCATAAAGTGAATAGTCGTTAGAGGGAATAAAGGCATTTCCGGCTGCTTGCTGAAGTTTCCATTGATCAGCTCTGAGATTAGAAACGGTATCAAGGAGTGATTTGGTATCAATTTCATGGCGGAAATATTTTTCCGTCGCCCATTTTAGTTCTCTATTGATCCCGATTCGGGGAAATCCAACGATCGAATACTGCATTTGTCAATTCCTTCATTAAGTGAAAGTGGCATTCACTATGCATGATTAATGCGGGAATTTGAGCATAGTGAATGCCTGTTGCTTTAAAAGGCAACGATTAAAATGAGTGTCATGACATGTGAAATAGTGTATGTCTGATAGGTAGGACTGTAAAATACTGATTTCTAGGGGTTTGATATAGCTTTTTACTATGACGGAGCGTTATTCGGTTTCATCCTGATGAGAGTTTGAATTTGTCGAAGATGTCATTGGATGAGATTGATCATTATTAGGTAATAAATTAACAAGAAAAGAGACAAAAACACCAATTAAAGTATCGAGTATGCGGCAGAAGGCGAAATGTGTTGTGCTTAATTCGCCTCCATGAGTAATAGTAACGCTAAGAAATGCAATGCATGTGATATTGGTTAAAGCACTTTTTCTCATAAAATCAAAAACGATATATGCTCCGAGAAATGAATTACGTCGATACCAAGAACGAGGGGGGTTTAGTGAACGTAATCGTTCTGCAAGTAACATAAGTGGAAAAATACAGGCTGAGATTAAAATATAGCGAATATAAGGAAAATGAAGAAGGTTAAAATATTGCGTTAAAAATTGAATGGCCATTCCCGTGAAGCCACCAATAAAAGTGCCAATAATTCGATTAATTCCAACCTGAAATGAGCTTCGTATACCCGATTGCATACAGATGATGGCAGCAATTCCAGCGTAAAAAGGAATTCCTGTTCCAATATTGCATAGTTCATAAATCGAACAACAAATCAAGACGGCGAGTGCTGCTTTAAAAAATCTGCTTTCCATATGAATTGCTATTTAGTGGCATTAACCTAATAGTCTAGTCGTTGTATTAAGGATTTGTTATATGCTTTTTCTGATAATGCTTTCTTGAAAATCGTTGATTTTTGGGATGAGTAGAATTATTTAAATCGGTTTAAAAATGAACTGTGAAGGAAACCATACGTTGTTGAGAGATGATTAACTTTCGAAAAGTTGATGACTAATAGAACAATGACCTTAATGATTGATGGTAAAAATGTTAGAGGATTAAAGTAATATTTTGTTATTCTTTTTAATTTGAATCTTCTCTATTGGGTGCCTATAATAAAAATGCCTATCCGATACGATAGGCATTTTTATTATTTTGAAGGAATGATAGATAATGAAACGATTGTTTGCAGGAGTAATTTCACTCTTGATGGTTTGTATGATGTTATCAGGTTGTGATGAAGGAAGTAATACTGCATCGCAAACGCCTGATCAAATATTAAAAACTTATATCGATTCTATTTCACAAGAAAAGATGGAAGAAGCTCAAAAGCTTGTTTATGTTCCAGATTTCAAAAACGGAACAGAGGAAGCGCAAGAAAAACAACAGAAAATATTTAATAGCTTTGTGAAAATGGCGCTTTATACGACAAAATTCGGGTTTGATAAGGCTGGTGGAATAGAAACGATTTCTACAGGGGAATTGAGTTATTTTAGTCAAGGCCCAGATGGAAAAGGGATTCAGATAAAACCAGAAGAAGTCAAAGATCAGAGTATTGCTAAAGTCCCATTAACCCTTAAAATGAAAGAAGGGCAATCTCATGATGCGGATGCTTTTTTAATGAAGACGTCAGAAGGTTGGAAGGTATTGATTCAACCTCCTATGCATTGATATTGAGGGGCATTTTTAGAAGAGAAAGGCTTTTTTAAATGTTGTAAATGTGTTTTTAATAAGAGGGAAAGCTTTTTTCTTGAAAAAAAAACTGTTAGAATTACATTTTTCCGAAAATTTGGCTTAAACCGTAATACATTCATGACAACTATCCGCCTTAAAGAAAATGAACCATTCGAAGTGGCAATGCGTCGCTTCAAACGTGCAATTGAAAAGACTGGTCTGCTAACTGAGCTCCGTGCTCGTGAGTTTTATGAAAAACCAACAGCAGAACGTAAGAGAAAACTGGCTGCCGCTATTAAACGTCACTATAAACGTATTCGTAGTCAGCAGTTGCCGAAAAAGATGTATTGATTTTTTGTCAATCTTTTTAGATTGACAAGGCAGCAAAGGTTTAATAGCCTGATTAAGTTCCCGCTTCGGCTGTGTCGGAGCGGGTTTTGCTGTTTGTTGAATTGTTCGATTTAATTCTTGAAAGAAATCTATGAGTCTAAAAGAACAGATTATCGCCGATATGAAAGCAGCGATGCGTGCAAAGGAAACAAAACGTTTAGGAACGATTCGGATGTTGACGGCTGCAATGAAGCAAAAAGAAGTTGACGAGAGAATCGAATTAGATGATCAGCAAATTATTGCTATTGTCGAGAAAATGATTAAACAGCGTAAAGATTCGATTGCACAGTTTATTGAAGGTAATCGTCAAGATTTGGCTGAAAATGAACAGGCAGAAATTAATGTTCTTTCCGTCTATATGCCTGCTCAATTGACAGAAGCTGAAATTGCAGCGGCTGTAGCAGAAGCGACAAAAGGCGCGACAGGTCCTAAAGATATGGGTAAAGTGATGGGGCTATTAAAAGCAAAATTAGCCGGACGTGCCGATATGAGTATTGTATCGAAACTGGTTAAACAAGCTTTAATGAGCTAATTGATCGCTTGAAAGAAAATCTATATTTGGATTTTTCTTATTGATATTGTGCTTAGGGTTGGCCTGTGATTCCACAGTATTTTATCCAAGATCTATTAACACGAGTTGATATCCTTGAAATTATAGGGAGTCGAATTCAGCTTAAAAAATCAGGGGCTAATTTTTGGGCATGTTGCCCATTTCATTCTGAAAAAACGCCGAGTTTTTCGGTCAATCCGGCTAAGCAGTTTTTTCATTGTTTTGGTTGTGGGCGAACAGGGTCTGCTATTTCTTTTTTAATGGAATATAGTGGACTAACTTTTCCTGAAGCGATTGAAGATCTTGCGCAGTCTATTGGGTTGACTGTGCCACATGAAGGTTCTTTGATTTCTGGACAGAATCGTGAATCGAAACGACAACGAACGCTTGCGTTGACTGAAATAATGGAATTGGCCAGTCAATTTTATCGAAAAGAGTTACGAAAATCTGAACCTGCCATTCATTATCTGAAAGAACGAGGACTCACAGGAGAAATTGCTGCTAAATTTGGATTAGGCTATGCGCCAGACTCATGGACTCCTTTGCATTACTGTTTTGAACAGTACATGGCAAAAGAATTGGTTGATGCTGGATTGGTTATTGATAAAAGTAAAGATAATGGTAGCACTCAGAATGGCCGTTATGATCGCTTTCGTCGACGTATTATGTTTCCGATTCGTAATGAACGGGGGCAAGTTATTGCATTTGGCGGTAGAGTGCTCAATGATGAAGAGCCTAAATACTTAAATTCTCCTGAAACGTCTTTATTTAGTAAAGGCAGTGAACTTTATGGGCTATTTGAAGCCCGTCTTGCTATTCGTGAAGCGCAATATGCATTAGTTGTCGAAGGTTATATGGATGTTGTAGCGCTTTCTCAGTTGGGGTTTTCTCAGGTTGTTGCAACATTAGGGACTGCTTGTACTGAAATGCATGTGCGCAAATTATTTCGATATACCGACAAGATTATTTTTTCTTTTGACGGAGATAATGCGGGGCGTCATGCAGCAAAACGGGCGATGGAATCTTCTTTGGGATTGGTAAATGATGAAAAGCAAGTCGCATTTTTGTTTTTGCCATCTGATCATGATCCGGATAGTTTTATTCGTTCAAAAGGGACTGAGGCTTTTGCTGAACAAGTCAAGCATGCTGAACCATTATCGGAATTTTTATTGGCTGAGATTTTAGATGAAGCAGATTTAGAAACCATGGAGGGGTGCGCAAAGGTTTTAAATCGAGCAAAACCATGGTGCAGTGCAATGAGACCTTCGGCATTACGGTTACAAATTATTCATAAGCTTGTTGAACTGACACATATGCCAATTGATGATGTGTTGGGGATATTAAGGATTTCCCATCAACAAACTAAAGATAGTGGATCGTGGAAATCCTATAAACGTTATGCTCAAGAAAAAATATCCGAAAAAGGATATCGCCAAGCTTCTTTAAAGGTTAGGCGTTCTGCGATGCCATCTTTAGATCGTCAAGCATTGAGGATATTAGTTCGCTATCCGGTTTTAATGCAGTCACTGACTGAAAAAGATATGACCATTATTACGACTGGGGCTACTGATAATGGGAAACTATTTGAGCAGATAAAACAACAAATTATCTTATTAGGGACGGGTAATACGGATGTGCAACATGCTGCTCTTATTGAAGCATTGCGTCAGGCGGGGATAAATGTTGAACCTTTAGTCAAAGAAATTGTTGATGATGAGTTGAGTGAAAAAATGGCTAATGTGCAATTGCAAGGCATTATTCGGCAAATGCAGATCAAGCAAATTACCGTGGAACTTAACGAGTTAGTGAAAAAAACAGGACTACAAAAAACAGAAGATCAAGAATCTTATCGTCGTTTGCAAAATGAATTAGCGCTATTACAGCAAGCGGCCAAGGCAGATAATGAACAAAATTGGTTGGCTCAAGATGAGAATGAGTAATGGCTATCTTGACAAGGAATTCGTTTTTCTATACAGAATATAGTATAATAAAAAGCTTTTTATAGTCTCAGTTTTCCTTGTTTTAGCAGAAAGACGAATTTCTCTGTTTGGATAAATGCGAAAACATAAACTTCGCATGGGGATGATTAACATACAGTAAGGACGATATGGATAAGTCAGATCAGATTCCAGCAAAAAAAGATAATATCATGGCAGTTAACGTTGCAGAACAGGCAGATAGGGAAATCATGGAGTCTAGTGGAAAAAACAAAGCAATAACCGAGGAAAAAATAGAGATTGTTACAGCAATTGATGCTGTTTCCAAAAGAGTCCCTGTGGTTACAGTTAAGACGAAGAAAAGTCGTAGAAGCCGAATTTTGAAAGAAAATGAAGATACGACGACTGTTAAGAAGGTAACAGAAGAAGCTGCTATTGAAAAAAGTACAAGTGCGGTATCTTCAGAAGAAAAACAAGAAGGAACAACTGTCGTTGTCAGAACGAGACGAGGCAGAAAATCCAAAGCACAGAAAGAAGCAGAAGTTGCTATGGCTACTGGAAGGTCAAGCGCAAACGGTATTTCCGAACCCGTTGTTATGACCGATCCTAAACAATTGGCGGCTATTGATACGTCTAGTTATATTCTTCCAACAGAAAAAGTGCCAGCACGTCGAGGACGTAAACCTAAAGAGGTTCAGCCTGAAAGTGATGAATTGAGCGCTATTAATGCGATGGAGCGTGAAGAGCTCAAAAAAGCAGGTAAACGTAGTCAGCGTGCTAAAGAAAAAGCATTGCTTAATGGAACATTGACTGGTGACAATGAGGCTTCTGCAGAAGAAATTGAACGTCGTCGTGAACGTTTAAAGATGTTGATTAAAATGGGGAAGGAACGGAGTTACCTGACTCATGCAGAAATCAATGACCATTTGCCAGATGGGTTTAATGATCCCGATCAAATTGAAGGCATTATTAGTACTTTCAATGACATGGGGATTAATGTTTTTGAAGTCGCTCCCGATCAGGAAGATTTACTGCTTAATGATAATGCGATTAATGTCGCGAGTGAAGAAGAAGCAGAAGCTGCCGCAGAAGCTGCCCTTCAAACAGTAGATTCAGAATTTGGACGCACGACGGATCCTGTTCGTATGTATATGCGTGAAATGGGATCGGTTGAATTGCTAACCCGAGAAGGGGAAATTGAGATTGCTAAGCGTATTGAAGAAGGCCTTAAAGATATGGTCACTGCAATTTCTTCTTGCCCGACTACGATTTCAGAAATTTTGAAGGTATCCAATGATATTCGCGAAGGCCTGATTGAAATCGATGAAGTTGTAGACGGTATGGCTGATGCAGAAGATGAAGTGGATTCTTCATTGTCGCTATCAACGGTCGATGATGAAGATGATGAATCAGAAGATGTCGATGATATTGATGATGATACATCGGCTCCGAATACTTCGACAGCCGGTATTTCTGCCGAAGAAAAGGAACAGCTTAAAAAGGACGCATTGCTTCGTTTTTCAAAAATTGAAGAACAGTTTGCTTTAATGCAAGCTGCGTTTAAAAATGAATCAGGAGATGCGGGTTATCGTTCACCTGCTTATATTGCTGCGCATGAAGCAATTTCTTCTGAATTACTGACAATGCGTTTCACCGCCCGTTTTATTGAAAAACTTTGTGATACATTGCGTGCTCAAATGAAAACAGTTCGTGATATCACAAAGGATATTTTGAAAGTTGTTGTTGATCGCTGTGGGGTTCCTCGTCAGTATTTCATTACAGAATTTCCTGGAAATGAAACGAATCCTGAATGGGTCGATAATGAAATTGCATCGGGACAACCATATAGTCAATTATTGGAACGAAATCGTCCTGTTATTAATGAGCATCAAAGTAAGCTAATTGAGATTGAAAAATTTGTTGGAATGCCGCTGACAGATTTGCGTAAAATTGAAAAGAAGATGTTAGCTGGTGAAGCGCATGCTCGTAAGGCCAAAAAAGAAATGACTGAAGCCAATTTGCGTCTTGTTATTTCGATTGCCAAGAAATATACCAATAGAGGGCTGCAATTTCTTGATTTGATTCAAGAAGGTAATATTGGTTTGATGAAGGCGGTGGACAAATTTGAATATCGTCGGGGATATAAATTTTCAACATATGCGACATGGTGGATTCGCCAAGCAATTACTCGTTCGATTGCTGATCAGGCGCGCACTATCCGTATCCCGGTTCATATGATTGAAACAATCAATAAGATGAATCGTATTTCTCGTCAGATTTTGCAAGAAACCGGTTCAGAGCCAGATCCAGCGACTTTAGCAGAAAAAATGGATATGCCTGAGGATAAAATCCGCAAGATCATGAAAATTGCTAAAGAGCCGATTTCCATGGAAACACCAATTGGTGATGATGATGATTCGCATCTTGGCGATTTTATTGAAGATAGTAATACTTTGGCGCCAGCAGATGCTGCATTGCATGCGTCTATGCGTAATGTGGTTAAGGATGTCCTTGATTCATTAACGCCGAGAGAAGCGAAGGTTTTGCGTATGCGTTTTGGGGTCGAGATGTCGACTGACCATACTTTGGAAGAAGTTGGAAAACAGTTTGATGTGACCCGTGAACGTATTCGTCAGATTGAGGCTAAGGCTTTACGTAAATTACGTCATCCTTCTCGTTCTGAAAAACTGAAGAGTTTTCTTGAAGGAAACTGATATAATAATGCTTTCTTAAATGGGCCTATAGCTCAGTTGGTTAGAGCAGAGGACTCATAATCCTTTGGTCGTAGGTTCAAGTCCTACTGGGCCCACCATTCTAAATATATGATTACGCTGAAATTTTCGGATTTCAGCGTTTTTATTTTTCTCCTGAAATCCTCTTCATGTCCAAAAGACTTTGAACCATGAGTGGTTCTACAACCTCTCCTTTATCTCTTCGATAGATAACCGTTGTTGCTTGATTTTTGTGTCTGAATAGCTTTTGCGCATTATTTTGTGTTGTGAAATGGGACTCCTCTTAGATATAACATGTTTTTGATGTTGTGCCTATTTTTTTAGCAATTTCTCGTTTTTTGATGTAAAAGCGAGTTAGGTTCTATTTGATGTAGGGCCTTCATAGGTCAAATATTGAGAGTCCATTTTAGTGAACTAAAGATCATGTCATTTGGATTGAATGATCAATATGTAGTAGTTTTACTACTCTAATTTTTGAGAAAAGTTAAAGGAATATCTATTAATAAGCATTATGGAACATTAGTTATTTTATCAAATTAAGCGATAATTATTTGAATTTAAAAGATAACATCCAAAATAGATTCATTCAGAGCATCTTAATAATTGCTTCTTATTAATAATAGTTCTTTTTATTAAATCTATTAAAAACAATCAGTTACCTGTGAATTGAATATCCGTTAATGCTTATTAACGGATATAGAAAAATAAAAATATCAAAAGGCGCAGGTAAAAAAACAAAAATATTTCCCCTTTCTATTTAAAAGCCAATAGCTATTACGACTATATCCAAGATGTCGTATCTGCGCGGGAAGAAAAATAATTGAATGATTAGATCGTACAATGAATAGATTCTACAAAGTTATCGCGGTTCTCCTGTATTTAACAGCAATTACATCATCAGGCTTGTACTTCATCACGAAATTTGTGATCAAAAATTTCGGTAAAGTTCAACTTAGCCAATTGTTGTTTCATATCAGAGTAGGGGCCGGCGGTGGCCTTACTAAAAAACTGATTATCAGCGGGGTTAAATATGGTGTTCAATGGATCATTATCGCTGGCTTTCTGACATACCTTCTTTTTATATTTCTCAAATCAGATTCAATTGGCGAAATTTATAGCCTTTTGAAAAATGGGATAAAAAAACTCGCGTCCAAACTTAATAAACCATTATTAATACTTGGAATCATACTAGCTGCTATTTCAGTGAAGGCATTTAGCTTTGTTGATCATAACCTTCATGTCGTTAAATATCTCACTCAGAAACAATCGCCATTCTTTGAGAAAAATTATGCTCGTTTAGACACGACACATTTCAAAAATCCTAAGAAGAAAAACCTCATTATCATCTTCTTAGAATCCATGGAACAAGGATATTCCGATAAAAACATATATGGTGAAAATCTGATAAAAGAATTAAACGAGCTTCAGAAAGAAGGCATTGTATTTAAAGGACATAAAAACTCAAATGGCGCTAACTTTACAATTGGTGGTATTGCAGCCCAAACATTAGGTGTTCCCATTGTTCGGGTTCCATTTGATATTCATGATGGAAAAACTCGTTTTAATGTTCTTCTAAAAAATGCCCCTTCTATTTTCAATCTCTTAAAGAATGATGGTTATTCGACAACAGCATTTTTTGGAACTTCACAGAAATTCACGGCACAGGACAATTTTCTTCAAGTGCATGGCATAGCCGATGTTTATTCAAGGGAATATTTTGAAACTCATAATTACTTACTTGATGAAGAAAACAGAGGAGCAGATAGTTGGGGATATAACGATGAATTTTTATGGGCTCGTTTTTGTGAATATTTGAGTAATATATCTAGAAGCAATCAACCATTTGCCGCAATGCTAGAAACTATAGATACTCATTTCCCTAAAGGTTTTACAAAGAAAAAATTCGAAAAATTTAATGGAGTTCAAGATGCAATTCGGGCATCTTCAATTATGGTTTCAGAATTTATTAGTTGGGCAAAAAAACAGCCATGGTATAAAAATACGACAATTGTTATTGTAGGTGATCATCCTTGGCAGGATCCTCCTGTTGATTTTACTCAATTGACGAAAAAGAGTCATAACCGAGAAATTTTTAATGTCATTTTAAATTCGGTTTATTCCCCTAAAACGATTACTATTTCTGATGGTTGGAGTTCAAATGATATGGCTTCAACAATTCTAGATGCTATGGGAATTGAGTATGCCGCTACATTAAATGATGGCAAAGTTGTAAAACATAGAGTTGGTATAGGTAAATCATTGTTTTTCAATCAAAAAACTTTAATGGGAGAGTTAGGGCAAGATAATTTTATGAAAACAATGAATAAACCTAGTCGCTTTTACGATAGACTCTATTGATATTTTCAATAATCATGAGGTATTGATTTTGATCGATATAGATAGCTCCATAGATCGGGATTAAGAGGCTATTTAGATGTTCGTGTCATTTAAGTTGAGTTTAGAGACTGGAAGCAATTTTTTTGTTGAAATTGAATCTTGGTGCAGAATTCTTTTTTGTGTTAGCTTTTTTTGCTCAGTCCATACTCTTTGAAATTACCTCATTTCTATCATTTTGAATATTTTTAGACTGTTATTAATGCAAGCCAATCAAAGAGAAATGATTGGCAAAATATTTTAATATCGATGTCTTGAAATTCTTTTTTGTACTCTTATATTGGTTTTATTAGGAAATATGTTTTCAAGATTTGTTATTTTAAGTCTTGAAAATTTGGATTTTTACCTTATATGTTGTAAATAACATAATAGATAAAGGGGAGTGCAATGCGTCAAGATAAACTGACAACTAAATTACAGGAAGCGATTTCCGATGCACACAGCTTAGCTGTTGGCAATGATAACCAGTATATTGACCCAGTTCATATGCTTCTTGCGCTTCTTCAACAGCAAGACGGTTCATCTCGTTCAATATTGCAAAAAGCAGGCGTTAATGTTGGTCGATTGGAAAGTGAATTGAAGTCTGCGCTTGATCGGTTACCAAAAGTATCTGGCACAGGAGGCGATGTTCAGGTTAGCCGTGAATTAATGAATTTACTGAATTTAGCCGATCGTGAATCTCAAAAACGCGGGGATAGCTATATTGCTAGCGAAATGATTTTGCTTGCTTTATTAGAAGATCATTCTAATGCTGGACGTTTAGCTCGGGAAGCGGGATTGACCAAAAATGCAATTGAGGCGGCTATTACTGCTGTACGTGGGGATAATCAAGTGAATTCTGCTGATGCGGAAGGTCAACGTGAAGCATTGAAAAAATATACACTTGATCTGACAGAACGCGCTAGAAATGGAAAACTAGATCCTGTTATTGGCCGAGATGACGAAATTCGTCGTGCTATTCAAGTATTGCAACGTCGTACCAAAAATAACCCCGTCTTAATTGGTGAACCAGGGGTTGGTAAAACGGCGATTGTTGAGGGGTTAGCGCAACGTATTGTCAATAATGAAGTCCCAGAAAGCCTGAAAGGTAAACGGGTATTGGCATTGGATATGGCTGCTTTGTTAGCAGGTGCAAAATTCCGTGGTGAATTTGAAGAGCGGTTAAAAGCGGTTTTGAATGAATTGGCAAAAGACGAAGGAAAAGATATTGTCTTTATCGATGAAATTCATACGATGGTTGGTGCGGGTAAAGCAGATGGTGCAATGGATGCCGGGAATATGTTAAAACCTGCGCTTGCTCGTGGTGAATTGCATTGTGTTGGTGCAACGACTTTAGATGAATATCGTAAGTACATTGAAAAAGATGCCGCATTGGAACGCCGTTTCCAAAAGATTTTAGTTGATGAACCTTCTGTCGAAAGTACTATCGCAATTTTGCGTGGATTGCAGGAAAAATATGAAATGCATCATGGGGTTGAAATTTCAGATCCTGCAATTATTGCGGCAGCGGAATTGTCAAACCGTTATATTACCGATCGTTTCTTGCCGGATAAAGCGATTGACCTTATTGATGAGGCAGCGTCTCGTATCAAGATGGAAATTGATTCCAAACCAGAAGTCATGGACAAACTGGATCGTCGTATTATCCAATTGAAGATTGAACGAGAAGCAGTTAAGAAAGAAACGGATGATGCGTCTAAAAAACGCCTAGCATTATTGGAAGAGGAAATCGAAAAATTAGAAAAAGAATATGCC
Organism: uncultured Oxalobacter sp.; assembly: GCA_934401755.1. Lineage (GTDB taxonomy): Bacteria > Pseudomonadota > Gammaproteobacteria > Burkholderiales > Burkholderiaceae_D > Oxalobacter. The sequence goes on from CAKRSU010000016.1 coordinate 43,719, forward strand.
GATTATGATGAAATTTTAAAAGCAGAAAAAGCATCTGTTGAAGGCGCTAAACATACAAAAGAAGAGATTGAAAAGGTACGGCTTCAGATTGAAGAAGCAAAACGCCGTGGTGATTATCAAAAGATGTCGGAATTGATGTACGCTAAATTGCCGGAATTGGAAAAACAGCTTAAGGCAGAAGATCGTGCACAAGAAGACCAAGATAAGCCTAAATTATTACATACTGAAGTCGGTGCTGAAGAAATTGCTGAAGTTGTTTCTCGTGCAACAGGTATTCCAGTCTCGAAAATGATGCAAGGCGAACGTTCAAAATTGTTGGGAATGGAAGATGAACTGCATAAACGAGTTATCAGTCAAAACGAAGCTGTTGTCGCCGTTTCTGAAGCAATTCGTCGTTCTCGTGCTGGATTGTCCGATCCAAATCGCCCTTACGGTTCTTTCATGTTTTTGGGACCAACAGGGGTTGGTAAGACAGAGTTGTGTAAAGCATTAGCAGCGTTCTTATTCGATACGGAAGATGCCATGATTCGTATTGATATGAGTGAGTTCATGGAAAAACATTCTGTTGCTCGCTTAATTGGTGCGCCTCCAGGATATGTTGGTTATGAAGAAGGGGGATATTTGACGGAAGCTGTACGTCGTAGACCTTATAGCGTTATTTTGCTTGATGAAATTGAAAAAGCACATCCAGATGTCTTTAATGTATTGTTACAGGTATTAGATGATGGCCGGATGACAGATGGTCAAGGACGCACGGTTGATTTCAAAAATACAGTGATTGTCATGACTTCTAATCTTGGATCTCATTTGATCCAGTCAATGCAGGGACAGGATAAGGCTGAGATTAAGAAAGCGGTTATGGGAGAAGTACAACAGCATTTTAGACCTGAATTTATTAACCGTATTGATGAAATTGTTGTATTTGATGCATTAGATGATAAAAACATTAGTGCGATTGCGAAGATTCAGCTTGATCTGCTGAATAAACGGTTAGTTGCAATGGATATGTCAATGGAAGTAACAGATAAGGCTCTTCAAAAAGTTGCTGAAGCTGGGTTTGATCCATTATTCGGTGCACGTCCGTTAAAAAGAGCGGTCCAGAACCTGATCGAAAATCCGCTTTCTAAAGAAATTTTGGAAGGCAAATATGGTCCTGGTGATGTGATCGTTGTTGATGAAGTGGAGGATAAGCTAACTTTTAGTAAAAAGAATCAATAATGAATTTAGGTTAAAAATAGTTTACGGGGAAGGTGAAAACCTTCCCCGTTATTGTTTTTTTATTCACTTATTTTAAGAACTGCCCGGAAATGCGTTTTGGCAGCCATCATTTTTTCATAGGCCTCTTGGGCTTTTTCTAATGGAAATGTTTCGATCATAGGGCGAATATTTGTGAGGATACTAAAACGAATCGTTGCTTCTATTTCATGATGATCCGTAAATGTTCCTTTTACCGTTCGTTGTCCCATCACAAAATCCATAGGAGTCCAATTCAGAGGCTCTTTATCTGATGCAGCGATAATCAGTTCCCCATTTTTTGCAAGTCCTCGTAACAGAGAAGAGATTACTTTTGTATTATGTCCAGTTGCTAAAATGACTTTTGCGCCTCCTAATGCTTTTAATGCACGAGATGCATTTTCTTTGTCAATATCAATGTAATGATGAGCTCCTAATTGCTTCGATAAAGCTTCTTTATCAGCTCCGCGAGACAACGCAACGACTTCAAATCCCGCTTTCTTTGCAAATTGAATGGCGAGATGCCCTAAACCACCAATTCCTGAAATAGCAACTAAATCGCCCATTTTTGCACAACTATTATGCAGTGCACTGAAAGTTGTTTCTCCTGCACATAGCAAAGGAGCGGCTTCTTCTGATGTGATTTCATCAGGGATTAAGACGAGTGCATCTTCATAGGCCACCATATATTCGGCATAACCGCCATCCATGGTTAAAGCCGTTGTTTGACCATGACCACCATGCCAACCACATCCTACTCGTTGTCCTTGTTGCCATTTTGTGACGTTTTCTCCGAGTTGCGTGATAATGCCGACAACTTCATGCCCTGGAATACGAGGATAAGCGCTTGATAGCCCTTCGATTACGGTTGAGTCGCCATGGCAAACACCACATGCTTCTACTTTTAAGAGAACTTGTTGGGGACCAGGATGTGGAACGGGTATTTTAATTAATTCCATTGAAGCCCCTTTTGCGGCAACTTGGATTGCTTTCATCATGACCATTGATTTTTCCTTTTGTGGGTTATTTGAAATTTCATTGTATAACAAGGAAAGAAATAAAAATTGCCCTCATGCCATTCAAGACAATTGGTTAGAAATTGTCAATCTTTTGTCAATATGGGTGTTAATGAGGTGTCAAATAACTGTCAATGACAGATGTCAAAATATAAAAATCAATTCGACAACATAGAAAAATGATGAATAAAGCGATGTATAGGTATGTTGATTAATGGTAGGTAGTCAGAGAAAAAAGATTCTTTATCAGAGATGATGATATCAAGTGTTCTTATAGGGATCGGTGTTTATTTTTGGTTGATGAATCATTTAATCAAGCTTTAAAGATCTTTGTTATTTAAGAAAAAATAGAGAATTTACTCGATTTTATTTGATGGGATGACGTGATAAAAAAAGAAGATGCTTGGCTACAAGCATCTTCTGTCAAAAAAGAGAGTAGATCTAAGATATTAGATTCGCCTTAGATGAAGCATTTTTCATGCCATAAAGTTTTTTGAAGTAATTTTATTTAATATATCAATTTTTTCGATATATTATGAAGAAAAAAACTGATATGGCACGACTTTTGCATTAAAAGCTAACGTCTTTGCATATTCAAAGCAGTGGGCTGATTATTTTGAGGAAAGGAGAGCATCTCAAAATAATCAGATTTGATTTTTTCTGTGATAGGAGATAGTAGATCTATGGCTACACAAGAAAAATACCCTAATCGGGTAATACAGCTTTTCCTCGGTATCTGCTGTATGGCGAC
>CAKRSU010000017.1 GCA_934401755.1 uncultured Oxalobacter sp.
GGTGTGGCTGTGGCTGCTGCTCACAAGCGTTTTGCGATTCAGCATAATGCGGCTGCCGCTGATGCGCTCAAGTGATTTAAGGTTTGACTTAAATTCAATACGCTTATTTAAACTTATGCCATTAAGCAGATGCTTAATGGCATAAGTTTTTTTAATTACAATTCCTATCTATATAAAATGATAATTGCTTATCATTGCTATATCTAACTTTTTCATTTTTAGGAGCTATTCTTTGCTATACAACCTACTCATTGTCTGCCTTGAAATTATTCCAATGATTATTGGATATGCCTTTTTATTACGTTTTTGGACACAAAAACACCAAATCAGTGTGCCCATGAATATTGCTCGTTACCTGATTCAAATGACAGATTGGTTAGTTAAACCATTACGTAAAGCACTTCCAATAAAAAATAGTGGAATCTGGGCACCACTGGTTGCAAGTCTTCTCATTGCACTATTAAGAGCCGTATTAGAGGCTAGCTTTTTCAGTGCAGGAAACATTCGAATTATTTTATTTCTAACATTGATGTCCCTCTTGCAATGGATTTGTTACGGTTTTATGGCAATACTACTCATTGAAGCCATCTTTAGCTGGATTAATCCATTAACCCCCTTTGCTTTTTTCATTCGTGAGATGACAAGTCCGCTCTTATCTCCTATTCGAAAAATCATACCAACATTAGGAAGATTTGATTTTTCTCCCATGATTGCATTCTTTCTACTTCAAATTGCACTCCGATTAATTTCTCAGTTACTATCGAGATTGATATGAATCCTACTTGGTTATCACAAACGAAAAATGGTTTTCGAATTGCTGTCCAAGCAACACCTAATGCTAAAAAATCCGAAATCATTGATTACAGTGGAGATGCGCTAAGAATCCGATTACAAGCACAGCCCATTGATGGCAAAGCAAATGAAGCCCTGATTGCATTTCTATCTAAGAAGCTCCATATCCCCAAACGCCAACTTAATATTACTCATGGTATTTCTTCTCGAAAAAAACGATTAGAAATAATCGATACTGCCTTTACATTATCATCATTGGAAGAAAAATTACGAGAACCTTAATGCCCTAACCAAAAATCCAGCATAATTCCTTTTGCTTCTAATAATTTTCGATATTCTTTCCAATCAAAAAAAGGACCAGGATCTGTTTTACGATTTGGAGCAATATGTTCATGACCACTCACATATTGCATTTCAGGATAACGCTGAACTAACGCTTGAGTTAATGCAACTAATGTCTGGTACTGCGCTGACTCAAATGGCACAAAATCAGTTCCTTCAATCTCAACACCAATTGAAAAATCATTACAATTCTCATGCCCATTAAAGGAAGAAACGCCAGCATGCCATGCTCGTTTTTCTGTTGGAACAAACTGAATCAGATCTCCATTTCGCCTAATCAAAAAATGAGAAGAGACCCGTAATTCACGTAACTGTTCAAAAAAAGGATGTAATTGACAATCAAGACGATTTAAAAATAAATCAATAATATAACTTCCACCAAATTCTCCAGGCGGCAATGTAATATTATGGATCACCAATAAGCTTACAGACTGATTTTGAGGCCGCGCATTATAATTAGGAGATGGAATCTGGCAAGCTCGCTTGCACCAACCATTTTGATCAAGAACAAAATCCATTGGAATACTCTTATACGAATCGGTTAAGATTGATGATTATGATCGCTTGAAAACCAGGCCATTGCATGTTCTTGCGAACAAAATAAACGCCCTGCTCTACGATAAGATTTAGAAATAGGGACAAATACCCCACACTGTTCACAACAAACCATTTGTTCTGATTGAGTATTTGGTGATTGCCATTGATGATGTGAAGTTGTTCCTCGATTGAAAAATTGGTCAGAAAAAATAGTCTGAAAAGGATTTTTTAGGTTATTAAAATCCTTAGTATTCCTATTATTGTGGAAAATAATGACATTATCCTTCCATTTTTTAGCAATAGCCGCAATTACGACAATGACCACACCAATCCAGAGTAATAATGTCATTTCAACGATTCCTTAAATATTTAACAAACAATTTATTATTTAACATATTAGTATAGCCTGACTATGATGCATTCTAAGAGCATCATATAATGAATACTTGATATTTTTACTGACCTCAAACAATGTCAACTATTACTGATTCTTTAAAAAAAATCCAACAACAAATTGTAACAACTGCCACTCAGTGCCATCGCCAACCTTCTTCTATTTCGCTATTAGCCGTATCTAAAACAAAACCGGTTGATGCGATCATTGAAGCCGCAGATGCGGGACAATTTGCCTTTGGGGAAAATTACGAACAAGAGGGCATCACAAAAATCCAGACCATTCGTGAAATACGTCCAGATTTAAAATTGGAATGGCATTTTATTGGTCCTATACAAAGTAATAAAACCCGTCCTATTGCCGAAAATTTCGATTGGGTACACGCAGTTGACCGTGAACGTATTGCTAAAAGACTATCAGACCAACGTCCAGCAGGCATGCCACCACTTAATATTTGTTTGCAAGTCAATATTAGCGGAGAAAACAGTAAAAGTGGCATTCAACCTAATGAAGTGCTAACTCTTGCTAAAGCAATTAGTGCCTATCCAAATATAAAACTGCGTGGTTTAATGGCAATTCCAGAGCCAGAGACTAACCCTAAAAAGCAACACATTCCTTTTAAAGCGATGAAACAGTTATTTAATCAACTCAAAGAAAATAGCTTTGATATTGATACGCTCTCTATGGGAATGTCAGGAGACATGATCCCGGCGATTGAAGAAGGAGCAACAATTGTCCGAATTGGATCTGCTATTTTTGGGGCAAGAAATTATCATCAAAAACACGAATAGGACGATTAATTCTCAAAAAATGAGGGAACAAAAACTAAAATTATCCGAATAGTCTTAAAAATCTCTCATTCTGAAATCAACCATAATAAAAATTGGAGAAACGATACTCATGGGGAAACTTTTAATTGCCTATTATTCTCGACCACGCAGTATCAATATTGATGGAAAAACAAATATCCATAAACTTGGGAATACGGAGCAAGTTGCTCAAAAACTCCAGCAATTAACAAAAGCCGATATTTATCGCATTGATACCGCTATTTCTTATCCTGACAACGGGGATACTTTAAGCGAACAAGCTAAACTTGAAAAAGAGACAAAGCTTCGTCCTAAAATAAAAGGAAAAATCCCGAACATGAGCCATTATGACATCATTATTTTAGGCTATCCTATCTGGCATGATACGATGCCAATGGTTGTTATGTCCTTTCTAGAAAGTGCAGATTTTACAAATAAAATCATCATCCCATTCGCAACTCATGAGATTAGTCACATGGGTAATAGTGAAAACGATCTAAAAATTGCTTGTCCTAATGCCATTATTCTGCCAGGAACTGCATTATTAGCAACAACACTTTTCAAAGCCAATGAAGCCATTGCGAGTATTGCTGAAGTTGCAATGCATCCTGATCATTATCTTTAATCTTACCAATCTATAAGAATCAATAATTTTAAAAATATAAAAATAATCCTTTCCCGTTAAGAAAAAACAACTTAACGGAAAAGGATTCAAAGGACATCTTTAACCTTAAAATATTAGTCAGCTGGACGTGGATCCTCAATAAACATTTGATAAATATATTTAAGATCAGCCGTTGGAGATGGGACTTCGGATAATGCGCGAGGATCTAAACGAACCTTATAACGTGGTTTAAGATTTTCCGCCGTTGAATCCTCTGCCCATTCAAAAACTGCATAAGGAATCTTACCTTGATAGAATAAATCAACAACGCCCATCCCTTGCATATTTCCAAAACGGGTAACCATAACACGTACTTTTGAAATTTCCTGCATTTATTCGCTCCTGTTATTCATTGATATCGCACAGACCAGACCAGCTTAGATAAACTTTATCCCCTCGATAAATGGGCAAAGGCTTTTCTCCTTCTTTAAGAGGCGTTTTAATATCTTGCTTTTCATTTGCAAAAAGAACATAAGCAAAATTACCCGTTGCTTGTCTTGCCTTATAAGCGGCTTCAATTTCTTTAATATTATCAGGAATCTTAGGCTCATTCGGCCAACGAACAGCCTGAACAACCACCCATTGTGTTCCTTGTTCTCCACCTAACCAGATAGAGGGTTGAAGTTCTGGATTACTATTTGATGCAAGGACTTGCTCACCTTCTTGAACCAAATGAAGACGTGCTGCCTGTACAGCAAAATCATGTAATTCCCAGTCCGTCATTTCAATCTTTTCATCGGTAACAAGATCAGGCGGATTAATAGGAGAGCCATCTTCAGCAGAAAGCAATCCCCAGCCTTTATTAACGGGCAACCAAATACCAAAATTAAACTGCATCGGCATAACACAAGCATGCCCTTTGCAAGCTTTAGCAATTTTCATCAAATCATCTTGTGATCCTGGAGATTCAATCAACTCATCAGCATCAACGACTCGAATGAAAAAAAGTTGGTTCCCTAAACGAAATGAAAGATGCTCCATTAAAGGCATATCCAAATTCGTCCGTATCCATGAAATCTGGCCATCACCCACTTGTCTTTGAATCCAACTGCCTGCTGCTTTCCAACATTCAATAAAATCTTCAGTTACTTCTGTTGCCATAAATTATTTTTCCTATTTAATAATATCGCCGACAGATATCATTACAATATTGTTCACTGTCACATCAAATTCAGAGGAAGTAGAATTTAGTCATTCTGCTTAAAATCTTCAGCAGTCACGCCTTATTCCGAAATTCGTGACCATCTCACTGGGACTCTTCTACTCGAAAAACAAGAGCACGCATCCAAAAAAACATTTGCTTTTCGATCCTAGAAATGCCCTATTCCTATAGACATTAAGAAAAAGAAATTTATTGCCCTTACCAAACTGCTTTATAGCAAATATTTAACATTAAAAACATTTTCTCTAGACTTTAGGATCTTTTAGCAGACTGATATAGCATACTCTGCCACTTATAAGAGTCTAACATAGAAAAAAGCAAAAAGATGCCTTTAAAAAAATAGAATAGCCTTGCTCGCTATCTTTCATTCTTAAAAAGCCTTTTTCTTAGGCATTTCATACCCTTAGATGAGCAATAATATTCTTCAATTATTTGTTTCTTTTTGAAAAGAATGGGGCCAATTTCTCAACAATAAAACGACTTACGCCAGACACTGAAAAAAAAGAAGAAGATAATGTCCCCGAAGGCACAGATGACAAAGCAAAGCGAACAATCGGTATGACATAACCGATAATCTGCCGCAAAATAGCAAATATTCCTTTTTCTTCTACTTCTTTTTCTTTCTTTTTATGCCCAATAAAAAATCGCCATGGTCGAATAATCCCCATTATCAGTAATCCTGCTATAGCAAACATGGGTTTAAATCCGACTGAGCGTGCTTTTTTGAATAAATTGATCCCTTTGGTCAAAGGATTAGGCGTATGAATCAATGTCAAGATTTCAACAGCAAGCTGTTCTCTTAAAACAGCACTTTCCATCAACAATTCACGTTTCCTCTTCTCTCTCATTGTCGAATTTGCCATATATTTCCCTTATGACTGTTTAATATTCGATGTATCTGATTGGCTTGAAGTATTTAATCGAGCAATATCACGAGCAATCTCTTTTCGAGTTAACTCAAGCAATTCAGGTTTATGACGAATACGATTTTGAACTATTAGCGCAACAATAATGCCAATGATCAAAAAGAAACAGCAACTGCCTGCAATAGCAGGAATTCGATAAGTATCCCAACAGAGCACAATAATTAAAAGCATGCCCATTAAAATACCCAAAAAGATACAAAAAGAAGCAAACAACGAAAATATAAAATACCCAAGCAAACGCTTCCATTCATCCTCAAATTCAACAGAAGCGAGCTCTGCTCGACATTTCATCATTGCAAGTAATGTACTTGCAATTTTGGCAATATGGTTAGTCAATGCCATGTGTAATATTTACTGGATATGCCATAAAAATCGTCTTTTAGGACAAGAATCTTAAGGCATGGATTGCAAAAAATCCGGTCTATTCAAAAATACCCTATTTCATTTGTTTTAAATCTCTCATAAAGGAATAAAACATACTTGACTTATAGAGATCTAAGATCTGAGAAATATGAATTTAACACTGTAGAAATATCAACAGCGAAAACCACACACAAAATCTCATTGAAACAGAAACCTGCCGAAGAGAATTGCGCTGTCTCTTCGGCTTAGTAGAAATTTTCTACCTTTTAATGAAAGAAAATATCAATTTTTTTTGTAAATACCACGACCGACAAAGAAACCCAGAACGGCACCAATCCCTAAAATAATGCCTGCCGTTTTAACGGGATTTTCTTTTGCATATTCAACGGTACCTACTGCCGCTTTTTTAGCATTATCAACGACAATATCTTGTACTTGCCCCAACATAAATTTGGCTTCAATGATAGCTTCTTCTAATTTCTGTTTTGCCGCTTGAATGGCTCCGCTTTCACATGCACCTGTCAGAGTTTCTTCTGCATTGGTTACAATGGATTTCAAACCACCGATGATGCCATCTTTAGCTTGACCTGCATTTTCGAGAATTTCCATGATTCAATCCTTCCTATCAGTGATGAAGAAACGACCTTATGTCTTTGGATACCAATAAATACAACTTCGTATTATCCATTGACCCTTTTTAATATGCTCATATTAACCCAGAGCATACTCGAACACAATCCCGGCAAATAGAGAAAATCCCAACCAGTTGTTATGACGAAATGCTTTAAAACACTTTGCTCGATCACGATGACGAATCAAATACCAATGATACAGAACACAGCCTATTGCACAAACCCATCCTATCAATGACCATATTCCTATTTTTACATACCACCCCACCCATAAGAAGAGTGCTAACGCTAATATATAACAAACGAGAATAGCAATTGTATCTAATCGACCAAAAGTAATTGCCGATGTCTGTAACCCTAATTTCAAATCATCTTCACGATCAACCATTGCATATTCTGTATCATAAGCAATAGTCCAGAAAATATTGGCAACCAATAATACCCATGCAACCCATGGTACTGTATCTAAAACAGCTGCATATGCCATCGGGATACCAAAACCATAGGCTATGCCCAACCATGCCTGAGGAATCGGAAAAAACCGTTTAAATAGTGGATAGATGCCAGCAATACACGCTGCTAAAACAGACAATCCTATTGTCAGACGATTCAAAAATAATACCAATAGAAAAGAAATACTAAGTAATACAACTGTTACCATTAACGCTTCCTTCGGTGTAATCAATCCTACCGCCAATACCCGTTTTTCGGTACGCTGTACATAAGCATCAATATCTCTATCCATATAATCATTAATCGCACAGCCCGCAGAGCGCATTAGAACCGTTCCTAACGTAAAAATAATGATATATCGCCAGCTTGGCACTCCCTTTGAAGCTAGCCAAAGTGCCCCCAACGTCGGCCATAATAATAAAAGTGAACCAATTGGTTTATCTAATCGGATCAATTGGCAATACCGCCCAAAATGCGACAATATACGACAATTAGACATTTAAGAATTCCTCTCGCTTATTCAACCAACGTTCAAGATGCGCTTCAATAATTTGCTCACTATCTGGCAATCTCCCTTTTAAGAGTTTTTGTGCGACATCAGCGGCCATATCAATTAACAAATCATCTTGTTCAAGATCAGCAAATCGCAACATTTGCTGCCCAGATTGACGTGCCCCTAAAAATTCTCCTGGGCCTCGTATTTCAAGATCTCGACGTGCAATTTCAAAACCATCTGTTGTACTTCGCATAATAGACAATCGTTGTTTTGCAATCTGTCCTAATGGTTTTTGATAAAGCAACAAACAAACACTGGCACGATGTCCCCGTCCAACACGTCCACGCAATTGGTGAAGTTGGGACAATCCAAAACGTTCTGAATGTTCAATAATCATCAATGAAGCATTCGGAACATCAACCCCAACTTCAATCACGGTTGTTGCAACTAACACCTGGATCTTTCCCGCTTGAAAATCAGCCATAACGACTTGCTTTTCAGACGATTTCATCTTGCCATGTACTAATCCAACAGTAATACCCGTCAATTTTTGGGTCAACAATTCATGGGTTTCAATTGCATTTTGCAGTTCTAATGCTTCAGACTCTTCAATCAATGGACAAACCCAATAAACTTGCCGTCCTTGCTGAGCAGCAACATGAATCCGGCTAATGACTTCATCTCGACGGGTATCATCAATCAAACGTGTTAATACGGGCGTTCTTCCTGGCGGCAATTCTGCAATAACAGATACATCAAGATCAGCATAAAATGTCATTGCTAATGTCCGCGGAATTGGCGTTGCACTCATCATTAATTGATGAGGTAATTTTTGCCCGATTTCTCCTTTATTTCGCAATAATAACCGTTGGCTTACCCCAAAACGATGTTGTTCATCAATAATGACCAATCCCAACTTTGCAAATACAACAGTTTCTTGTATTAATGCATGCGTTCCAATAACGAAATGCGCTTTTTTTAAAGCAATTGATTCTAATACCGATAAACGTTCCTTTTTTTTCATATTTCCACTTAACCAAACAACTTCAATGCCTAGTGGACGAAGCCAAGCGGATATCCGTAAATAATGTTGTTCGGCCAAAATTTCTGTGGGCGCCATCAAAGCAACTTGATATCCACTATCAATCACTTGCAATGCCGCCAAGACAGAAACAACCGTTTTACCACTACCAACATCCCCTTGAAGTAAACGCTGCATGGGACAATCGCTCATTAGATCCGCACGAACTTCTGAGAGGGCACTTTTCTGAGCGGCTGTTAATTGAAACGCTAAATTCGCTAAAAATAATTGATAAAAATGACCTGGCATTCCACAGGCATAGGCTTGTTGTTGAGATCTTGCTATCCTAGCTCGACGCATTGAAAGCTGTTGTGCAAGTAATTCATCAAACTTGATCCGTTGCCAAGCAGGATGCGTACGATTTGATAATGCCGCACAATCTGCGTTTGAAGCGGGATGATGCAAAAATTGGACAGATTGACCAAAAGAGAGGAGCCCCAACATTTTTCGAAGTGCCTCTGGTAATGTGTCTGTTAGTTGCTCTGTTTTTAAAGCATGATTAATAGATTTTCGCAATAATGTCTGTGAAATACCTTCGCCAGCAGGATAAACAGGCGTCAACGACGTTGGCAATGGTGTGTTTTCTGAAACAACCCGATAAGTGGGATGAATCATTTCTGATCCAAAAAAACCATTCCGTAATTGTCCTCGAGCACGAATTCTCTTTCCAACCGCAAATTGTTTAAGCTGACTCCCATAAAAATGAACGAATCGTAATATCAACGCCCCTGTATCATCTCGCACCCGAACGAGTAATTGCTTTCTTGGGTGATATTGCACCTCAGTCCCTTCAATAATTCCCTCAATTTGTACAGCATCAGACGAATAATATGCGTCAGAAATTGGCATAATTCGAGTCTCATCCTCATAGCGTAGTGGCAAATGAAGAATCAAGTCCATTGCCGTTCGAATTCCCAATTTTTCAAATTTATTCATGGTCGCACAACATACTGATCAAGCTTTTAAACAATAAACTAGGCATTTCTAAATGGAATACGCATTCTAACTATATATAATTGTCATAAGCAGTTATTATTCGAATTTAAAAAATCATGACTTAATAGCATTTCTGATAAACCCATCGTTTGATGGACCTATAAATAAAACCCACTACTTATCGGATACCCTAAACATCGTTATACTTCCGAATTCGATAATATATTTCTAGCTATTGCGTCCATGCCGCAACCAATATTAGCCATGTATACACTTTCCGATTTTGATTTTATCCTTCCCAAGGAACTTATTGCACAAGCTCCCCTTAAGCAACGTAGTGCGTCTCGTTTACTTATCGTCAATGAGCAAAATAATGAAGATGCACATTTTGCGCAATTACTTGACTGCTTGGAAAAAGATGACTTATTAGTTTTTAACAACACTAAAGTCTTAAAAGCTCGCTTTTATGGTTCTAAATTATCTGGTGGGAAAATCGAAATTCTCATTGAACGGATATTGGATTCACAAACGGCTTTAGCAAAAATTCGAGCCTCAAAATCACCCAAAGAGGGTTCAACTCTACTGATTGACAATATTCTTCCGATTACCGTCGAAGGTCGTCAAGACGAATTTTTTATTTTAAAATTTTCTAAAAATGTTTTTAGTGTCCTCGATACTTACGGTCATCTTCCTCTTCCTCCTTATATTGAACGAGCGGCTGATCAATATGATGAAACTCGCTATCAGACCATTTTTGCTAAAGAATTAGGAGCTGTCGCAGCACCCACCGCAGGACTACATTTCGATGATGCTATAATGGATGCATTGGATAAAAAAGGCATCAAAAAAGCTTGGCTTACCCTACATGTGGGTGCGGGAACATTCCAACCTGTACGCGATGAAAATCTCGCTCAACATAAAATGCATTCTGAGTGGTATACCATTCCTGAAGAGACAGTAAAAGCCGTCCAACAAGCAAAGCATCAGGGGAAAAAAGTCGTTGCAATCGGAACTACCAGTCTACGCGCACTCGAATCTGCATCTCAAACAGGCCATCTACAAGCAGGCAGCCGTGAAACATCTTTATTTATTACCCCAGGTTATACCTTTAAAACAGTCGATCATTTAGTCACTAACTTCCATTTACCAAAATCGACCTTATTAATGCTCGTTTCAGCTTTTTCAGGATATCAGCGTATCCGTCGAGCATATGCTCATGCGATTGCACAAAAATACCGTTTTTTCAGTTACGGTGACGCCATGTTTTTGACCAATCAACCTGATTTATCTGCCTGATTATATTGAGAGTACCTCATGCTTAAATTTGATTTGCTTAAAACGGATGGGAAAGCCCGTAGAGGACGCATACAACTCAACCATGGGACCATTGAAACCCCTATTTTTATGCCAGTTGGAACCTACGGTGCTGTCAAAGCAATGTCTCCTGCGGATTTAAATGATATCAATGCTCAAATTATCCTCGGAAATACTTTCCATTTATGGCTTCGTCCTGGGACAGATATCATTAATCAATTTAATGGATTGCACCAATTTATCGGTTGGGATAAACCCATTTTGACGGATTCAGGTGGCTTTCAGGTATTCTCTTTAGGAGCAATGCGAAAATTAACTGAAGAAGGTGCAAAATTTGCTTCCCCCATTGATGGGAGTCGACTTTTCTTATCGCCAGAAGTATCTATGCAAATTCAGCGAGCACTCAATTCAGATATTGTGATGCAACTTGACGAATGTACGCCTTATATCATCAATGATCGTCCTGCAACGAAAGATGAAGCCGCACAATCCATGCAATTATCCTTACGGTGGGCAAAACGCTCTAAAAATGAATTTATCCGCGGTGAGAATCCAAATGCACTATTTGGTATTGTGCAAGGTGGTATGTTCACTGACTTGCGTGAAGCTTCTTTAGCCGGCTTAATGGATATGGAATTAGATGGGATTGCAGTTGGCGGATTATCCGTTGGTGAACCTAAAGAAGAAATGTACCGTATTATGGCACATATCGGCGCTATCTTACCGAACAATAAACCTCATTACTTAATGGGCGTTGGAACCCCAGAAGATCTTGTAGAAGGCGTTTCTTGTGGCATTGATATGTTTGATTGTGTTATGCCATCTCGTAATGCCCGCAATGGCTGGCTTTTCACTCGTTTCGGTGATATTCGTATTCGTAATGCTCGCTATAAAAATGATCAAAAGCCACTAGATGATACGTGTCAATGCTATACCTGCCGACATTTTTCCCGCGCTTACTTACACCATTTAAACCGCGTTGGAGAAATACTGGGGGCTCAGTTATCAACCCTTCATAATCTTTACTATTACCTCCAATTAATGGCAGAAATGCGAACATCAATTGAACAAGGAGAATTTAATCTTTTCCGAGCTCGTTTTTTTGCAAACCGTCAAAGAGGCATTCTCTAACGAGATTTATTCCATACCACACAAAGATAAATATTATCAACCACATCCAACACTCTCCCCGCCCTTAAAAGGCGGGATTTTGGCATATTCTAATAAAAATACATGGAAAATGATTGCATAGTGTTAAAATTCTAAGTTATTCTGAAAAATTTGCCTTGGAGTTTTCATGTTAATCAGCAACGCATATGCAGATACTGCCTCTTCATCTGGCCTATCCTTAGGTAACCTCTCAAGCCTTTGGCCAATTGCTTTAATGTTTGTTGTTGTTTATTTCTTAATGATTCGTCCTCAGAAAAAGAAACAAAAAGAACAACAAGACATGATTAGTGCCCTAGGTATAGGAGATGAAATCCTAACATCAGGGGGTATTGTCGGCAGGGTCATTCGTGTCGATACTTCTTTCTTAGTTATTGAAATTTCGGCTCAAAGCACAATGATTATTCAAAAAAATGCGATTGTTTCTTTACTGCCTAAAGGGAGTATGGACGCTATGTTAAATAGCGAATCAACCTCTCATCAAGAAGCAAAAGCCGACAGCGATTTGACACAAACAAAAGACACTTCCTCTGTCACCGAAGAAATTGACAAAGAACAAGAACCTATTAAAGACAATACCGACAAACCAGGACAACCTGTCTAATTTAAGACAAAATAGCATTTCATTCATTGCATTATGAACCGTTACCCTCTCTGGAAATATTTCATTATTATTGTCTCCATTGTGTTTGGATTAATTTACACAGCACCAAACTTTTTTGGAGAATCTCCAGCTATTCAGATTAGCAGCGTCAAATCGACTGTAAAAATTGATACCCAAATGATGGATCAAGTCGAGCGACTGATGAAAGACAATGGTCTTCAAACAGATGGGCTCTATTTTGACGCTGATGGCATGCACTCCACCATCAAAGTCCGTTTTTCCGATACAACAGATCAATTTAAAGCCAAAGAGATTCTTGAACGTACATTGAATCCAGACGCTGAAGATGCGACTTATAGTATTGCATTTAATTTACTCCCGAATACTCCACAATGGCTGCAAAAAATACATGCTCTGCCAATGTACTTGGGACTTGATTTACGAGGCGGGGTTCATTTCTTAATGAAAGTGGATGTTGACGCGGCAATTAATGCTCGCATTCAAGGTATCCAGACCTCTGCACGAAATTTGATGCGTGAAAATAATATTCATTACTCAAGTTTCGTTCGTGTACGCGACCGTATTGAACTCCAGTTTGAAGATGAAAATACTCGCCACCAAGCCGAAGAAATTCTGAAAAAAAATCTTCCAGATGCAACCCAACAATCTGATACTGACGGTGGCAATAATAAATTAACGTTAATGCTCTCTCCAGAAGCTTTAAAAGAAGTTCGTGAAAACAGCGTTAAACAAAATATTGCAACTTTATCTAAACGTGTGAATGAACTCGGTGTGAATGAACCTGTTATTCAACAACAAGGCGCAGACGGCATTGTCGTTCAATTACCGGGTGTTCAAGATGTTTCTCGTGCTAAAGATATTATTGGTCGCACAGCAACGCTTGAAGTTCGAATGGTTGATGAATCAGTGACTCGAGGCACTGAAGAAACAGCTCCGATTCCACTTGGCTCTGAACTTTTCCGTCAAGGGAAAGGAACGCCTGTCGTTCTTTATAAAGAACCGGTATTAACCGGTGAATATATTACCAATGCCTCTCCTGTTCGCGATCAATACCAGCAACCGGCTGTTAGTGTTGATTTAAATGGTGATGGCGGTAGAAAGATGCGTGAAGCCACTCGAAACCGTATCGGTAAACCAATGGCTATTGTGCTCTTTGAAAAAGGTAAAGGGGAAGTACTAACAGTAGCAACGATCCGCGATGAACTGGGTGCTCGCTTCCAGATTTCTGGTATGGGTTCAGCAGAAGCAGCAACGGACCTTGCCTTACTATTAAGAGCTGGTTCTCTTGCCGCGCCAATGCAAATTGTTGAAGAACGTACAATTGGCCCTCAGCTTGGTGCTGAAAATATCGAAAAAGGGTTTTACTCGACCCTCTACGGTTTTGCAACTGTTTCCATTTTCATGTGCCTTTACTACATGCTCTTTGGTATCTTCAGCGTCATTGGCCTTGCCGTCAACATGCTACTGATGATTGCGATTCTCTCTTTAATGCAAGTCACCTTAACTTTACCAGGCATTGCCGCTATGGCTTTAACACTAGGAATGGCGGTTGACTCAAATGTGCTAATTAATGAGCGTATTCGTGAAGAATTACGAGCAGGATACAGCCCTCACACAGCGTTATTTAACGGTTTTAAAGAAGCATGGGCAACCATTCTCGATTCAAACATCACGACTTTAATCGCAGGTATCGCATTACTGGTTTTTGGTACAGGTCCAATTCGTGGTTTTGCAGTAACACATTGTATTGGTATTTTGACATCGATGTTTTCCTCCGTCTTTGTTACTCGCGGACTTGCTAATTTCTGGTATGGCAAACGGAAAAAACTGACTTCTTTATCAATCGGTCAGATTTGGAAACCCGAACAAAACGAAACCAAAAAATAAATCGAATAACTCAAACAGATTTAAGAAACAGGATAAAACATGGAATTCTTTAGAATTAAAAAAGATATTCCCTTTATGAGCCATGCACTGATTTTCAATATTGTCTCAGGGATTACTTTTGCTCTTGCCGTGTTCTTTCTCTGCACGAAAGGATTGAATTTCTCAATTGAATTTACCGGCGGTACAGTTATGGAAGTAACATACCAAAAAGCCGCTGACCTTGATGCAATCCGTAAAACCGTTCAAGAAGCGGGTTTAGACGCTCAAGTACAAAATTTCGGGCGAGCACAAGATGTAATGATCAATTTGCCCGTACAAGAAGGCGTTACTGCTGCTCAGCAAAGCGAACATGTCATGGCAATACTCAATGCGAATGGAGAAGAAGCCAAACTTCAGCGCGTTGAATTTGTCGGACCTCAAATTGGCGATGAACTCGCTGAAAATGGCGTCATGGCATTAGGTTTTGTTATTTTAGGGATTATTATTTACCTTGCATTCCGTTTTCAATGGAAATATGCCGTATCAGCCATTTTAGCTAACTTGCATGATGTTATTATTGTTTTAGGATTTTTCTCTTTCTTTGAATGGGAATTTTCACTCCCCGTTTTAGCCGGTGTCATTGCTGTTATGGGATACTCAGTTAATGAATCCGTCATTATCTTTGACCGTATTCGTGAAAATTTCCGTAAAATGCGCAAAACTTCTGTCCAAGAAGTTATTAATCATGCAATTACCAGTACAATATCCCGTACGATGATCACCCACGGATCGACTGAGGCGATGGTGATATTCATGCTGCTCTGTGGTGGACCAACATTACATAATTTCGCCTTAGCATTAACTATTGGCATTTGCTTTAGTATTTACTCTTCTGTTTTTGTTTCCGCGACCCTTGCAATGTGGTTGGGCATTAAACGTGAAGATCTTATCAAACCCATCAACAGAGAAAAACGCAATTCGGATGGTGCTGTTGTTTAAATAAAGTTCCTTTCTGGCATGAAGGGTACTCCATTGAAACACCCTGAATACCAGTTTTTTTGGGAGAAAAAGATGTATCAACATATTAATGTTCCACAATCAGGCGACAAAATCACAGTTAATGCTGATTTTTCCCTAAACGTCTCTGACCACCCTATTATTCCTTTCATTGAAGGTGATGGTATTGGTGCAGATATTACCCCTGTAATGCGCAAAGTTATTGATGCGGCGGTTACCAAAGCTTATTCAGGTAAAAAACAAATTGCCTGGATGGAAATTTATGCAGGCGAAAAAGCCCTTAAAGTTTATGGTGAAGGGGTTTGGTTGCCAGAAGAAACAATGGATGCGCTTCGTGAATTTGTTATCTCCATTAAAGGTCCATTGACAACTCCAATTGGAGGAGGCATCCGTTCCTTAAACGTTGCGATGCGTCAAGGGTTAGATTTATATGTCTGCTTACGCCCTATCCGTTATTTCAAAGGAGTTCCTTCTCCTGTTCGCGAACCGGAAAAAACCAATATGGTAATCTTCCGTGAAAACACTGAAGACATTTATGCTGGTATCGAATGGGCTGAAGGCACTCCAGAAGCTAAAAAAATAATTGATTTTCTGACAAATGAAATGGGAGTCTCCAAAATTCGTTTCCCAAAAACATCCGGTATCGGAATTAAACCTGTTTCACGCGAAGGAACGGAACGTTTGGTCAGAAAAGCCATTCAATACGCCATTGATAACGACCGCCCAACAGTTACCTTAGTCCACAAAGGTAATATTATGAAATTTACGGAAGGTGGTTTTAGAGACTGGGGATATGCTCTAGCACGTAAAGAATTTGGTGCAGAAGTCATCGGAAAAGGACCTTGGTGTAAATTTAAAAATCCAAAAACAGGAAAAGAAATTGTCGTAAAAGATGTTTTAGCAGACGCTTTCTTGCAAGAAATTTTATTACGTCCAGAACAGCACAGCGTTTTAGCAACTCTTAACTTAAATGGAGACTACATTTCTGATGCACTTGCTGCTCAAGTAGGGGGAATTGGGATTGCCCCAGGAGCCAATATGTCTGATTCCGTTGCTATTTTTGAAGCAACCCATGGTACAGCACCAACTATGGCCGGCAAAAATAATGTCAACCCAGGCTCCATGATTTTATCAGCAGAGCTTCTGTTACGTCATATTGGATGGACAAAAGCAGCAGATCTTGTTTTAAGTTCCATGCAGAAAGCCATTTCTTCCAAGAAAGTCACGAGTGATTTTGCCGCTCTAATGGAAGGGGCGACGGAAGTTTCTACGACTGATTTTGGCGATCTTATGATTGCCTGTATGTAATCCAAAAATAATATTCTAAATTTTCCCCATTAAGTATGATTACTACTTAATGGGGTTTTTAATGTAAAAAAGAAAGACATGATGTGTATCTCATCATCTACTACAACAATTGTAATCACTCAAAATACTTTATGCATAACTAAACGTATTAAAGTTACTTTGCCCCATGGTTATCTCTAGTTTTAAAAAATTCGATATTTTAAGATCATTTCTTACCAAACTGATAATCTCCTTATCATCTGCTAAATTCATCTTGTTCTTTTAAAAATTCCCTATCGTTTAGATAAAAATGTTGACCTTCTCTAAAAATTAAAATAGAACTTTTTTACACCAGAACCCGCCAAACCTCTTACTAATGCTCAAATCAGCGGGTCGTTTTTTCAGCGCTGCATATCCATGATGAATTTCACAAAAGATCATTACTTATCAGCGAGCAAGCTAGATTTTTGGCATCAAGAGGACTAGCGGCTCTCCCTCAAAAAGAGGGGAAATGCAAAAAAATAGACATAACATCGAAAACATTTCATGCTTAAGGGAACTTCATTCCAAGCCAAGAAAAGGCGCATTCCTATAATACCGATTATATCGGAATTATCCGACCTTCGATTTAAAAAGTCCTCTTGTAACCCTCCCCATTTTAGTAACAAGTAAAATGAGAGACATATCCCTGGTTGAATTGTAAAAATTGCTTCGGTGCTAGATTACCCAACGATTCATGTGGTTGAATTTCATTGTATTCAACCATCCAAATAGCTATTAGATTTCTAACCTCATCCAATGTTCTGAACAGTTATCTGTCCAAAACTTCACTTCTGTATGATCGGTTCCGTTCTATATAGCCGTTTTGCATGGGTCTGCCTGGTTGGATGTATGTATGTCAAGCATATGTTCCGTTTTTCGGTCCATGTCGCCAAATTAACCGAGATGAATTCTGGTCCGTTATCCATGCGTATTCTCTGCGGACATCCTCGGTATTCAATGAACCGATCAAGTACTCTGATAATTCGTTGTGTTGGACAGCTCAAATCGATCTCTATGGTCAGTATCTCTCGGTGATAGTCATCAATGACGTTGAATGTCCTAAAGCGTTTCCCATTGCTGAGTGCATCGCTCATGAAGTCCATTGACCAGCAGATGTTTTGATTTAAAGGAACAGTCAGTGGTTGTGGCGGTCTATTGGGTATTTGTTTCTTTCTTTTTTTCCTGAGGTTGAGTCTTAATGCGCAATATATGCTATGTATCCGTTTGGGATTCCATCGGTGTCCAAGGTTTCTGATTAAATGGAATCGTTTTGCAAATCCATAGTCGGGATGGTTTTGGGTCAATAATATACGGAGAAGATCCGATATTTCTTTATCGTACTGTGTTTTTGCTTGATATCGGTAGACTGAAAGGCTGATGCCAACAATACGGCAGGCCCTTCTTTCACTGGCATTGAATTTCTGTCTGGGATGAACGACTGCTTTTCGTCTTTCATCAACACTTAGCACTTTTTTTTAACAAGTTCCTTAAGCATTGGGTTGTCAAGACTTAGGTCAGCATACATCCGTTTGAAACGAGCGTTTTCTTGTTCAAGTTATCGCAGTCGTTTTAAATCCGATGGCAGCATTCCACCGTATTTGGACCGCCATTGGTAAAATATGGCATCTGATAGGCCTTGTTCCCGACAAGCTTCTCTTACTCTCTACCTAGTTTTACTGTTTTCTGTATGTTCAATATCTGTGTTTCGCTAAATTTTGAGCGTTTCATTTTTTCTCCCCTTGTTTTTGATAGTCTCTATTTTTTTATGGGCCTATTTTTGGGGATGGGTACAAAACAGATTAAAGTTTATCCTTTTTTATTAAAACAGCGGTACCTGTTAAATGAAACAACATCTGTGAAGTAACTGTTGCAACACCGACACCTCTAATTGATGCTCCACTTTGCGTCTGAGATAAATGAGCATAAGTTGAACGTACTCCAATAACAGCATTAGCTTGGTTTGCTATTGCTTCTTCCTCTAATTGTTGATATGCACGCACTTCTACCGCTTTAAATTTTACAGTTGAGTCAAAAGGAATCGTCACTGATAATATTTTTCTATATTCTATTATGCTACAGTCAGAAATAGAATCAGTAGTTGTAATGATTATTCCAGCTATCCCTGATTGTTGAATCTGTACCAATCTTTGCTTGATTTCATCTTGTTGTCGTTGATACTCTTTAGCCTTTGTCTCTTGTTGAATTTTCTCAACTTTTTGTCTTTCTAAACGAAAAGACATTATTTGATTAACTTCATTAATCACAGTTTGTTCTTGTATTAATGGAATATATTTTTCCAATCTTTCAATATCTGCTCTAACTTCTAAATCAGATAACGTCTGATCTGCGATTCTCTCCAAGGCTCTATTGCAATTATTGCATTTACCATAATCAGCAAATAATGGGAGCTTTATTCCACAAATTCTACAATTAGCCATTTAATCCTCCTAAAAAGTTAGCTCCCAATTTTTATGAAAATAACTATTCTTATATTAGAAACTTTGATGCCATAAAATTTCTAATTTCTATAAACAAAATTTTTATTCTATTAATTCAAAATTAACAACATTAGCTGCAATGATTCAAGAAACTAGATAAAAACTATATTTAATTTTATATAGAAAAATATTGGTCTCTTCTTCTGATCAATTTTACTCAAAATGAAAAAGTATCTATCTGAAAATTTCAGGCTATCAATTTTAATTCAATACTAAAATGATAGCCTATACAAATATATTTATGGATAATCTACTACTTATTAATCACTTTCTTCAACCAATCCAGCATATCCTGAATTTCCTGCCAATCCAAGGTATGATCCATATCATAAGGATGAAATTCTACGTTATATCCTAATTCCAACAATTGTTTATTCGCATTTTCACCACGGGAAAATGGAACAACAGGATCTTCCGTTCCATGACCAATAAAAGCAGGCGTATCCTGATTTTCTTTAACACGACTTGCTTCAAACGTTTGTCTTAATGGAATATACCCTGAAAGCGCAATCACTCCTGCTAACTTTTCATGATAAGTAAATCCTGTATGTAATGCCATTGCAGCACCTTGAGAAAACCCTGCTAAAAAAATGTTTTCTGTTGGAATCCCTTTGATTTTTTCATTATTGATAAGGATATGGATCAATCCAGCAGAATCAAGAACCCCTTGTTCATCTTCCATATCACTTTCATCAAATCCTGAATAGATATCAAACCAAGCACGTGCAGGCAACCAACTATGTGCAGTTACTGGCCGTTCTGGCGCATTCGGAAAAATAAAACGAATTGCCGGTAATCCTTCCATATCAAAATGTTCAAGTTGGGAACTAAATAGTGTATGGAAGCTGGCGCCTTCATCGCCTAAGCCATGCATCCAAATAATGGAATACTGTGGATTTTCGCCTGTTTCATACCGGCTAAATTGTAGTCTAGGAGCATTTATGGAAGGTGCATTCATATTTTCACTTTCTATTGATAAAAGAGATTGTATTTTAAGTTTTTTTTTCACTAGGACGCCATGCTTTGCATCGTTTTTTATCTGTTTCAATGCGAGGTCCGCCAATTAAATCAATACAATAAGGCACTGCTGTAAAAATACCAGGTACCACTACAGAACCATCTGAAGCAATGACGCCATCTAAGGTTTCCTTAATAGCTCGAGGTTGCCCTGGTAAATTCATAATCAATGCCGCATGATCGCTCACTTCGCGAATAACAGCAACTTGGCGAGACAAAATTGAAGTCGGCACAAAATGCATCCCAATTTGACGCATCTGCTCTCCAAAACCAGGCATCTCACGAGTTGCTATCGCTAGCGTTGCATCTGGTGTAACGTCACGTCGCGCAGGCCCCGTTCCCCCTGTTGTTAAAACCAAACAACAATGCTTTTCGTCGACTAACTCCTTAAGTGTTGCCTCAATAATTCCTTGTTCATCAGGAATTAATCGTGTTTCCAATATAAAAGGCGTTATCAATGCCGCATTAAACCATTCTGTTAAAGCAGGAATTCCTTTGTCTTCATAAACACCTTGATACGCTCGATCAGAGACAGAAACAACACCAATCACAACTGGTTTTTCTACCTGATTATTTATTGTATTAATCACTCGAAGAATCCTTTGATGTTATTGAAGCATTTTGTGGCGCTTGTTCTACGGCAACTAATTCTCTAATCTGACGATATAATCCACGATAGGCTTTTCCTATCTTTTGATCAGCGATTTCTTTTTTAGCATTACGAATCAAAGTCCGTATTTGTTGACTATCTGCTGCCGGAAAACGCTTTAAAAAATCCGTGACTGCATTGGGATTTTCTAAAAGTTGAGTCCGCAAACTTTCTGCGGCATGAAGTAATGCCGTATCCGCTTTTGAAAATCCCTTCCAACGCTCTAGCTGGTCTTTGACAGAAGCGACTTCATCTTCACTCAACCGTCGCATTAAACGACCAATATATTGAAGCTGACGGCGACGCCCTTCATGATTTTTAATGCGCTGACATTCCAACACTGCATCACGCAAATCATCTGGAATTATTGCTGACCGAACACGCTCTACTGACTGTCCAACCAATTCTCCGCCTATTTTCTGTAAAGCAATCATATCTCGCTTGCGCTGAGATTTTGAAGGCCCGCCATAAAATTCATCAGGATTAAATGTTTCTTCCTCTTCAACTTCCCATTTCCATTTTTGCATGCTCAGACTTTCATCAATCGTTAATTCTTTCTGAATAAGCTGTATCATATCAGCCTTAAGCTTACCTTCAAAAATAATCATGGCTGATACAAATTTCATTTACTCCAATGAACATTTAAAACAAATGGCATCCGATATTCTTCGGTTTGCAAAAGAAAAAGGAGCCTCCGATGCTGTTGTTGGCATCAGCGAAGGCAATGGACTATCCGTCTCAGTTAGATGCGGTGCAATTGATACCATCGAACGCAACCAAGATAAGGGCGTTGGCATTACCGTATTTATTGGGAAAAAACGTGGAAATGCAACAACTTCTGATTTTTCAAAATCCTCTCTTCGACAAACAGTAGAAGCCGCTTATAACATCGCCCGTTTTACTGCGGCAGACCAAGCTGCAGGATTACCAGAACCCGAATTACTTGAAACTCATCCACAAAATCTCTCTCTTTATTATCCTTGGGAAATTGATACTAAAGAAGCAATCAATATCGCTAAACGCTGTGAACAAGCCGCATTTGATGTTGACAGTCGTATTTCAAACAGCGAAGGCGCTAATGTTCATATATCGCATTCTCATTTTATTGCCGCAAGTAGTGATGGATTCATGGCAGGATATCCCTATTCCAATCACTCTATCTCTACCGTACCGATTGCTGGAACAGCGGCTAATATGCAACGAGATTATTGGTACACAACTTCCCGTAATCCGAATCAATTAAAATCTCCGGAAGCCGTTGGCCGTTATGCAGCACAACGTGCTATCTCCCGTTTAAATGGACAACGCATCACTACTCGTAAATGTCCCGTTCTTTTCGAAGCACCAATCGCTGCTGGACTTATTAATGCTTTTGTTAGAGCCATATCCGGTGGCGCTCTTTATCGAAAATCGACTTTCTTGTTAAATTCTTTGAATCAATTAATATTTCCTGAACATATTCATTTATCAGAAGAACCTCATTTGATTGGTGCAATGGGCTCTGCACCATTTGATGATGAAGGCGTGCGTACGACTCCTCGAAAAGTCGTTGAATCAGGAATTGTTCAAGGTTATTTTCTATCTTCTTATTCCGCTCGACGCCTTGGCATGCAAACCACGGGTAACGCGGGAGGTGCACATAATCTCATTCTTACCTCCACTCAAACCACTGATCATGATGACTACGAAGCAATGTTGAAAAAAATGAATACTGGACTGGTTGTCACTGACCTACTCGGACAAGGAATCAACTATGTCACAGGAGATTACTCCCGTGGTGCATCTGGTTATTGGGTTGAAAATGGCGTTATTCAATACCCGGTCCAAGAAATCACGATTGCAGGAAACCTTAAAGACATGTTTTCCCATATCGTTGCTATCGGCGCTGATGTATTAACTCGTGGTGCAAAACAAACCGGTTCTATTCTGATCGATGAAATGACCGTTGCTGGTGCTTAAAATGAAAAAGGCCACTTTTTAGCGGCCTTTTCTAAAACAACAAAAATCTACTTATTTTTCACAGTATCAACAGACACGGGCTTGTCAACGCGTGGCCCATTAAATTTTGGTCCACGACGAGGTGGGAAAGATTCTTTATCAAACGTTACTTTTTGCTCAGCATTTAATTTGGCATAAAAAGTCTTAGTTGCAGCTAAACGCGCTGTTAAACACTTTTCACGTTCTTTTAAATCAGCCAAACGTTTTTCCATACGTTCTAATGCTGGGACGGCTTCAATATCTTTAGCATTAGGGCGTTCTCCCTTAGGACCTTTATCTTTATGCTGACTAATAACAGCAACATAATTAGTCCATGCTTTTTCTTGAGATGCAGATAGCTTCAAACTATCATGCAATTGCTTTAAATGTTCTTGCTGTCTTGCTTCAAAATCAGGCATTGCTCCATCAAAACGTTTAGCATCCGTTGGAGGCACAGGACATTCACAAACAGCCGTTGTAACAGGCTTTTGATCTGCAGCATAAGCAGATACACTAAACCCAAGCACTGTCGCACCAATCATTAAATAACGCGGCAATTTATTCATATACATTTCCTTTCAGATTTAAGAAAAAGCATTTAACAACAAACTAATGAACAGTATATAAGCGACATATTTTACAAATTGTGAATATTTGTAACAGATTGTTATTACACGGTAATTTTTGATCTGTACCCCCTATTTTTCGTCATTATTTCCCCATAAAAAAACGGCAGAGAAAAACTCTGCCGCACCACTTATTTAAGCCTAATAAAATTAAGCTGGGTCAAACTTGTTAGTTAAATGACCAACGCCATCAATAACAACTTCAACCGTACTATCTGGTTTCATAGAACCCACACCTAATGAAGTCCCGCAAGAGATAATATCACCTGGTTCAAGAGTCATATCATTAGACAACATAGAAACCAATTTATGTGGACGGAAAATCATATCAGAAACTGGATAATTCTGACGTTCAACCCCATTCAGATAGGTCTTAACAACCAACCCATCTGGATTATCAATACCCGTAACAATACCTGGACCAAAAGAACCAAAAGTATCAAAACCTTTAGCACGAGTCCATTGTGCAAAAGTCGGATCCTTGGTCAATAATTCGCCTGCAGTAACGTCATTAGAACAAGTATAACCAAAGATATAATCCTTAGCTTCTGCTTCAGAAACTTCTTTACAACGTTTACCAATTACAATACCTAATTCACCTTCGTAAACAACCTTACCTGGATAAGTATTAGGACGAATAACCGCATCACCATCAGCAATATAAGCATTGGTTGGTTTGAGCAACCATAATGGTTCAAGCGGAATATCTGGTTTTTCCTTACCCTTCTTTTCAGCAATCTTAGTGGCCAACTGGAAGAAATTATTCCATAGCAAAATCATTTTGCTAGGATCGCAAGGAGTCATCAATTTAACATCTGCCAATTTAACAGATTCGCCAGTAGGTTGAGGATTATTGAACATATCCCCACTATAAACTGCGATAGTATCGCCTTCTAAAGTACCGATTTTGACGGCTTCACCCTGTTTAAAACGCACCCAAGTGGTCATCTTATCTCCTTAAAATAGAACAGCTGTCTGATAAACAGCCCGATAGTATGTCTAAAAAATTGAAGCGAACATACTGACAAGCGTGAATACTACAACTTGTGACAGTACTCAGCACATAGCCTAATCATAACCCAACAACCCGATAAATAAAATCAGGAAAGCTCTTTAAAAGACGAAATAAGTACAAAAAACAAAATCTTAATAATGGGCAAACTTCATAACTTCTATTATCAAAACGATTTACAAAACAAAAAAACAGATTTAATGTTGCAACTAAGATACACAAATTAAGAAAATATGTCTAAAAAACAAGCTTTCATTAACAGAAATTATATAAATGATTAGAATTATTTAGAAAAATAACATCAGGGATATCAAATGGCTAGCCGCGAAGAACTTCATCTCCTACGTGAAGCACGAACAGGACATCTCGAATCACAGCTTAAACTGGGAAAACTTTACTTATTCGGCAGCAAAGGACTTCCTAAAAGTATTACAACCGCCTTACATTGGCTAGTTAGAGCGGCCGATCAAGACTCATTACTGGCTAAAAAACTCATTGGGGAACATATTCCATACGATGTTATTCGTAATCATCCTAATCGTCGGCAGCTCGAAAATTGGTATCGCGATGCCTTAAAACATGGCGTTGCACGTGCAGGTCTTGTTGTTGCCCAAATACTATTAGCTGATATACCAATTAGTAACGCCAAACGACAAGAAGCAATTAAACTCCTTGAAGCCGCTGCTCATCAGAAAATCGGAGAAGCTCAATGGTTACTCGCCGAACTAGCAGGACAGCATGAAACTTATGCCAATATGGATGATAAAACGGCTTATTGGGTAACGCTTGCAGCAGAATCTGGCATTCCTGATGCCCGTTCCGCGCTGATTGAATATTCATGGAATCAAAAAGATTATTCCATCTTTTTACAGCATGCCTTACCGATTGCAAAAGAAATGCTTGAACTAAGGCATCGCCAAGAAATCTCCGTTGAGCTTGATCCGCAATCCATTAAACTTTTAGTACGCTGTGGTATTGCTCTTGCTAAAACAACCCATGAAATTGAAATGGTTCAAAGCCTTTGGGAAACAGCCGCCGCTCACCGCAATGCAGAAGCCGCTTACCAATTGGGCCTTTGGTTTGCAAAAATGGACGAAAATGGAATTCGTACAACAACCGGAGCCACCTCAACGAGTTTTAAAAAAGCCGTTAAATGGTTACGTCAGGCAGGCGATCAAGGATCGCCCAAAGCTTGGTATGCTTTAGCACTCATTTATCAAAAAGCCGAATTTTCACAACGCAGTATGCCTGATGCCCTCAATTATCTTGAAACAGCAGGCAATCTTGGCCATCCTCAAGCACAATATGAACTCGGTATGCATGCTTGGCGCTGTCGTAGAGATAATGAAAACAATGATATTAAAGCGATTTTCTGGTTACAGAAAGCCTATGGTAATGGCAGAAAAGAAGCAGAATTAATGCTAAATAAAATTGCAACACCCGCTAATCCAGCGCCCTGGGCGGTCTATAGCATGGAACATTTAACGCCTGAAATTATCGCCAGCCAACCTTTTCTCGTTGCTCGCATTGAACTCGCCTCTATTTTTGGATTATCTCGCCCAGAAGCTCTTTTATTAGATATTCACCAAGCAGACCAAGAACATTGCTTACTGGTTGATATCCGTAATATGTACCGCCACAGCCGACGCCGTATCATTTTGATTCGAACGAGCCAACAGCGTCAAGTCATTGCTCGCATTTCTCAACTCTTTGATAAAGTAGACTGTAGCACTAAAGGCCCTGAAGGCAACTATCGTCAACGCCAATACCGCCTTAAAACCCTTTTTCCGAACTTACCCAAAGAAATTTAAGCAATCTAAACGACATCCGACTAATCTGGAACAATGACTGATATATCCCAATAACCGTAAATGCACTTATTGATACAGTCATCATTCCAGAGAAATATGAATACTACAATGTATCAAGGAATCTTAGACTCATTCCCCATTTTCCCGACAAGTTTTCAGGGTCTCAAAAAGCAATTCTTGCGGCACTTTAGTAATCACCGTTTCTCCTAATTTTTTCAACAAAACAAATTGAATTTCCCCATTAACATTTTTCTTATCGACACGCATAAGGTCCACCCAACGTTCTGTCTCCATATTAGGAGCATATTCAGGTAAACGGCTTTTCTTTACCAATTCACGAATTCTATTAGCTGTTACGGGATTAAGTAATCCCATTCTGACAGAAAGATCAGCTGCCATAATCATGCCACAACCCACAGCTTCTCCATGCAACCAAGCGCCATATCCCATCCCCGCTTCAATCGCATGTGCAAAAGTATGCCCAAAATTAAGGATTGCACGAACGCCAGTGCTTTCCTTTTCATCTTGATGCACAACTTCGGCTTTAATCTCACAAGAACGTTTAATGGCATAAGCTAATGCTACAGGATCTCGCTTTAACAACTTCTCCGTATTTTGTTCTAACCAAGAAAAGAAATCAGCATCAACAATGCAGCCATATTTGATCACTTCAGCCATACCTGCTGATAACTCGGTATCTGGTAATGAATTCAGTGTCGAAGTATCAGCAATAACCGCTTCTGGTTGATAAAACGCGCCAATCATATTTTTTCCAAGCGGATGATTAATTCCCGTTTTCCCACCAACCGATGAATCGACTTCTGATAATAACGTCGTTGGAACCTGAACAAATGGTACGCCCCGCATAAAACTGGCTGCGGCATACCCCGTCATATCACCAATAACGCCTCCCCCCAATGCGACTAACGTCGTTTTTCGATCACATTTGTTTGACATTAAAAAATCGAAAATTTTCATCAAGCTCGCCCAATTTTTTTCTTTCTCACCATCAGGCAATATTAATGAAATGACCTCTTTATTTAAGGATTTAAACGTATGAGTTAATCGATTAAGATAAAGAGGCGCAACAACATCATTGGTAATAATTGCAACACGCTGTCCCTTTACCGTTTTTGCAATGAGGGTTTGATTTTCTAAAAGTCCCGGACCAATTTCAATGGGATAGCTACGTTCACCCAAGTCAACCTTGAGTTGTTGTGTGGTAGATAATTGCATACTTAAATTGCCTTTTTTGGGAGAATGAATAGATGATCTCTTCTGACGATCAATTCCGTTTTTCTTCTGAAATTTTTTAATTTGATTAATAATGAACTGAACCATTGCATGAACATTGGGACGTCCTGTATCTACAACAATATCAGCAACCTCTTGATACATCGGCTCTCGTTCACGAGATAATGCTTCAAGTTTTGCTCGACGATTTTTAGTCTGTAAAAGCGGACGGCTCTTATCATGTTGTGTCCGTTTTAAAATATTACCAACGCTAGCTCTTAAATAAATGACAATCCCACATTTTTTAAGCACTTCACGGGTTTCAGACCGAATAACACTTCCTCCACCTGTTGCTAGAACAATACCTTGTTGCGAGGCTAATTCCGCAATGGTTTCAACTTCTCGATCCCGAAAACTTTTTTCACCTTCTATTTCAAAAATCCAAGAAATTGTTGCCCCCGTTCTTGCTTCAATTTCTTGGTCAGAATCGATGAATTTAAGCCCAAGTCGTTTTGCGAGTACTTTTCCAACCGTTGTTTTACCCGCTCCCATCAATCCAACAAGAAAAATATTTTGTTGCATAAAAATTCCAGCAGTATCTTTCAGATACTATTGACTATATCAGATGCGTCAACTAGTTTCCAATCAGACGAAAACCCGACTAATCAAGGCGTAATATCTGCCCAAAATGAAAAAATTGTGGTAAAGCAATGCTAAGCATGCCAGATTAAAGGATAATGCAAATACTTTTTTAAAAATGGATAACATGTTTAATCGAAATCGAGGATTTTCTTCCGATAACAACCAGCCGGAATCTAATGATCCACTTCAAAACAACAATAAACGGCATGGCATCCTATTTTGGATAATGACCTTGTTTGGAGGCGGATTATTACTTGCCGTTTTACTAATTGGTTTGACAATTGCAGTCGTTTATCCACAACTGCCTTCTATGGAACGGCTCACTGACTATCATCCTAAAATGCCATTACGCGTTTATACATCGGATAATGTGCTTATCGGAGAATTTGGTGATGAACGACGGAGTTTTGTTCCTATCGAAAAAATGCCAAATCAACTCAAAAAAGCGGTTCTTGCTATTGAAGATGCTCATTTTTACGAACATAGCGGCATTGATTATCTCGGCATTCTTCGCGCTACCATCAATAATTTGCTCGGTCGTGCTCGACAAGGCGCATCAACCATTACGCAACAAGTAGCCAAAAATTTTTTCTTATCCAGTGAACAAACCCTTAAACGCAAATTATATGAGGCTGTTTTAGCTTATAAAATTGAAAAAGCCTTACCTAAAGATAAAATTTTAGAACTCTATATGAACCAGATTTATCTGGGACAACGAGCATTTGGATTTGCATCTGCGGCAAAAACCTATTTTGGGAAAGATATTCAGAATATCACATTAGCAGAGGCTGCTATGCTCGCAGGATTACCTAAAGCCCCTTCCGCTAATAATCCTGTCACCAATTATCCTCGGGCAAAACAACGCCAAGAATATATCCTGCGCCGTATGCAAGAATTAGGCTATATCAGCCAATCAGACTATCAAAATGCAATCCAAGAAGAACTACATATTCAGACAATAAAGGATGAACCAGAAGTTCATGCACAATATGTTGCAGAAATGGTTCGTTTAATGGTCTTTCAACAATATGGGGATGCGACCTATACCAGCGGAATGAATGTTTATACGACCATTTCCAGTCGTGACCAAGAAGCCGCTTACCAAGCAATACGCCGCGGCGTACTAGGCTATGATCATCGTCATGGTTATCGAGGACCTGAAGCTTTCATTGATTTCCCAGAAAGTACTCATGGAATCCCAGACAATATCAAAGAAGCCCTTGAAAAACACCCAAGTAGTGACGGGATGATCAGTGCTATCGTTACACAAGCGTCCCCCACTCAAGTTAAAGCAATGCTCACTGATGGTTCTATTGCGACCATTTCCGGTAACGGCTTAAAATTTGCGGCTTCCTGCCTGGGGCGTGGTGGCGATAAACAAATTAAACGAGGATCAATTATCCGTATTAGCAACACTAAAGGTGAATGGGCAATTACTCAATTACCCGCCATTGACGCAGCGCTAGTTTCACTCAATCCAAGTAATGGTGCGATCCGTGCTTTAGTGGGTGGATTCGATTTTGCAAACAAACAATTTAATCATGCCACCCAAGCATGGCGACAACCTGGATCATCATTTAAACCATTTATTTACTCGGCCGCGCTTGAAAAAGGATTTGCACCAACCAGTATTATTAACGATGCGCCGGTTTCTTTTGCAAATGGTTCAGGACAAAACTGGAATCCTAAAAATTACGACAATGTCTATGACGGCCCCATCACCATGCGCCAAGCATTAATGAAATCAAAAAATGCCGTTTCCATCCAAATTCTTAATCAAATTAGCCCTTCCTATGGGCAAGATCATGCTGTTCGCTTTGGATTTGACTATGACAAAATGCCAGCTGATTTATCGTTAGCTTTAGGCTCTGGAACAGTAACCCCTATGCAAATGGCATCGGCCTATGCCGTCTTCGCTAATGGAGGATTTCGAATTAAGCCTTACTTAATCACATCAATTACTGATTTTAAAGGTCAAATACTCTCACAAGCTCATCCTGAACAACCGGGATTAGAGATTAATCGAGCCATTGATGCACGAAACGCTTTCATTATGGATAGTCTCATGAAAAGTGTTGCCCAACATGGCACAGCCGCTAGAACAAGTGCGACACTGGGCAGAACAGACCTTGCTGGCAAAACGGGAACAACCAATGACTCCCATGATGCGTGGTTTGCAGGATACCAACAAAATCTGGTTACGGTTGTCTGGTTTGGTTTTGATCAGCCTAAAAATATGGGACATGAAACAGGAGGAACCCTTGCTGTTCCTGTTTGGATCGACTATATGCGCGTCGCCCTACAAGGGGTACCGCCAGAAAATCGTCCTATGCCAGAAGGTGTCGAATTAATTAATGGGGATTATTATTATCGCGAATATCCGCCTGGACAAATTATTACGGATGTTGGCGACATTCCTCATTCTTATACGATGGGATATGACAGTTTCTAAGAGATAAGATATAGTGCGCATTCCCACTTTGTTAACCTCAACATTGAGAAGTCTTTGACTTTAAGCAAACAATACTGGCTTTTTCTGAAAGGTTATACGATGAATTTGTTTTCATTGCTAAAAAGAATCGGTTTTCCCTTCATAGCAATACTTTGTGTTTCTGCGTGCGGCCAAAAAGGACCTTTGATGCTTCCGCCTAAAGATACAACGCCACTTCCTGTAAGGCCAATTATCTTCCCTAATGAAGAAACCGCCCATACTGATGAAACAACATTAAATAGTGACCATTCTTCAATTGCTCCGACGAATGCTCAAAAACCCTCTTCTATTGATCATGGTGCACTTTCTAATCAAGCAGATTCAGCTCCACTTCAAAAACCATTATCCGAAAAAGTGTCTAATGAGTCTTCTCAAATAACACCAAAAACGCTTGATCCAACTTTAAATGATCCGCAAAATCATCCAATTGAAGAGCAACCTTATCAAGCTGTTGAACGTGAATCCAGTGAAACACCTTTAGGCATTCTGCCAAGTACTCAGCTATATACGCCCGTACAAAAAACAATATCACCTGTAAAAACAAAACAAACGACAGCCAAAAGAACGAAAACAACCTCAAAAAATAAATCATCCAAACAGAAGAAAAACCGATAAGATCACTTCTAATATGACACGAAACAAAAGAGATTAAGATGACAACAGAGTACTTTACCTATAAAAATGATACGTTAATGGTTGAACAAGTCGCACTTGATGCGATTGCTGAACAATTTGGTACCCCACTTTATGTCTATTCAAAAGCAGCATTGACCAATCATTTAGATCAATATGTTACAACCAGCCAACGTTATGAAACGCCTCATCTACAAGCATTAACATGCTACTCTGTTAAATCAAACTCCAATATTGCTATTCTCAATCTCTTAGCGAAACAAGGAGCAGGATTTGATATTGTTTCTGGCGGAGAACTAGCTCGTGTCATTGCAGCGGGTGGCGACCCGCATAAAGTCATCTATTCTGGCGTTGGAAAAACTCAAACAGAAATTCAGATGGCTCTCACGCATGATATTCTCTGTTTTAATGTTGAATCGATTTCCGAATTAAAACGGATCAACCAAATTGCCCAAGAAATGGACAAAACGGCTCGCATTTCTTTTCGAGTTAATCCTAATGTTGATGCAAAGACTCATCCTTATATTTCAACCGGTTTAAAGAAAAATAAATTTGGGATTCCTTTTGAAGAAGTGCTTTCTACTTACACCTTAGCCGCACAACTTGATCATATTGAAGTTATCGGCATTGATTGCCATATTGGGTCTCAACTATTGGACGATGCCCCATTACTTGAAGCACTGGATAAAATCATTAATCTCATTAATCAATTAGACGAACAGGGAATCAAACTCAGTCATATCGATATCGGCGGAGGAATTGGTATTACTTATGCAGATGAAACCCCCGTTGCAATCGCCGATTATTTATCCAAAGTTTTTACTTGTATCGCGCAATGGCAAAAATCTCATTGCCCCGATCGCAACATGACAGTCATGTTTGAACCTGGACGTTCCATTTCAGGCAATGCAGGAATTTTGCTAACTCGCCTTCAATACTTAAAAACCAATTCCGGGAAACATTTTGCCATTGTTGATGCTGCAATGAATGATTTAATGCGTCCTTCTCTATATGAGGCCTACCATGGTGTTTTACCGGTCTTAAAACGTCATACAACTAAGCAATCTTATGAAATTGTTGGTCCGATCTGCGAATCTGGAGATTGGCTCGCAAAAGACCGTTCTTTAGCAATTAAAGAAGGCGATCTCCTGGCCATTATGAGTGCAGGCGCTTATGGTATGTCAATGGCATCCAACTATAATACTCGTGGTAGAGCCGCTGAAATATTAGTAGATGGTCATCATGTTCATCTCATTCGTCGTAGAGAAACGCCTGAAGATACTTTTGCACTTGAAACAATAATTGGTTAATTCAACCATTTTTGATTAAACAATCAAATATTACTGATCCTTTTGGGAGACACCATGTCCAAACTCTGGCAAGCCCGTTTTTTTACAACCGTTAATCATCTACGCGAATTGCCATCTTTAAGTGTGCCCGAAATTGCTTTTGTCGGACGATCAAATGCCGGTAAATCATCAGCAATCAATATCTTATGTAATCAAAAAAGCTTGGCCTATGCTTCGAAAACACCCGGTAGAACCCAATTTTTGAACTTCTTTTCAATTGGTGGGGCCCATCCTGCTCAACACCGTAAAGACCCCACAGATGTCTCAAAAATTGAGATGTTTTTGGTCGATCTACCTGGATACGGCTATGCAAAAGTTGCACACTCATCAAAAGATCACTGGAATCAGTTACTGGGCGACTATCTCATCCAACGTTCTCAACTTAAAGGCGTCATCTTAATGATGGATTCTCGGCATCCTTTTCAAAAATTGGATACAGAATTGATTGAATGGTTTGCAGGAACGGGTAAACCAATCCACTGCCTATTAACAAAAGCAGATAAACTCAACCGAAGTGAATCGGTAAAAGCATTGAAACTAGCACAAACCATTTTTAAGAGCTATGTAGACGAAAAAGGGCAACCATTTCCCTTTTCGGTACAGCTTTTTTCTTCGATGAGCCGAATTGGTCTCGATGAAGCGACTCAAACTATTTTAAAATGGGCCGGTATTTCAGATATCACTTCTGCTAAAGACAATACGCCACAAGCAACATCTCCCGTAAAACCGTCTCAAGAAAAAACGATTAGAAAACAAAAGAAACCGATTTATCGAAAGTGGTCATAAAGATGAGTCATCCCATTCCTTATAGACAAGAAGTACTCAGGAAATGCATTCATTTGAGCTCCTTATGGATGGTCGTTGCCATGGGATATCTTCCTTGTATGACCAATATTGCTTTATTTACTATTTTGTTAATCGGTTGTATTGCAGCAGAATATGGCAACCATAAAAAATGGCGATTATTGACTTTGACCTATGGTGCTTTATTTAATACGATGTTGCGAGAAAACGAAAAGCAGTCCTCATTTCGTCTAAGCGGGGCTCCTTATCTGATTGGAGCCGCACTAATGTGTACCGTCTTATTTCCAACAGTCATTGCAATGACGGCATTTACTGTTATGTTAATTGGAGATACCGCTGCCGCATTAATTGGTCGTCGTTTTGGGCACCATAAAATCAATAGAGGCACTAAAAGCCTTGAAGGCAGTTTCGCATTTTGTACGACTGGAATCGTTATCCTTTTGTTTTTCTATCTTTACTATGCTCAATCAACGATTTTTCTGCTATTTGGTAGTATCGGGGTCGTCATTGGTGCCTTGACTGAAGCCTATGAAAATCGTATCCGTCTTGATGATAACTTTTCGATTCCACTAGCCGTTGGTATTTGCCTTCATCTAGGCTTAATGCTGTTTTAAAGATCCACGCTAAGATAGCGTTACGTAGCGTTACGGATAGACAAAAAAGAAACCTATCAACATTGGCACTATTATTTAGCCTGAATAAAAAAGCGCCTCTCTATCTTAGAAAAGCGCCTTTTGTATTTTTGAAATGCTTTGGGAATTCTTTTCGTTTTCTTATTTAGCGCGACCTTTACCCTTAACGGTTGTTTTTTTAGTCCCCGACTCTTCAAATTTAAAACCGACTTTTCCTGTTTTTCCCATTTCCAAATAGGCTTTAAATGGTCGCTTCGTTCGATTAGAAATAAATCCCGTTAACAGATCTGTCTTGCCTTCAGACAATAACTTCGCCATTTGTTCAGGAACAATTTCTTGCTGCAAAATAATGCGACCACTTCTAAACGTACAAGATTTTTCTTTACCAACACTATGTTCACAAACATAGGCCATGCCATTATCATAAACATGACCCTGACACTTCGGACAAATACCAACGGGTATTTTTCCCGTAAAATCGGGAACTTCAATCTCCTCTTCTTTCGGTTGCCCGAAATCGAATTCCATTCGCAATCCCCCTTTTTCCGGATCTTCTGTAATTTTAAGAATCGCTGAAAAAGGAAAACCTGTTTTTGCACGGAACCCTTGAAGCGGACCAATTTGGCGTTTTTTCAATAATTCTTCAACTTCTGGAATCGCAAACATACGTGCGCCAGGCATTTTACTAATCGAAAAACTACAAGAGGTACAGGCAAATCGACGATAGTTCTCTTGAACAACACCACCACATTGAGGACAAGGCGTTTTTAAAACAGCATAATCTCCTGGGACCGTATCTCCGTTATATTCTTTGGCCTGATTAACGATATCTTCTGCCATTCCTGCGATTTGCTGCATAAATGCCGTACGACTGATCTCACCCTTTTCCATTTGAGAGAGCTGATATTCCCATTCCCCCGTTAACTCAGGCAAAGTCAGTTCTTGAATACCGAGACCATTTAGCAAAGTCATTAATTGAAACGCTTTAGGTGTTGGAATCAGTTCTCGTCCATCACGTTGCAAATATTCTTTTAATAATCCTTCAATGATAGAAGCACGGGTTGCTGGCGTCCCCAATCCCTTCCCTTTCATGACTTCGCTTAAGCCATCGTTTTCAATTAGTTTTCCGGCACCTTCCATCGCAGAAAGCAATGTCGCTTCCGTATAACGAGCAGGCGGTTTCGTTGATAAATCTTTTTTCCAAATTTGATCAACAGTCACTTGTTCTTTATCTTTAACCGGTACTAATGTTCGTTCATTGGCTGTACTCGATGTTACCGCTTCCTTCCCATAAATGGCCATCCAACCTGACTTAATCATGACGCGGCCATCACTACGAAAACGGTGACCTGCAACCTCCGTATAGCGAGTCGTTACTTGAAATTCTGCGGCCGGAAAAAAAACCGCCAAAAACCGCCGAACCACTAAATCATATAGTTTTTGATCATCTTCACGCTGTGTTTTCAACGGCTGCATGGTCGGAATAATCGCAAAATGATCTGAAATTTTCTTATTATCAAAAATTCGCTTATTCGGACGAATCCATTGATTAGCAATCACTTGTTCAGCAAATGGTTTAAATCCTGCGTTGCCAGATAATGTTTCAACCGTCTGATAGCAAGTTTTTAAATAATCTTCTGGCAAATGACGGGAATCCGTTCTTGGATAAGTCAGTGCTTTATGTTGCTCATACAAACGTTGCGCAGCATCTAAGGTCCGTTTTGCAGAAAATCCAAAACGGACATTTGCTTCACGTTGAAGACTAGTCAAATCAAAAAGTGCGGGAGATAATGAAGTTGCAGGACGTGATTCTTCTGTAACAATGCCTTGTTGCCCCGTACAATCAGCAATAATTTTCTCAGCTTGCGCACGATCCCAAATTCTTTCAGCACGTTTATCTGAATCGGTCGCATCCTTTTTAAACTGGGAATCAAGCCAACGTCCTTCATAGGTACCTTCGGCGCATTGAAATGCGGCATGAACCTCCCAATATTCACGAGGAACAAAATTTCGAATCTGTTTTTCTCGTTCAACAACCATTGATAACGTCGGCGTTTGAACCCGCCCTACGGTTGTCAGAAAAAAACCACCATTTTGAGAATTAAAAGCCGTCATGGCACGCGTTCCATTAATTCCTACGAGCCAGTCCGCTTCAGCACGACTACGAGCAGCATTTGCCAGTGAGCGCATTTCTTCGTCCGTACGAAGATGTTTAAACCCTTCCCGAATAGCAGAAGGCGTCATTGATTGCAACCAAAGTCGCTTAATCGGTTTTTTTGATTTGGTATATTCCGTAATTAAACGAAAAATTAATTCCCCTTCACGTCCCGCATCACATGCATTAATCAAGGAAGTCACATCTTTACGGCGAATCAATTTCGCTACTAATTTCAGCTGCGATGACGTTTTAGCAATCGGGGCTAATGCAAACTGCGGTGGAATAACCGGCAAATGATTAAATGTCCATTTCCCACGCTTAACTTCATACTCATCAGGCGCCTTAATTTCCAACAAATGACCAACTGCCGATGTTAATACATAATCATCGGACTCCATATAGTCCTTCTGTTTTGTAAAACCGCCCAAACTTTTGGCAATATCTGCCGCAACGGAAGGTTTTTCAGCAATGATAAGCGTCTTTGTCATAGGATAAGCCACGGAAATTAAAACAGCCTCAATATATCTGCGATAGGCCAAGAATGATAATAGGTTCTAGGCAAGCTCTGCAAGCCATCCTGTACATACAATTTTGAAAAAAACTGTTTTTAGACAACGTTTAAGAAAAGAAAACGCCACTTTTCACAAAATTGACCACAAAAAATATGATTCAAAAAACAACAATCATTAAAAAATGAACGTCAATACATGAATATCTCAGACTCACAAGACATTAAGTTATCCCACTTTGATCTATTTTATTATTGATATTTTGCTTTTGACTTTTCTCGTTTTAATTCAGACAAAATATCATCAACCGTTTCAACCAATTTAGCCCCCTGTCGAATGAGTGCATGACACCCACGAGACAATGGAGAATGAATTGATCCTGGAATCGCAAATACATCTCGTCCTTGTTCTAAAGCCATTTTTGCCGTTATTAAAGCACCTGATGTGATAGAAGCTTCAACGACCAATATGCCATCGGCCAATCCACTAATTAAACGATTTCGTTGGGGAAAATTAGAAGAAATCGGTCCTGTCCCTAAAGGGAATTCACTAATCATACAGCCTTCTTCCGCAATCCGATGTGCTAAGGCATGATTACGAGCAGGATAGACAATATCGGCCCCAGTTCCTATCACCGCGATTGTCTTCGCTGATGTTGCTAAACTACCTAAATGCACTGCTGTATCTGTTCCTAATGCTAATCCTGATACAGAGGTCAAGCCGGCATTACCAAGGGCTTTCGCAAATGCTTGAGCATCTCGAAATCCTTGTGTTGTTGCATTACGACTTCCAACAATTGCAATCGTCTCTTGAGATAATAAATCAAGCCGCCCCTTAACATACAATACTAAAGGAGGATCGGGAATATCTAAGAGTTTTTTAGGATATTGACTATCTGCTAATGTTAATACCCAATTTTCAGAATGCGTCTGCCAATCTAATGTATTCGCCACTAACTGTTTTATCTCATCAGACAAAGGCGCGTGAAGCTGGTAGGCCAATTTTTCTGGAACAACTTTAACCAACCTATCGTAAGAAGCCTTAAAAATTTCTTGAGGTAAGCCAAAAGTTTTCAGCAATTGATGTGCAACACGTATTCCAACATCTGGCATACGAACTAAACGCAACCAAGCCGTCAACTCCTCTTCATCATTCATCGATGAGATATCCCCAATCGCTTTTCAATATTCTAAAAGACCCAGCTAAACCAAAAGATCCGTCCGCTTTCATCTGAATCAAGAAAGGGACTATGCTAAACTTTCATCAATGGAAATGCCTGTGACTATTTTATTCTATAATCAAATTTCCTTTGACATTGACGATTTTGCATGGAAAAACAGTCACAAGCAAGATTATCATGATATTTTGACGACGTATAAAAAAAACAAATGGCACAATTGACGATTTTGCGGTACCCCGATCCGCGCCTCTTACAACCTTCTGAACCCGTTGATACTTTTGATGATAACTTAAAAAAACTGGTCGCAGATATGGCAGAAACCATGTATAAGGCGCCAGGCATTGGATTAGCGGCTCCACAGATCAATGTACGTCGCCAAGTAGTTGTTCTTGATACTTCTGAAAAGAAAGACACCTTGATCACTTTGATCAATCCAGAAATTATTAGTGTCAGTGAAGAAAAAAAATCCTACGAAGAAGGCTGTCTGTCACTTCCCTTTATTTACGAAAATATTGAACGTCCTGCTCAAGTGAAAGTACGAGCACAAAATGTTCAGGGAGAATGGTTTGAATTAGAAGGAGATGGTATTTTAGCCGTTTGCTTACAGCATGAAATCGATCATCTTAAAGGCATTGTTTTTGTTGACTATCTTTCAACGATGAAACGTAATCGCATTAAAACAAAATTACTCAAAGAAGAACGCGCACTCAAAAAAGCAGCGGCAAAAAGCAACCATGGAGGAAAACAACGATGAAAATCGTATTTGCAGGAACGCCTGACTTTGCAACCACTGCACTTGATGCGTTGATTCAAGCAGGACATCAAATTGCGCTCGTTTTAACGCAACCGGATCGTCCTGCTGGTAGAGGCATGAAACTTCAGCCTTCTCCCGTTAAAAAACTAGCAACTGCGCATAATATTCCGATTGATCAACCACAATCATTACGCATAAACGGCAAATATGGAGATGATGCTCAACGTGTCTATAACCGTATTAAAGACATCAACCCCGATGTCATGGTTGTCGTAGCTTATGGCTTAATTCTGCCCAAAATCTTTTTAGATTTACCCAAACAAGGTTGCTTAAATATTCATGCCTCTTTACTCCCTAGATGGCGAGGCGCTGCCCCTATTCAGCGTGCCATTGAAGCAGGAGATACCGAAAGTGGCGTCTCCATCATGAAAATGGAAGAAGGACTTGATACTGGTCCTGTTTTAGCGGTCCAAAAAACAGCGATCACTGAACAAGATACAGCAACAACGCTGCATGATCGTTTAGCAATCATGGGCGGCAAACTTATTGTTCAAACATTACAAGCTATTGCCCATCAAACGGCCACTTATACGCCTCAAGATGATACGGCGGCCATTTATGCCCAAAAACTCTCTCGCGAAGAATCAGCTTTAGATTTCAATCAATCGGCCAAAGAGATTGCTGCAAAAATCCGAGCATTTAATCCTTTTCCAGGCTGCACTGCCCAATTTGATGGCACAACTTTAAAAATTTGGGATGCCCAATTAGAAGATACACAAGCCACATATCCCGCTGGAACGCTTCTTTCAGCGGATCATACCGGAATCATTGTCGCTTGTGGAAAAGGCACCTTACGCATTCTGACACTTCAAAAACCTGGCGCAAAACGCCTTCCTGTTTCAGAATTTATTAAAGGGTTTTCATTCACCCAAAAACAATTCAGTTAATTCATCACTATGAAATTTGAACATTTGCTTGAAATCAATGATTTCGATAATCCACAGGCACAAATTCTCGCTCGTGAACACATCTGGCATGGCCTGTTGTTATGGGTAAAAAAACCAACCTTATTTATTCCTCATTTAGAGAAATGTGATGTCAGTGAATTAATGGGAACCTATCATCGCTCACTCGATTATGGGAAATTTAGTTTCACCGACAAAGTCACTTGTACACATCAAGAAAGAATTGTTTTTGATATTCCCGCTCAAGGAGAAATGCCTTCTACATCACTTGTAGTAACCATTGAAGAACCATTTCCGCAAAGATTATTTGTGCGATTTATCTATGAAAACACCGTGTCGGATGAGGGACCTGAAGCGAAATATAATGGATTTTTAAAACAAGCATGGGAAGCAGCAGACATTGATATTATCCGCTTAATCCATGAACTCGCAAGTCAGGGCCGATTAGACAGCCCTGAAAACTAGCAACTGCTTATAGAATATCGAGTGGCATCTTGTGGGTCGGTGGCGGAAAAACACGATCTAATGTATCTAATACATCTTGAGATAATTCAATATCCCAAGCTTTGCGATTTTCTTCAACACGACCGATATTGGACGATTTTGGAATAGGAATCGTCCCTTGATGCAACAACCAAGCCAATGCAAGCTGTGCTGGAGT
Organism: uncultured Oxalobacter sp.; assembly: GCA_934401755.1. Lineage (GTDB taxonomy): Bacteria > Pseudomonadota > Gammaproteobacteria > Burkholderiales > Burkholderiaceae_D > Oxalobacter. The sequence goes on from CAKRSU010000017.1 coordinate 40,507, forward strand.
AATAGACAGTTCCTGAGCCACTTTCTGTAACCCTTTTGATTTCAACAGTCGTGTTTGATACAACGGGGAATACGCCATAACTGGAATGTTGCGTTTTTTCTGCCATGGAATCAAACTCCACTCAATCCCACGAGATCCAATATTATAAAGAACCTGATTAATACAGCAATTTCCATCAGGATCGCATTCTTCGGCTTCTTGCATATCATCCGTATCAAAATTTGAAACACCCCATGCACGGATTTTTCCTTCTTGACGTAATCTTTCCAATGCTTCAAATGTTTCCTCTAATGGATAACCGCCTCGCCAATGTAATAGATATAGATCCAAATAATCGGTTTTCATGCGTTTTAAACTATCTTCAAACGCACGAACTGTTCCCTTTAAACTGGCATGATTAGGCAATACCTTGCTAACAAGAAATATCTTGTCGCGTCTTCCGGCAATTGCTTCTCCAACAACTTTTTCCGCACCGCCATTACCGTACATTTCCGCAGTATCAATTAATGTGAGACCAATATCGATACCATGCTGTAAAGCAGCAACTTCGCCTTTTTTCTCAAAAAAAGACTCACCCATAAACCAGGTCCCCTGACCTAAAGTTGGCATTTCAACACCATTACGCAAGGTGATGGTATGTGATGGCATAATACTCTTCCTATTTAGTTAATTAATGAGGAAATCTCGATATTCTAATAATTGAATCGATCTTCCATTCCTATCGCTTATTTTGCACAGGTTCTTCCTGAACGACAAGAACCTACTGAGTACTTTGGCAAAAACATCATTAATATTTTTTAACGCTTCTAGCTAACTAAGATATATTTCAGATATTCAATCTGGCGAGAATATAGCTTCACTATTTATTAGAACCGTTAGCCATTGGATAATTACTCATTCTAAAATTCACATTTTGGCTAATTTACTTTCTAATAAGTTATTACTTACTACCATTTAGTATGAGTGATATTGGAAAATTATTTCATACCTAAATTTGAAAATTGACCCGTAATTAAAAATCTTTCTGAACATCCGATAATAATAAGAAAAATCCCAAAAAACTAAACCTATTTCCCTCTCATCAGCAACATAGCCTTTTCATTATCCATTAATTCGGCACTCCTTAATAAATCACTTTTCAATTCATCTGAATACTTCACAAAAAAATCGACAGGCCCCTATCCAAAATCACAGTCTCAACTAACTAACCTATTGAAAAACCACCAAAAACTAACCTTGTAAAACGGTCCAGCAGATAAAGAAAATAAAGAGACAAATTTAGAATCCCAAAGAAAAAGATAGATAAAGCGGAACAAAAAAAGAAATTATGAGGAAGAACCTAAAGAAAAAAAGAAAGAAGCATGCTTCAAAAAAGCAAAACGAACGTCACCAAAAAGAAACATCCGTTAATAAGCATTACAGGATGTTGAATTTTTTTGTAAGGCTTTGTTTTGATGGGAATTTTTGGATGGTTACGTTTTAAGGGGTTTGTTTTTTTGAGGAGTGTTGGTAAGATGAAAGGCTAGTTTTTGGTGGGATTTTTTGTTGTTATCTCAGTAGGTTAGGTCGTTTTTTGGTTTTTCTTGTATAATCTTTTTTGGTCTTTTTATGCTTATTAACGGATATAGAACCCAAAAACGCCTAAAAAGCCCAACAAAAACAACGACAAAGCTGAATAGAAAAAACAAGAAGACAGCCGTGGAAACAACCAAAACACACCAACCCAACAATAGCGGACATCCAATCGCCCAGGCCCTGAACAACACCTTCAGACAAGGCGATACCCAAGCCTTCATGCAAACATTAAACGAACTCATCAACGCCTATGGCATCAGTCAACTCGCCAAACAAAGCGACATCGATCGAGTCACCCTATGGCGCTTCATACGAGGAGAGAGAATCCCAAGAATCGACACCCTCCAGAAAATCCTCGAAAACCTCGGCATCAAAACCCAGTTTAGCGTTGAAAAAAGCGGCGAACCCTTAATCGCCTACATCAACTGGAAAAAACAAAAAGAAGCGGAAAGAACTAATTCCCAAAACTCAGACCATTCAGGTACCAGCAGTTTTTTCCCCCCCCCACGTAAAACGACCAAACGAATAGGAAAACCTAAAGGCGGGCAATCCAAAACCAAAGGTCTCACAAAGCCCTAAAAAAGCAAAGCCCCAAAAAAAAAGTAAGAACAAAAAATAAAAACTAAAAAAAATAAAAACAAAAACACAAAAACTTAAAAAGAAACCGACAAACACCATGAAAGGCATCATCCTCGCAGCCGGCAAAGGCACAAGACTTTATCCCGCGTCG
>CAKRSU010000018.1 GCA_934401755.1 uncultured Oxalobacter sp.
CGACGCGGGATAAAGTCTTGTGCCTTTGCCGGCTGCGAGGATGATGCCTTTCATGGTGTTTGTCGGTTTCTTTTTAAATTTTTGTTGTTTTGTGTTTTTGTTTTTATTTTTTTTAGTTTTAATTTTTTGTTTTTACTTTTTTAGGGCTTTGTGAGGCCTTTGGTTTTGGATTGCCCTTCTTTAGGTTTTCCTATTCGTTTGGTCGTTTTACGTGGGGGGGGGAAAAACCGCTGGCACCTGAATGGTCTGTGCTTTGGGAATTAGTGCGTTCCGCTTCTTTTTGTTTTTTCCAGTTGATGTAGGCAATTAAGGGTTTGCCGCTTTTTTCGACGCTAAACTGGGTTTTGATGCCGAGGTTTTCGAGGATTTTCTGGAGGGTGTCGATTCTCGGGATTCGCTCGCCTCGTATGAAGCGCCATAGGGTGACTCGATCAATGTCGCTTTGTTTTGCCAGTTGACTGATGCCGTAGGCGTTGATGAGTTCGTTTAATGTTTGCATGAAGGCTTGGGTATCGCCTTGTCTGAAGGTACTGTTCAGGGCTTGGGCGATTGGGTGTCCGTTATTGTTGGATTGGTGTGTTTTGGTTGTTTCCACGGCTGCCTTCTTGTTTTTTCTATTCAGCTTTGTTGTTGTTTTTGTTGGGCTTTTTAGGTGTTTTTGGGTTCTATGTCCGTTAATAAGCATTACAGGATGTTGAGTTTTTGGGTAAGGCTTTGTTTTGATGGAGATTTTTGAAATATCTTGTTTTAAGAGGTTTGTTTTTTGATGGATGTTGGTGAGATGAAAGGCTAGTTTTTGGTGGGATTTTTTGTTGTTATTTCAGGGAATTAGCTCTCTTTTTGGGTTTTCTTGTATAATCTTTTTTGGTCTTTTTATGCTTATTAACGGATGTTTCTTTTTGGTGACGTTCGGGTTGATTTTTTGAAGCATGCTTGTTTCTTTTTGCCTTATTCTTTTTTCTCTTCTCTTTAGTTTTTCCAATTCGATTGTTTCTTTTCTGTAGTTCGCTTTGTTTTTCTTTTTTGTTTGCTTCTTTGGGATTTCTAGTTTGTTGCTTGTTTTGTTTTTTTCCCTGCATTGGGACTTTAGAACTGGGTTAGTTTTGGTTGAGGTTTGCTCAATCTCTTGTTTTTGATGAGTTTTCAATGGGTTAGTTGTTTTTTATTACGATTTTTAGGGAATTCTTTTTTATTGCAATGTGGGAGATAAGGCGGTGTATCAACGGGTTTAGGAATGTGCGCAAAGTGGGTGATTGAGAAGCGTATTGGTTGTTTTAGGGATGTGCGAGAATGAGGAAGGTTTTTTGTTGTTGAAGAAAAATGATAACGAATTTGGAATGTCGGATATCTAGGGTGGTTTAGGTAATTTTTTCTTATTATCGGATGTTGGAAATTAATGGGCTACTTTTAGAAAGTCCATAATGCCCTTATATAAAATATAAGTCACAACATAGACATTCGAGAGAGGATTGCTATTGTTTAATGGAATTGTGCAAGTTTGGATAATTGCATCAAACAGACTCATTGAGTGATGTGTTTTCCTTAATATTTTGGATAATATATTTGCCAATTAGCCAAATTGTTAATGCGGTAATACCTGCAGCAATAAGAGCAATACTGAAGCTACCAGTATATTCACGAACGGTTCCTAAAATCATTGTTAGCAAAACATTAGCGATATTTGCAATCATATTCATAAAACCTGCGGCAGTGGCAAGATAAAGGGGAGACATAATATTACCCGTCATACTAAAAATCGAGCCGTAATTGCATCCTCCAAGAATTGCTAATCCAAAGCCAACAGCGAGTCCAATGTAAATATTGCCCGTTAATCCTAAGATAACGTAAAGTATTCCGATTGCGCATACAGAAATATTGATAATCGTATTTTTTGAAAACCATTTGAGTAATATGCTGCCGCTGGCTCGACTTAAAGTCCCGATCAGTAAAATCATTCCCGTTGCTAAACTCCATGTAATCGCAGAACTAGAACCTTCTATATCAGCGAGAATAGAGGGAAACCATTGTCCAAGATTGTTAAGTGTGCCATAAGAAAAACCATGAAAAATTCCTAATATCCAAATAGGAGAAGAGGTTGATATGATTTTCAGCGCAGAAAATAACTTTAAAGCGCTACTATTATTGGATGTTTTGGTCTTTCTGATCGTTTTAGGAAGTAATCGCGATAGCCCCATTGAAAGAACGGCTAAAATGGCTGGAATAATGTAAGAAAAATACCATGCATTGTGGCCAATGAATGGTAATGTTATAAATGGCAGCATCGTTCCCAAGCAAAATGACGCGCCTTGAATGCCTTGTGCTTGAGCCACTTTGTCAGGAGGTGCTTGCATCCCAATCATTTTAATACCAATTAAAAATAATGATCCTGAGCTCAACCCCGCAAGAAAACGCATACAAGTCGCCAATATAATGTGACTTGGTGCGAGAAACGGCAATATATTCGCAATAAATGCAAGGGTAATCGCAATTAAGAATCCTTTATAGGCACCGATTTTATCTAGAATAATACCTGCAGGAATTTGAATGAGACTGTGCGCCCAAAGGAGACCGCTCAGAAAAAAGGATAATCCTGCGTAACCAACGCCGAAGAGATTCATAAACTGTGCATTTAAAGGGGCAACGCTCATAAAAAGGTAGCCTGAGCACAGACAAATAAGAGAAGGAAACCAGACAATTGCAAACATAGGGTTGAATCATAAAAATAACAAGTTGCACTATACGACAAAATTCAACTGATTAGAGAGTATGATGAGTTTTAATTTGATAGTTTGATGATTCGCAAAAAGAGCGTTGTGATGAGTGTACAGAGAATATGAATTTTAAATAAATTGTCATATTTCACTGTCATAATGTAGAGGATATTTTTTATAAGAAGGAATTTTTAATGTTTGCGGCGATAGATCTGGGATCCAATAGTTTTCGTGCGCATGTCGGAAACGTAGTCGATGGCGCAATAACAATTTTTAAGAGCACCCGAGAATCGAATCGGATGGCGGCAGGCTTGGATGAAAATAATCATTTAACCCAAGAGGCAATGGAACGTGGATTAGCGGCTATTCGTAATATTAAGGATTTTTTACAGCAATATCCTTTAAGTGAAGTACGTGCTGTCGCTACTAATACTTTTCGTGTAGCAAAGAATGCGAAAGATTTTCTCGAAAAAGCAGAAAAAATATTGGGCTATCCGATTGATGTGATTTCTGGAGAAGAAGAAGGGCGTTTAATTTATCTCGGTGTTGCCAATGTATTAAATGTGCCTGATGAAAAACGACTGGTCATTGATATTGGGGGTGGGTCAACTGAAATTATTGTCGGTCATGGTAGTGAAATTGAACGTGTCGAATCTTTTCCGATTGGAACGGTACGCCAGAGTTTAGGATTTTTTAAGGATGGAAAAATCACCTCTGCGTCGTTTGATGCGGCATTATTGTATGCAAAGAGCCGTTTTGAAGATGCTGCAGATTATTATCGTTATACTGGTTGGACCGCCGTTTATGGTTCTTCTGGAACGATTCGTGCAACAGGCGAGATGCTTGCAATTAATGATATTGGAGATGGACTTTTTACGCTTGAGAATTTAAAAAAACTTAAAGCTAGGATGATTGAAGTAGGACGTTTAGATCGTCTAAAGCTTGATGGAATTAAATCTGAGCGAGTGACATCAATACTTGGAGGATTAACGATTTTGCTAGTATTGATGGAGCAATTTGACATTCGTCGTATCTTCCCGATTGAAGCAGGGCTTCGTGTGGGTGTTATGTGGGATACTTACCTCAAATCAAAGCAGACGGATCGTCGGGAACAGACTATTCGCCAGATGATTAATCGCTTTCATATTGATGAAAAACGAGGCCAGCGTGTTGCAGAATATGCCGTTGCAATTTATAACTTGATGTCTCCAGAGACGGATCGTTTTCGTAAATTGTTATATTGGAGTGCTTTGTTACATGAAGTTGGTATTTTTATTTCACCAACGAATTATCATCGTCATGGCGCCTATTTATTAGAGAATGCTGATATGGCAGGGTTTACAACTCGAGAACAATATCAGATGAGTCGATTAGTATTAGGCCAAATGGGAAATTTAAAGAAACTCAATGGCATTATGACATCATTGGACGCGGTAAAAGCCGTATTGGCATTGCGTTTGGCTGTCGTATTTCAGCATGCAAAGGTTAATTTTAAGCGCGATAAGTTAAAAGTGGTTGTTAGTGATCATATTGAGATTGCATTGCCCAAAGAATGGTTGGATCGATATGAAACGTTGTTATTTTGGCTTGAACATGAGTGCGAATTTTGGAATGGTATCGGAATGTCATTATCTGTAAAGCCGATGTGAGTATTTTTTTGTATGTAATGGCTTTCATTTTTAAAATGATATTGTTTACGCAATAATTGTTTAGAGTAAAAGTAGCCTGATTCTAAGATTTTTAGAATCAGGTTCTTTAATTTGGTTTTCTCCTTTGATGATATTTGCGTTATTGGGGGTATTTTGTGGATATGGTAAGAAACATTGCTGACAAGTTGTTATTAATAAAAGGCTTAACTACTATTTTTGTCACAGTTTAAGGAAATTTATAATGAATAATGGTCTTTCCGCTACGGATATTCCCTATGTTTTTGTCGCATTAAAATTGTTATGTGCAATTGTTGCTGGCGGTTTAATTGGGATGGAACGTTCATTTCATGGTCGTCCAACCGGTTTTCGAACACATGCAATTGTTTGCTTATCTTGCGCAGCGGTCGTTCAAGTTGTCGTGCATTTACCAATATGGACATATGGCGCGCCGCCAGGAATGCTTCGAACTGATGCAACGCGTATTATGCAAGGAATCCTGTCTGGCATGGGTTTTTTAGGGGCTGGCGTTATTTTTCGTGAAGGTTTAACAATTCGTGGCCTAACAACCTCAGCATCAATTTGGATTACAGCGCCAATTGGGATGTTGTTTGGGATTGGTTTTTTTTATATCGGCGCAATTACAACAGTAGCAACGATCTTGATTCTGACCGTTTTTCGATATATTGAAGGATTTATCCATACCCGAACCTATGCGCATTGTATGGTGTCTTTTGCACGTGATAGTGATGTTACGGAAGAACAGTTTAAAACCTTATTGGTTGATCATGGTTTGGAGATGATTGGAAATATGAATTATCGGATTACACCAGATGGCGAAAATTGTGAATTTAATCTAACAGTTCGATCAGAAAAACCGAATTCATATGTTCGTCTTTCAAAGACATTGCGTCAATTACCAGAATATAAAGCATTTAGTCTTGAATTTATCCGTGATTGATATAAAACAGAATAACTGTTTAATGATGCTCATATCTTGGTGGAGTATGGATGATTGATAGCTTAATAACATGGGCGCGAGTTGATTTTACAGCCACTGATATTTCATATGATTTAGTTCTTGCCAAGATGGCATTAGGGATCTTTCTCGGTGCATTAGTTGGCTTTGAACGAACCCGCCATGGGCTCCCTGTTGGTGTTCGAACATTTTCGTTAGTGGCGTTAGCCTCTGTCGTGATTGTTCAGATGACATTGTATGCACCGATATGGATGGCAGGATGTTCGATTGAAATATATCGTTGGGATCTTTCACGTCTCATTCGAGGACTTTTAAAAGGGATTTCATTTTTATGCGGGGGCGAAGTTCTCCGTGTCGGTTTTTCGATGCGGGGACTAACAACAGCAGCATCCGTTTGGTCAACGGCGTGTATTGGTGTTCTTGTGGGAATAGGGCTTTATTTTACGGCTATTTTTGTAACATTTTGGGTTGTTTTGATGCTTGCTATTTTCCAGCGAATACAGGGAAAAATAATTCGAACGAATTATGCGCGGTTTAAAGTGGTTTTTGCCAGAAAAGGTTCGGTAACGCTGGATAAATTAACGCATTTATTGATGACATATAAGATGGAAATGGTCGGAGCTGTTCAACATACGTTGATTAATGATGGACAAGATTATGAGATTGATGTGACGATTCGATCAAAGATGCCTGGCGCCTTTTCAAAATTGTCTGAAGTGCTTCGATATCAGCGAGAATACAAAACGTATAGTATTGCATTTATTCGGAATTGATAAACTAAAAAGATACCGATCAGTCAAAAAATGCGAATAGTGGGGATACTGGAATCGATAAAACGCAGTGTCCATTAAAATCCTCCGCTTTAAGCGGAGGAGATATAACTCTTAGGATAGTGGCGTGTTTTTATGAATAGTCATTGTTGTAGAATCAGTTGTAGCTTCTGTTTCTCGTGGCAATGTATCAGATGGCATTGTCGTTTCTGAGACAGTAGACATTTTTTTTGCTGAGATATCGATTTCAACGGGCGGAATGATCGGAGCCACTTTTCGAGATCTGATTTTTGATGGCGTTATTTTAGTTGGTATCTGTGGTTCTCTTGCTTCCTCTGAAATGGGTAATGAAGATGGTTTTTCTGTTGTGATGTCTGTATTGAAATCAAATGGGTCATCATTTGGGGAATCAGAAGTATCTGTTGCAGGAGGTTCATGAATATTGGCATCATAAAGAGAAGCGAGATATTGTTGGGCGCCAAATGGATTTTGTTTACGATGCAGTCTACGTTTGCGATAAGTGCCATTTTCATGGAGCTCCCAAGAGTTAGTATTATCTTTAAGATAATATCTCAGCCCTTCTTCGATCACTCGACGTTTAAGTGTTGGATCAAGAATCGGGAATGCAACTTCAATACGCCGGAATAAATTCCGTCCCATCCAGTCTGCACTGGATAAGTAAAGCGTTTGCTTCATATCATTTCTGAAATAGTAGATACGTTCATGTTCTAAAAATCGACCAATAATAGAACGAACTCTAATATTTTCAGAGAGTCCAGGAATGCCTGGGCGTAAAGAACAAGCCCCTCGCACGATAAGATCGATTTTTACACCCGCCGATGAGGCAAGATATAAAGCTCGAATAACAGACTCCTCAATTAAAGAGTTCATTTTAGCGATAATATGAGCGGGACGTCCTTGTCGTGCAATGCGAATTTCGTTAAGGATATTACGGATAATATTGCGGTGTAATGTAAAAGGAGCCAACCATAAGTTTTCCATTTTTCTGGGTTTGGTTAGGCTGGTTAAGTGAAAGAAAACGTCGTTGACTTCTTCGGCAATTTTTGGATTAGCAGTTAATAGACCAAAATCCGTATAGAGTTTTGATGTAATACTGTGATAATTACCCGTTCCTAAATGAGCATAGTAATGGAACTCACTGTTTTCTCGACGAATGACAAGGGCAAGTTTTGCATGTGTTTTAAGTCCCATGACACCATAGACAACTTGCGCACCCGCTTTTTCGAGTTGTTGCGCCCAGTCAATATTTCGTTCTTCATCAAAGCGTGCTTTAAGTTCGACAATGACAATCACTTCTTTTCCGCGATTAGCGGCATCAATGAGTGCTTGCATGAGTTCGGAGTCTTCACTAACTCGGTAGACGGTTTGTTTAATGACGACAACGTTTGGATCATCTGCTGCAGAACGAATAAAATCAATAACCGTCCTAAATGATTGGTAAGGGTGATGCAATAAAATATCTTTTTTCTTTAGCGTATCAAATAAAGTCCCTTCTTTCATAGCATCTGGATGCATTGATGCCAGATAAGGATCAAAATAGAACTTAGGATTCGTAATATATTTGAACATTTGGTTTAAACGAGCAAGATTAACTGGTCCTTTGACAGGATAGACATAATCTTTTTCAATTTTGAACTCATTCATTAGGTATTTAACCAAATGATCCGGACAATCACTAGAGACTTCAAGGCGAATTGCGGTTCCAAAATGACGACTTTTTAAGCTTGATTTTAAGGCTTGTCGTAAGTTTTTAACTTCATCTTCATCGACCCAAAGATCACTATCTCGAGTAATACGAAATTGAGCATGTGCTAATACTTCTCGTTCTGGAAAAAGGGATTGAATGTTATCGATGATGATAGAGGATAAAAGACAAATACCGATTCCATCATCCATAATTTCATCGGGCATTTTAATTGTTCGAGGTAAAATGCGAGGGGCTTTTAAAATAGCAATAGCGCTACCACGACCGAAAACATCTTTACCTGCTAGCGAGATGATAAAGTGAAGACTTTTATTCGCAGTTTTTGGAAAAGGATGAGCTGGATCCAATACGATTGGTGTTAGTGCAGGAAGCACTTGTTCTTCGAAATATTTTTTAGCCCAAGCTCGTTGTTTGTCATTCCAATCTTTGTGCCGCATTAAATAGATCCCATTTTCGGCAAGCTTCGGTAGAATTTGGTTATTTAGCAATTTATATTGCAGATCAACAAGCTCATGACACCGTTGGCTGATTTGATGCAAAATACTTTTAGAGGAGACTTTTGCCTCAGGGGTATGGTGCGCTAATTGACTAGAAATCCGAACTTCAAAAAATTCATCAAGATTGCTAGATCCAATACAGAGATAGCGCAAGCGTTCGAGGATAGGGAGTGATTCATCCTCTGCTTGGGCGATTACGCGACGATTAAATTCAAGCAATGAGAGCTCTCTATTCAAGTACAAATTAGTATCTTGTGAAGGAAGAGGAAATGCCAGTTTGCTCTTTTGAACGTTTTTTTTATTATCAGACATTATGCACTCCCTTATTTAATTGAGAATTATTCATTCTGGCTTTCTATTAACCTATTAATATTAGATCCATCTTAGCAAATATTTATGACTATTTGACGACAGAAATGCGACATAGCAGATTTTTTGTAGAAAATTTTTATGAATGCATTTATTTCATCTGAAATGGATACATTTTAGTCTAATGTAGAATATTATTGATAATATGGGGACATATTGATATGATATTTATGCGTTTATTATTATTGAATAGGGACATAGTAATTATTAGCCAATAGAATTTCATGGAGCTTGAATATGGCACGAAGTGCACGATTGATTTTGCCCAAACAGCCGCATCTCATTTTTCATCAAGGTAATAATCAGCAAGTTGTTTTTTATGATGAACAAGATAAGGCTTTTTATTTGGAACAGTTAAAGGAAGCTTCTCGGCAGTATCAAGTGGATATTCATGCGTATGTCTTGTTAGAACATTGTATTTATTTATTGGCGAGCCCTTTAAATGAAACGGGATTGGCGCGCATGATGCAATGGATGGGGCGTTGTTACGTTCCTTGGTTCAATCATAAATACCAACGTAGCGGCACCTTATGGGAAGGTCGCTTTAAGACATCAGTCGTTGAAGCAGAGCGGTATTTAATGATTTGTAGTCGTTTTATTGAAATGCGTCCTGTCATGCAAGGTATAGTTGAATATCCTGAGAATTATAAGTGGTCAAGTTATTGCCATCATATTGGGGTAGAGAGTTCTTCATTAATACGAGATCATACGCTTTATTGGCAATTGGGGAATACGCCATTTGCTCGTGAAACCGTTTATCAAGCATTTATCAATAGTTTTAATCAAGAAGAAGATGAGCGCCTTAAGCAGATTTTGACTAAAGGATGGCCATTGGGTTCTCGTACATTTATGAGTCAATTGGAAAAAATAACGGGGCGATCTTTTCGTCTCGGAAAGAAAGGTCGTCCGCCCAAAATATTGAAATAAGCTTGTTTTGAAGAAAAATAGGCAAGTTCGTGAAATGTTTTTAGGGTTCTAATGGGTTATTGAAAAAGTCAAAGCGTATAGAGCTCTTTTTTGGGGCAATTTTTAATCATTGAATCGTTTTTATTAATGATGCAATGGCATGTATAATGAATGTCATAATTGACTAACTAAATGTTTTTAATAAATTTTTTAGGATTAATTGTCTATTTTATTCTTTATTTTTACTCTGTCCCTAATAGAACGACTGTTAGATTTTCTTGGGTTATTTAATTGACCCTGACCCCATTTTTTTTATTGTCAGATCAATAAATGAAGATTACGCTTTAAGTGATTAAATGACATAAATGGGGGATCATTTGTATGAACAATCAGGGTCTTTATAGTCCTTTAAATGAACATGATGCTTGTGGTGTTGGGTTTGTTGCTCATATCAAAGGAATCAAGAGTCATTCGATTATTGAACAAGGATTATTAATTCTAAAAAATCTGGATCATCGCGGAGCAGTTGGTGCCGATAAGTTAATGGGCGATGGAGCAGGCATTCTTATTCAAATTCCAGATCGTTTCTATCGTGAGGAAATGGAAAAGCAAGGCGTGATATTGCCTCCGCCAGGAGAATATGGTGTTGGCATGATTTTTTTGCCTAAAGAACATGCATCACGCTTGGCTTGTGAAAAAGAAATCGAACGTGCTATCCGCGCAGAAAATCAAATTGTTTTAGGGTGGCGAGATGTGCCGGTCAGTACAGAAATGCCAATGTCTCCGAAAGTCAAAGAAAAAGAGCCGGTTATTCGTCAGATTTTTATTGGACGTGGTCCTGATACGATGGTGACAGATGCGTTGGAACGCAAATTGTTTGTTATCCGTAAATCAGCAGGACATGCTATTCAAGCATTAGATCTCAAGCATTGTAAAGAATTTTTTGTGCCATCTATGTCGGCTCGAACAATTGTTTATAAGGGACTGTTATTAGTTGATCAGGTCAAAGATTATTATTTGGATTTGCAAGATGAACGTTGTGTTTCAGCACTTGCTATGGTCCATCAACGTTTTTCAACGAATACTTTTCCTGAATGGCCTTTAGCTCATCCTTATCGTTTGATTGCGCATAATGGAGAAATCAACACCGTTAAAGGAAATTTTAATTGGTTCCGTGCTCGTGAAGTGATGATGAATTCTGTGGTGTTGGGAGACGATTTACAAAAACTCTATCCATTGATGTATGAAGGACAGTCTGATACGGCCTGCTTTGATAATGCTTTGGAATTGCTTGTCATGTCCGGCTATCCATTAGCTCATGCCATGATGATGATGATTCCGGAAGCATGGGAAAATAGTTCGTTAATGCAAGATAATCGTCGGGCGTTTTATGAATATCATGCGGCGATGATGGAGCCTTGGGATGGGCCTGCTGCAATGGCGTTTACAGATGGTCGTCAAATTGGAGGCGTATTAGATAGAAATGGTTTGCGTCCTGCTCGTTATGTGATCACGGATGATGATTTAGTGGTAATGGCTTCTGAAACAGGCGTATTACCAATTCCTGAAACAAAAATTATTAAAAAATGGCGCTTAGAACCAGGCAAGATGTTTTTAATTGATCTCGAAGCCGGCAGAATTATTGACGATCGGGAAATTAAAGATACTTATGCTAATGCGCGGCCTTATCGTGCTTGGACAAATTCGGTTTGTATTAAATTGCATGATTTGAAGTCAAAAGTCCATGAGCAAATCGTATCGAATGTTCCGTTGGTTCAGCGGCAAGAAGCGTTTGGTTATACTCAAGAGGATATTAAAATCATATTACCTCCCATGGCATTAAACGCTGAAGAGGCGATTGGGTCTATGGGAAATGATGCGCCGTTAGCGATTCTTTCAGATCGACCTAAATCACTATATAACTATTTCCGCCAATCTTTTGCTCAAGTGACGAATCCGCCGGTTGATTCAATTCGTGAAGCCATTATTATGTCGCTTTTGTCATATATTGGACCTAAACCTAATCCTTTGGATACGAATAATGTTAATCCTCAAATGCGTTTAGAAGCTTCTCAGCCGATATTGAATTTTGACGAGATGGCAAGTATTCGCAATATTGATGCCTATACCAATGGCAAGTTTAGATCTTATGAATTGAATATTTGCTATCCCGTTGAATGGGGAAAAGAAGGAATTGAAGCTCATCTGGCTTCGTTATGTGCTGAAGCCGTTGATGCGGTGCGCTCTGGCCATAACATTTTGATTGTATCTGATCGAAAGATGAATGCAAACTGTTTGGCCATTCCTGCGCTATTAGCAACTTCTGCAATTCATCAGCATTTAGTTGCTAAAGGATTGCGAGCTTCAACTGGATTAGTTGTTGAAACAGGTTCTGCCAAGGAAACTCATCATTTTGCATTATTAGCTGGATATGGCGCAGAAGCCGTTCATCCTTATTTAGTACTTGAAACATTACAGGCATTAGCCCCTCGTTTATCCTCGGATATCACTCCTGAAAAAGCTCAGGAAAATTATATTAGTGCGGTTAATAAAGGACTTATGAAGATTATGTCGAAGATGGGAATTTCGACTTATCGTTCCTATTGCGGCGCGCAGATTTTTGAGGCAATTGGATTGTCGTCTCGCTTGATCGACAAGTATTTCAAAGGAACTGCATCCAGTATTGAAGGAATTGGTATTTTTGAAATTGCTGAAGAATGTCTTCGTTTGCATCAAAAAGCGTTTAAAACACGTGAAATGCCGATTCGCTTTTTAGATATTGGTGGGGAATATGCTTTCCGTAAACAAGGCGAACAGCATATGTTTACGCCAGATGCAATTGCAAAATTGCAGCATTCTACCCGAGCAAATAGTTATGCGACGTATAAAGAATATGCACAGATCATTAATGATCAGTCAAAGCGTCAGATGACATTAAGAGGTTTGTTTGAATTTAAGTTCGATCCGGTAAAAGCGATTGCAATTGATGAGGTTGAACCGGCTAAAGAAATTGTGAAACGATTTACAACCGGGGCAATGTCACTGGGTTCTATCAGTGCAGAAGCGCATGCGTCATTGGCAATTGCGATGAATCGGATTGGCGGTAAATCAAATACAGGAGAAGGTGGAGAAGATCCTCGCCGGTATCGAAGCGAGCAAGCTGGACATAAGATTAAAGAAGGAGAGACGCTACAGTCGATTTTAGGAAAAGATCAAATTGTTGCCGATATTGCTTTGCAAGAAGGGGATTCCTTACGTTCTCGAATTAAGCAGGTTGCTTCTGGTCGTTTTGGGGTTACTGCAGAATATTTAAATTCGGCAGATGAAATTCAAATTAAGATGGGGCAGGGGGCAAAACCTGGCGAAGGCGGTCATTTGCCGGGGCAGAAAGTGTCTGAATATATTGCCAGTATGCGTTTTTCTGTCCCAGGTGTTGGATTAATTTCTCCACCACCCCATCATGATATTTATTCGATTGAGGATTTAGCCCAATTAATTCATGACTTAAAAAATGTGAATCCAAAGGCAACGATTTCAGTGAAATTAGTGGCTGAAATTGGCGTTGGAACAATTGCAGCTGGCGTTGCGAAAGCAAAAGCAGATCATATTGTGATCTCAGGACATGATGGTGGAACGGGGGCTTCTCCATTATCTTCCATTAAAAGCGCGGGGTCTCCTTGGGAAATTGGGTTAGCAGAAATTCAGCAAACATTAGTATTGAATAATTTACGAGGGAGGGTTCGTATTCAAGCGGATGGGCAGATGAAAACAGGACGTGATGTCGTGATTGCTGCCATTTTAGGAGCGGATGAAGTGGGTTTTGCGACAGCCCCACTCGTTACTCAAGGATGCATTATGATGCGTAAATGTCATCTCAATACTTGTCCGGTTGGTGTGGCAACTCAAGATCCTGAATTACGCAAAAAATTTAAGGGTAAACCCGAATATATCGTGAATTACCTATTTTTTGTGGCAGAAGAAATGCGTCAGATTATGGCCCAATTAGGAATCCGTAAATATGATGATTTGATTGGTCGTGTTGATTTATTAGAAAAATCTAAAGCGATTTCGAGTTGGAAAGAAGTTGGATTAGATTTTAGTCGTTTATTTTATGAACCTGAAGTTGATCAATCAATTTTGAGATTTCATCAAGACGTTCAAGACCATGGTTTGGAAAAGGCAATTGATCATCGACTGATTTTGCAATCTGCTATTGCGTTGAAAAATAAAGAAAAAGTTTCTTTTATTTATCCGATTCGTAATGCAAATCGTAGTGTGGGGGCAATGCTCTCAGGTGAAGTGGCTCGCCGTTACGGTCATGAAGGATTGCCAGACGATACCATTCATATTCAATTACAGGGAACGGCCGGACAATCCGTTGGTGCATTTTTAGCCCATGGGATTACCTTAGATTTAGTAGGAGATGCTAATGATTATGTGGGTAAAGGGCTATCAGGAGGTCGCTTGATTATTAGACCCCATAACCAATTTCGCGGGCAACCTGCACAAAATATGATTGTCGGTAATGCCGTACTATATGGTGCTATTGCTGGGGAAGCCTATTTTTATGGTATTGCTGGAGAACGGTTTGCCGTCCGAAATTCTGGGGCTGTGGCTGTTGTAGAGAGCTGTGGTGACCATGGTTGTGAATATATGACAGGTGGGACCGTGGTGGTATTAGGGACAACTGGACGGAATTTTGCAGCAGGTATGTCGGGAGGGATTGCCTATGTTTATGATCCTGATCGTACATTTGAACGTAAATGTAATCTTTCAATGGTAAGTCTTGAATCCGTTGAATCTTATTTTGATCAGGAAGCAAAAGGAAATAGGGCTAGTTGGCATCGCATGACCCGCGAGAGCGAACCTCAAACGGATGAAGTTATTCTAAAACATCTTATTGAAAATCATTTTACTTATACCGGTAGTGTAACCGCTCGTCGATTGCTTGAAGATTGGTCAAATTGTCGTACACATTTTGTGAAAGTTTTCCCAATTGAATATCGTCGTGCATTAGAGGACTTGTATCGCAAAAAAATAGTCGTCAATAAAGTAGCGGCTTAATAAGGGCAAGATATTTGAATAATGACAACAAGTTAGAGGCGAAAAATGGGAAAAGTAACAGGATTTAAGGAATTTGACCGAATTGAAGAATTTCATACAGCACCCAATGAGCGCGTTAAGCATTATCGTGAGTTTACATTAACATTGACAGATATTCAGGCTCGCCAGCAAAGTGCTCGGTGTATGGATTGCGGGACGCCTTTTTGTCATAATGCGTGTCCCTTGGGTAACCTGATTCCTGATTTCAATGATCAGGTCTATCATGAGCTTGATCAAGATGCATTAGATAAATTGCATACGACTAATAATTTTCCAGAATTTACAGGAAGAGTTTGTCCGGCTTTGTGTGAACCCGCATGTTCTTTGGGATTGATTGGTAAGCCCGTAGGGATTCGTTCAATTGAACGTTATATTGTTGAAAAGGGATGGGATAAGGGGTGGATTAAGCCCATGGCTATTCCGGTTAAAACAGGAAAACGGGTGGCAATTGTCGGATCTGGTCCTGCAGGATTGGCTGCAGCGCAACAATTAGTCAGAAATGGGCATGAAGTTCATGTTTATGAAAAAAATGACCGGATTGGCGGCCTGCTTCGGTATGGGATTCCTGATTTTAAGTTGGAAAAAGCAATCGTTGATCGTCGATTAGAACAAATGAAGGCAGAAGGTGTTGTGTTTCATACAGGGGTTTTAGTTGGAACAACTTTACCAGATAGCGTTCAAAATATGTCAACAGAAGTGCTTTCTCCTGAGGCCTTGCGGATTGAATTTGATGCCGTGATTTTAGCAGTCGGCGCAGAGCAGCCTCGTGGTTTAGAGGGCATCCCTGGCGCAGATTTGCAGGGAGTGCATTATGCGATGGAGTTTTTAACTGCGCAAAATCGTAAAGATGCGGGAGAAAAAGGACGGAATCGACTCAGTGCTGAAGGTAAAAGAGTGGTTATTATTGGCGGAGGAGATACAGGGTCTGACTGTGTAGGGATTGCGAATCGTCAAGGAGCAGCAAGTATTTTACAGTTTGATCGTAATAAAAAATTACCAGAAACCGTTGATCAAGCATTAACTTGGCCTTATTGGCCTCGAACTTTTATGGTTTCGACTTCTCACGAAGAAGGTTGTGAACGTGATTTTCGTATTTTGACAAAACGCATTGAAGGTCGTCGTGGTCGGGTTGAAAAATTAATTGCTTGCCGAGTTGATCAAATTGCTGGAAGATATGTTGAAGTTGAAGGAAGTGAATTTGAGATACCCGCAGATATGGTGTTGCTAGCAATGGGTTTTTCTGGGCCTGTTGCATCCGTATTAGATGCATTTGGGGTCAAAAAGAGTCGAACTGGCGCAATACTTGCCAATAATGAAGGCAATCAATGCTATCAGACATCCGTTGATAAAGTATTTGCAGCAGGAGATGCACGTCGAGGTCAATCATTAGTTGTTTGGGCAATCCATGAAGGGCGAGAATGTGCTAAAGCCGTTGATCAATGGTTAATGGAGAATTGATAAGTTCTTAGATAATTTAAAAGTATCTGATTTTGCTTTTTGAGAAAGGCAGTCAGGTACTTTTTTATCGCTTGCTGATATATTATTGGACTTGATGTATATTATTGCTGTTGAAATTTAATTCTTTCAGCCGAGTTGACGTCAGTATAGCGTTGGTATAGTCGGCGAAACCTTATTTAAAGCGAAGTTATATCATGAAAATTGAAGGCAGTATTGTGGCGATGGTCACACCAATGAATGAAGATGGTCGTGTTGATTATGCGGGCACTCGTCAATTCGTCGATTGGTTGATTACAGAAGGTACTGATGCATTGTCTGTTGTTGGAACAACAGGAGAATCTCCTACTTTAAGCGTTGATGAACATGCAGAGATGATTCGTGTTACTTGCGAACAGACGGCAAAACGTGTCCCAGTTGTCGCAGGCGCTGGGGCGAATTCGACAGCAGAGGCAATTGAATTGTCTAAATATGCGAAAGATTGCGGTGCTGATGCGACATTGCAAGTTGTCCCTTATTATAATAAGCCTACTCAAGAAGGGATGTACCGCCATTTTAGAACGATTGCTGAGGCTGTTGATATTCCAATCGTTCTTTACAATGTTCCTGGTAGAACGGTTGCGGATATGTCGAATGAGACCATTTTGCGTTTGGCTGAAATTCCCAATATTATTGCGGTGAAAGATGCAACCGGTAATATTTCTCGTGGTTTAGATTTATTAAGTCGTATTCCTGAAGGGTTTCAAGTATTTTCTGGTGATGATTCAACGGCAGTTTCTTTAATGCTAGCGGGAGCAAGTGGAAATATTACAGTTGTCGGTAATGTTGCTCCAAAGAAGATGCACCAAATGTGTCAAGCTGCGCTTAAAGGTAATGTCGCAAAAGCCATGCAGTTAAGTCGTGAATTATTACCGATGAGTCAGAAATTATTCATTGAATCGAATCCAATTCCTGTTAAATGGGCGCTAAATCAAATGGGAATTGTGCCTTCTGGTATTCGTTTACCCCTTGTCCCATTGTCTGATAATTGCAAAGAAGCGGTCAAAGATGCAATGCGTGCGGGCGGTATACAGATTTAAAAGCACCGATATCATTGCAGGTCAGTTTGAGACAAATGTATGTTGATTAATAAGAGAATTGGTACTGTTTTAGTCAGTACTGTGGCGATGTTATCTTTGTCTTCTTGTAGCTCATTTGATGAGTTGCTTGAAGCGGACCGTATTGACTATAAGAGTGATAGCGCAGCTCAAAAACCAGGGAGACGATTAGAGATCCCGCCTGATTTAACGCAACTTCAACGTGATAACCGTTTTATGATTCCTGATAATGACGGTATTATCACAGCATCTGACTATAATCAGCAGCGCAAAGAAATGGAAGGCGGACTATCGGCTTCTGATGATGCTGCAACGCCGGGTTCTGTTGCGCCAAACAAAGCAAAAGATATTCATATTGAACGTTTAGGCGGACAACGTTGGTTAGTGGTTTCTCGTTCGCCAGAGTCTCTTTGGAATCCTATTCGTGATTTTTGGCAGGATAATGGTTTCTTGATCAATATCGATTCTCCAGAAACAGGTATTATGGAAACCGATTGGGCAGAAAATCGCGCTAAAATTCCTCAAGATTTTATTCGTCGAACATTGGGTAAAGTGTTTGATTCACTTTATTCGACAGGAGAACGTGATAAGTTTAGAACCCGTCTAGAACGGGGCCCTGATGGGACGACAGAAATTTATATCAGTCACAGAGGCGCAGAAGAAGAGCTTCAAGGGCATGATAAAGAAAATACCATATGGACATCTCGAGCATCTGATCCAGAACTAGAAGCCGAGTTTCTCTCTCGTTTATTGGTCTATTTAAGTGATATAGATAAGAAAGATCAAAAACGAGCAAGGACAATTGCTGAACGTAAAACCGTTCAGGTTGTTTCGAAAGCTGCGTTAGTTCATGATGGGAATGTTGATAAGGTTGTCGTTGATGAAGCCTTTGATAGAACATGGCGTCGTGTTGGTTTGGCGCTAGACCGAGTTGGCTTTACGGTTGAAGATCGTGATCGTTCTGCTGGTTTGTATTATGTGCGTTATGTTGATCAGGATGCAGAAGCTAATAATGCACCAGAAAACAAGAAGGGATGGTTTAGTGGGTGGTTCTCATCGTCCAATAAAGATAAACATGCCGATAAGTATCAGATTTCAGTCCGTGAAACAGCCGATGGAAAATCTGAAATTACCGTATTGGATGATAAAGGACAACTCCAGTCTTCATCAATTGCCAAAAGAATTGTGACTTTGCTGTATGGACAATTAAAGTAAGTTGTGTTGAAGTTAGCAAGTCTAGGCAGTGGCAGTAAAGGTAATTCATTATTAGTGGCTGCTTCTATCTCTGGAAAAAATAAAGCCACAGTGATGTTTGATTGTGGCTTTTCTCTTCGAGATTTACGTCGACGTCTTGATCGAGTAGGTTGTAGGCCAGAAGAAATTTCTGCAATATTTGTGACGCATGAGCATGGAGATCATGCTCATGGCGTTCTTCCATTGGCAAAACGTTATGGAATCCCTGTATGGATGAGTGCTGGAACATTTCAGGGAATGGGGAAAGATTTTTCTGACGTTGATTTGAATTTTTGTCGAGATGGTGATTGTGTGGAAATTGCTGGCCTTAAAATAACGGCATTTACCATTTCACATGATGCTCGAGAACCGTTACAGTTCCATTTAACCGATGGTGTTTCAAAAATTGGGATGCTAACGGATACAGGACAAGTCACACCTCATATTCATCGAGAATTGTCGGCATGTCATTTGTTAGTGCTTGAGTGTAACTATGATACTGATATGATGAAAGTATCAGTATATCCAGAGCATCTGAAACGAAGAATTAGAAGTGTTTACGGCCATCTTTCTAATGATGATGCTTCCAATTTTCTGCAAAAAATAGACAAGTCCTATTTACATACTGTAATTGCTGCTCATTTAAGTCAGCATAATAATTTGCCAGAATATGCTCGAAAAGCTGTTGAAAAAATAGCGTCTATGCATGGAATCTTAGTAAAGGTTGCCAATCAGAATGACGGGGTTGATTGGATCAATGTTTAATAGCGGTATTTAGGTGTGAGCCAAGAAGATTGCTTTTTATCATTTAATGCACTTTGGGTATTATTTTTTCTCTGAAGCAATCGGTTTTCCCGTTTTAGGATCAACGGGCAATGTTCGAACATCTGTTGCAATGGGTGCGGCTGCTTTTGGGTCTATTTTGATATTAGTTTGTGTGATTGAAGATTCGGATTCTTTGTTAAGAGGACGATTTTCATTTTTGTTGCAAGCGGTAAGACCTAATGCGAGGAGTCCTATGAAACATAACGCTATTTTCATCATAATACCTTCTATTAATAAAATAAAAACCCATAGATTGCTCTATGGGTTTTTGCTTGAGTGTTAGTTATTTGGAACCAACAGGTGCAGAGGCTGCAGGAGCGGAAGCTGCAGGGGTGGAAGCAGCAGGTGCTTCAGATCCGGAAGCAACTGGCGCAGAAGCGGCTGGGGCTTGAGAACCAGAAGCAGCAGGTTTTTCACCAATTTTACATGCAGTTAGAGCGAGAGCCATCAGGCCAGCGATGAACAGAGATTTTTTCATTTTATAATCCTTAAAAAGATCAGATAAATGTATCTGTAATAATGACTGGGTTTGTAGAAAACAGTCAAATTCATTTCCTAAGAAAAATGATCTTGACGGCTCTCTAGTAAAGAAGATTATAGCGAGTTTTTTTCATTTTTTTCTGATGATTCTGTCGAATTTTTTATAGATTTTGCAATGTTGCAACAATCAATATCATGAATAAAGACAAATCTTTAAATAGAGATTAAAGAAACTGATGGTCAATTAAGACTCGCTCATTGATTTCACGTAAATACAAAAAAAGCCAACCATAATGGCTGGCTTTTTCTCGGTTAAAACCGAAATTATTTAGAAGCAGCAGGAGCTGGAGCTGCAGGAGCTGGAGCTGCAGCGGAAGCTGCAGGAGCAGAAGCAACTGGAGCGGAAGCTGCAGGAGCAGAAGCAGCAGGAGCTTCGGAACCGGAAGCAACTGGAGCGGAAGCTGCAGGAGCAGAACCAGAAGCAGCAGGTTTCTTACCACAAGCAGTTAAAGCCAGAGCCAAAACACCAGCGATGAATAAAGACTTTTTCATTTTTAATCCTTTTGAATTGATAACATTATTTGCTAGAAATAAATACTACTATGTATAGAAATCATTTCTAGGCTTAAAGCCCTCTATGAAACGAATTCCTATTACGAATGATTATAACGATTTTTTTAGATTTGTCTGCGGTGAGAAGGGGTTGCTTAAAGGATATTTGCAAAACAGCAACACCGTCTTAGGCATTTAAATTAGGCAGGGATTTTAAAAAAGAAAATATGAATAATTATGAATGGTGTTAAAAAATCAAATTAAAAAAGCCAACCATAATGGCTGGCTTTTTTTCGGTTAAAACCGAAATTATTTAGAAGCAGCAGGAGCTGGAGCTGCAGGAGCTGGAGCTGCAGCGGAAGCTGCAGGAGCAGAAGCTGCTGGAGCTTCAGAGCCAGAAGCAACTGGAGCAGCAGGAGCGGAAGCAGCAGGAGCAGAAGCTGCTGGAGCTTCGGAACCGGAAGCAGCAGGAGCAGAGCCAGAAGCTGCAGGTTTTTTACCACAAGCGGTTAATGCCAGAGCCAGGACACCAGCGATGAACAAAGATTTTTTCATTTCTTTAATCCTTAGTTAAAAATGATCAGGTTAATTACCGGTAATAGTTACTACCTTACATAGAAAACTGCCAATTCCATTTCATAAAAATGAAATTGGTGGCTATCTAGGAAAGAGATTATAGCGATTTTTTAAGAGGGATTTGATATTGTTTTGTTGAGATTTGTCGTTATATTTGCAATATGGCAACAGATTTTTTGATGCTTTATAAAAATAAGGGCTTTATAAAACCAATAATTGTTTTCTATAAATTAGAAAATCGATTGAAAATCAATTATGGAAACAAAAACGGAGAATCTAAGGGATCAAAAGTTATCTTTTTGTCGAAAGAATATTGGTCGGTTTGAATTAAAGTTATTGTGTTTAATGAGAAAGTGCATAGGTATAATTTAAATCAAGATTAATAGAAATAGGGAATTGGGTATGAAGATTGCAAAAAATAGGGTTGTCACTGTTAAATATAGTTTAACAGACGCTGAAAATAATCTAATTGATGAAGGGCTTGATCCTATTGTTTATTTGCATGGTGGCTATGATGATATTCTTCCTGCATTGGAAAAGGCGTTAGACGGGAAGACAGTCGGTTATGAAACGCGAATTCAAGTAGAACCGGAAAATGCTTTCGGAGAATATGATGCAATGCTTGTTCGTGTTGAGGATCGCAAATTATTTCCAGATGTGTTGGAAGTTGGCATGCAATTTGAAGGTATTCCAGGAGATGCTCATGAAGAAGAAAACCCTGTCATTTATCGAGTTGAGTCAATCAGTGATGGGAAAGTGGTTTTGGATGGAAATCATCCCTTAGCAGGAATGGCTTTACGATTCGAATTGTTAGTAACAGATGTGCGTTTAGCAACAGAACAAGAAATTCAGCAGGGAGGAATCAATAATCCAGACTTAATGGAAGTAGAGGGCGATGACGATCTCAATGGAGAAAGTCAATATAGGAGTATTATTCTTTAGCCTGATGTTTTTAGAGAAGGTTCTTTATTGACTGAACATAATAGAACACGCTAGAATCAAAAATTGTGTGAATTCAAATAATAGCATGAAGCGGAAACTAATTGTTGGAAACTGGAAAATGAATGGCAACCTTGCAATGAATGCAGAGTTGCTCAATGGTGTATGTACAGCGCTTTCTGGGATTAGTTGCGATTTAGCAGTTTGTGTTCCTTTCCCATATCTTGCTCAATGTCAGTTGTTATTGGACCGTACAGAGATTATTCTGGGGGCTCAAGATGTTTCTTCCCATGCCGTTGGTGCTTATACGGGACAAGTTTCTACCCGTATGTTGTTAGACTTTAACTGTCGTTATGCTATTGTTGGACATTCGGAGCGCAGGGCGTTTTGCGGAGAGACCGATGAAGTGGTTGCAGATAAGGTGCAGCGTGCTTTAGCAGGAGGGCTAAAACCAATTCTCTGTGTGGGCGAATCATTAGAAGAAAAGGAAGATGGTAGAACACAGGAAGTGGTTGAACGTCAGATCAGTACGGTTTTGAAGGTATTAGAAGATCGTTTAGTCAATGAAATGACAGTAGCCTATGAGCCGGTGTGGGCAATTGGCACGGGTAAGACGCCAACGCCAGAAATGGTTGAAGTGGTTCATGCTTTTATTCGTCAATTATTAACGGATAAAACACCTGATGCAGGAGCACATGTTAGGGTGTTATATGGCGGCAGTATGAAACCATCTAATGCCGATGGTTTTTTAAAGATGCCGAATGTGGATGGTGGATTAATTGGCGGTGCGGCATTAAAGGCAAAGGATTTTTTGGCAATTGCAAAGATTGCATCAGACTTATCAGAAAACGATTGAAAATTAAAGTAACGCAGGAAAAAACATGCTGTATAAATTTATTCTCATTGTGCAGGTTCTCTCTGCACTTGCTATTATTGTTCTTGTTTTATTGCAACAAGGTAAAGGTGCGGATGCAGGGGCCGCTTTTGGATCTGGCGGAGCAGGGGCTTCAACAGGTATTTTTGGCGCATCGGGGTCTGGTAATTTTTTAGCGAAAATTACAGCGGGTGTTGCTGCAATCTTTTTTTTAGCAACGTTAGCGATGGCTTATTTTGGTCCATATCGTGCGCCATCGCAAAGTAGTGTGATTGAAAAATTACAATCTTCTCAAACACCTGCTGATAATAAACAAGGAGCTCCTATTCAAAAAGATATGGCTGGTTCTGGAATTGTTCCAGGCGCAAATAGCATTCCAGGAGCAGATGCTGTTCCGGGAGGTTCGCAGTCAGGCAAACAAGTCCCATTAGGAGAAGGTTCTGGGGCGGTTAAAAAATAATTTATGATTCTTTTTCAGATTGGGGTTGCTGAAAAAGTAAGATGCTGCGATAATTCAACCTTTAAGCGGACGTGGTGGAATTGGTAGACACGCTATCTTGAGGGGGTAGTGGCGCAAGCCGTGCGAGTTCAAGTCTCGCCGCCCGCACCAGAATATATCCATCTGAAAGTATTAAGTGGATGGAATGGGAGAAGCCCCGTTAAGCGATATTGCTTGACGGGGCTTTTTCTACGGAATAAATATCTTTCCATTTGAAAAAATTTCAGTCCATGGTTTCAGAATCATCGAATATACCAGGCAAATCAATGATAGCCTCGGATCAACTGAGAAAAAAAAATTGGCGCTTTTATTGGGGTAAGTTCAAGGCATGTTGGAATTTACCCACCATTTTTCTTTTGCTATTTCTTCTTGTCGCCATTTGGAGTTTCCGATTTTATTGTTTAGATCAACCGCTTGATTCCAGTCCTTTTTTGGAATGGGATCTTGAAGTGTGGGTTGTGATAGATGCCGTCATGTTTTTCTTATTGCTCCGAACGGGGGGATGGATGCGTTTTCCCATTTTGATCATTGTGTCTTTGTGGGGAACGATTCATTTAACGAGTGCAAAAGTTTATGGTGCTCTTTTGCATTATGGACAAGTTGCCTCAGCGATGGAAACGAATGGAAGCGAAACGGCTGGCTATTTAGAATTTCTGGGTTTTTTCCCATTTGCTGTATTTATTGGGCTTTTTTTAATTTTTTGGGGATTGACTTGGAAGACATCACGAACAGGTTGGCTGGGGTGGTGTGTATTTGTTGGTTTATCATTTTGCCCGCTTTTAGAAGTCGCTATTCCTGCATTATTAGGTGTGAAATATAGTCAAGCCTATGAATTCATCCATTTTCCCGCCGAAAAGATGAAACAGCGGTACATCAATTCTTTGATTTATCGTTATCCCTCTATGATTGGACAGTATGTTTCTATTCAACGCAGAATGATTGAAGCGGCTCATAAAGAACGAAAACTGCCAGAAGGGGTGTCATTACCCGTTAGCGCTACTAATAAAAATATTCCGAAACGAATTGTGATTGTATTAGGAGAGACTGACTGGAGAATGCATCATGGTGCGTATGGATATCCACATGGAACGGATCATTTTATGATGGGAAAAAGCAAAGATATTCGCCATGCTGCACTATTTAATGCAATATCTCCAGCTTCGGTAACGCGAGAAGCAGTTGCTCGATTGATGACATTTGCAACGCCTAAAGATGCACTCCCATTTTCAGAAAATATGGGAATTGTTGATATGGCAAAAGCAGCTGGTTATCAAACAAATTGGTTTTCTCGACAAACATCAACAGGGATTCATGATACCTTGGTAAGAATTGTTGCTCAGCAAGCCGATAAGACCATTTACTTGGATTCTGGGCGTGATGAGGTTTTAATTGATCCTTTGGTTGCTGAATTTAGTAATAAAAAACAATTATTGCTCATGCATATTTGGGGCGGACATATGACTTATGCGGATCGCCATGATGAATCGGATTATCAGTTGGCTTTTCAGTCTTCCGAAGAATTCCGCCATTATGATGCAGCTCTTGGTCATATTGATAAAGTATTGGCATCGCTAACAAAATATGGCGATCATAATACGTTATTTATTTATATCCCAGATCATGGTGAGATCATTAATCTCGGACATGGAACTTCTGATATGGCTTTTGCGCAATATGATATTCCATTTTATGCGTGGTCTTCCAATAGTGCTTATATTGCACGTTTTCGGCAAATTGTTCGTCAATATTTGGTTCCTATTCATGGAAAGATTCGTTTTAATACGGGAGCTTTTCCTTTTGTGATGGCAGAATTAATGGGATATCGTATTTCTGATCAAGCTAAAGCAAAGGCTTTAGAGGATTCAATGTATGTTCTTAATGTGGATGGTTTAGCTTATCCTGTGACAGCGATTAAATGGGATCAATGATAACGATCCCGTGGGATTTGTCGTTGTATTTTTTTAGAGATTAAGAATATAAATGGGATTACAAAGTTCTTTGTAGCACTGTTTTTTTGAAGAAAGCGTATTGGTAGAGTATCATGCTAAACTTGGTAGGGTATTGAAAATAGCCATGTCCATTGACTTAAAAATAGATGTCATGGTTCTTTTTATTCGTTAGTCTATTGATTTTTCCGGAGGTCAACCGTGAATCCAGAACATTATTTGCCGGTATTTCTTTTTCTTCTGGCAGCGTTGACGTTCAGTATTTTTTCTCTTTTTTTAGGGCGTGTTATCGGCCCTCATCGCCCTGATGCCGAAAAAAATTCTATTTATGAATGTGGTTTTGCCCCATTTGATCGTGCGCATGTCAAGTTTGATGTTCGTTTTTATTTAATTGCAATTCTATTTATTTTATTTGATGTGGAAACTGCTTTTTTGTTTCCGTGGGGAGCATCAATGCGTGAATTAGGAGGACAGGCGTTTGCTGTTGTTATGGTATTTCTTGCCGAATTATTAGTAGGGTTTATCTATATCTGGAAAAAAGGTGCGCTTAATTGGGAGTGAACTGTGGCAATTGAAGGTTTGCTAGATAAAGGTTTTGTGACAACGACGCTTGATCGTGCAATTAATTGGTTGCGAACAGGATCTGTGTGGCCCGTAACATTTGGATTAGCTTGTTGTGCGATGGAAATGATGCATAGTAGTGCTTCTCGTTATGATATGGATCGTTTTGGAACGTTTTTTCGTTCTTCTCCTCGGCAAGCTGATTTGATGATTGTTGCGGGAACGCTTTGTAACAAAATGGCGCCGGCATTGCGCAAGGTTTATGACCAAATG
Organism: uncultured Oxalobacter sp.; assembly: GCA_934401755.1. Classification (GTDB taxonomy): domain Bacteria; phylum Pseudomonadota; class Gammaproteobacteria; order Burkholderiales; family Burkholderiaceae_D; genus Oxalobacter. The sequence continues at coordinate 26,018 of CAKRSU010000018.1, forward strand.
GCAGAGCCTCGTTGGGTTGTTTCGATGGGGTCTTGTGCTAATGGCGGGGGATATTATCATGATTCCTATTCGGTAGTTAGAGGGTGCGATCGGATTGTTCCTGTTGATATTTATATTCCAGGATGTCCTCCGACAGCAGAAGCTTTGCTTTATGCATTAATGCAGCTGAGGCAAAAAATTAAACGAACATCCACTATTGCTCGTCAGTAAGGGGAACGAATGCAGAGAAATCCAGAAGAACTGGCAGAAGCCCTTCGGTTGCGTTTTTTAGAAACTGGTGTCAAGGTTACATTGGCTTTTAAAGAAGTGACAATGGTTGTTCCCGCATCGATTTATCTGCAAGTTGCACAAGTGTTGCGCGATGATATTAATTTCCGATTTGAGGAAGTTATTGATCTTTGTGGCGTTGATTATCTGGGGTATGGAGAGCAAGATAAATTGAATCATCCTCGATTTGCTATTGTTATCCATTTACTTTCATTAACCCATAATTGCCGTTTACGTATTCGTGTATTTGCTTGTGATGATCAAAATCCCCATTTACCTTCTTTAATTGGAATTTGGCCTGCAGTGAATTGGTTTGAGCGGGAAGCCTTTGATTTATATGGCATCCTTTTTGATGGACATCCTGATTTGCGTCGAATTTTAACGGACTATGGATTTGTTGGACATCCTTTTCGTAAAGATTTTCCAATACAAGGGTATGTTGAGATGCGTTATGACGAGCATCAAAAACGCATTATTTATGAGCCAGTTAGTATAGTACCACGTGAAATTACGCCAAGAGTTATCCGAGATAAAGGAGAAAATCGTGGCTGAAATTCGTAATTACACCATTAATTTTGGACCTCAACATCCTGCAGCCCATGGCGTTCTTCGGTTAATTTTAGAATTAGATGGCGAAACGATTGTGCGAGCGGATCCGCATATTGGGATGTTGCATCGTGCTACCGAGAAATTAGCAGAAAAGCGAACATATTTACAAGCATTGCCCTATATGGACCGCTTAGATTATGTTTCTATGATGTGTAGTGAACATGCCTATGTGATGGCGGTTGAAAAAATGCTGGGAGTCAATGTTCCGATTCGGGCTCAGTATATTCGTGTTATGTTTGATGAAATTACGCGTATTATGAGCCATTTACTATGGATTGGTTCGCAGGCATTGGACTTAGGGGCAATGGCTGTATTTTTATATGCATTCCGAGAACGAGAAGATCTCATGGATTGCTATGAAGCTGTTAGTGGTGCTCGTATGCATGCGGCGTATTATCGACCCGGCGGTGTTAATCGGGATTTGCCAGATACGATGCCGCTTTTCAAAAAGACGAAATTTCAAAGTGATAAACGTGTTGCACAGCTTAATGCTAATCGGGAAGGTTCTTTATTAGATTTTATTGAGCGCTTTACTGAGCGTTTCCCAAAATGTGTTGATGAATATGAAACATTGCTGACGGATAATCGAATATGGAAACAACGATTAGTCGGAGTCGGGGTTATTTCTCCAGAGGATGCGTTAGCACAAGGGTTTACGGGGCCTATGTTGCGAGGTTCTGGAATTGCATGGGATTTACGGAAAAAGCAACCTTATGAGGTTTATGATCAATTAGAGTTTGATATTCCTGTTGGTAAAGAAGGGGATTGCTATGATCGCTATTTAGTTCGTGTAGCCGAATTGCGCGAGTCGAATCGAATTATTCGCCAATGTGTTGATTGGTTAAGAAAGCATCCAGGTCCAATTAAATCAGATGACTATCGGGTATCGCCACCACCGCGAGCACGTATGCATACTGGCATGGAAGAACTTATTCATCATTTCAAATTGTTTTCAGAAGGGTTTCATTTGCCATGTGGTGAAATTTATGCTTCAGTTGAAGCCCCTAAAGGGGAATTCGGCATTTATTTTGTATCAGATGGTGCGAATAAGCCTTTTAGAATGAAAATTCGTGCGCCTTCGTTTGTTCATTTGCAAGGATTTGAAAAATTGGTCAAAGGCCATTTAATCCCAGATCTTGTCGCTGTGATTGGTAGCATTGATATTGTATTTGGTGAGGTGGATCGCTGAAATGAAAGGTGATTAATGATGCTGTTAAGTGAAGACGCCTATCGAAAAATCGAAAAAGAACTGGCGAAATTTCCTCCGACCAAAAAATTGTCCGCAGCAATTGCTTCGTTAACTGTAGCACAAGAGGAAAAGGGGTGGTTATCGCTAGAAGTTTTACAAGAAGTTGCTAATTATTTAGGAGTTCCTGTTGCTGCACTTCAAGAAGTTGCTAGTTTTTACAGCATGTTTAATACCCATCCTGTTGGTAAATATAAGCTAGCTATTTGTGGCAATTTACCTTGTGAGATGAATGGTAGTGATAAGATCGGAAATTATCTAAAGGAGAAATTAGGCATCGAATTTGGAGAGACAACGCCAGATGGATTATTTACATTAGTTGAGAGTGAATGTATGGGAGCTTGTGGAGAAGGTCCTGTTATTTTAGTGAATAATCATGTGATGCATATGCATATGTCAAAAGATAAGATCGATCGTTTATTGGAGGAATTAAAATCATGACTTGCCTTCACGATCGTCACTACTTCCCAATACTTTTTGCTGGATTGACTGGTGAAAATTGGACGTTGGATGGGTATAGTGCGCGTGGTGGGTATGTTCAGTTAAAGCGAATTTTAACAGAGTCAATGACGCCAGAAGTTATTCTTCGTGAAATTAAAGAATCCGGGTTGCGTGGTCGAGGCGGTGCTGGTTTTCCCGTTGCCGTTAAATGGGGTTTTATGCCTCGAAATAATGCTGTTCAAAAATATCTGGTATGTAATGCAGATGAGAGTGAACCAGGAACATTTAAAGATCGGGATATTCTTCGTTACAATCCGCATGCGGTGATTGAAGGGATGCTGCTTGCAGCGTATGCGATGGGAATCTCAAAAGGATATATTTATATTCATGGTGAGATTATGCCGATTTACCATCGTTTTGAGGAAGCAATTGAACAGGCTCGTACGGCAGGATATATTGGCAAAAACATATTAAAAACAGGATTTGATTTCGAATTATATGCAGTGCATGGCTATGGCGCTTATGTTTGTGGGGAAGAGACGGCACTTCTTGAATCAATGGAAGGAAAACGGGGTAATCCGCGTTTTAAGCCGCCTTTTCCGGCACAGCGTGGGTTGTATGGACAGCCAACGATTATTAATAATGTTGAAACACTGGCATATGTCCCTTTCATTATGGCGATGGGAGGAAAAGCTTATGCGGCATTAGGCCGTAATGGTGGGCAAGGGGTTAAAGTTTTTTCCATTTCAGGGGATATTAATTACCCGGGATGTTATGAATTGCCGATAGGAACGCCTTTTGCCGAATTGTTGTCATTAGCTGGCGGGATCAAAGAGGGACGAAAAATCAAGGCCGTGATTCCTGGTGGAACATCCGCTCCTGTCGTTCCTGGGGAAGATATGATGGCAATCAATTTGGATTATGATTCAATTGCCAAGGCAGGATCGATGATGGGGACTGGGGGGATTATTGTATTAGATGAAACGCGTAGTATGGTGCATACCCTGTTAAGTATTGCTCGGTTTTATCGGAATGAATCTTGTGGACAGTGTACGCCATGTCGTGAAGGAACGGGGTGGATGGTCAGGTTAATTGAAAAAATTGAGCAAGGAAAAGCCCATCAAACAGATATTGATTTATTGGATTCAGTGGCATCGAATATTCAAGGGCGTACGGTTTGTGCTTTAGGAGAAGCCGCAGCAATGCCTGTTCGCTCTTTCTTAAAACATTTTCGCGATGAATTTAAAATGTCTTGCATGAAATAAATGTTACGGGTTAATTGGTTAGATGATGAAAGTCAAAATTGATGGCAGGATAATACAAGCAGAACAAGGGCGTTCAGTTTTACAGACTGCGCTTGATGCCGGCATAGAGGTGCCACATTTTTGCTATCATAAGAAACTTTCTGTGACAGCTGGTTGTCGTATGTGTATGGTGGATATTGATAATATGCCACGACCAGTACCTGCCTGCGCAACGCCTATTACTGATGGCATGGTCATTCGTACGGATACCGCGCAGGTTAAGGCTGCCCGTCTTGCTGTGATGGAATTTTTGCTCATCAATCATCCATTAGATTGTCCTGTTTGCGATCAAGGCGGGGAATGCCGCTTACAAGACTATGCGATAGCCTATGGGGCCGATAAAGCGCGTTATCAAGAAACAAAGCGTGTTATTTTTGCTAAAAATAGTGGCCCTCTTGTTTTAATGCAAGAGATGAGTCGATGTATTCAATGTACTCGGTGCGTTCGATTTTGCCAAGAAATTGCAGGTATGATGGAATTGGGGATGATGAACCGAGGCGAAAATGTTGAGGTTACGCCGTTTCCTGAAGAATGGCTTCATTCGGAGTTGTCTGGTAATTTAATTGACGTTTGTCCGGTAGGAGCATTGACCTCTCGACCATTTCGTTTTAGCGCTAGAGGATGGGAATTATCTTCTCATCGTTCGATAAGCCCTCATGATAGTTTAGGTTCTAATCTCATTATCCAAACATTAAATGGTCAAGTAAGACGAGTATTACCTGCAGATAATGATGCGATTAATGAATGTTGGATTTCAGATAGAGATCGCTTTTCATATGAAGCATTAAATAGTCAGGATCGTTTAACACATCCTATGGTTAAACAAGGCGGGAAATGGATTAAAACGGACTGGCAAACGGCGCTGAGCTATATTGCTCATGGACTACAGCATATTGCTAGCGATTATGGTAGTCATGCGTTAGCCGCATTAGCGTCTCCGCAAGCAACATTAGAAGAATTTTTTTTGTTGCAAAAGTTAATGCGCGCTTTAGGAACAGACAAGATCGAATATCGTTTGCGCCAACAGGATACGTATTTGGATGGAAAGGTTGTCCCGTGGTTAGGAATGCCAATTGCAGCCATCAATCAACTAGACCGAATATTAATTATTGGTTCAGCGCTTCGTCAGGAATTGCCGTTAATGGCGGTACGCTTTAGGAAAGCCGTCGAAAATGGGGCAGAACTTTCTCGAATTCATGCGTGGGATGATAATTGGTTAATGCCAATTGCTCATCAATTGTTAGATGCTCCCGTTAAATGGATTATCTTATTAGAAGAAATTATCTGTGCGATTGCTGAGCAGAAAAAAATTCCTGTCCCCGCTGGATTACCCAATAAACTTCCTTCTCATTCTGCTTCGTTAATAGCGACATCGCTTCTTTCAGGAGAGCGTAAAGCCCTATTTTTAGGGGCATTGGCATTGCAACATCAAAAATCCTCATTAATTTGGCGGATGGCCGAGTGGATTGCAGAAAATACGGGCGCTACTTTAGGATGTTTTCCTTTAGGGGCCAATGGTGTTGGAGGTATGATTGCTCGCGCCTATCCAGATTCAATAAATGAGTTGTCGATGACACAAATCGCTTCTGTTGAGTCTAAGGCATTTTTGTTATTGCATACTGAACCTGAGTTAGAAGCCAATAATTCACCCGCAATGATGTCAGCTTTAAAGCAAGCTGAAATGGTTGTTGCGATGTCTCCTTTCCGCTTAGCATTAGATTATGCAGATGTTTTGTTACCGATTTCTCCTTTTACAGAAACATCCGGGACATATATCAATATAGAGGGGCGAGTTCAATCGTTTAAGGCCGCAGTTCCTCCATTATCAGATACCCGGCCCGCCTGGAAAGTGTTACGAGTACTGGGAAATTTTCTGGGGATAAAGGGGTTTGATTTTGAAACCTCAGAAGAGGTTCGGCAGGCATGTTTGACATCTATTGATTTAGCCACTCAATTAAATAATCATAGTGGATTACCGCCAATACATGATCAATCCATTATTGCTCCACCATTTTCTCGAGTGGGAGATGTTCCCGCATTACGTGCTGATATTATTGTTCGTCGAGCATCATCTCTTCAAAAAGTTAATCAGTCGTCTATACCGAAAGTGTATTTACCGTTACAACTTTTTACAGCATTAGGGATCAAGGAAGAAGAAAAGGTTCGAGTGATTCAAGAAGAAGGCGAACAGATTTTACCAGCAGAAATAGATCGTACATTACCTGAAGATGTAATTCGGGTGATATCTGGGTATTCTGATACGATGATGTTAGGTCCTGTTGACGGATGGGTGCGTGTGGAACGTTTATGATGGCACAGATACTCAGTTTTATTCATTATTATGGGCAAATGATATTTGGCCAGTTTTGGCCCATTGCTTGGATTATGATTCGTATTGCCCTGATCATTTTCCCCATATTGGGCTTAATGGCCTTTTTAACCCTTTGGGAACGTAAAGTCATTGGATGGATGCATGCTCGATTGGGACCTAATCGTGTTGGACCATTAGGTCTTTTACAACCCATTGCCGATGCTTTTAAGTTCTTATTAAAAGAGATCATTGTTCCAGACAAGGCGGATAAAATGGTTTTTTGGTTAGCGCCTGTTTTGACCATGATTCCTGCATTAACAGCTTGGGCCGTGATGCCATTTGGTGCAGATGTTGTACTTGCCGATATTGATGCGGGATTATTATTTGTTATGGCGATTACATCCATAGGTATTTATGGTGTCATTTTGGCCGGATGGTCATCTAACTCGAAATTTGCATTATTGGGGGCAATTAGAGCGGCTGCACAGATGATTTCATTTGGGATTCCGTTAGGTTTTGTATTGTTGACGGTTTTAATGGTCTCAGGCAGTTTAAATCTTTCTCATATTGTAGCAGGGCAAAATTACGGCCTCTTTGCTTCAATAGGACTCAATTGTTTGTCTTGGAATTGGCTTCCTCTTTTTCCATTATTCGTTATTTATGTTATTTGTGCGATTGCTGAGACTGGGCGTCATCCTTTTGATACGATTGAAGGGGAGTCTGAGATTGTTGCAGGGCATATGGTGGAATATTCAGGCATGGCGTTTGCGATGTTTTTTATCGCAGAGTATGTCAATATTATTCTTTTTTCTGCAATGGCATCAATTCTATTTTTAGGAGGATGGTTGCCACCATTTGATTGGGCAATTTTGTCATGGATTCCTGGATGGATATGGTTGTTTGTTAAATCGTCAGTGATTGTTTTTGTCTTTATTTGGGTACGAGGAACATTTCCGCGTTTTCGTTATGACCATGCGATGCGATTAGGATGGAAAGTTTTGATTCCAGTAACATTGGCGTATTTTGTTTTTATCGCTTGTTGGATGCAAACGCCATTTAATATTTGGCCATAAATGAAAGGACTATGATGCTAAAACGTTGGATCAGAACCTTTTTTCTGGCTGAGATGATAAAAGGGTTGTTCTTGACATTACGGGTTATGTTTCGAGCAAAACCGACAGTTCGTTACCCTGAAGAGAGGACTCCTTATTCTCCGCGTTTTCGGGGGATGCATGCATTATTAAAAGATGATGAAGGTCAGGAAAAGTGTATTGGGTGCAAATTATGTGAAGCAATTTGTCCTGCAAAAGCGATCAAGATTGTGATTGGCTCAGATCTTAAAGGAAATCGAAGGGCACTTCATTACGAAATTGATCAAGGTAAGTGTATTTTTTGTGGTATGTGTGAAGAAGCTTGTCCTGCTGATGCAATTGTGCAGACAAAGCAGTTTGAATATGTTGCGCAGGAAAGAGAGTCCCTATTATTTGCGAAACAGACGCTATTAGCAGTAGGGGAGAAATTTAAAGAGGAGATTCGAGAAGCCAAAGAAGCTGATGCTCCTTATCGCTGATTGAGAGCTATATTTATGGAATGGTTTGAGGGTGTATTGTTTTATCTTTTTTCTGCCATATTGGTGATCGCCGCATTGCGTGTTGTCATTGCGAAAAATCCTATTCATTCTGTGCTTTATCTCGTGCTTTGTTTTTTTAATGGCGCTGCTCTTTGGTTACTGTTACAAGCAGAATTTTTAGCAATGATATTAATGCTGGTTTATGTCGGTGCTGTCATGGTGCTATTTCTTTTTATTGTCATGATGATGGATATTGATATGACTGTGCTCAAACGAATTACTCGGCAAAATTTAAGCATTGCTGTTGTCGTTGGAGGCTTAATTATTGCTGAAATGGGATTAATTATTTTCCGAGGATTTTTTGATATCAGTCAGATTGCTTCTCATGAAATTTTAACAATTGGAATGACAGCAGAAATTGGGAGAATATTATTTACAGAATATCTATTTCAAGTGGAATTAGCTGCCATGTTGTTATTGGCAGCACTGTTGGGGGCTGTTGCGTTGACATTGCGTCGTAGACAAGATGCGCGTTATACCTCAGCGGGAAATGCTACAAAAGTTATGGCCTCTGATAGATTACGTTTGATTCATCTAAAAGCGGAAAAAGTTGCCGAAAGAGACGAAAAGCAGCCGATAAAGTGATTCTTTAAGAAGATAGTTTATGACGATTACATTGATTCATTATCTTATTTTGAGTGCGATTCTTTTTGCAATTGCGGTGATGGGGATTTTTTTAAATCGCCGTAATTTAATTGTATTACTCATGTCGATTGAATTAATGCTATTTTCCGTGAATCTTAATTTTGTGGCGTTTTCTCGTTGGATGGGAAATATTGATGGACAAATTTTTGTCTTTTTTATTTTGATGGTTGCAGCCGCAGAAACGGCCATTGGATTAGGAATTTTAGTGGTCTTATTTCGTAAAATTGGATCTATTCGCGCCGATAATATGGACAGTTTAAAGGGATAATATAGGAAAAATGATTATGCAAATATTGAGTATCCCATTATTACTAACCGTATTATTTGCACCTTTAATGGGGGCACTATTAGCTGGCGTATTAGGGACTCGTCTTTGCCATCACGTGCTAAATAGAACATTATCTAAAGCGGTTACGGTTATTGGGGTAGGGATTTCTTGCATTTGTTCTATCATTGTATTGAATAAGGTGATGAATGGGGCGCGTTTTGATGAAGATCTCTACGTATGGATGACTTTAGGTGAAGTAAAGTTAGCCATTGGCTTTCTGATCGATTCTCTGTCGGCCATGATGATGGTTGTTGTCACATTTATTTCTTTATTGGTCCATATTTATTCAATAGCGTATATGGATGACGACGAAAACATCCCCCGTTTTTTTGCTTATATTTCGCTATTTACTTTCAGTATGTTGTCGCTATTAATGGCCAATAATTTTATCCAGCTCTTTTTCGGGTGGGAAGCTGTTGGTGCGATGTCTTATTTGTTAATTGGGTTTTGGCTTGAAAAACCCGTTGCTGTTTCTTCAGGATTAAAAGCTTTTTTAGTGAATCGTTTTGGCGATTTTGGATTCATGATGGGAATGGGGCTGATCTTTGCTTTTACAGGTTCCCTTCATTATCAAGATGTTTTTAATGTTTCTCATGCGTTAACGACGGTTATGTTACCGGGTACTAATGTTTCTGTTGTAACGGCTATTTGTTTATTTCTTTTTGTGGGGGCAATGGGTAAATCCGCACAGTTTCCATTACATGTTTGGTTGCCGGATTCGATGGAAGGTCCAACTCCTATTTCAGCATTAATTCATGCTGCAACGATGGTGACTGCGGGTATTTTTATGGTGAGTCGTTTGTCTCCGTTGTATGAACTCTCTGATACTGCTTTATCATTTATTATTATTATTGGATCGATTTCTGCCTTGATTTTAGGGTTTGTTGCAATGGTTCAAGCAGATATCAAGCGAGTGATTGCCTTTTCGACATTATCTCAATTGGGGTATATGGTGACGGCTTTAGGCGCATCTGCTTATTCAGCTGGGGTTTTTCATTTGATGACCCACGCTTTTTTTAAAGCATTATTATTCTTGTCTGCTGGTTCTGTCATTCTCGGGATGCATCATGATCAAGATATTCGTCATATGGGCGGTTTGGGTAAGTATATGCCTTGGTCTTATGTCATGATGTTAATTGGATCACTGGCTTTGGTGGGTGCGCCTTTTTTTGCGGGTTTTTATTCCAAAGAATCTATTATTGGTGCGGTTCGGGCATCCACAATATTTGGCGCAAAATTTGCAGCGTTGGCATTGATTGGTAGTTTATTGGTGACGGGGTTTTATACATTTCGGCTCTTTTTTCTCGTTTTTCATGGTAAAGAACGTTTTAAGCGCCAACAAATAATTAATCAACGACTTATAAAAGAGGGAAAACATCGTGATGATGAACATGGCATGATGCCTGGAGATCGGCCAAAAGAGTCTCCCTGGCTGATCCGTATTCCTTTGTTATTACTAGCAATTCCTTCTATTTTGATCGGATTTATTGTCATTGATTCTTGGCTGTTTGGCCATTTTTTTGAAGGGGTTATATTTATTGATCCAATTCGTCATCCTGCGATTAGTGTCTTGTCGCGTCATTTTGAAGGGGCTCTTCAGATGACATTTCATGAAGTCATGTCGCCAACATTTATGTTGGTGCTTGCGGGTATTGTCATTGCTTGGTACTGCTATATCGTCAATCCCGTTATGACCGTGAAACTTCGTAGAAAGATACGTTTTTTACATCGTTTCTTGTATGAACAATATTATATGAACCAACTATATGCTAAGGTGATTATTAATAGTGCATTGTGTGTTGGGCATGTGTTGTGGCAGTGGATCGAAATTCAATTAATTGAAGAATGGATCATTGAAAAATGCTTGATCAATGGAACGAAGAAAATCGGCAACCTGGTTTGGAAAGTGAGTGATCTTTTTGTAATTGATGGCGTTATTGTGAATGGAAGTGCACGGCTAGTCATCTGGGTTGCATCAATTATGAGGTATTTCCAAACAGGATATATTTATCACTATATTTTTGTGATGGTATTTGCTTTATTAGGATTGCTGGTTTGGATATTGCCTTTTATACAGAGGTAAAAATAACGGAAATATTATGCCTAATCTGATTTATTCAACATTTCCCCTATTATCACTTGCTATTTGGATGCCAATTGCATTTGGCGTTTTAGTTTTGCTAATTGGTCAAGACAAACGGGCAGAAATGGTTCGTTGGCTTTCTTTAATGGGATCATTAATCAGTTTTGGCGTGACATTACCGTTAGTTTTTTGTTTTGATCAAAATTTTCATGGTTTGCAGTTTGTTGAACGATATTCATGGATCTCATTATTTCATGTTAATTATGATTTAGGCATTGATGGAATTTCCCTTTGGTTAGTCATGATGACTGCCCTTATGCTTGTGATTGTCGTGATTGCTGCTTGGCAGGTTATTAAAGAGCGAGTAGCCCAATATATGGGGGCTTTTCTCATTCTTTCTGGATTGATGATTGGCGTATTTACGACATTTGATGGATTGTTGTTTTATGTTTTTTTTGAAGCAACGTTAATTCCGATGTTTGTTATTATTGGTTTATGGGGAGGGGAACGCCGTATTTATGCGGCATTTAAGTTCTTTTTATATACATTCTTTGGATCATTGCCAATGTTATTGGCGCTTGTCTATCTTTATCTGCAAACAGATAGCTTTAATTTATATGATTGGTATGCTTTGCGTATGCCATTGGTTCCGCAGGTTTGGATATTTTTTGCCTTTTTATCAGCATTTGCGGTTAAAGTGCCGATGTGGCCTGTTCATACATGGTTGCCTGATGCTCATGTCGAAGCGCCAACGGGGGGATCTGTTATTTTAGCGGCTATTATGTTGAAAATGGGCGGATATGGATTTGTCCGGTTTTCTTTGCCGATTGTTCCCGATGCTTGTCGCCATCTTGATTGGTTGATCATTACATTATCTTTAATTGCAGTCGTTACCATTGGGTTGGTTGCATTAGTGCAAAAAGATATGAAAAAGCTTATTGCGTATTCTTCGATTGCTCATATGGGATTTGTGACATTGGGCTTTTTTCTTTTTCAAGAAGAAGCTTTAGATGGGGCGTTCGTTCAGATGATTTCTCATGGATTAGTTGCTGCAGCCATGTTTCTTTGTGTTGGTGTTGTTTATGACCGTATGCATACTCGGCAAATTGCCGATTATGGTGGGGTTGTCCATGTGATGCCACGCTTTTCAGCTTTATTTGTATTGTTTGCTTTTGCGAACTGCGGATTTCCTGGAACTTCAGGATTTGTTGGTGAAGTTTTAGTGGTTATGGGGGCGGTTAAAACGCATATTGGAATTGCATGTGCGGCAGGGATTTCTCTTATTTTAGGTGCTTCTTACACGCTTTGGATGATTAAGCGTGTGCTTTATGGGCCTATCGGTAATGAGCGTGTTGCTGCATTAACGGATATTAATGCTCGTGAATGTTTGTTACTCGTCTTTTTAGCTATTTGTGTAGTAATTATTGGGGTATATCCTGCCATTATTACGGATTATATGCAAACCTCTGTTGCTGATTTGATGGCACTTGTTGGACAGTCAAAAATGTAAGGAATAGAAATTTAATGAATGAAATGAATTTAATGCCAGCTATTCCTGAATTGATTTTAACGGTAGCGTTACCCATTTTAATGGTATTGGATCTTTTTATTCCGCAGAAATACCGAAATATTACTTTTGGATTATCTGTGTTAATCATTGGTATTTGCGCAGCAGGAACATTCTGGTTGGCTCATTATCAGGAAACGATGATCACTTTTTATGGTTCTTTCATTGTTGATCCTGTTGCATCCGTCTTAAAGCTTTGTACCTATATTGCTATGATTTTGACGCTGATTTATTTGCGTCGTTATATTAGTGAGAGAAAACTGACATTTGCCCATTTAGGAGGCGCATTCTATTTATTAGCGTTATTTTCTTTATTAGGGCAGATGGTTGTGATTTCGTCAGTCGATTTTCTGGCGCTTTATCTCGGTACTGAGCTTATGATGTTTCCGCTTTATACGCTTGCCGCACTTAAACGAGAAGATGGTAAGGCACTAGAAGCAGCAACGAAATATTTTATTCTTGGAGCATTAGGAACGGGATTGATGCTTTATGGAATTTCCATGATTTATGGTGCAACAGGAACGCTTCAATTTATGGAGATTGCTACGGCGATTAATAATGGACATAGCCAGTGGCTCATCATGGTTTTTGGTATCGTTTTTGTTGTTTGTGGAATTGCGTTTAAATTGGGCGCGGTTCCTTTTCATATGTGGTTACCCGATGTTTTTGAAGGCGTTCCAACAGCGGTTACTTTGCTAGTTGGCGGGGCCCCCAAATTAGCTGGATTTGCGATTTGTTTAAGAATTCTCGGACAAGCATTATTCCCAATGGCAATTGATTGGCAGCCAATGCTTATGGTGGTTTCTGTTTTGTCGATTGTACTGGGTAACTTGGTCGCAATCATGCAGAAAAATATTAAACGCATGTTAGCCTATTCTACAATTTCGCATATGGGATATATGTTAATGGGACTGCTATCTGGCATTCAGATTGTCAATGAACAAGTAATGCCTGTAGTCGATGCTTATGGTGCAGCTATGTATTATATCGTTGTTTATGTCTTGGCAACGTTAGGAGCCTTTGGTGTCATTTTAGTATTATCGCAAAATATAGAGTTTGATCAGATAAAACAGTTTAAGGGATTACATAAACGCAATCCATGGCTTGCTTTTTTGATGATGATTTGTCTTTTCTCTTTTGCTGGGGTTCCGCCATTTGTTGGGTTTTATAGTAAAGTCACCGTTTTTCAAGCTGCAATTGGTGTTGACCTGTTATGGCTAGCGGTAATTGGTATTCTTTTTGCCGTTATTGGAAGTTTTTTCTATTTACGAATTATTAAGTTTATGTATTTTGATGAGCCTTCCGATAATAGGCACATTGTTTTATCAATAGATGCAAAATTAGCATTAACTGTAAATGGACTTCTAATCATTCTTTTTAGTATTTTACCGGAACCATTAATGAGATGGTGTATTGATTCTGTTCATATGTCTTTGATGCTATGATTATATGACTTAATTGGTGTCATCTAAGAATCGTACAGGGTAGAACCGATATCTTATCTTTAAAATTATACGGAAAATTATGGCTGGCAACACTTTTGGCAAATGGTTTACAGTGACAACTTTTGGTGAATCTCATGGCGCCGCTCTAGGGTGTATTATTGATGGTTGTCCTCCTGGAATGGCACTTTCTGAAGCTGATATCCAGCCAGAGCTCGATCGACGCCGACCAGGAACTTCCCGATTTGTAACGCAACGTAGAGAGCCTGATGCCGTTAAAATTTTATCTGGCATTTATCAGGGAAAAACGACAGGAACCCCGATTGCTTTAGTCATTGAGAATCAGGATCAGCGTAGTCGAGATTATCAAAATATTGCCGAAGTATTTCGCCCAGCTCATGGTGATTATACGTATTTTATGAAATATGGGATTAGAGATCCCAGAGGGGGAGGGCGTTCTTCTGCCCGATTAACCGCGGCAACTGTTGCAGCAGGCGCGGTTGCCAAGAAATGGCTTAAAGAACAATTTAATACGGAAATTCATGCGTGTTTGTCCCAATTAGGAACAATTCGTGTTCCTTTTAAGGATTGGCAATATACAAGTCTTAACCCATTTTTTGCAGCGACTGATGATAATAAATTGTTAATATCAATGGAAGAATATATGGATACTTTGCGAAAAGCAGGAGATTCTATTGGCGCAAAAGTTGATATTACGGCAACAGGCGTACCTGTTGGATTAGGAAATCCATTAGCTGATAAATTGGATGCGGCAATTGCTTCGGCGATGATGGGAATCAATGCGGTTAAAGGGGTTGAAATTGGAGATGGCTTTGCAGTAGTTTCTCAAAAAGGATCAGAGCATGGGGACCAAATTTTGCCAGATGGTTTTGCTAGCAATCATTCCGGTGGAATCTTGGCAGGTATTTCAACGGGGCAGAATCTTCGTGTTTCTATTGCAGTAAAGCCAACTCCTTCTATTCATCAAGCTCGTCAATCAATTAATACGTCTAGAGAGCCCATTGTTGTTGAAACGACAGGAAGACATGATCCTTGTGTCGGTATTCGAGCCGTGCCTGTTGCTGAAGCCATGTTGTCACTTGTTTTAATGGATGCTGCTATGCAATATCGGGCGCAATGTGCTGATGTTCAAGTTCCTATAATGCCAGTGCAAGGAAAGTTACCAAAAGCTCAATGAACGATACGAATATGTATCATTCGGATGATTATTGAAAGAACTTAATTCAGGTCAATTTCTTTTCACATTATATTGATTCTTTAAAGAAATTGATAAAAATCGTCTTTAGATAAAATCAAAAAAATAGCGTCTTGTGAGATTAGTGTTTCACAGGACGCTTTGTTTATTGAATATCCTATAGATATTCCAGGAATATTATTTGGATAGCTTTCAAATTGCTTGCTGATATTAAATAATTGGCGGAAAAGTACCATTAGTTCGTCATATTTAAAGCATTAAGTAAATGATACCTTTTGGTTTTAGTGGGGTGATCTTTTATTCAATTCTATTTCCCCTCAATATCAAAATTTATCACTAAGACCCAAAACTTTAGGTATCTATCTAAACCAACGGAAAACATGCAGAAGAGATAAAAAAATACTCTATGCAAAATAACAACAGAGCCGAATATCCACTAATAAGCATAAAACGATATAAAACATTCTAACAGCAAAGCCAAAAAAACGCTTAAACCTATGAAACTAAAAGCGAAAATTTAGAGTATCCCATAATAAACTTCACATTAATAATAAAAA
>CAKRSU010000019.1 GCA_934401755.1 uncultured Oxalobacter sp.
TCCTTTTTTTTTATCTTTTTTCCTTTTTTATTCCTTTTGAAGCTTTTATCTCTTTTGGCGCTATCTTTTCTAAGGGAATGCTCTTTCTCCTTTTCTCTCTCTTTTATTTTTTTTGGGATTTTCTGCGCTTTTGAGAGGCTTTCTCTCAATATTTTGAGGAACTAGGAACTACTTGCCTCTAACGACTATGGGAATTCAGAAAAACTGATCTGGCTTTTTCTTACTAAAAAGAAAGAGAGACAACATAAAAAATTAAATAGTCAAAATAAGTTCACTTATAATTTTCAAGAAATTTTCTAATAGTAAAACTTCTAAACTGATGCAGAATTCCTATTTTAAATCGCTAATAGGATAAGCATACCCATCAACATTAAACACATAATGAGAGTCATCTAGTGCACGATCTCTTGCACTATCTGAAATGCGATATCCCATCAATTCTGCCATAACATACGGTAATGCCGATGTATTAAACAAAGAACCATTCTTAATGGAATATTTCTGAACGAGTTGCTTAAATCGAGCAACATAATGAACATTATTTGACCACGCAATCAGTGGAATTTCATACTGACTCGCATATAAATCATGGAACCCATGTCCTCTATTAATAATCTCTCCATGATCTGGCATATAAATGAAAAGCGTATCACTATCAGCACACCGATTTACTGCGGCCAATACTTTATCTGTATGGGCAATCGTCGCATCATAACGACGAAATTCTTTCGCTTCTTTGGACGTCAAACGATAATCAGATTCATCATGCCTTTCCCCATATCCCATATGACTTCCCCAGATATGCATAACCAAAAACTGACGATGATTACGTCTTACTGCATTACGCAACGGAGAAACCAATACTTCATCACGCCCTTTGTCATAATAAATCGTTGATTCTGCCTGCTGAGCAACAATTTTGACCATTGTGTCATAAATCCCGCTCCAATTTTGACGAGAAAACCATACTGTCTGGTATCCTGCATTTTTAGCCATATCAATAATGCCCATATTTTCACTAAACGGGCCAATATCTCGCGGTGTAGCAAACGTAAATACTCGGCTAATAGCATCTCGTGTAACTGAGGCCGGGGATAAAGCATTGAAAAATACCGTATTTTCGGAATTATTGCGACGTGACATCATAAAACGATCGGTTCCAAAAGGATAACCATACGCACCATGATGCTTTCGCCAATCACTCTCACCCAAGACAAAAATAATCCGGCGAGGAATCAACGAATTTAAAGCCTCTGGATGATAGCCAATCCCTTCAGGTAAAACTCTATCTTTTTTCGAAGCTTGAACCATCCTTGAATGAATAGATATATATTGCCCAACCATAGCAGGGATGCGAAATATTGTTGAATTAACATAACATTGTTTGAGCTTTTCCAAAGGGAAATGATAGAACTCATAAACATCTTTATCACGCTCCCCCTTTATTCCTGCAATGGCAATTTCAAAAACAGGACTCAAAGATACAAAAAAAAGGACAAATACTCCCAACCAACCTGTACGTGACGATTTAAAAGTTAATCCCCAGAAAATGACCATAAGGGCAAAAAATTCGATAAAAGGATAAAACCCGACGAATTGAATATATTCTGAAGTCTCGCTTGCATTTGTTTCAAATACTGACGCCAACTGCCCATAATGCAACATATGGTGATAAAAATGAGTTGTTGTAAGATGCACCGCTCCTGTCAATGAAACAAAAAACAGCGCAGGAAAACGCAGCACACCACCAAACCGAAGAATCAGAAAAGTAATAATTGAATCAAAAATAACCCAATTCATAGCTCCCCATTCAAGAGGACTCCAATCCACTGGTCTTCGCAAACAATAAAAACGAAATAGCCAGTTCATTGCAAAAACGATGCAAAAAAGTAAGATTGTTGGCACATTACAGCATTGCCGAATCTTTTCTTTTACGAATAACCTTTTCACAATTGTTTTTAGGAATATCATTTTCAACTATTAATCAATTGCCTATGCCTAAAAAAATACTGACCATCAACATTCGCTGACGGTCAATCAAAAATTTTAGTATTTTAGCTACTATGAAAATACTATTGTGTTCTTTTTAAAAATACTTTCATATCAATCTAATATATCACTGGGAAGGCTGTGTAATCGCAAAAAATGCTTGGAAATATTCAGGAAAAGTCTTAGCAACACAACTAGGATTATTAATACGAAGATTAACTCCTTTTTTCCGAACATTGCTTAAGCTCGCCAATGAAAAACACATTGCCATTCGATGATCGTTATAGGTATCAATAACAGCATCTCGCATAACTTTTACTGGAATAATTTTTAACCAATCAGATCCCACTTCAACACCAACTCCTAACTTTCTTAATTCTGTTGCCATGGCTTCAATACGATCTGTCTCTTTCACTCGCCAACTTCCAATATTGCGCAAGACGCTTGGGGCATCGGCATAGATAGCCAACATTGCCACTGTCATTGCAGCATCAGGAATCAAATTAAAATCGGCATCTATCGCCTTAATAATGCCTCCACTTGAAACCTCAATGAAATTATCTCCATAAGTGACATGAGCCCCCATTTGCTGCAACACATCAACAAATCGAATATCACCCTGAATACTATTTTTGCCAATCCCTTGTACACGTACTGGGCCACCTGCAATTGCTGCGGCGGCTAAAAAATAGGATGCTGAAGAAGCATCTCCTTCAACATGAACGATACCTGGACTGCGATAATGCTGCCCCTTTTTAATCGTAAATGCCTTCCAGCCATCTCGTTTCACTGATATGCCAAAAAGCTGCATCAAATTTAATGTGATTTCAATATAAGGCTTTGAAATTAATTCTCCAATAACATGAATGGTAATATCATGATTTAATGCCAATAATGGAGAAGCCATTAATAATGCAGTTAAAAATTGGCTAGATACTGCCCCTTTCACACTCAAATCTTGTGCAAAATCATTCCCTTTTAAGATACGAATAGGCGGAAACCCCTTATTGCCCATATATTCAATATGAGCCCCTGCCGCATTAAGTGCATCGACTAAATCGCCAATTGGACGCTCATGCATACGAGGAATCCCATGCAAGAGATAATTTCCACCTACTGCAGCTAATGCAGCGGTTAATGGACGAATCGCGGTCCCTGCATTACCTAAAAACAAATCAGCTTGCTCATTCGGAAATTTTCCATTTCCCCCTTCCACATAATATTCATTATCAGAACTTGAGCGAGTCCAATTGATTCCAAGCTCTTTCAATCCATCTAACATGACAGAAGTATCATCAGAAGCTAATAAATCACAAATTTTTGTTTTTCCATTAGCCAATGCGGATAATAATAATGTCCGATTAGAGATGCTTTTAGAACCAGGTAACAACACTGTACCAGAAACATGATCAATCGGTTCTAAATCGATATAAGCAGGGTATTGGTTCATATTTATTTTTTAGTTTCAGCCGATTCAATAGCGCAACGCCAATTCATTCTTGCTTGACGTGCATTTGCAAAAATTGCCTCAAGCCCGGCAGCGTCTCGATCAGACAATAATGCCCGTATATGGACAAGTTCAGCAATATAAGCATCCAATCCTTCTAGGAGATGATCTCGATTTGCTAACGAAATATCTTTCCACATTTCAGGAGAGGATTCTGCAATACGAGTAAAATCACGAAAACCACTGGCAGCATATTGAAAAAACAACTCAGCAAGAGGATGTTTTGCGACATAATCGACCAATCCATACGCTAATAAATGAGGAAGATGGCTAACTGTTGCAAAGACTCGATCATGTCCTGCTGGCGTCAAATAATGAATGTTACTACCACATGTTTCCCATAAATGCGCAATTCGAGAAACATCAACCTCTGAATTTTCCGACAAAGGCGCAATAACCGTTTTTTTACCATCAAATAACGAGGCAAATGCTGCAGCTGGTCCATTTGATTCACTACCGGCAATAGGATGTGCTGGGATAAATTGATTAATACGCGGTCCCAATACACAACGAGCCATAGCCACTACATCAGATTTTGTGCTTCCTGTATCTGTTATCACAATCTGTTCAGATAAATAGGGCAAAAATGTCTGCAACACTTTAGCTGTTTGCGCAACAGGAACCGCAAGTATCAACAAATCAGCATCTTTAAATGCCATTTCCAGTGATGTCGTTGGCTCATCAACAATGCCTAGTTGGTACGCTTGCGCAAGAATCTCTTGATTTCTTTCTAATCCAACAATATGACCTTGGTAACCCGATCGACGTAACGCTAAAGCAATAGATCCACCGATAAGACCAACACCACAAATAACGATTTTCTTAAATGCAATCACAAGTTACGCCAAAATTTCTTTTAATGCTTTAATAAATGCCTGATTTTCTTCAGGAAGTCCTATTGAAATACGTAGCCATTGAGGTAATTTATATCCTTTAACGGGACGCACAATGATTCCTCGCCTTAATAATTCTAGATTAACTCTGGCACCCGCATCATCGTCACTACCAACTTTAACTAATACAAAGTTCCCATATGAGGGAACATACTCCAGCCCCATTTCATCGAAAGCTTGAGTTAATACTTTATATCCTTGTGCATTAATAGCTGCACTTTCTTTTAAGAATTCATAATCCTCCAAAGCAGCAATTGCCGCTGCCTGCGCTAGTGCATTCGTATTAAACGGTTGGCGCACACGATTTAATAAATCCGTTAATTCTGGCTGAGCTAACGCAAATCCAACTCTTAAAGCCGCAAGACCATAAGCTTTAGAAAAAGTCCGAGACACTAATAAATTAGGATACTTTTTAACCCACAAAGTTGAATCATATTGGATCGAATTATCTAAAAATTCGTTATATGCTTCGTCAATAACAACAACAACATCTGACGGGACTCGATCTAAAAAAGATTCAATTTCTGCTGGTTTTAAAAACGTTCCTGTCGGATTGTTAGGATTGGCTAAAAAAACAATCCGAGTATCTTCTCGAATTGCTTTCAACATTGCCTCTAAATCATGACCATAATTAAGGGCAGGAACTTCAATTCCAACGGCACCAACTGCTTTTGCCGTTAGCATATAAACAATAAATGAATATTCTGAAAAAACAATAGAATCGCCATTTTTGGCAAAAGTCCGTCCAGCAATATCAATAATGTCATTACTCCCATTGCCTAATGTAATCCAATCCATCGAGACATCATAACGCTTGGAAATCGCCTTTTTCAAAGCATATCCATTAGCATCTGGATAACGACCATTATCCTCTTTTAAGACATCTAAAACGGCTTTACGAGCAGATTCTGGCATCCCTCTTGGATTTTCATTAGATGCTAATTTAATGATCTTGGATGGATCTAATCCAAATTCACGAGCCACTTCTGAGATTGGCTTTCCCGCTTGATAAGGTGCAATGGAATGAATGTAATTCGGCGCAAATTGCTTAGTCATGATATTTAATCTAATTGTCTATAATAATCAAATAGGATATGAACCGAGCACTTTTAAGTAAGAAACTCGATCTTTTAATTCGGCCAATGCTTTAGAAACTTTCTCTTCTTTGATATGTCCAACAAGATCAACAAAGAAATAATATTCCCATGATCCCCCTTTAACAGGACGAGATTCTAAACGAGTCATTGAAACATTATATTTATCAAACGGTTCTAACATTTTATAAACAGCACCTGCTTCATTTTTTACAGAAACCAAAAGCGTTGTTTGATCTTTACCGGTTGGCTCAGTATCTTTTCTTCCTATCACTGCAAAACGTGTCCGATTTTGAGAATCATCTTGAATCCAGGCATTAACAATCCGTAATTCATAGCACTTTGAAGCAATCTCTCCAGCAATAGCAGCAACCGTTGGATCATCTTTAGCAATACGAGCAGCCTCTGCATTGGAAGAAACTGCTCGTTTAGGAATATCTGGGAAATGAGTATTAAGCCATCCTTGACATTGAGCTAAAGCCTGAGCATGTGCAGAAATCTGTTTAATTCCATGCATATTCCCAGATGATGTCATCAAATTATGACGAATCGGAATAGAAACTTCACTACTAATTGTCAATGGCGATTGTACAAACAAATCATATGTTCGGTTAATTGCACCTTCTGTAGAATTTTCAATCGGAACAACACCAAATTCAGCATCATTAGCTTCAACCGCAGCAAACACTTCATCAATTGTGCTACAGGATAACGTTTCTACTGCTGATCCAAAACTTGCATAAACGGCTTGTTCCGAAAAAGTTCCAGCTGGTCCAAGAAATGCAATAACATTACGTCGTTCTAAAGAACGGCAAGCTGACATAATTTCACGATAAATGGTCTGCAAATCACTGCTATTTAAAGGTCCTGGATTTTGCGCTGCAATTCGCCGAAGAACCTGAGCTTCACGATCAGGTCGATAAATAGGCGCATTGGTTCTATTTTTGACCTTGCCAACATCTTGAGCCACTTTGGCTCTACGATTTAACAGATCAAGAATTTGCATATCAATGTCATCAATCTGATCTCGTAAAGGCTTTAATAAAGTATCCATGTTTTTGATATCAAAAAAACTCAAAATCCCACAGCATCCGTCACCCGATATTTCCTAAAAGCAGAAAAATGCAAAGAACATAAATCTCTACTTATATTACTATCAACGAGTCTAGCATAGAAAAAGATGACAAGAACCTTAAAAACTCAACAACCTTTAAATGAAAGTTGCGTCAGCTATTGAGCATTTTTTGTCAATGCATCTGCTCAAAATCCTTCATAAAATTGATCAACGCAATAACGCCTTCAATTGGCATTGCATTGTAAAGCGATGCCCGCATACCACCAACTGTCCGATGACCGCCTAATTGTACGAGCCCTCGCTGCTCAGCGGCCATAAGAAATGATTCATTTAACGATTCATCTCTTAAAAAGAAAGGAACATTCATACGAGAACGATCTTCTAACTTGACGGGATTAAAATAAAGGGCACTATTATCAATAAAATCATATAGCATTGAAGACTTTTCAATACTATTCTTTTCCATTTGGGTGACCCCACCTTCGTGCTTTAACCACTGCAATACTAAACCACATAAATAAATAGCTCCTGTTGGAGGCGTATTAAACATGGAGTGATGTTCTGCCACATTTTGCCAATCAAATACAGATGGGCAACACTTATGAGCATGTCCAATCAAATTCTCTCGAACAATCACCAACACAACGCCTGCTGGACCTATATTTTTCTGAGCACCAGCATACACCACATCGAATCGTGAAAAATCAATGGGGCGAGACAATATTTCTGAAGACATATCCGCGACAAGGGGTATTTCTCCAGTATCTGGTTGAAAATGGAATTGAACTCCTTGAACAGTCTCATTGGTACAAATATGAACATAAGCAGCATTCTCACTTATTTGCCATTGATCCTGTACGGGAACTGATATAAAACCATTCTTCTCTGAAGAAGCGGCTACATTGATATGACTATATTTTGTTGCTTCGCTCATTGCCTTACCAGACCAAAGCCCTGTATGAACAAAATCAATCACAGCTGTATCATTCGAACGATATGCAAGATTCATCGGAATAATAGCATTCATCGCTGTTGCCCCGCCCTGCATAAAAAGGATACGATGGCTTGCAGGTATTGATAATAATTCTCGACAATTTTCCTCTACTTGATGAATAATCGTACCAAACATTGCGCTACGATGACTCATTTCGAGGACAGACATTCCTTTCTTATGCCAATTTAACATTTCATCTGCCGCTTGTCTCAAAACCGTCTCAGGTAAAGCGGCAGGACCTGCCGAAAAATTAAAAACCCGTGTATCGAACATCAATGAATCACATCCACTTCTTCTTTATCGATATCCTCATCTAAGATTCGCTGCAAACCACTGAGTTTTGTTCCTTCATCAACTGATATTAATGTAACGCCTTGAGCCGCTCTTCCCATTTCACGAATTTCTGCAACACGTGTACGAATTAATACACCACCCGTGGTAATTAACATAATTTCATCCGTAG
This sequence comes from uncultured Oxalobacter sp., assembly GCA_934401755.1. GTDB lineage: Bacteria > Pseudomonadota > Gammaproteobacteria > Burkholderiales > Burkholderiaceae_D > Oxalobacter. The sequence goes on from CAKRSU010000019.1 coordinate 8,016, forward strand.
CATTGACCAATGTTGCTGCAACAACTTTTCCATTGCGTTCACTCGCCCCAATAGCAATCATTCCTTTGGTACCACGACCATGACGCGTATATTCTGCAATTGAAGTGCGCTTACCAAAACCATTTTCTGTTACTGTTAACACCGATTGCTGCTCGTCTTCAGCAACTAACAAAGCAATCACTCGCTGATCTTCATCAAGCTGCATCCCTTTTACACCACGTGCGGCACGCCCCATCGCTCGAACTTCTTTTTCCTCAAAACGAACGGCTTTCCCCGCATCTGAGAACAACATAACATCATGCTCTCCATCCGTTAATGCAGCACCAATTAGAAAATCGCCTTCATCTAAACCTACAGCAATAATGCCTGCCTTACGAGGATTACTAAAATCTGTTAATGGTGTTTTTTTGACAACCCCTTTACTGGTTGCCATAAAAATGTAATGGTCTTCAGGGAAATTTCGATTGTCTCCCGACAATGGCAAAATAACGGTAATCTTTTCGTCTTCTTGCAATGGGAACATATTAACAATCGGACGTCCTCTGGAAATACGCGCGCCTTGAGGTACCTCCCAAACTTTTAGCCAATATACCCGCCCTTTATCCGAGAAGCACAGAATATAATCATGAGTATTGGCCACGAAAAGTTGTTCAATCCAATCATTATCTTTCGTTGATGCTGCGGCTTTTCCTCGTCCGCCTCGTTTCTGCGTTCGATATTCAGATAAAGGCTGCGCTTTGATATACCCAGAATGCGATAAAGTAACCACCATATCTTGAGGGGTAATCAAATCTTCGGTAGCAAGATCCGCTGCATTTACTTCAATGGTGGACAATCGTACATCTTGCACTTTATCGACATGAGCAGCGACGATATCTGCTAACTCATTATCGATAATTGTCACAATCCTTTCAGGCTTCGCTAAAATATCTAGGTATTCAGCAATTTGCGCCATAACATCTTGATATTCATTCAGAATCTTGTCTTGTTCCAGCCCAGTTAATCGCTGCAATCGCATCTGCAAAATTTCTGTGGCCTGCTCTTCAGATAATTTATAAAAACCATTTGACTGGACACCATACATTTTCGGTAGTCCCTCTGGCCGAAAATCTTCAGGGACATTATGTTGAAGTGCACCAGTACGTTCCAACATCGTATGAACTAAAGAAGCATCCCATGAACGTGCCATCAATTCTTGACGAGCAACCGGTGGAGTCGGTGCCGCACGAATAATCGCAATAAAATCATCAATATTTGCCAAAGCAACGGCAAAACCTTCCAGGATATGCCCCCGTTCACGCGCCTTACGTAATTCAAATATTGTTCTACGGGTCACAACTTCTCGTCGATGCGCCAAGAAACATTCCAACATCTGTTTCAGATTCAATAGTCTTGGTTGCCCATCTACTAGTGCAACCATATTCATCCCAAAAGAATCCTGAAGCTGTGTTTGCTTAAACAGATTATTCAACACAATCTCTGGCACTTCATTACGTTTTAGTTCGATAACAACCCGCATACCGGATTTATCAGATTCGTCCCGAATATCAGAAATACCTTCTAGTTTCTTATCTCGAACATTCTCTGCAATACGCTCTAATAGCGTTTTTTTATTGACCTGATAAGGAAGTTCATCAATGATAATGGCACAGCGATTATCTTTTCCATATTCCTCAAAATGCGTTTTTGCACGAATAACGACTCGACCTCGACCTGTACGATATCCTTCACGAACACCCGCAATCCCATAAATTACACCGCCCGTTGGAAAATCTGGCGCAGGAATATATTCAATCAAATCATCAATAGAACATTGCGGATGCGCAAGCAAATAACGTGCGCCACTAATTACTTCATTGAGATTATGCGGAGGAATATTCGTTGCCATACCCACTGCAATCCCCGAAGAGCCATTAACGAGCAAATTAGGAATTCTTGCCGGTAAAACAGAAGGTTCTTTTTCCTTACCATCATAATTAGGAACAAAATCAACCGTTTCTTTCTCAATATCCGCCAACATTTCATCAGAAATTCGGTCAAGACGGCATTCTGTATAACGCATTGCAGCAGCACTATCGCCATCCACAGAACCGAAATTACCCTGACCATCTACTAACGTATAACGGAGAGAGAAATCCTGCGCCATACGTACAAGCGTGTCATAAATAGAGGAATCGCCATGGGGATGATATTTCCCCATAACCTCCCCGACAACACGAGCACATTTAACATAAGGCCGATTCCAGGTATTGTTCATCTCATGCATGCCGAACAAAACTCGGCGATGCACAGGTTTTAAACCATCTCGAACATCTGGCAATGCACGACCAATAATGACACTCATTGCATAATCGAGATAGCTTTTCCGCATTTCCTCTTCAAGAGAAACGGAAATGGTTTCTTTTGCGAATTGATCCATAAATTTTTGTGGCAAAGAGCCAACGTATTTTTCTTTTGGCTCCCACTGAAAAACAGTTATCAAAACAACATTTTACCATGCACAGCAAAAACTTTTTTAATTATCAGGAATTGATTTAAGTATTTCTTTTTATTACAATTTTTATGTCGTATTTTTATATTCATATGAGTATAGTTATAATGAGTTAGATGATCCGCAAAATAACAATTGATTCCCAATCAGCCAAAATACTCCATGATATGGGTTGTAAAAATACGACAATTAGTCCTGAAAAAAACCTTTGGACGAAAAATTTAAGAATCTTTGTACAGGATATCTTATCTGACTTCGTTCATTGTGTCAGAATAGACGCAACGTATTATGGGAACAAAGCTCTAGTTAATAGCGCTATAATATTGTTGTTTTAAGTTGGAATTGCATGCGCAGCCTGCTGCGGATATGTAACTACGAGGATAAATATGAATAAATTACTTAAAGTACTCATCGCTGCTACCGCAGTTGCCGGTGCAGCTACCGCCTCAGCAGAGGTCACCGACATCATCGCTAACAAACCTTACAGCGCATATGTACAAGATCAGCGCGATGTGATCGCACGTTCCGGTTATGGTTTATGCTGGAGAACGGGTTATTGGACCCCAGCAGACGCAATTAAAGAATGCGATCCTGCATACGTTAAAGAAGAACCAGCTCCAGTACAAGAAACCGTTGCACCTGTTGCTGAAAAATTGGAATTTGCTGCTGATGCTTTCTTTGATACCGACAAATCTATCGTCAAAAAAGAAGGTAAAGCAAAATTGGATAAATTGGCATCTGACATCTCCGGTCTTGATGTTGAAGTTATCGTTTGCGTTGGTCATACTGACAGCCGTGGTTCTGAAGCTTACAACCAGAAGTTATCCGAACGCCGTGCAAATGCTGTTAAGTCTTACTTGGTATCCAAGGGCGTTAACGGTAAAAAGATTGTTACCGAAGGTAAAGGTGAATTGCAGCCAATCGCTGATAATGCAACCCGTGCTGGTCGTGCTAAGAACCGTCGTGTTGAAATTACTGTTACTGCAACTCCTGCACAGCAGGCTGCTCCAGCTGCTCAGAAATAATTTCTGCTCTTATTTAAAAGACCCCGCTATTATACGCGGGGTTTTTTATTGTCTACAGCACCAGTTTCTCATCTCTCTGATTAAAGAAAGAAAATATCAAAAGCAGCTATAATCATTTCATCATGGTTTCTTTTACTAGTATGAATCAAGACGATAACGAACTGCAAAAATTTAATGCAGCATCAGCAGATTGGTGGAATCCTAATGGCAGTTTTCGCCCACTACACGACATGAATCCGTTGCGTCTATCTTGGATAAACAATCTTATCGACTTAAACCAAAAAAAGATTCTTGATATTGGCTGCGGAGGAGGTATTTTTGCAGAAGCACTTGCAAAACAAGGCGCACTCGTTACGGCAATTGACTTAGCAGAAAACGCTATCATGATTGCTAAACAACATGCCATCGCATCAAACCTTAAAATCGATTATCAATGCCGTTCTGTTGAAGCCCTTGCTAAAGAGTATTCCAATACATTTGATATTATTACTTGCATGGAACTACTTGAGCATGTTCCTTCTCCCGAATCCATCATACGTGCTTGCGCTCACTTGTTAAAACCTGGCGGATATGCTGTATTTGCAACGTTAAATCGAAACCTAAAAGCGCTGTTTCATGCCATTATTGGGGCAGAATACATTTTAAATCTTCTCCCCCCTGGAACACATGACTTCAATAAGTTCATCACACCAGCTGAACTTTGCAAAATAGCGAGACACCACAAACTATCCATTGAAGCGATAACCGGAATCACTTGTGATTTAAGCGCCCGTTATTTTCATTTGACAACTGATGCACGAGTCAACTATATGATTGCTTGTATTAAAGACTGAGAAAATAGATATGACTTCACTGCCCCAATTTCGCAAACCTAAAGCCATCCTTTTTGATCTAGACGGAACTCTTGCCGATTCGGCGCCTGACTTAACGGCAGCCATTAATGAAGTCCGTGTCGAATTTGACCTTGAACGATTACCCTATAAAGCGCTCCGTCCTTACGCATCGGCGGGAGCTCCCGGACTTGTTAAAGCCGCATTTCAAATCGAACGTCATCACATACTATTTCCATTTTTAAGAGAAAGATTCCTCGCTCATTACCGAACTAGCATTACCAATGGTGCGACAAAAACACACTTATTCAGTGGCATTTTTGAACTTCTTCAATTACTTGAAAAAAACAATATTGCATGGGGAATCGTAACCAACAAAGTCGAAAGTCTTGCTAAACCACTCATCGGCAAAATCGGTCTAAATCATACAGGCTGCTTAGTGGCAGGCGACACTACAAAACACCCTAAGCCATATCCCGATCCATTAATTGAAGGCGCAAAACGACTTCACATCGCACCACAAGACTGTTGGTATATTGGAGATGACCTGCGTGATATACAAGCTGGACATGCAGCAGGAGCAAGTGCCGCCATTGCAGCAAAATGGGGCTATTGCACCAATCCCGAAAGCTGGCAGTCTGATTTTATTGCAGAAACCCCTCAGCAACTCATAACGCTTATTCAAACCACATTAAACCATTAAGTAAAAAAAACGGAACGCCATCAAAACGTTCCGTTTTTTAAATCCAATAATATTAATGTGTTTATAATCCAGCAGCTGATTTTAACGCTTCAACTTTATCGGTACGTTCCCATGTAAATTCAGGCTCTGCACGCCCAAAATGACCATAAGCCGCTGTTTTGCTGTAACGTGGTTTCAACAAATCTAACATTTGAACAATACCTTTAGGTCGCAAATCGAATGTATCTGCCACAATAGCCGCAATTCTTTCATCACTAATCACACCTGTACCTTGAGTATTGACTGTAATATTAATTGGACGAGCAATACCGATTGCATAGCTCACTTGGATCTGACATTTCTTCGCTAATCCTGCTGCAACGACATTTTTTGCCACATAGCGAGCCGCATATGCTGCAGAACGATCCACTTTAGAAGGATCTTTACCAGAAAAAGCACCACCTCCATGAGGGCAAGCGCCACCATAAGTATCCACAATAATCTTGCGGCCCGTCAAACCACAATCCCCTTGTGGACCACCAACCACAAAACTGCCTGTTGGATTGATAAAATATTTAGGCGCATTTTTCATCAATTCGGCAGGTAAAACAGGCTTAATAATTTCTTCAATAACAGCTTCTTCAATTTGCTGATATGGCACATCAGGCGCATGTTGAGTCGATAACACAACGGTATCAACACTTACTGGCACCCCGTCAACATAACGCAAAGTCACTTGAGATTTTGCATCAGGGCGCAACCAAGGCAATCGACCATCTTTACGCAATTGTGACTGACGTTCCATTAAACGATGCGCATAATAAATAGCAGCTGGCATATATTCTTCTGCTTCATCGCAAGCATATCCAAACATCAATCCCTGATCCCCTGCGCCTTGATCCAAATCAAGGCCAGATCCTTCATCAACACCTTGGGCAATGTCTGGAGACTGTCGATCATAAGCAACAAGTACCGCACATCCTTTATAGTCGATCCCATAATCGGTATTGTCATAACCAATGCGCTTAATGGTATCTCTTGCAACATCAATATAATTGACATTCGCTTTCGTTGTAATTTCTCCGGCCAATACAACTAACCCGGTATTACATAAGGTTTCAGCCGCAACACGTGCAGAAGTGTCTTGTTCAAAAATTGCATCTAAAATCGCATCAGAAATCTGATCCGCAACTTTATCAGGATGACCTTCAGAAACGGATTCTGAAGTAAAAAGATAGTCGTTAGACATTAAAAGCTCCTTTACCAATAAGAAACCGCAAACTGCTGTCGCAGTCCACAACAAAGAAGCCTGCGACGCTTTAGCGAAATTTATAAACCGCTTCGCAAGTTGCCCGTTAACTCAGCGGAATTCATCATTGTACGCTGAAATTATAAGTTATCAAGATGTCCTTTTTCGTTTTTCATTTTCTCCCTTTTTCCCCTGAAATTGAATGAATTACAATGAAAAATAAAAAAACGTTTAACCAAACAACAAAATACGAAGACAGCAATATTTCCCTCATACGAACAACGTGACTTTCAAGTCAGCATTGTTATAATGCCCCATCATTGAGGAAATTTGTAATGCGCTTTTTACTATTTATACTCTGGGTACTTCATTGGCTCCCATTACCGATACTGGGACGCCTTGGCAAATTGCTTGGCACTTGTGCTTATTATCTTTGGGGACATCGACGTCGAATTACGTTGATCAATCTCAGCTTATGTTTCCCTGATATGCCTCAGTCAGAACGAGAACTCATCGCCAAAAAGCATTTTCAGGCATACGGTCGCAGTATTCTCGAACGAGGCATTCTTTGGTGGGCTTCTGTTAAACGAATTAAGCGACTCATTCATGTTGAACCAGAAATTCCCTATAACGAAACGCGTTCTGGCCCCGTGATCTTTTTATGCCCTCATTTCGTCTGTCTAGAAATACCCGGGGCCATTATTACGATGGACTCTCCTGGATGCTCAATTTATACCGAGCAAAAAAACAAAGTATTTGATGCTATGCTACGGAAAGGACGCATGCGTTTTCATAAAGACGTTTTTCTCTTTAATCGAAGCCAAGGGATCAAGCCCATTATACGAGCCCTGCACAAAGGCATCCCTTTTCTCATGCTGCCAGATATGGATTTTGGGATAAAAGATGCTGAGTTTGTCCCATTTTTTGGAATTCCTGCCGCAACATTAGTTGCAACATCTCGGCTTGCCGCTGTATCCCGAGCCAAAGTCATTCCTGTTATTGCAACATTTCTTCCCAACTATCAAGGTTGGAAAGTGAAATTTTATCCACCATGGGATCATTTTCCAACCAAAGATACGTTGGCTGATACTCGACGGATGAACGAATTTATCGAACAACGTATCTTAGAGGCTCCTTCTGAATATCTATGGACACATCGACGTTTTAAAACACGTCCACAAGGAATGCCTCCCGTTTATGGGAAAGATGATAGAAATCAAAAATAATCTCGTTAAAACACAGCTATGAAGCTAAACTTTACAAAAATGCATGGTGCAGGCAATGACTTTATTGTTATTGATGCTTGCCATCAAAAAGTTGATCTTTCTCAAGATCAACGACGATTCATTGCCGATAGACGTTTTGGCATTGGCGCTGATCAAATACTCATTGTTGAACCTTCTCGTCTGCCCCATACTGATTTTCGCTATCGCATTTTCAACGCAGATGGTGGCGAAGTCGAACAATGCGGTAACGGTGCTCGAGCATTTGCTATTTTTGTCACCGAAAAGAAAATGACTCGAAAAAATCCTATCCGTGTTGAAACAAAAGCGGGAATCATTGAACTAAAAGTTCAAGGGAAAAATACGGTAACGGTTGATATGGGAAAACCTACTTTTAACTTGCCCAATACCCTTTTCAATCCAACCGGATTAATTGGTAAACTTCAGCACAATATGAATGTCTGGACATTACCGCTACCAGACAATATGGGAACCATTCAAATTAGTGCCGTTTCCATGGGAAACCCTCATGCCGTCCAAGTTGTTGAGCATATTGATACGGCTCCGGTACTTCAACAAGGTCCTTATATCGAACATCATCTGGCATTTCCTAATCGAGTTAATGCAGGATTTATGGAGATTTTAGACCGTCACCATATCCGTTTACGCGTATTTGAACGGGGAGCGGGAGAAACGCTTGCTTGCGGAACAGGCGCCTGCGCTGCTGTCGTATCAGGCATTCAACGTGGCCTTTTGGACTCCCCTGTCACGGTACAAGCAAGAGGGGGAACTTTAGAAATCGCTTGGAACGATGAGCATTCTAACGTTATGATGACAGGCCCTGCTGTCATTGTATTCAATGGTACAATCGAACTATAAATATATTGCAACAAAGCGACATCCAATCATTATGAGGCACTCTATGGCAATTGACTCCAACAAATTTCGTATTACCGATGGCAAAAGATTTCATCTAAAAGATTTCTCAACGCTTGTTTCTCCTTTCTACAGTGACAATGCTGATTACAAAAAGAAACTGAAAAAAAATACGAAAGCACTTAATCAGCAACAAAGTATGCTTTATGCCTCTGGAAAATATTCTTTATTAATTATTTTCCAAGCAATGGATGCCGCAGGAAAAGATGGTGCAATTAAACACGTTATGTCGGGCGTTAACCCTCAAGGGTGTCGTGTTCAAAACTTCAAACAACCGTCTAAACTTGAATTAAGTCACAGTTTCCTCTGGCGCTCAACCCTTGTTTTGCCACAACAAGGTGAAATCGTCATGTTTAATCGCTCTTACTATGAAGATGTTTTAGTCAGTCGCGTCCATCCTGAAATCCTAGATGTTGCTAATTTACCGGATACAAAATTTAATCGCAGCTTCTGGGAAAATCGTTATAAAGCCATTCGTGATTATGAAGAACATTTATACCGAAGCGGCACTCGCATTATCAAATTCTTTTTATATGTTTCTAAAGAAGAACAACGACTCCGATTACTAGACCGCATTAATACGCCTGAAAAAAACTGGAAACTGAGTTTAGGTGATTTTGAAGAACGTAAATACTGGGGAGAATATATGGATGCTTTTGAGAAAGCCATTCAAAGCACTTCAACGCCATCTTGTCCATGGTATTGCATCCCAGCAGATGACAAAAAAAATGCGCGACTTATTATTTCTTCGGCCATTTTAAAGACACTTTCTGACATGAGGCTCTCCTATCCTGAACCAACGGTTAGCCACGCCAATGAATTAGAAATGCTACGCGAAAAATTAGACTCATCTAACTGATAGTTAAATCGCTTTTTACCGTAATCTGCTTTACTTCTAAAAAAAATTCACTGATATCTAAAAAAAGATCTTCAGTGAATTTTTTATTGAAGAGACTGGTATAACTATATGTATCATAACGATTTTTCAAACAATGCTTTCAACATTTTCATCTAAAAAAATAACAAACACCTTATTTTATTGATTAAAACCTCGCTAAAAAAGACCTTTCCTCCTGTGATGTTTTTAAATTTGTGATTAAATAATCATATCGGCACAAAAAATAGATAATGTTCTAAAAAACTGTTATCCATAAAAAGCCATTCATTAATTGACGAACATTCAAGGAGAAGAATATGGCCAAAAAGCAAAAACCTATTATCAATTCCATCATCAAACCATTTAAAGCACAAGCATACCGTAATGGTGAATTTGTTAAGGTTACCAATGAAGATCTAAAAGGAAAATGGTCTGTGATCTTCTTTTACCCAGCAGATTTTACCTTTGTCTGCCCAACAGAATTAGGAGACCTTGCCGATCATTACGAAGAATTCCAAAAATTGGGCGTTGATATTTATTCTGTATCAACTGATACGCATTTCGTTCATAAAGCATGGGCAGATGCATCAGATACGATCAAAAAAATTCAGTACACCATGATTGGAGATCCAACAGGAACCATCTCCCGCAATTTTAATGTCATGATTGAAGGCGCAGGCCAAGCATTACGTGGCACTTTCGTCATCAATCCAGAAGGTGAAATTAAAGTTTGTGAAATTCATGATTTAGGTATTGGCCGTTCTGCTTCAGAATTGTTACGTAAAATTCAAGCCGCACAATATGTTGCTAATCATGATGGGGAAGTTTGCCCTGCATCCTGGCAGCCAGGAGCAGAAACGCTAACCCCTTCTTTAGATCTGATTGGTAAAATCTGATCCCTCTTAAATGGGTCCTTAATACCGCAGGTTTTCCTGCGGTATTTTCATCGGTAGCCTAACAATATAAGCCACGCCTAAACTTTCTAAAAAAGGAAATGCTATGTTGGACGACAAAGTAAAAGAACAACTCCGCGCTTATTTCACAAAACTAGCCCATCCCGTTATTTTGAGCGCATCGATTGATGCCAGTTCCGAATCTCAAAAAATGTTGGATTTACTCAATGATCTGAGATCGATAACCCCTCAAATCACCCTCAAAAATGATGGAAATGATTTAAGAAAACCTTCTTTTACCGTTAGCTCCCCGACGAATCGCATTCATATCACCTTCGCGGGCTTACCCATGGGGCACGAATTCACATCCCTTATTCTGGCTATTTTACAAACAGGTGGACATCCCCCCAAAATTGAATCCGAAGTCATCGAACAAATTAAACAATTAAAAGGCACCTTCCACTTTGAAACTTACGTTTCTTTGACCTGCCAAAATTGCCCTGAAGTCATTCAGGCACTAAATCTCATGGCTGTATTGAATCCGAATATCTCAAGTACCATGATTGATGGTGCGATCTATCAAGATGAGGTGAAAAAGCGGCAAATTATGGCTGTGCCAACCGTTTATTTAAATGGCAAAGAATTCGGTCAAGGCCGTATGAATATCCGAGAAATTCTCGCTAAAATTGACACGGATAGCGTAAAACGTCATGCTCAAAAAATTTCAGAAAAACTCCCTTTTGATGTCCTTGTGATTGGGGGAGGATCGGCTGCAGCAGCTGCATCCATTTATGCAGCCAGAAAAGGAATTAGAACAGGGCTTATTACCGAAAACTTTGGCGGTCAAATTTTAAATACAACGGATATCGAAAATATTATCGCTATCCGAAAAACAGAAGGGGTTCATCTGGCGTCCCTCTATGAAGAAAATATACGAAGTCATGCGATTGATGTCATGATGCCCCAACGTGCTGTTAAATTAACGCCAGGCGATCTCATCGAAATCCAGCTAGAAAGTGGTGCTCTTGTGAAAAGCAAAACGGTCATTCTAGCGACAGGCGCAAATTGGCGAAAAATGAATATTCCTGGTGAAGAAACTTATCTCGGTAAAGGAGTTGCTTTCTGTCCACATTGTGATGGTCCGTTGTACAAAGGAAAAGATATTGCCGTCATCGGAGGGGGTAATTCTGCCGTAGAAGCAGCAATTGACCTTGCGGGTATTGCCAATCATGTCTCGGTTATCATTCGTAGTGACCAACTAACAGCGGACACCATTCTGCAAGAAAAAATGTTATCCCTTAAGAATATAACGCTGATTCGCCAAGCTCAAACGACTGAAGTACTTGGTGATGGACAAAAAGTGACAGGACTTATCTATCTTGATCGAACCGATAACACTCAAAAAACACTCACGTTATCGGGCATTTTCGTTCAAATTGGACAAATCCCTGCCACAGATTGGCTAAAAGATAGCCCAATTACGCTTAATGAAAAACAAGAAATTGAAGTTGATGCCTATAACAAAACATCGGTTCCTGGTATTTTTGCTGCAGGTGATGTTTCTTCATCTCCTTATAAACAGATTGTCATTGCATTAGGCGATGGGGCAAAGGCCGCATTAAGTGCATTTGATTATCTTATTCGGCATTAATCAGATTTTGCGTGATCCTTCACTATTCGAAAAATACCCTGAGATTAAATATCTCAGGGCATCTGCCAAGCAATGAACATCCCCCATTTACCAATATCTGTTCAGACTTGATGCTCAATCGGTCGATTTTGCTTTCATGCCCAAAAAGCAGAAAATGGCACGGCATAACACCCATCGCCAAAATGACCAACCTGATTACCCGCATAAAGCACGATTCCCGTGAAATCATGATGGCTATTTTTTGCAAACCACTTGAGATGCTTGAAATCATCTGAATTAACAGATTCTGCACTTTTAACCTCAATACCCAGCAATTTAGTACGCCCACACTCAATCATGAAATCAATTTCTTGTTTATTTTTATTTCTAAAATGAGCAATCCGCCAACCTGGATGCAATTCCACTTCAGCAACTAATTGGTTATATACCCAACTCTCAACAAGATTGCCTGTTAAATCAGCAATGTTTTTATTATATTCATCTGGCATCAGTTCATTAACATAACGAATATTGAGTAAATATGACATGAGCCCTGTATCAGTCATAAAAACCTTGGGAGTTTTACTACCAATATCATAATCCACATGCATCCATGAAGGCACTCTATCAATAATATACATGGCTTCAAATGCGGCAAGATAATCATTAATCGTATGTCTAGATGCTCCTAATCTTGTACAAATATTCTGGATATTTAAAATCTTACTGGAATAAATTCCCATATACTGTAATAGTATTGGCAATGAAGTAAACCGATTAAGATTCCAATTTTCTGCCAGATCATGCTGTATTTGTGCTTGCGCATAACTTTCAAAATAACGCCAACGCATATCAGCAGACAATTGACGTGCCTGAGGAAAACCACCAGCCAAAACAAGCTCAAGCATATCTGCTTTTGAACAGAATGGAATTTCACTCATTGTTGGAAATATTCGAGCGATCGCATTTTCAACAAAAATAGGAGGTTTTCCTCGTGCTTCTGCTTCAGTCAACCCTCTAAGCCTAATAAAAACACTACGCCCTGCTAATGAATCTGTTGCTTGCGGTAATTTTCGATAATCAGCAGATTCCGTCATAACAAACTGAGCACAACGATTGTCCTCATCAACTCGCATCTTTATTTCGCTAATAAGACTAGACGCTTTTTGAATTTCATCAATAACAAGACACTGATTGATCGCTTGTTTGACAAATAAAGAAGGATCTTCTTTAGCGTTATGTAAGGTTAAGCTATCATCTAAAGTCATATACTTAGATAAAACAGGCATTTCATTTTTAACAAGACTTGTTTTACCGCATTGACGTGCACCAACAATCACGGCCGTACGCTGAAATGACAAAACGGATTTTAAAATATTGGCTCCCATCTTTTTATATATGTCATAACAACTCTTTCGCAAACAATTCGTCATTCTAAAAAAATTTAGAAAAATCGTGCAGTTTGTTCAAGTAAAATCATGCAGTTCATTTTAGAAAAATCATGCAGTTAATAAGATCACCAAGATGTCAATAAAGTCCAAATACCCACTAAACCTTGAACAAATAATATCCATAATCAAAATCTAGTCATTACAAAATTAAGATTCCTGAAAAAATATTCATTAATACACAGAAAAAAGGCATCATTTAATGAATATTCTAAAAACAAGAAATTAAAAGAACATCATGACAAATGAAACACTTGAACAAAAAATCATCCGTTCGGCTACCATTATTCATCAAGCTGATGGTCTTCTTATTGCTGCCGGAGCTGGCATAGGTGTTGATTCAGGACTTCCTGACTTTCGAGGAGACGAAGGACTTTGGAAAGCTTATCCTAAATTAGGTCAGCATCATATTCCTTTTGTAGAAATTGCTAACCCTAAAGCATTTTCATATCATCCAAAATTAGCATGGGGGTTTTACGGACACCGCCTTAACAGTTATCGAAAAACGACTCCCCATGAAGGATTTCAAATTCTTCAACGACTAGCCGCTAAAAAGCCATTCGGATCCTTTGTTTTTACGAGCAATGTCGATGGACAATTCCAAAAAGCGGGCTTTCCAGAAAACCGCATTGTTGAATGCCATGGTTCTATCCACCATATCCAATGTACAACGCCCTGTACACAAGGCATCTGGGAAGCCCATCAACTCAATCTCAATGTAGATGAAGATCATTGTCAACTGCTCTCTCCATTTCCCATTTGTCCAGAATGTAAAGAACTTGCACGCCCTAATATTCTCATGTTTAACGATTGGGCATGGATTCCAGATCGTACTGAATTACAATTTAGCAACTTACATCAATGGCAATCCCAAGTCACGCATCTTACAATTATTGAAATAGGAGCAGGCATCCATGTTCCAACTGTTCGAAGAACCAGCGAATCTTTTAATGTGCCCATCATACGAATTAATCCAGACTATCCGGAAGTCCCTAACAAAAAACGTGATGTTGGTATTCCTCTAGGAGCCCTTAAAGCTTTGAAATTAATTGAAAAACAACTAGCAATTTCGTTATAAAAGAAATGCTCATCAAACAATGAGCATTTCAATAGACAAAACAATATTCTAACAATCAATTAACCTGAACTTTATATCGTAATAGGGTTTTGCCTTTAGCTGGTACCGGGACTTGCCAGACAACGGAATTGGCATCTTCTTTTTTATGTGAACGATTTTCTTCAATAATTCGACCATTTTCAGGTAACGGTTCAACAACCTTTACAGTGACACGTTCTGATTTTGCATTAGATAAAACGAGTTCCCATTCTGTTGTCGTTTGACGAATCTTTTCTTGACTGTTTTTAGCAAGCATTACCTGATTAAAAGCCGTTTGCCGACGAGTCATTGTTACATCAAAAGCATCCCCAAGTTTTAAGCGAACATGTCCATCAACAGGGGTATGTTCAATCGTACTTTCCCCCAATAATTGGCGATTACCATATCGATCATCCTGATAAAACCGCATAATCCCACCGGGTAAAGGAACGCCAAGACCATCCCTCTTTGTATTATCAAAATTTAACCAAACGCCGGCATGAACAGGATCCGTTGAACGATTATAACGAGATTCATATCCCCATTGATTCCCTTTGATTGTATATTCTTTAACGACTTTTAATTGATCTGATGACAATAAACGGTAACGACTTGATTGTTTATCTAAAACATCAACTTTATTGGGCACCGTATAAAGATGATAGTCAGCAAACGCTTCTTCAGATGCCCTATCATTACTTGCTGCTACAGCTGATTCCATAGAAGCCATTTTCATCATCATTCCCATACGTGGATAACGAGAAGCTCGTTCAGGTTCACCGGCCATCAACTGAACTTTTGCATGACGATAATCAATTCCGCTTTGATTGCCCAATATAGCCCAGCCTGTTAATGCCATCACATCATTATGTGGGTGAAGAACAGCCGTATAATCCATTTTCCAAGAAAGCCCACTTGTTAGATAATCCATCGTCATCTTTTGCTGGCTACCTGAACCGCCTTGCATATCTAACATCAATACGGGAGATGGGTACAACCCCGTGGGGACTCGATCAAAGACAATTCGATCTGTTGATACTGTTTCAATTCGTCCGTCTATTTGTACAATACCGCCCCCATTCATTGACAATAATTTTGCCCGTTTTCGGATTTCCTGACCGGTCACTGGATTCGTATGAACGACTGTCACATCTTTCCCGACATACGCTTTCATCAAATTTTCTGGAGACAATAATGCCGTATTAAATGTAGCACCTGAAAGCTGCAGGCGACTATTATTTTCTATCATCAATGTTTCAGGTTGAATTTGTTCACTAACATCTTGTACCACTAAATCAAAACGCCCCGTTCCTGTCGGAACAGATCGAGTATCTCTGACTAATGCTTGATTTTGTTCATATATCGTTAGTGATAGATTCTGACGATTTGCTGCACTTGATTCATAAGTAGCAGCAGATACCGCTAAGGGACAACAAGTTATCGCTAAAGCAGATAAAAAATACAAACGGCTCATTGCGCATCCTTTCAGAAAAATATAGGGCTATTCTGAAGGATACCAAACTCCTATCATTTCACTCAAAACTAAATTACATTTTGAAAAAACAAACAGCAGAGGTTTCATGCTCTGCTGTTAATAACACCGTAAAAAAACAATATAACTTATTCGGCCCAAATAACCCAACCATAATGAGCACTAACTAACACAAGGACACCAAAAGCAATCCGATACCAAGCAAACGGAATGAAATTATGTGTACTAATAAAACGGAGCAACCAACGAACACATAAAAATGCAAAAATGAAAGAAGAAACCGTCCCTACTGTGAATAAAGGAACATCTGATGCAACCAATAAATCACGCTCTTTATAAATAGAATAAACAGATGCACCAAACAATGTAGGCATTGCTAAGAAAAATGAAAATTCTGTTGCAACCTGACGAGATAATCCTAAAAGCATTCCCCCAATAATCGTAGCGCCTGAGCGACTTGTCCCTGGAATCAACGCAAAGGCTTGGGCAATTCCAACTTTAAGGGCATCAATAAATGTCATTTCATCAATTGATTCAATTTTGGCACGATAACGCCTTTCTTGCCGACGCTCAACAAACAAAATAATCAAGCCCCCAATAATAAAAGCGGCAGCAACAGGAATAGGATAAAACAAAAATGCTTGGATTGTTTTAGCAAATAACAATCCTAAAACGGCCGCAGGAATAAATGCAATAATGATATTAATTGCAAAGCGCCGTTCCTTTTCATGTAGAAACATCCCTGTTAATACCTTAAAAATTTTTAGTCGATAAACCCAAACAACCGACAACATTGCTCCAGCTTGGATTGCAATCGAAAACACCTTGACATTTTCCCCTGTAAAATCCAACAAGCTGCCAGCCAAAATGAGATGTCCCGTCGAAGAAATCGGTAAAAATTCCGTTAACCCTTCAACAATCCCCATAACAAAAGCTTTTATGACTAAAGCAATATCCATGAGTCTGATATCCTTGAAATAGAATTTGTCGAAAATGCGACATCATACTCTTTTGAGTCGAATCAAGGAGCATCAAATTAGAAAAAATAACAATTCATCGAATAAATCAACCATTTTGTCTTCTTAATTGCAGTAAGATGCACGTCAATTGTAACAAGCTGTTCTTTCGCTTGAATCCCATTTTTAAACGCAATACCTTACAGTAGCTATTAATATTGAGCCTTGTGATAAAAAATCGCTTTGACTCAGACCCTCGTGGTCTTTTTGCATGCTAATGCAAAAAACAAAACTTAATATGGATTAACTATGTTTGATAAGCTAAAGATTTTAAAAAAACGCAAAGTCTGGATACCTTCTGCAATCGTTCTCATTCTTATCATCGCATCCTTAGTCGTTTGGATGACTCAAAAACGAAACTCTGTGACGTATATGACAGAAAAAGTTCGAATTGGCAATATCAAACAAGTTGTTGAAGCGAATGGAGAAATCAGTGCCGTAAACCTAGTGACGGTTGGTGCACAGGTCTCCGGACAAATTAAAAAATTGCATGTTGTTTTAGGTCAACAAATCAAACAAGGACAGATGATTGCAGAAATTGACTCTACAACACAGGAAAATGCCCTTCAAACCGACAAATTACGTCTTGAAACTTATAAATCTCAGTTAATTGCACGTAAAACCGCACTAACTGTTGCTAAACGAGCTTATGACCGTGAACGAGCTTTAATCAAAACAGATTCGACTTCAAAAGAAAACCTGGATAATGCTAAAGACGCTTACGAATCAGCAAAAGCCAATGTTGATGAAACCACTTCCCTCATCCGGCAAACAGAACTTGCAATCAATACCGATGAAACCAATCTTGGCTACACAAAAATCCGTGCCCCTCTAGACGGAACCGTCGTCTCTGTCCCTGTAGAAGAAGGACAAACCGTTAATGCTAACCAAACAACGCCTACCATTATCAAAATTGCCAATCTTAATGAAATGGAAATCGATATCCAAATTTCTGAAGGCGATATCACAAAAGTAAAACAAGGCATGCCCGTTGATTATACGATTCTCTCTGAACCCAACACGATCTTTCATGCAACCCTTGATTCCATTGATCCAGCATTAACGACTTTAAGCGATGGCAGCTATGATAAGACCGCGACATCTTCTTCAAGTTCTTCTAGCACATCGGCTGTCTATTACTATGGAAAAAGCTTTGTTGCGAATCCTGACAATATTTTGCGTATTGGAATGATGACTCAATGTTCCATCTTAGTTGCTAATGCTGAAAATGTCATGATTATTCCTAGTATTGCCATTAACAATAATAATGGGAAATATACTGTACGCATTCTAAAAGATAACGATGAAGTTGAAACCCGTGAAATTCAAATCGGCATTACAGACGGGGTCTACACTCAAGTTACAGCCGGTTTAGCTGAAGGCGAAGAAGTGATTTCTTCAGAAGTTGGGGAAGGCGAAAAAGTGGGATCCACTTCTAAAATGCGCGGACCAAGGATGTAAGCTATGAATATCATTGAACTTCGTCGCATCAATAAAATTTATGGAACCGGCGGCAGTCAGGTTCATGTTTTAAAAAACGTTGATCTTGATATTGAATCGGGAGATTTTGTCGCAATTATCGGGCAATCGGGTTCAGGAAAATCAACACTCATGAACATTATCGGTTGCCTTGATACAGCAACTTCTGGGGCCTACAAAATCGCAGGAGAAGATATCGAAGGCATGACGCCAGACGATTTAGCAACGCTACGCAGTCGTTATATTGGATTCATTTTCCAACGCTATAACTTACTGACTTCCCTTACGGCAAAAGAAAATGTTGAGCTACCGGCCATTTATTCTGGCGAAAAACCAGCCATTCGCCAAACTCGAGCTGAAAAACTCCTGAAAAATCTAGACATGGGACAACGAATTAATCACCTCCCATCAGAGCTTTCAGGCGGTCAACAACAACGTGTTTCAATTGCTAGAGCCTTAATGAATGGCGGCGACATTATCCTTGCTGATGAACCAACTGGTGCTTTGGATTCCAAAAGTGGGGAAAATGTTATGGAAATTCTCCAACAACTCAATGATGCGGGACATACTGTCATTTTAGTGACTCATGACCAAAAAGTGGCGGCGGCAGCAAATCGTATTATTGAAATTAAAGATGGTCAGATTATTGGAGACGACCGATTAAGACCCAATAAAAATAGTACTAAAATTTATGAAATCAAACGAGATCTAAGAAGTACTTTTGAATATTTGAAGGATCAATTTGTCGAAGCCTTCAAAATGTCTATTCAAGCAATTCGTGCTCATAAAATGCGTTCCATGCTAACAATGCTTGGTATTATCATCGGGATTGCATCCGTTGTTTCCGTTGTGGCACTTGGCAAGGGATCTCAAGAAAAAATCCTATCTGATATTAATTCGATGGGAACGAATACGATTGTGATTATGCCGGGACATGGTTTTGGCGATCGCCATTCCAATAAATATAAAACACTAACGGTTCATGACTCAGAACTACTTGCCAGACAAAGTTATGTCGCCAGTGCAACACCTGCTGTTAGTTCATCAGGCGATATTACGCATAACAATATTTCTGTCACAGGACAACTGCAAGGCGTTGGCGAGCAGTATTTTGATGTTAAAGGACTCAAAGCCGAAGCCGGACGCTTATTGACTAAAGACGATATTATCAAAGGCAGTGCTGTCGTCGTTATTGATCAAAACACTAAAGAACAGATTTTCCCGAACATGCATAATAGCGATATTCTGGGACAAACTATTATCTTTAACCGACAACCATTAAAAATCGTGGGAATTTCCCAAAAACAAAATGCGAATTTTGGTCCTCAAGATAATTTACAACTTTGGGCACCTTATACCGCAGTTATGAATCGTATTACAGGCGATCGAAATATTTCTTCAATTACAGTCAAAGTCGTTGATAACGTTAGTATGACTGCCGCTGAAAAAAATATCATTCGATTTTTGACTGTTAAACACGGAAAAGAAGATTTTTTCACCATCAATACGGATAGTATCCGCCAAACAGTTGAAAGCACAACAAACACCATGCGCCTATTAATCTCATGCATTGCTTTGATTTCATTAATGGTAGGCGGAATCGGTGTTATGAATATTATGCTCGTTTCCGTCACTGAACGTACCCGTGAAATTGGCATTCGTATGGCAATTGGCGCTCGTCGTAGTAGTGTCCTTCAACAATTTTTAATTGAAGCAACTCTAATTTGTATTATTGGCGGATTTCTTGGTATTTTCTTTGCGTTTGCAATTGGATTTGTTTTCTCGGTATTCGTCAAAATGTTTACCATGTCATATTCCGCTTCATCTGTCTTATTAGCGCTATTTTGTTCTACGATGATTGGTGTCATTTTTGGTTATATTCCTGCCAAAAATGCTGCAAAACTTAACCCAGTTGATGCATTAAGCAGTGACTAATAAAAGAGAAATCCTTAAATGCAATCCATTAATACAGATAAGATCAAAAATATCATGCTGAAGCTCATCTCCTTAATTTCTGCCGCACTACTTAGCACTTTGCTAGCAGGTTGCGCCACAAAAATGGCGGAGCTTCCTGAAAATGGCTTGATTTCAAAGCAAGTCATCACTGAAAACTACAATATTGACACTCAATGGTGGAAAAATTATAAAGACCCACAACTTAACAATTTAGTCGATCAAGCAATCACTAATAATATTGACTTACGTAAAAGTGCTATTACCGTTAATCGAGCACTCTATGAAGCAAACTTATTGGGAGAAAATTTAGTCCCAGAATTCTCAAGTTCTATTGGAGCTGGTGCTGAAAAAAATCTGAAAGAGGGACGAACCAATCATGCTTACAATGCTCAGCTTGGTATTAGTTATGAATTAGACCTTTGGTCACGTTTAAGAGATGCGGCATCAGCTCAAGAATGGGAATATAAAGCCACTCAACTTGATTTAGAATCGACGCGTTTAAGCTTGATTAATCATGTAGTCGACAGTTACTTTCATCTGGTCTACCTTAATCATGCCATTAAAATTACTCAAGAAAACATCAAGCTTTACACACAATTACAAACCATCACTCAAGAAAAATACCAGATTGGAAAAGCCGATATCTCTGAGCCTCTTAATGCTGATCGTGCCCTATTATCGGCCCAAAATAATTTAGTCTCTCTTGAAACAGAGCGAAAACAGGTCGAACAAACGCTTCGTAATTTACTCAATTTACGTCCAGAGGATCCGCTTAATATTACCAATGACAATCTCATCAATGTCCCACTCACACAAGTTGATTTAGAGATTCCGGTCGCCGCTTTAGGATTAAGACCTGATGTAAAAGCCGCAGAATTTCGCGTTCAATCGGCTTTTTCAAATTGGGAAGCAACTAAAGCCGATATTTATCCTAGTATTACCATTGGAAGTACATTAAGTGTTTCTTCTACTCGGGCCAGAACTATGTTTAATACTCCCTTTCTAAGCGGTACCGTTAATCTCAATCTCCCTTTCTTACAATGGAATAAACTTCGCTGGAATATTCGTATTTCTGAAGCCGAATTTGAAGACGCAAAACTCGGGTTAACTTCTGCAATCAATACCGCTTTAAATGAAGTAGATACTTACTATTACACCTATCAACGCACATTGTCTCAACTGAATATCGCTAAAAAGAAATATGATAATGATGTGCGTATTAGCCACTATAATCATAATCGCTGGCGTATCGGTTCTTATGAACTTAAAGAATGGCTTGAAGCAAAATACACCGAAAATCAATCTCTCATGTCGCTACTTGAAACCAAATACAATGCGATCAATGAGGAAAATGCAATTTACAAAGCATTAGGAGCTAGAATTATTACCAAAAAATGAAATATGCGTAAAATAGGACGGTTTGTTACAATAAGCCTGATCTCTTTAGGATAAAAAACATGCTGGATGCCTATCACAATATGATTGAAAACCAACTACGAGCGGGAGGAATTCATGCGCCAGAAGTTTTCAATGCATTTGATGCCATAAACCGTCTTGCTTTCGTTCCCGAATCTTATCGGAACTATGCTTACGCAGACATTCAAATTCCTTTAAAAAATGGGCAACAAATGTTTTTCCCACGGACAGAAGCCGCCATTTTACAAGCCGTTTCACCCAAGCAAACTGATATTGTCCTTGAAATTGGTACAGGAACCGGATACTCAGCCGCATTAATGGCGCAGCTTACTCGTTACATTACAACGCTAGAAATTATGCCAGAAATGGCAAAGCTTGCTCAGCAAACATTAAAACAGCAAAATATTCATAACGTCCATGTTATCTGTACTGATGCATTCTCTTGGGATATTTCGCAAATCAGTAAACAACCCGATATTATTATTTTCTCAGGAGCAACTCCCTCCATTCCTTCCCCATTCTATGAGATACTGGCAATTCATGGAAGAATGGTTGTGTTTCATCAGCTATCATCAGTATTGGTACAAGTGCAACTGATTCAAAAAACAGCCGAACATACTTGGCAAACACAAACACTGTTTGAGACAAATGTCATTTCCCTTGTCTACCCAAATCAAAGTCGATTTATCTTTTAATCAATAAGATGGAGAGCGAAAACATGCAACACCGTACAACCATTTCACTGATCGTCGGATGCCTGTTATCGACAGCAGTTTCTGCGACAGATCTTATGGATATCTATATGGAAGCCCTAGCAAACGATCCACAATATGCCAGTGCTCGTTTTGCAAACACCGCCGGACAAGAAAAAACCAAGCAAGGTCTCTCCAAATTATTACCAAATCTTAATGCATCTGGCGGATATAATCGAAATTATTTGGGTAATACCGATTATTCTGAAAACAAATACGCTATCACTTTAACGCAACCTCTTTTTAATGTTGCCGCCTATCAAAATTATGAACGCAGTAAATTAGAAACGGCTTTAAGTGATGCTAAATTTACTGAAGCCAAGCAAGACCTAATCATTCGGGTTGCCGATGCTTATTTTGCCGTTCTAACTGCACAAGATATTTTGGCCTTTTCTGAAATTCAAAAAGAAACGGTATCTCGTCAGTTAGCTCTGGCAAGACGCAATTTTGAAGTTGGAAATACGACCATTACTGATACCCATGAAGCGGTTGCTCGCTATAACTTAGCAGAAGCCGAAGAAATTGCTGCAACGAATAATCTTGAAGTCAGTAAAACTGCATTAGAAGAAATTATCGGGCATCCTCCTGGCATTTTAGATGCGTTACGCGATCATGTTTTACTAACAATGCCTGAACCTGCTGTGATTACTGATTGGATAACTTCTGCAGAACAAGGCAATTCTAAAGTTGTTCAATCTCAAATTTCCTATGAAATGGCAAAACGGCAAACCTCTATCAATAAAGCAGCACATGCGCCTACCGTAGATCTTGTTGCCTCTTATAATCATAGCAATCATGACCAATATACATTAGATGCCAAGCGAGGATTAACCACTTTTAATGATTCCAAAATGATTGGTATTCAATGGAATATTCCACTATTTTCGGGATTTGAAACATCAAGTAAAGTTAATGAAGCCATTTCGCTTGAGGAAAAATCCCATAGTGATCTAGATGCCGCAAAACGCAATGCGATCCAGCAAACACGTCAGTATTTTCTTAATGTCAGTAGTGGTTTATCACAAGTTCGCGCATTAGAATCAGCAGAAACAGCAAGCCTTTCATCATTAGAATCAAATAAACTAGGTTATAAAGTTGGCGTTCGTATCAACATTGACGTATTAAATGCGGAACAGCAACTTTATGAAACGCGCAAAAACCTTACCAAAGCGCGCAACGATACCATTATGTATGGGCTTCGACTAAAACGTGCAGCAGGTACACTAACGGAAGATGATTTGCGTAGTGTTAATCTTCTTTTGAAGAAATAACACTTGCTTTTTTTAGTATTATTTGTATAATTTTATGCTCTACGATATTTGTTATCGATGGTGGGAGTAGCTCAGTTGGTAGAGTCCCGGATTGTGATTCCGGTTGTCGTGGGTTCGAGCCCCATCTTCCACCCCAAAAATTTTTCAACGCAAGTTTTCATTTAAAGACGAAACAAGATCTGATTTCTTTCTATTAAATTAGAATAGGGTTAATTATTAAAAGACATTCTCATTCGACAATTTTTTGGCTCTGCGTCAAAAAGAGGGGAAATTGACTCAATTCAATCAATAATCCATCAGAAATTCTAAAACAGCATTTATTAATGACCATAGAGTGCACACAATATTAAGCGGTAATTTTCAAAATTTTTAAAACCATACGCTTCTCTTTGAATGAGTTTCATTTGTGATTAATGTTCTTCTGTGATGCTATTATTGAATGGAAATCATAGATCCTATTGACCATACGTACAACATAATATTGTTTTTAAAAAAGATAGAAAATGGGACTCGCTTAAACTAACTATCTGGATAAATTGTGAATAAATTAATACGATTTTGTTGTCATTGGTTATTGATAGTGTATATTCCTATAGTTTAATATCTATATATGAGGTTGATATAAGGATTTTTGCATGAATAAGGAGCGAAATGGACCTAGCTCTGTAATTATTAAAGTTAGTATTGTTCAAACTGTTAACAAGTGTCTTCCTCATGCTATTTGGGCTGCATGTATATATTTCTGTGTAAATAGTACATCTCATGCGTTTGCTGGGAGGACAACTTTTGCAAATGTTATTGCAGCATTTTCAATTGCGGTTGATACAGGTTGTTCTGTTTGGCATATTGCTCTAACGACTGTACTTTGTGTTGCACTTGTCATTGGTATTTTTGCCCATAGACGTATAGTTTCTAGTTTAAAAGATAAAAACGAAAAATATAAAAAAATATTAGAAGATAAAAATATAACTATTACTAAAATTTAAGAGAGATAAAAATGGGCGTTCATGAGTATATTTCTATATTGTCTGAGTTAGCCTGTTTCACACTTTTTTTATGGGTTGTTCTTTTTTTCTGGAACTGGCTTGCTGTTGAAATAACATCAAATTACCTTTTGAATAAGCAAAACGAATTGTTTGATAGTGCTTTGCATGGTGAAATTGATTTCTCAGATGAAAACTATAAATTTGTTTATGGTTTCATTGGATGGCAACTTGATTACATAAAACATGCAAGTTTGTTAAGTTATGTAATGACTGCTTTTATTTCGAGAAATAATAAACCAGATACCAATTTCAGATCAATTCTTAAAAGAGTCTATGAAGACAAAAGGGTTTCTAATATATTAATTAAAAGTATCGAAGCAGGCATCAATGTGATGTTTTTGAAGTCTCCAGTATCTTTCATATGTTTGCTTATTTTTTCTGTTTGGTCTTTCATCAGAAGAAATAAAAAGAATAATCCTTTGTCAAAAATAGAGAAAAACTATTGTTCTGTATATGACGAAAGTGAACGTACTGCTTAACATAAAAGTCAGTCTGAATGAACGGACTATGGTCCGTTGCAGACCGTTGAAAAAGTCCCCTAAGCAAGAAAAAACCTTTGGGACTTTTGTTTTTATTGTTTAATGATGAGCGTTAAGAATCAGAGCCTAAAAAAGTGCCGATTCGCATAAACGCCCTGTAAAAAAATGGATCTCCCTCAAAAAAATACTGTATGCCTTCTGAAAGGGACTTTAGAACTTGTTTTAGGCGTAAAAAGGGCTTTTATCATCCCGATGGGATAGAACTAAGGCCATTTATATTATAGTCGCACTATTCAAATCGCTTTTATCCCAATACTATGACAAGATTCGGAGGATTGAAATAATCCACAACAATTATTCTTTTGAGAACACTCATCACATTGTTCAAGATAAATATTCTTAAAATCTGAGATGCTTTGCCTAGCATAATTCCAAAGAGACTTTGGCAATACACACAGAGGGAGATTATAGAGTAATGTATTAATTCTATAATAATGTAGCCTTTGCACTGTTCTCTCCAATATATCAGCATAATTCACAGGATCAATCCAAAGTAAATCCCAGTTCTTTCTGACATACCCCATATGCTCCATTCCCATCAAAATAACTGATGAAACAAAAGGAATATTTCTATAGATAAAATCAGCAAGATTTAGCAATTCAGGAATAGTCTGTTTATGCAATACAATCCTGATTTCAACATTTAATCTATACCTCGCACAGTTGTATAGTCCTTGTATTGTTTGGTCAAAAGCTCCCTTCGTCTGCACAATATAATCATGAGACAAAGCATCGCTTGAATAGAGTGGAATTGAAATCGAAAAATCTGGATGACAAACCTCAGCAATCTTTTTAGTAAAATCTTCATAAGCAAGAAATCTTGCATTGGAAAGCATAGTTACCGATGTCTGAGGAAGTTTTTCTTTCAACTTTGCTAACACTTTAAGCAAACCATCTTTCAAAAGCGTAGGTTCTCCTCCACTGATCCCAATATGCTTAGGTTGATTAGGAATCAAGTTAATAATCTTGAGCAATTCCTCTACCATCTTTTCATTATCTACTGGAAATGCCGGCTGAGAACACATTAAACAATGGCTATTACAAGCATTAGTCGCAAATAGTACATTATGAGGCGATTTGGGTCTGTATAACACCCTTAAACTACCCGAACCGGGTTCAGCGACAACGATAGAATTGGATTCAATAAAATCAAGAGTTCCAAGATTCTGAATAAATGGTGCTGTTACAGCGACTAATGGTTGTTTCTCAAACAATACAGCTGCATATCCATCAAGAGAATCATGAGAAGTATTCTCTCTAATGATTCTAATATATTGCTCTCTGAGAGATGATTCTATATCGCCGAAAGTTACCTTACCAATAATGCGTCGATCATCATCGCTAACATCTCCCAAAATTCTTAGTTTGATAACCATGTTGGTTCAGACAGTCTCATACAATTAACAGATTCACGATTTATCCATGCCCAAAAAATCCGTTCATTATCTGGATTCTCTTCTAAAAGCAAATCAATAATATGACCGATCATTCCTCGATTTTTTTTACAGAATCCACTGGTCGGCCTATGTCCTACAAAATCATGTTGTGTCGTAAAATTTCGAATAGGATCCGCCCCACAATATGACTGATAAACACAATCAGAACACCCTATCAAAGATTCATTACACGATGCTAATGCAATCTTTTGCATTACATCACCCAAGAATATCTCATCGAAAGTATTTTCAAAAACATTTCCTAACTTAAACGTTTGATATCCCATTTCAGCAAGCATTCTTGCCTCATCAGAAGCATAAACATTACCATCGTAGTTATAAAGTGCAACGCCAAAGCCAGCTCCACAAGGCGATTGCAAATCAACGAATCCAATTGGCCATGGAGTCAGGATTTTTTTCAGAACCAATGACGCATAAGCTTCAGAGAATGTAATTCCGTTTCTATTTAATTTCAAAACATATGCTAAAAGTTTTTTGTAAAAATTAAGAAATTCTTCAGATGAATAACCAATAGTAGCTCGAGTCTTTACCGCATAGCCATATGGATTCAAATCCCTCACAAATATTGATTTCATATTCATATTAATATATTCATCGACAATTTCTTTGGGATATTGAAGACTCCTCCGAGTAGTTGTCATTAAACAGTTAACCGCATCATAACAAAGAGCTTCCTGTACTCTTCTGATATTACGAGTTACTACTGAATAACTGCTCTGACCATTCATTGGTCTATTCCTATCATGCAAGAACTGTGGCCCGTCTAATGATGTGGAAATTTGAATATTATGTTCTTTGAAAAATTCAAGATGAAAATCTTCCAATAAGATAAGATTTGTACAAATAACATATTCTATGTGCTTTCCAATAGAGGCATTTTTTTGTTTGGAATATAAAACTCCTTCTTTCACCATATCAAAGTTTAAAAGAGGTTCCCCTCCTTGAAACTCCATAGTTACCGAGTGGGAAGGATTTGCAAGCATTAAATCCACAGATCTATGCATAGTCTCAATAGACATATCAAATTTAGTAGTTGCACAGGAATTTTGTCTGGTAACTTGGCAATACTGACAGGATTGGTTACATCTCAGCGTTGGAACAAAGATATGCAACTTCGTAAAACCGTCTAGAAATGCTTTCTTTGTTCTATACTTAGAAGCTAAGATATCAAATAAAGCAGAAGAATTTCTATCAGAAAGAAAATGTTTAGCCTTTAATTGCTTGTAGATTTCTTCAGTTGGTAAAAGATCATGTATCACAAATTTTCTTAATTGTTCTTGACTTAGAAGAAGATATTCACCAATTTCATTTACCAACAAATAATTTCCATCAGACCTTCTATCAAATTTGAATGGTAATAACGAATACTCATAGAATGATGTCTGATATTTTTCCTTCGGATAAAAATTTATGTCTACCATGGCTCATTCAAATTCTCAAGTTTTTGCTGACAACTTAAATCTAAAAAATAATTCCAAAATTCAAGAGCAATTTCTTTTGCATAACGCTGATATTCATGATGTACCGAAACAGATACAGAAATCATTGTTTCTGACAAATATTCAGTGGAAATGGAACAATACGGATAAAAAGCATATATAGAGGCATTCAAAGCATCTGAAGTGTAAATTAAATTATTAATATGCCTTATAAATATCATCCTAATTAACCTATTTTTATATCATCTTGAATATAACTTTGTGAACTAATAGGTCGACTTTCTTCTAAAGAAACTACTCCAGTAGGCAATGGAAGCTTTGCCTCAAAGAATGCTTTCTTGACCAAAACGTTACGAACCTCACTAGTCTCTGCAATAACTCTTTGGCGAAGCTCTTGATCAAGCAATCGATTTGAAAACTCACCACATGCCGTCAGAAAAAAGTTTTTAACATCATCATTTTTAGGTCTTATTTCAACATTGAGAAATGAAGAATTTTCATTCTTAGAAAAAAAGAGAAAATATCGGTCAGTAAACCAATATGCTGTTTTGAGAATCGCTGTCTGAGAAAACAAATTAATATCTATACTCAATCGAGCATAGATACCATACTCGTCCCTACCACTTTGGCTTAATATTGAATCGTTCACGTCTGACATTGATTAATATCGACTTGAATAATGGGAATGATGCGATGAATGAGAACTATGAGACATATGTGAACTATGATAGGGGACAGAGGGAGAAACAATTGATGCTGTCAGCAATAAAGAACTTGATGCTATATCTGAGCTCGTTTCAAATGTATCAGGCAAAGTCGCGGCTTGTACAGAAACCGCAGTACCAACTACAAGAGACAATCCTGTAACAATCTTTGCAATAGTTTTAATACCTGAGAATTCTGACTGATCTTTTTTCTCAATTTTAGGAAGTTTAATCATAGAATCTCCTTATCCTTACGTCCAATATAGATACTATTTGAATGTAATAATAAAGTCAATGTACTAAAATATCCTTAGTATACTAGCATAACCGAGAATTGTATTTAACTCTTAAAATAAAATATTCCATGAAGCCTTAAATGGGATAATTTTGTCTCAAATCAGCAATAATACAGAAATCTTATTCTATAATGCTACTAAAATTGATAGCACTTTTGAGATAAATGAAACAACCTTCTCTTCCCTGCGTTAATGGTGTCAGTCCTAGTCGGATTGTTATGTCTGCAGGACACTGGTTATCCTGCATCGATTTTTTAACCGAAAAAATTACCGCAGTTTCTCGATCAGAATGGGAGAAGCGCATTCAAAATCAAGAAGTATTTAACGAAAGTGGGCTTCCAATCACATTAAATACTCCTTATCAAATTGGAAAAAAGCTCTATTATTATCGCCATCTTAATCACGAATGGCATATTCCTTTTGAAGAAACGATTTGTTATCAAGATAATCATCTAGTCATCGCTGATAAACCTCACTTTTTACCGGTTACTCCATCAGGACGTTATATTCAAGAAACACTACTAGTTCGTCTAAGGCGAAAATTGGGTATTGATTCCCTCTCCCCTATTCATCGGATTGATCGAGAAACAGCAGGTTTAGTAATATTTTCAGTTCAGCCAGAAGAGCGAAATGCCTATCAGAAACTTTTTCGAACAAAAGCTGTCAAAAAGATCTATGAAGCAATTGCACCATATCATGAAAATCTAATAACTCCTACCATCTGTACACACCACATATTTCAACGAAAAGATAATTTTATGCAAATGGCAATTGGTACTGGTATCCCTAATACAGAAACCCTTATCAAAATACTTCATCATAATGAGAAATATGCCTATTACCAACTTGAACCTTACACCGGACGCAAACACCAATTACGAGTACAAATGATGGCATTAGGTATCCCTATTCTTAACGATCGGATCTACCCAGAACACTTGCCAGAAGCAACAACAAAACAAATGCTAATAGAAGAATACAATCATCCATTACAATTACTTGCCAAAACAGTTGCATTCACCGATCCAATAACAGGAAAATATCGACTATTTAATAGCAATCGCACTTTATCTAAAAAAACTTTTGCCCAATAACGCTCTTTCTGGGCGCTGCTGCTGGCACCGCTTATGCACAGTCCAATGTCACTATCTACGGTGTCGTGGATACTGGCTATATTAAGAAGACCGGTGAAGATGTCGGTATGGGGGAAAATGTTAATTCCCGTATCGGCTTTAAGGGGCTCTCCCTCAAAAAGAGGGGAAATGCAAAAAAATAGGCACAACATCAAAAACATGTTATGCCTAAGGGAAATCCATTCCAAGCCAAGAAAAGGAACATTCCC
>CAKRSU010000020.1 GCA_934401755.1 uncultured Oxalobacter sp.
GGCTGCTAAGATCTTTGGCGATTATTCCGATAAGGTTACTGGCCTCCAATTCGGTATTACTCATAAGTTCTAAGATTACCATTAATATAGGAATGTTAAAAAAATCCAATTAAACTACAGATTTTGGTTTGTAAATATTCAATAATCAAATTTTGATTTGGGAGCAAATAATGGAGAATACTGTACAGAAAAATACTGCTGATTGGTATTGTCAAAAAATTCAGGAATCTGACGAATTGCATCAGCAAGAAACTTATCGTGAAGTTAGAAAAGTTGCAACAGATATTCAGATTATGGGGGATATGATTAAAGCGGTGTTTAATGATGGATCTCAGATGATTTTTCCTGCTGTACTTTTACGTTAGCTGTATTAGAGAGAGCTAGATATTCTTAGCAACTTTTGGGGAAGTAGAGAATAATTAATTATTCGGATTTGTTATATCGCATTGATTAGCTAGTGAAATAATAAGTTCCATGTTCGCATTGTCATTTGGTGTTTTGCATGGAACTTTTCGTATATCGGCGTTTGAGTTCTTTTTATTAAAAGGAACGAGCGAAATGTTATATTAGAGTTCTACGCTAGGGTAATAAAAGAGAATTGTCTAATTGGATGAAACAATTTTTTGCTTCTGAATTAGAGGTAATGTCGGAAAATGCCAAAAAATCGATTATTAAAAATGTTGAAGAATTAACAAAGAAGCAACTCTGGAATAGAAATGAATGGATTTTAGACTATTGCAAATTAGGGTAGTTGCACATATTCGATCGTTTCCTATATCGGGGTTACTGTGGAACTCCTAACGACAACTATGGTTCCATTACTATGAATAAGAGCAATGCGTTTTCTAGTGTTAAGAATTAGTTCAGCAATTTTGTCTGTAATCTATAAATGACCTAGAAAAAGAAAAGGCGTGATTTTTAGTCACGCCAAATTTCTCTATCCTAAACAGCCATTTTATATAAATAACAAGAATTATGCAGCTTGATTGAGTGTCAGTACTTTATCATTTGCATCAGCCAGGCGAGTTTTTAGCTTATCATATTCTTCAATAAGATATTGTTCCGCCCATTTTTGATCATTAATTTTTTCAATACGTACTGCGCTGTATTTATATTCCGGTGTCTTTGAAGTTGGATCTAAATGTTCAATAGTTAATTCGTTACATGCTCCAATCCACCATTGGTAAGTCATATAAATGGCCCCACGATTAGTTCGCTCAGTAATATAAGCTCGAGTAATAACTTTTCCTCGCCGTCCTTCGACCCAGATGAGTTCTTTATCTCGAATATTTAATTCTTTTGCATCAACAGGATTGATTTGAGCAAAACCTGGTTCATCAGCTAGTGTTGCGAGTGCAGGACAATTACCTGTCATTGAACGGCAAGAATAATGACCAACCTCACGAACAGTACATAGAATTAATGGGAACTTTTCATCAATTTGATCAACAGGAGGACGCCATTCAGCAGGTAACATATGTGCTTTACCATTATCTGTTAGAAATTCTCCATCACGATACATCCATAGATCTCCTGGATCATCTAACGTGCGACAAGGGAAAGAAACCCACCCTAATCCTTCCATCTTTTCATAGGTAGCGCCATAGAAAAGAGGTGATAATTCGCGCATTTCATCCCAAATTTCTTTAGTATTGTTATAGTGCATTGGGTATCCCATAGCGGTCGCCATTAAGCTATGAATTTCCCAATCATGTTTTGTGCCTTCAGGGGCTTTAATTGCCGTGTACATTCTCTGAAAGCCTCGATCAGCTGCGGTATAGACACCATCATGCTCTCCCCATGATGTTGCAGGGAAAACAACGTCTGCTTCTGAGACTGATTTTGTCATAAAAATGTCTTGAGCAATAAATAGTTCAAGTTGGCTATAGGCGTGCCGAACAGCATTAAGATCAGGTTCTGTTTGAAATGGATCTTCACCGAAAAGGTAAACGGCTTTGAGTTTTCCTGCTTCAATATTGTGCCCAACTTCTGTAATTGGGATGCCTTTTTCTGCTGGCAGCTTCTCAACGCCCCATGCTTTTTCGAATTTAGCACGAATCTCAGGATCTGTAACCGATTGATAACCAGGAAAACGTCCTGGTAAAGCGCCCATATCACAAGAGCCTTGGACATTATTTTGTCCACGTACGGGACCAACGCCAACATTTGGACGAGCAAGATTACCTGTCATTGCAGCAATATTAGATAATTGAATACAAGTTTCTACACCTTGCCCCCATTGAGTAACTCCCATCCCCCAAAGAATGGTTGCAGATTCGGCTGCGGCATACATATGTACTGCTTTACGGACCATTTCTGGGTCTAATCCTGTAATTTCAGCTGTATTTTCAGGGGTGTATTTTTGAACAGTTTCCCAAACTTTATCAAAACCATCGACGTGATTTTCAATAAATTCTTTGTCGATTAAATTTTCTTCAATTAAAACATGTTGCATTGCATTGCAAAGAGCAACATTAGAACCATTTCTCAGTTGTAGATGAATGTCACTAATTCTTGCTGATTCAATAACACGCGGATCGACGACGATAATTTTGGCCCCTTTTTGTTTTGCTTTGATAATTCGTCGAGCGACAATAGGATGAGAATCGGCTGGATTGTATCCGAAAATCATAATACATTTACTGTCTTCGATTTCTACAATCGAATTACTCATAGATCCATTACCAAGCGTTCTATCTAATGCTTCCACTGAAGGGCCGTGACAAACGCGTGCACAACAATCAACATTATTGGTTCCGATGACTGCGCGTGCAAACTTTTGAGCAATATAATTGGCTTCATTGCCTGGACCTCTTGCGCACCCACTGACGAAAATAGAATCTGGACCATATTTCTCTTTAATTTCCATCAGTTTAGAGCTGGCAAAGCGAATGGCTTCATCCCAAGATACTTCTGTAAATGGCTCTCCTCGTTTATAACGAACAAGTGGGCGAGTTAATCGAGGAGTCAGAATACGTGTATCATTTAAAAATTCCCAGCCATAATATCCTTTCAGGCAAAGTTCACCTTGATTGGTAAAACCATTAGCACCTTCTGCTTTAAGGATCTTATTTTTTTCAACGTCAACAGTGAATTCGATTTTGCAACCTGATGCACAATAAGGACAGACTACTAATGATTTTTTTATGGTCATGATTCCTCCAAACATTCAAAATTGCTATTACGCTTATGGATGTTACCAAATGCCTTAATTAAGGATTATTTGAAAGCTTCAGGTGGCATGCTAAAAGCTGATTTTTCGCGTTTTTCCTGAGTTTTTGCTTCAATAGCAGACATATCTACCAAATGAAGTGCTTTGGTTGGACAAACTTTGACGCATTGCTGCCCATCAGGAACATTAATACAGAGGTCGCATTTATTCGCAACACGTACAGTTTTTTTAACACTAAGTGGTCCCAAATTCGCTTGTTTTACGGGTTTCGTGATAACTTCCATTGCGCCGAATGGACAAGCTAGTACACAAGATTGGCAACCAATACATCGTTCAGTCACAATCTGAACGGTATTGTCGCGATAAACCAATGCATTAGTTGGACAAACTCTAACGCAAGGTGCATTTTCACAATGGTGACACTGCACTGGCGCAGACATTTCCAATCCTTTGATCACTTTTAAGCGGGGATGGAAATTTTCAGGTGTCAAATCATTTTCAGCGCCACTTGGATGTGCGAGTACACAAGCGACCTCGCACGTGCGGCAACCGATACATCTATCTGGTTCTGCAATAACAAACCGGTTCATTTTTATTCTGTCTCCTGCCCGTAAGAGGCTTTTAGGAAAATTCATCAAAGACGGTCATTTTACCTTTAAGGGAGCCAGTATCCCCAAAGGTGGATTAAATCAGTGAGTGCCGTCTGTTTATATTATGCCGATCCATATTATATGACATGCTTTGAATTTCTGTGTGGCTTATGTACCGAATATCCCCCTATCAGGTCAGTTTTGATTAGGATTTGGTGTTAATATTGTCGTTTATAGAAAATGCTCATGTTACATCTATTCAATAATAAAATACTCTTGAGCAAATAAAGACTGAAATTTATTTTTCTGGCAGACTGACATAACTATGGCAAACGAAAAAGAAGCTCCAAAACCAACATGCCCTATTACGGACATTCTGGAGGCATTACGCACATCTTTACATACTGAAGGGACTCTTTCTAAGAATGCTCGTCCTGCTGTTGCGCGAGTTACCCGTATCATTACAGAGATTACGCTTGGACGTAATAATATTCAAAGTCTTGATGAACTGAATAAGGCAACAGAAGAACTAAGAGGTATCGTTCCAGAGCTTGGCAATGCTGTAGCACATTCATTGGAAATACAAAGGAAAGAATGGGAAGCGCATCTTTTAGGCAATTGTACGGTTGGGACTTGTTTTAAACCTCGTTCAGCACCTTGTCAGGAAGCTTGTCCAGCTCATATTGATATTCCTAGTATGATGGCGCATATTGGGCATGGTAATTTTTCAGAATCGCTCAAAGTCTTATCTAAAGACACGCCGTTACCAGATTCTTGTGGTTTGGTTTGTCCAGCGCCTTGTGAATATGACTGTGTTCAAAATGAGGTTTCTGGTAAACCTGTTTTCATTCGTCCAATGAAACATGTTGCCGCACGTTGTGCAGAAATTCGTCCAGATTTGAAAAAAGCAGCCCCGACAGGCAAAAAAATTGCTATTGTAGGGTGTGGACCATCTGGGATCACGGCCGCATATTATTTAGCGCAAAAAGGGCATACAGTAGAAATATTCGATGAGCGTCAGCATCCAGGCGGTGTTATGCGGTATGGGATTCCGAATTATCGTTTACCTGATTACAAATTGTATGCAGAAATTGATGTGGTTAAAAAATTAGGCGTGAAAATCCATTTAGGGTATCACGTTGAGCATGCTAAAGAGTTTCAAGATAAAGGATATGATGCAACCTTATTAGCAACAGGTATGCAAAATTCTAAACGGTTAGGTGTCCCTGGCGACGATCAAGATTTTGTAATAGGTGGAATGGATTTTCTATCGGCCGTTCGTTCGGGCAAAAATCCACGTGTTGGACCTCATGTTATTGTGATTGGTGGCGGGAATGCTGCAATTGACGTTGCGATGACAGCATTTCGTCAAGGGGCTGAAAAAGTCCAAATGTGGTATCGTCGTAATCGTAAGCAAATGCCAGCAAATCCACATGAAGTTGAATTGGCTCTAGCAGAAGGCGTTGAACTGGTTGAATTTTGGGCCCCAACTCGTATTTTAGAGGGTGGAAAAATTGAGTTTGAGCGCTCTCGTTATGCACCTGATGCGGGGAAAGTGGCTCCAATTATTGTTCAAGCAGATCAAATTTTCGCAGGTATTGGTCAAGAGGCTGATTTGGGATGGCTTGAAGGCTCAAAGATTGAAACCAAATGGGGCGCTATTGTTAATGATCCTGATACGTTAATGACTGCAGAAAAAGGTATTTTCACAAGTGGCGATATTGCGCATGGTGCAAGTACCGTTGTTGCCGCAATTGGTTCAGGTAAACGGGTTGCATTGTCTATTCATGAATATTTGACCGGAGAAAAAGCAGATTACGCTTCTCTTGAGTCACAACGTCGTGATGAAGTTCCATTTGTTGAAGCGGAACCTGAAAGACGAATGTCTTCTGAAAGGGCGCATATTGAAGAACATGATCCTAATACTCGTAAATTTTCTCATGAATTTATGCAAGAGGATTGGGATGAAAAAGTGGCAGCCGTTGAAGCTCAGCGGTGCTTACGATGTGATACTTGTATCGGTTGTGGGTTATGTGAATTGGCTTGCATCGAAGTTGGCGTTGAAGCGCTTCAGATGGTTGAAACGAAAGGCGGTCGGATGGTCTTTAAGGATTTCTTAAGGCCAGCGGATAAGTGTATCGGTTGTGGCGCTTGTGCTGCTGTTTGTCCAACCGGTGCCATTATGGTTGAAGATCGAGATGGCTTCCGAATTACAGAGATTACAGGATCAATTGTTCGTAAACAGCCTATGCAGGTTTGTGCAGCTTGTGGAGAGACATTCTCTGCATCAGCTATTCAGGTTCAAAAAGGCGCGGATTTATTAGGAAGTGCTTATCAACAGCCTAAGTTGTGTCCATCTTGTTCTCGGACGCAGTCTGCAGAGGCATTAAAAAATATGCAGTGGCTCTATAGTTTAACGTCACAGCAATAAAAGTGAGCGGATATCCCCATAATACATTGTTTTATGGGGATTTTTTCTTTACTGGTTCAGTATCCACTTAGCGATTTGATTAATATCATTTAGATTTAACCAAATCATATTTAAAGGAAAATTTCGGGGCTGAGGTGTATCTGATGCAACAGCTTTGATATGAGGGTTTTCTAAATACATGGGTTGTTTTCCAAGTATTGGGCGATATACTTCTAGGTGCGGTATTGCTTCGTTTCGAAATCCTTCAACTAAAGTAATATCAGCAGATTGCATACGAGAGAGTAATTCTTTTAATGGTGGTTCTTTTTCATTGCGTAGTTCGTGGGTAATCACAAATCGGAATGGAGAGGTAAGCAGTACTTCTGCTGCACCCGCTCGTCTTATCCGTGCACTGTCTTTATGAGGCGGTTCAAGTTCTACGTTATGGTGACTATCTTTGACAACATTAACACGAAGTCCATAATCAATCAGTATGGGGATAAGTTTTTCAATTAACGTTGTTTTGCCACTTCCCGACCAGCCTGAAATTCCAATGAGAGAATGTTGGAGATTGGTATTAGGGATCATAATTTTTTTTGAGTTAGTGTTTATTTAAATCAATATCGAGATATTGCCAATCCGAGAGTAGAATGGGGTGTTTTTTAAAACCCATAATATACGGACGAATAAGCCAATTGCGAGTCCGTGAAACATGCAAAACCCAAGGGGTATCGGCTTCCATTTGTCGATTCATTTGAACATAAATCGCATTACGTGCATTGCCTGGAGGAAGGGCGATTGCTTGCTGATAAAGTTGATCATAGGCTTTTGATCGATAACAGCCAAAATTACCTGCTCCTGCATTAGGACCATATAGTAATTGAAAGAAGTTTTCTGCTTCAGGAAAATCGGCATGCCATGCGCCACCCCACATCATGAGGCGACATCCTGCAGCATCTTTTAGATTGTCTGCAAAATTACCGACTTCAAAATTGACTTTTATTCCGATCTGATCGAGCCCTCGTTTCCAAATTTCGGAAATCGTTCGCGCAGATGCACTAGCATCTGTTCGAATTTTTAATAAAAGAGGTTTGCCATCAGGCATTGTGCGATAACCATCCGATTGGCGTTTATAGCCATAGTAGTCTAAGAGTCGAGAAGCTAATTCTGGATTATAAGAAATGCTACTAATATAATTTGGATCATGACCTTCAACTCCTGGAGGAATCATCATCTGAGCAATGGATGCTTGGCCATTGCGGAGTAGTGAAATTTCTGATTCTGTATCATAAGACATTGCAATAGCACGGCGTAGCGCAATTTTGTCTGGCGTATATCCTCCTGTTATCGGATCTTGCATATTAAATAAGGTATAGGTGATTTCAGGTTCTATCATTGTATATTGACGAAGATTCTGATCGGTGAATTCTTCCTTTAGATGTCCATTTTCTAATGCGATGGGAGCCGCAAGTTGAGGAAGTTTGTCAAAACCAATATCTCCTTCTTGAAAGGCTAACCAACGAGATTGTTCTTCTTCAATGATCGAAATTTCAACGCGTCCAATTTGAGGCATTTCTTTGCCATACATGTCTTGAACTAATTGATTGTCCCATGTATCTCCAGTGGATTGAAAATTCCAGATAAAACCGCGAAAGTAAGGATTTGCTTCTAATACGATACGGCTTCTGGGGACATATTCTGATAAATGGTAAGGGCCTGTACCAACGGGATGAAAAGGCGCTTGAATGCCATAGCCTTCAATTGCTTCACGGGCAACAGCACCTAATGCGCCATATGCTAAAACATACAAAAAATTAGGATCAGGGGCATTCAAACGAATTTTAAGGGTATAGCGATTAGGCGTTTTTAGTCCTGCAATTGGGATATCGTAGTTGAAATGTCCCGATTTTTCGGCTTTTTGGGCTAAAGCATCTAATCCCATAATTTTTCCGCGCAAAAAAATGGCAGATGGAGAGCGGTTTGATGGATCAAGTAGTCGTTTGATCGTATAACTATAATCCATCGCTGTTAATTCTCTTTTTTTTCCTTTGAAAATAGGATCAGGGAAAAACCAGATATGCTTTTTGAGATGGAAGGTATAAGTTTTTCCATCTGCACTGATCTGTGGCATTTTAGTAATGGTGTTTGGGATAAGGCGTGCTGGGCGGGCAAGATAATCATAGGTTAACAGAGGTTCGAAAATCGCATCAGCGACCCAGCCAGAATAATAATTCTGTGTTTTAACCATATCAAATCCATCATCAGATGCTTCAAATACGCTATGGATAATTTTATTGGGATTAGGTATCGCATAGATCGGATAAGTGATTAAACAAACGATATTGATCAGTAGATATCGGATGAAATAACGATACAAAATCTTTAAAGCATGAGAGAATTTCATGAATGAATAATGATGTGTTATTTATGGAATTCGATATAACGCATTATAATTTCATATTTTTGCAATTTTAAGAAACATTAATGAAGGTTTTCCGTGGTTTGCCATCTAAGGCGACATTGTCACCTTGCGCTTTGACTATTGGCAATTTTGATGGTGTTCATAGGGGACATGGTGCATTGCTTGAGCAATTGAAAAAAGCGGCAAATCATCTAGGGATAACACCGACTGTATTAACGTTTAGTCCTCATCCTCGTCAGTTTTTTGCCGGTAAATTGGGGAGAATAGTTGATGCACCCATTACGATTACCCCATTTCGTGACAAAATGCAGGCATTGATAAGTGCTGGTATTGAACGGATTTATATCGCACGATTTAATGATGCAATGGCCGCATTAACGGCCGTTGAATTTGTTCGGCAAATTCTCATTGAGAGACTTAATGTTCGTTGGATTATTGTCGGTGAAAATTTTCATTTTGGACGAAATAGAGAAGGAACTACGGATTTATTGCAAGCGTTAGGCCAACGTTTTGGATTTGAAGCACAAATATTGCCTAGTGTGAAAGAAAGCGATATCCGTATTTCATCTTCTAAGATAAGGCAGTTACTCAATCATAGTCAATTCGATCAAGTTGCTCATCTTTTAGGAAGACCTTATCAACTGTCGGGACATGTTATTCGAGGGAATCAATTAGGGCGAAAACTTGGCTTTCCAACCGCTAATTTATCGATGAAAAAGAATGGAAATGTCTTATCAGGGGTCTTTATTACCCGGGTCTATGGTTTGTCTAAAGATCCTTTACCGGCTGTTTCAATGGTTGGAAATCGACCAACTATTCAGGCAAATGGGCAGATTTTGCTTGAAACTCATTTACTAAATTACACAGGAAATTGTTATGGAGCGCTTATCAAGGTCGAATTTTTGAAAAAATTGCGAGATAATCAAAAATTCTCTGATCTGAATGCATTAAAAGTAGCAATTAGACAAGATGTCGATGTGGCAAACCAGTATTTTAAAGGAATATAACAGCCAAATATGTCGACCAAATTAACAGTAAATTCGGCAGAACAGGTAAAATCTGTTGTTTAATTAATTCAATCTGAGCGTAATAAAATGGCGAATAAACCAGCTGATCAAGCCGGCAAGAAAAAGAAACAGGACAAAATAAAACTTCCTCCTGAATATGCGGTTAATATGCCTGATACTCCTTTCCCGATGCGAGGTAATCTTGCGAAACGAGAACCAGAATGGATAAAGGAATGGCAGACTAAGAAAGT
The DNA here is from genome assembly GCA_934401755.1 of uncultured Oxalobacter sp. Classification (GTDB taxonomy): domain Bacteria; phylum Pseudomonadota; class Gammaproteobacteria; order Burkholderiales; family Burkholderiaceae_D; genus Oxalobacter. Next base: position 9,853 of record CAKRSU010000020.1, read on the forward strand.
TTATCAACGAATTCGAAAAGCGGCTAAGGGTCGCCCGCAATTTATTTTGCATGATGGTCCTCCTTATGCGAATGGGGATATCCATATTGGTCATGCAGTCAATAAAATTTTAAAAGATATCGTATTAAAGTCTAAAGGATTGGCGGGATTTGATGCGCCTTATGTTCCTGGATGGGATTGTCATGGTATGCCGATTGAAATCCAAATTGAAAAACAGTTTGGAAAAGGATTACCTGCACTTGAAGTTCAGGCAAAAGCTAGAGTTTATGCTCGTGAACAAGTTGAGCGTCAAAAGAAAGATTTTATTCGTTTAGGGGTATTGGCAGATTGGGATAATCCCTATTTGACAATGAACTATCAAAATGAAGCCGCTGAAATTCGTGCACTGGCAGGATTATTAGAAAATGGCTATGTGTTTCGTGGATTAAAGCCGGTTAACTGGTGTTTTGACTGTCGTTCCGCATTAGCAGAAGCCGAAGTGGAATATCAGGATCGCCGTGATCCGGAAATTGATGTTGGTTTCCCATTTGCAGAGCCTGAAAAAGTTGCTAAGGCATTTGGATTAGAAAAATTGCCAATGGATAAAGGGTATATCGTTATTTGGACAACGACTCCTTGGACAATTCCTGCGAATCAGGCGCTTAATTTACATCCAGAATTTGTTTATGCCTTAGTTAAAACAGAAAAAGGATTACTTATTGTCGCTGAGGAAAGAGCAAATTTACCTTCTAATGAAGCGGGTAAAACGTTACTTCAACTTCGCTATGGTTTAAAAGATTGGCAAATTATTGCGACCACGTTGGGGAAAAATCTTGAATCTATTCGATTTTGGCATCCTTTGTCAGAAGCACATGAAGGGTTTAAACGGATGTCGCCAGTATATATGGCCGAATATGTGACTTTGGATACTGGGACCGGGATTGTTCATTCAGCACCTGCTTATGGGGTAGATGATTTTCTGTCTTGTAAAGCCTATGGCATGGCAGATGAAGCTATTCTTAATCCAGTCATGGCTGATGGTCATTATATTGCTTCTTTACCGCTATTCGGTGGCAAAATGATTTGGGATGCCGGCAGAGAAATTTGTGAGACGATGAAGCGTGTTGGAACGCTGTTTAATCTCAACATGATGACTCATAGCTATATGCATTGTTGGCGTCATAAGAGTCCTATTGTGTATCGCGCAACTTCTCAGTGGTTTGCGGGAATGGATATTAAACCGAGAAAAGGTGGGATTACCTTGCGTGAAGCCGCATTAAAAGGGGTTGCTCAGACTCGTTTTTTCCCAGATTGGGGGCGTGCTCGTTTGCAGGCAATGATTGCCAATCGTCCAGATTGGACTCTTTCTCGTCAACGGCAATGGGGTGTTCCTATGGCCTTTTTTGTTCATAAGGAAACGGGTGAATTGCATCCTCGTACGCCTGAATTGTTAGAGGCTATTGCAAAACGAGTTGAAAAAGAAGGCATTGAAGCGTGGCAGCGCCTTGATCCAGAAGAATTGCTGGGGAAAGAAGCTGCGATGTATGAAAAAAATCGTGACACATTAGATGTTTGGTTTGATTCTGGGGCGACTCACCGTACTGTATTGCGGACTTCTCATGCCGATATTTTGAATTGGCCGGCAGATCTTTATTTGGAAGGCTCGGATCAGCATAGAGGATGGTTTCATTCTTCCTTGTTGACAGGATGTATGTTGGATGGGCAACCGCCATATAAAATGTTGCTAACCCATGGATTTGTTGTCGATGGGGAGGGCAAGAAGATGTCTAAGTCTTTAGGAAATGTTGTTGCTCCTCAAAAAGTATTTGATACATTAGGGGCCGATATTTTGCGTTTGTGGGTTGCTGCAACGGATTATTCGGGTGAATTGTGTATTTCGGATGAAATTTTAAAACGCGTTACTGAATCGTATCGTCGTATTCGTAATACATTACGTTTCCTGCTTTCTAATACGGCAGATTTTAATATTGAAAAAGATGGTGTGCCATTAAACGAATTGCTTGAGATTGATCGTTATGCGATTGCTGCAATGAAATCTCTTCAAACGGATATTATGGCGCATTATGAAAAATTTGAATTTCATCCTGTTGTTGCAAAATTACAAACATATTGTTCAGAAGAATTAGGTAGCTTGTATCTTGATATTTTGAAAGATCGTCTTTATACATCGGGACGAGCATCTAAAGCGCGGCGTTCAGCGCAAACAGCTCTTTGGCATATTACGCATGCATTATTGCGTTTGATGGCGCCAATTCTTTCTTTTACATCGGAAGAAGCATGGAAAGCATTTGCCTCTGAACAAGAATTTGCAGCCAGTGATGAAACGATTTTTACACTGACAGCTTATGAATTGCCTGATATTCCGGATGGGGAAGCGCTTCTTACCAAATATGAAGCACTAAAGTTAATTCGTGCCGATGTGATGAAGCGCTTAGAAGATGTTCGTATTACGGGGCAAATTGGATCTTCTTTGCAAGCAGAAGTTAGTATTTATGCAGCAGGCGAAAAATATAAATTACTCAATAGCCTTGGAAATGATCTTAAATATTTAATGATTACTTCTCGTGCTGATGTTAAAGAAGTCGCTGAAGAATCTGCTGAATCCATTGAAGTTAAACCATCTGCTTATCAAAAATGTGAGCGTTGTTGGCATTATCGTAATGATGTTGGTAGTGATCCTAAACATCCTCTTATTTGTCCGCGTTGTTTGGCTAATCTGTTTGGTTCAGGCGAAAAGCGAGGATTTATCTAATGAGTCGGTAGCATAGGACGAATAGATTTTGAATCTGTCGTTAAACAGAATATTATGGCAAGAAGAGTCTTTACACAAAGCAAAGGTATCCATATTGTTTGGTGGCTGATTGTTGCAATATTAGTAATTGTTTGTGATCAGCTCACCAAACTCTGGTCTTTGAGTTTACTGGGATTGGGACAAACCATTCGAGTGACTTCTTTTTTCAATTTGCATTTGCTCTACAATGAGGGCTCAGCATTTAGCTTTCTTGCGTCTCAGTCAGGGTGGCAACGAACGTTCTTTATTGTTGTTGGTATTCTGGCTGGGCTTTTTATGGTGTATGAAATTCATAAGCATCGCAGTAATACCTTATTTTGCTTATCACTTTCCCTAATTCTTGGCGGCGATATTGGAAATGTCATTGATCGTTTGGTTTATGGGCATGTTGTGGATTTTTTAGATTTCCATATTGGAACGTGGCATTGGCCAACATTTAATATTGCAGATTGTGGGGTTTGTATGGGGGCATTATTGTTTGTTGTTTTAGAACTTCGTAATAAAAAAAGCTAATTGGTAACTAATCATTCATGGAGAAAAAAATGGATCTGTCTGGGAAAACCGTTTTACTCGGATTGACAGGTGGAATTGCTTGTTATAAGGCGGCTGAGTTTGCACGGGCCATGATTAAAGAAGGGGCTGTTGTGCATGTTGTGATGACAGAAAATGCACAACAATTTATTACACCGCTTACTTTACAGGCATTAACGGGGAATCCGGTTTTTACCAGCTCTTGGGATAATCGTCAGCCGAATAATATGCCCCATATTGATCTGCCAAGAAAAGCTGATGCAATTGTTATTGCACCTTGTACGGCTAATTTTATTGCGAAGTTAGCGAATGGCATTTGTGATGATTTGCTTTCAACATTGTGCCATGCAAGACCCGCAAGTACACCACTATTAATTGCGCCAGCAATGAATGTGGAAATGTGGGAGAAAAATGCAACACAACGTAATATTCATCAGCTTCAACAAGATGGTATTGGTATTATGGGGCCCGCTTCTGGGTTTCAAGCCTGTGGAGAGGTCGGTAAAGGCCGTATGCTAGAACCTTTAGAGCTTGTTGAAGAAGTTATTGCCGCGCTTTGGCCAAAGACAATGGCAGGGCGAAAGTTGCTGATAACAGCAGGACCAACATTTGAGCCAATTGACCCTGTTCGAGGGATTACAAATCGGTCTTCCGGCAAAATGGGATATGCCATTGCAAGAGCGGCTTGGTTAGCAGGCGCAGAAGTGACGTTAGTTTCTGGTCCAACGGCATTGCCGACTCCTTATGGTGTCAATCGCCTTGATGTTATGACGGCTGCGGAAATGCTAGAAACCGTTATTCGTCATATTGATCAAAAAGATGTCTTTATTTCCGTTGCTGCTGTTGCTGATTGGCGAGTTAAGAATGCAAGTTCTCAAAAGATTAAAAAAACGGCCACTCAATCAGTTCCAACTTTAGAATTTATAGAAAATCCCGATATTTTGGCAACGGTTGCTTTAAGGCCTGATGCGCCTTATTGTGTTGGATTTGCTGCAGAATCTGAGCATTTGCGTGAATATGCTGAGGCAAAACGCCGTAAGAAGGGAATTCCTCTTCTTGTTGGCAATATTGGCCATGAAACATTTGGGAAAGATCATAATACACTGGTTCTCTTTGATGAAAAGGGTGTACTTGAGTTACCTTATGATACTAAACAAAATTTGGCGTATCGGTTGATGACAGAATTGGCATCGCGATTGTAAAGATTTCATGAAAATTATTGATATCAAGATTCTTGATCCAAAGATAAAAGATTATTTGCCAACTTATGCGACAAAGGGGAGTGCCGGGCTTGATTTGCGTGCTTGCATAGATCAGCCACTTGAGCTAAAACCTGGACAAGTGGAACTTATTCCAACAGGGATGGCCATTCATATTAAAGATCCTCATTATGCGGCAATGATTCTGCCTCGTAGCGGATTGGGGCATCGTTATGGGATTATTTTGGGAAATCTTGTCGGATTAATTGACTCAGATTACCAAGGACAACTCATGGTATCTGTTTGGAATCGAGGAAATTTGCCGTTTACGTTGCATCCTTTTGACCGTATGGCACAGCTTGTGGTGGTTCCTATTATTCAAGTTGGATTTAATATTGTTGATGAATTTACTGAGACTGAACGAGGAACTGGCGGATTTGGCAGTACGGGAAGTCATTGATTCAGGAAAATAGGTCATGTTTAATCATCTTAAAAATGTTACAAAACATCTTCATTCGATCGCGCTATCAGCAGTTATGAGTGTAGGTGCTGCTATATTGTTGACGTCATGTGCAACGGAAGGGGCATGGGATGATAGTGATATTGCTCTTGAGACAAGTGGGCCGGCTCATCTCAAACAGTTAGTTGAAATGCAAGATCGCTTAGAAGATATTAGTGGTCGGCTACTCATTAAAAATACTGATCTTTGTCAAAGACAATTACGTAATATTTTAGGATTTAGCGTTGCTAATAAATATTCCTATTCGACCGCTAATGCGGCTCTAGCAGAGAGTACGCTTGGACTCAGTAATTATTTACAGGTCATGAATGTTATTCCAGGAACCGGTGCAGAAAGAGCAGGGCTTAAACGGGGAGATATCCTGATCAATATTGATGGTAGATCGGCTCCACAGGGGAGTAATGCAGAGCATGAAGCCGTACAAATGTTGTCATCAGCCGTTGCAGAAGGGCGATCAATTAGTATTACTATTTCTAGAAGCGGAACTCATCGTACCATGGTGATTCCGTTAACATTGGCCTGTGGGTTTCATGTTGAACTCGGACAGTCTGCTGCAGTTACCGCATTTTCTGACGGTAACCGTATTATGGTAACGGAAGGGATGATGTTTTATGCAAAATCGGATGATTCTTTAGCTTATGTTGTTGCGAAGGAAATGGCTCATAGCGTACTTAATCATCCGAAGCTTGTTAAAAATACAGCTAAAGCAAAAACGCTTATTGATAATTTAATTCAAACGCCGCCTAAGTCGGCTAATATGGCGGGATTAAAGCCAATGCCTAAACGTTTTGACATTGATGCTGATGCAGTCAGCTTAGCCATGTTGGTGCGTGGTGGTTATAATATTGATGGGACAACTCGCTTTTGGCGAAATATGGCTTATCATTTCCCGGCATCTCGCCAAAAACACTATACATCTTTGCACCCAGAAACGACAGCACGTATTAATGCAATGCCACAGGCAATTGATCGTATTAAGGCTATCGAAAGACGTCGTCAAGCATTGCCATCAACCCAATAATGAATCTTTGATTTGAAAAAAAGTATTTAGGTATACCGATAATAGGGTTTCAGTATTTTTTATGAGAAAGCCTAAAAGACATTTTTGGGATTTAATCCGTCATTTTAAATGACGGCCTATTTCTTAAGTGTTGCGTTTTATATGAGCTAATGCTGTATTTGTAGTTAATTGAAATAGCGCGCCTTAATAGAAAGATAAATAAATGGATTTTCCTTTAATCTTTTCACTGATTGGTATTTTTTGTATCGGTGCTATTAGTATTCCATTGGCTGCATTGCTCTCATTTACATTTTTGTCAAAGATGATTGAACTGATGATCAGTTTATCGGTTGGCATGATGCTTTCAACCTCTTTATTGCATGCATTACCAGAAGCGGCAGAAATGTTTGAGAATACGGATGAATTGTTTTTGACGCTTTTAGCGGGACTTTTAATTTTTTTTCTGTTGGAAAAATTTGCGATTATGCGCCATTCTCATCATCATGAATTGGATGGGCATCATCATGAACATGGACATGATCGACATGAGGCAGGCGCATCAGGATGGATGATTCTGATTGGCCATGGATTTCATAGTTTTACTGATGGTATTTTGATTGTGGCCGCATTTCTGATAGGTCCCCATTTAGGGATTATTACTTGTTTGGCGATTTTAGCGCATGAAATTCCGAATCAAGTTGGTGATTTTATTGTGATGCTTAATGCTGGTTTTTCAAGGCGCCGTGCATTTATTTATAGTATTTTTAATACAGTTAGCTGTTTAATCGCATCAATTATTGGTTATATGATGCTTGAAAAGTCTCATCAACTGATTCCTTATGTTTTGACGTTAGCCTCAGCTGGATTTATTTATATTGCATTAAGTGATTTGATGCCGCAAATGCAGCAGCGTTCAAAGTTTCATGAGACGATTCCGCAAATTATTCTTGTTGCTTTAGGAATTAGCATCATTTTCTGTTTGACTTATTTGTTGCATTCTCATTGAGAAAAAGTAAAAAAACGTTGAAAAACAGACCTATTTGATCGCATTGATTGCTAACAACAGTATCACAGACTATAATCGTCTTTTCCGTGCGTTTAGGAAATTAAATAGAAGGCTGTGTCTACTGTTAATTCAGTGGAACCACCCGTTTAAACGCTTTTTATTTTTTAGGAATCTTTATGAAAACCTTTTCCGCTAAGGCCAGCGAAGTCCAGCGTAATTGGTTTGTGATTGATGCCACCGATAAAGTACTCGGACGTGTTGCCAGCGAAGTAGCGCTCCGTTTGCGTGGTAAACACAAACCTGAATATACTCCTCATGTTGACACAGGTGATTACATTATTGTGATCAATGCAGCTAAGTTGCGTGTAACTGGTGCAAAAAATACAGATAAGAAATACTACCGTCATAGCGGCTATCCAGGTGGTATTTATGAAACGACTTTTGAAAAGATGCAACAGCGTTTCCCTGGTCGTGCTTTAGAAAAAGCCGTTAAAGGAATGCTGCCAAAGGGCCCATTGGGTTATGCCATGATCAAGAAGCTGAAAGTCTATGCCGATGCGACTCATCCACATAGTGCACAGCAGCCACAGCCATTGGAAATCTAAGGAACGAACATGATCGGTAACTATAATTACGGAACTGGCCGCCGCAAGAGCGCTGTAGCTCGTGTTTTTATTAAAACAGGTTCAGGCAATATCATTGTTAATGGTAAGCCTGCAAATGAATATTTTTCTCGTGAAACTGGCTTGATGGTTATTCGTCAACCACTGGAAATCACCGATAATGTTGAACGTTTTGACATTATGGTTAACGTTAAAGGGGGTGGTGAATCGGGTCAGGCTGGCGCTGTTCGTCATGGGATTTCTCGGGCGCTAATTGATTATGATGCTGGCTTAAAACCCGCATTATCCAAAGCAGGTTTGGTTACTCGTGATGCACGTCGCGTTGAACGTAAGAAAGTCGGTTTGCGTAAAGCACGCCGTGCAAAACAGTTCTCCAAACGTTAATATTTTTGCAGAGTTATCTGCATTGTCCCGAAAAGGCTATAAAAGCCGTCTGGCGTTTTGTCAGACGGCTATTTTTTCTTATCTTTGTATCGAATAAGACGTATTATTTCTTTTTCTACAGTTTTTATTCTGTCAGTGGGGTCCAACATGATTAAAGTCGGCATTGTTGGCGGTTCTGGATATACTGGTGTTGAACTGCTTCGTCTTCTATCTCGTCATCCTGAAGTTATTTTGACTGCTATTACATCTCGTGGTGATGCAGGAACTCGTGTTGATGATATGTTTCCTTCTTTAAGAGGGATTGTTGATTTGGTTTTTACAGCGCCTGAACAGTCAAAATTAACGGAATGTGATGTCGTTTTTTTTGCAACACCACATGGCGTTGCAATGTCTTATGCTAAAACGTTGCTTGCTGCTGGCGTTCGAATTATTGATCTTGCTGCAGATTTTCGGCTAAAAGATATTGCAGAATTTGAAAAATGGTATAAGTTGCCGCATAGTTGCCCGGATATTCTTGCTGAAGCTGTTTATGGATTAGCTGAAATTAATCGAGAATCAATTCGAAAAGCTCGTGTTATTGGCTTGCCAGGATGTTATCCAACTTCAGTGCAATTAGGGTTTGCCCCGTTACTGAGCCAAGAGAGGGTTCTTGTTAATGAATTGGCTCTTATTGCTGATTGTAAATCTGGCGTGTCAGGGGCAGGTCGAAAAGCGGTGATTGGTTCTTTATTGGCAGAAGCTGCGGACAATTTCCATGCTTATGGAGTAAAGGGACATCGTCATCTTCCAGAAATTGTACAGGGCTTAAAGGCATTAACTGGCAATACTCGAGAAATTGGTTTAACTTTTGTGCCACATCTTGTTCCCATGATTCGGGGGATCCATTCCACGTTGTATGCAACAATCATGCCGGGATGTGAACAAGTGGACTACCAAAAGCTCTACGAGGCATTTTATAAAGATGATCCATTTGTTGATGTGATGCCAGCAGGTTCTCATCCTGAAACTCGTAGTGTACGTTCATCAAATTATGTGCGTATTGCGATTCATCGTCCCATGAATGGAAATACACTCGTTATTTTGGTTGTGGAAGATAATCTTGTCAAAGGAGCTGCAGGACAGGGTGTTCAATGTATGAATTTGATGTTTGGATTTGATGAAACAACAGGGCTTAATGGGGTGCCTGTTTTGCCATAAGTAGATAATTAATACGCTTATAATATCAATGCATCAGTTGATTAGTGGAGTAGCCATGAGTGAAGAAAAAGAATTGGATTATCTCAATCCGATTAAAATGAGCGACAACGCCGTTGCAAAGATTAAGGAATTGTTAGAGGAAGAAGGTAATCCTAATCTGAAATTACGAGTGTTTGTTCAGGGGGGAGGATGTGCTGGATTCCAATATGGTTTCAGTTTTGATGAAGATGTTGCAGAAGATGATACTGTTGTCGAAAAAGACGGTATTAAAATGCTAATTGATGCCATTAGTTATCAGTATCTTGTTGGTGCGGAAGTTGACTATAAAGATGATTTAGAAGGTTCTCAGTTTACGATTAAGAATCCGAATGCAACAACGACTTGTGGATGTGGCTCATCTTTTTCTGTTTAAACGGTTTAAGTACAGAATATGAAAGTTGAAAAAGGGGATTCTATTGGATTCCCTTTTTTGATTATGGATATTAGAAATGAAGTCCGTCTAATCATGAAGTTTGCGCAATAACTGAAAATATCATGTGAATATGTTTTTTCTATGATGGAAATTAAAACACTGAGTGATATAAAACAACTGCTCGTTGATCCGGAAAATGAACAGTTAGAATTTAAGGAAACAACAGGACAGTTAGATCGTGGGATGGAAACACTGTGTGCTTTTCTTAACAGTAAAGGTGGAACTGTATTATTTGGCATAACCGATAAGGGACAGATAATTGGGCAAGATGTTTCAGACGGTACTAAAAGAAGTATTGCGCAGGCAATTCATCGGTTAGAACCTATTGCTGCAGTGCAAGTGAACTATATTCCTTTAGGAATGGGTGAAAAGAAAATCATTGTATTTCATGTAAATGAAGTGCGATTTGAACGTCCTTTTTGTTACAAAGGTCGTCCTTATATGCGAGTAGAAAGTGTTACGACTGCTATGCCTCAGTTGGTCTATAACGAATTGTTAATGCAGCGCGCAAGTACTCAATATAATTGGGAAGCGTATCCATCTGTCAATTTGAAATTATCTGATTTAGATAATGATGAAATCAAGAAAACGGTTCGTATGGGAATTGAATATGGTCGTTTACCTGAGACAACAAGTCATGATATTGCCACGATACTTGAAAAGCTTGGGTTATTTGAAAACAATCAACTCAATCATGCCGCAGCTATCTTATTTGCTAGGAAAAAATTAATAGATTATCCTCAGTGTTTACTTCGGCTTGCTCGTTTTAAAGGTGTCGATAATACGATTTTCATGGATAACCAACGTATCCATGGCAATTTATTTCAATTGCTTGATGCGGCAATGGCTTTTATTTTTAAACATCTTTCGTTATCTGGGACAACAAAAGCTTTAGAACGAGAAGAGCATTTATCGATTCCTTATAAAGCGATAAGGGAGGCTGTTATAAATAGCTTATGTCATCGGTCATATCGAATCGCAGGGGGATCTGTCGGCATTGCTATTTATGATGATCGAGTAGAGATCGAAAATCCTGGTACATTCCCGATAGGTTGGGATATGAATAAGATGAAGTCTAAACATGCCTCTAAACCACAAAATCCTTTAATTGCTGATGTATTGTATATTCGAAAACTTTTGGAGAGTTTGGGGCGTGGAATTGCTCTTATCATGAGCGAATGTCAAAAAGCGAATCTTCCTGAGCCAGAATATCAAGTTGATGCTGATGAGGTAAGACTCATTTTTCGTATCAAAACAGTTGCAGGACAAGTTGCAGGACAAGTTGCAGCTTTGGTGCAAGTTTTAGCGGGGCAACAACTCTCGGTAAAAGAAATGATGTTACGTTTGTCGTTAAAAGGGCGAGACCATTTTTTGAAAGCTTATCTGAATCCCGCTTTGCGGGATGGCTATATTATTCAGACGTATCCTGATCAGCCTAATCATCCAAAACAAAAATACTTTTTAACCAATAAAGGAAAAGCTTTGCTAGATTAGGTTGTTTCCTTTGATATTTTTCTACTATTTTCTGATTAGTAGTCACATTTTTGGCATTGCGTTAGGGGTTTTCCTTCATCATCTTTGTGGTAAGCGCCTGCCCAATGGCAGATACTTTGCAAAATAGGGACAACAGAATATCCTTTTTCTGTGAGACGATATTCAACTCTTGGTGGAATTTCATTGTAAGCCGTTCGACTGATCATGCCTTTAGCGATTAATTCTTTTAAAGTGGTCGCTAATACGGCATCCGTAATATTGACCATTTCTTTGCGAATATTGCTGTAACGTAGAGAATCATTCATTGCAAGAACACAAATAATCCGAGAGTTCCATTTACCACCAAAAATATCTAGACCATATTCTAATGGGCAGCGGATATCTTTTTTAAATTTTGGTTGATACATCTTATATTTCCTTTTTTGAGTAACTATTAAATTTAATAGTTACTCATAAATTTATTGATATATTCTAAAAGTAAAGTGAGATGGATAAAATAATTTTCGGTAAATTCAATACATTATCGTTAATTATTTTGAGGAAATAAAATGATTGCAAAAGCTTATCTTGAAATTACGTTGACAATTAGTTCAGAAAATCGTTTTGCAGCAGCAAAAATTTATCATGATTATCGTCAACCATTTCTCGATACCATTAAAGGAGCGATATCTAAAGCATTACTCGTTCGTGATCAAGATGTTCAAGTGCTGCATGGATTTGACAGCGTTCAACATGCGCAGGATTATTTATCCAGTGAACTTTTTAAAAATGATGTTTTTGTTGGATTGCAGCCACTTTGGCAAAAAGATCCTGTAATTCAAATTTATGCGGTTGCTGGATAATTTATTTTTTTAGGGCAAGCCGTCATGATGGTCAACCTCATGGCGGTTTTTTTCGTATGCTGTTGCTTTTGATAGAATTCCTATCAATTTTCTATGTATTTTAAATGAAATAGTTGATTGAAATAGTCGGGAATTATATACTTGACTACATTATTCAACTATTTTTTCAGGAACCAAAACATGCGTTTAACGACAAAAGGACGTTTTGCCGTAACAGCAATGATCGATTTGGCAATAAACCAGCATGAAGGTCCCGTATCGTTACAAGGAATCAGTGAACGGCAGGATATATCAATAGCCTATCTTGAGCAATTATTTTCTAAGTTGCGCCGCAAAGCGTTAGTAAAGTCAGTACGAGGTCCTGGCGGAGGGTATTTGTTGGCATTGGAGGCAAAAGATGTTTCTGTTGCAGATATTGTATCTGCCGTTGATGAGCCATTGGATGTAACGCGATGCGGAGGAAATGGGAATTGTGCAAAGGGGAGTATTACTTGCACTACGCATGAATTATGGGCAAGTTTGAATGAAAAAATAGTAGATTATCTGGCTTCTATTTCTTTGACATCGTTAGTAGCGGCAGTGATCCCAGAAAATAAGAAGGCAGAGCAAAACGGTAATATTATTTTTGTAAAGCAAAATAGTAGGCATAATTCGAGGACAAAACAAGCATGAACGAGTCAATCATTCAACCGACCCAATGCAATATCCTAAAAGAATCCATTGATGTGGATGCGTATCCGATTTATTTGGATAATTCTGCAACAACACCCGTGGATCCTCGTGTAGCAGAAAAGATGATTCCATTTTTGTGTACTCATTATGGTAATGCTGCATCAAATACGCACGCTTATGGTTGGTTTGCAGAGAAAGCTGTTGAAGAAGCCCGAGGGCATGTTGCGGCTTTAATTAATGCAGATCCCCGTGAAATTGTTTGGACATCGGGTGCAACAGAAGCAAACAATCTTGCATTGAAAGGAATTGCCCATTTTTATCAGAAAAAAGGCAAGCATCTTATTACAGTTCAAACTGAACATAAGTGTGTATTAGATTCCTGTCGAGAACTAGAGCGTCAAGGGTATGAGGTGACCTATTTAGAGCCACAGCCCAATGGGCTTATTACCATTGAGCAACTTGAAGCGGCCATTCGACCTGATACGATTATGGTATCTGTTATGTTGGTGAATAATGAAATTGGGGTTATTCAGCCAATTGCAGAGATTGCTAAGTTGTGCCATACCAAAGGGATTATTGTTCATACCGATGCTGCTCAAGCTTGTGGCAAGATGGATGTTGATGTTAAAGCATTAGATGTTGATTTGATGACAATGACGGCTCATAAAATCAATGGACCCAAAGGGATTGGTGCTTTATTTGTTCGTCGTCGGCCTCGTATTCGTCTAGAAGCTCAAATGCATGGCGGTGGTCATGAACGAGGGATGCGTTCAGGGACTTTAGCAACGCATCAAATTGTGGGGATGGGAGAAGCGTACCGTATTGCAAAACTTGAGATGCATGATGAAATTGCGCGTATTCGTAAGATGCGTGATCGTATGGCGCGTGAATTGAGCAAAATTGAAGCATCGTACATTAACGGGGATATGGAACATCGGATTGCTCACAATCTGAATATCAGTTTCAATTATGTTGAAGGTGAATCAATGATGATGGCAATGAAAGGAATTGCCGTTTCTTCAGGATCAGCTTGTACTTCGGCCAGTTTAGAACCTTCTTATGTATTACGAGCAATTGGTCGAAGTGATGAACTGGCGCATAGTTCTTTGCGTATTACTTTAGGACGTTTTACAACAGATGAAGAAGTGGACTATGCTATTCAACTGATTACTGAAAAGGTCGCTAAATTACGCGAATTGTCACCACTTTGGGAAATGTACAAAGATGGGGTCGATTTGAATACTATCCAATGGGCAGAGCATTGATTAAGGGGTAAAAATGGCATATTCAGATAAAGTGATTGATCATTATGAACATCCGCGTAATGTCGGATCTTTTGATAAGAATGATGATTCTGTTGGCACAGGTATGGTAGGTGCTCCTGCTTGTGGTGATGTGATGCGTTTACAGATCAAAGTGAGTGATGATGGTGTGATTGAGGATGCAAAATTTAAAACATATGGTTGTGGATCGGCAATTGCTTCGAGTTCACTAGTGACAGAATGGGTTAAGGGAAAAACGATTGACGAGGCATTGCAGATTAAAAATTCTGATATTGCCGATGAATTGGCTTTGCCGCCAGTAAAAATTCATTGTTCAATTTTGGCAGAAGATGCCATTAAGGCGGCAGTCAAGGATTATCATGCCCGTCAGGAAAAGAAAAAAGCCAAGGAGTCATAATGGCAATTACGATGACAGAAAAAGCCGCTAAACATGTGATGAAATACATTTTGCGCCGTGGTAAGGGAATCGGTTTACGTTTTGGTGTAAAAACAGCATCAGACTGCGCAGGTATGACATATAAACTAGAATATGTTGATGAACCAGGTCCAGACGATCATGTGTTTGAATGCTTTGGTGTCAAAGTTTTTGTTGATAAGCGGAGTATGCCTTATTTAGATGGGACAGAATTGGATTTTGTACGAGAAGGTTTAAACGAAGGTTTCCGCTTTAATAATCCCAATATAAAAGATACCTGTGGTTGTGGGAAAAGTTTTAAGGTCTAGGCGAATTCATGCAGAATTTTTTTGAGCTTTTTAATTTGCCTGTGCAGTTTGAGATTGATGAAACTGCTTTAGATACAGCTTATCGCAATATCCAAAAATTGGTTCATCCGGATCGATTTGTGACTGCGACTGAAGCGGAAAAGCGAGCTGCTGTGCAATATGCATCATTGGCTAATGATGCTTACCAGACATTAAAAGATCCGTTAAAACGTGCTATGCATTTATGTGCATTAAATGGATATGTTATAGGTGAAAGTAACCATGTCGATATGGATCCGATGTTTTTAATGGAACAGATGGAATGGCGTGAGCAGCTTGAAAAAGCACAAGATGATAAGGATAGCAATGCGTTACTAGCATTGTCTAATCAGCAAAAGAAATTGTGTCAAGAGCAGTTGATATCTGTTAAAACTCAACTTGATAAACATCATTTTGATGAGGCCGTTCAAGAAATTAATAAATTAATGTTTTTTGAACGATTAGGCGTTGAGATTTATCGTGCATCTGAACAAATTGCTCATGCGAACTGATTTTTCTAGGAATTTTCACTGAAATTATGGCCCTTCTTCAAATTGCCGAGCCAGGGATGAGCGTGGCTCCACATGATATTCGTCTTGCAGTGGGTATCGATTTAGGTACAACCAATTCGCTTGTGGCATCCGTGCGTAATAGTGTGCCAGAAGTATTACCCGATGAACAGGGGCGGATGTTATTGCCGTCAGTTGTTCACTATTTTCCCGATGGGCATTGTGAAGTTGGGGATATAGCAAAAGCTGCCCAAACGATTGATCCTAAAAACACGATTGCCTCTGTTAAGCGTATGATGGGAAGAGGGCTTTCTGATCTTTCTAATCGTGATAGTTTGCCTTATCAGTTTGTTGATGCGCCAGGTATGGTTCGTTTAAAGACAGTTGGCGGCATTAAAAGTCCAGTAGAAGTCTCTGCTGATATTCTTTCAACATTACGAAAGCGGGTTGTTGCAACGTTTGGGGAAGAGCCTGCAGGTGTCGTGATTACCGTTCCCGCTTATTTTGATGATGCTCAGCGTCAGGCAACAAAAGACGCTGCAAAATTGGCAGGTCTACATGTTTTGCGTTTATTAAATGAGCCAACCGCTGCTGCCGTTGCTTATGGATTAGATCATCGTTCAGAAGGTCTATTTATTGCCTATGATTTAGGCGGCGGAACATTTGATATTTCGGTGTTACGTTTGAATAAGGGAATTTTCGAAGTTTTAGCAACGGGAGGCGACTCTCAATTGGGCGGGGATGATTTTGATCATTGCATTTATCAATGGGTATTGGATCAAGCCAAATTAACGCAGTTGTCAACGGAAGATATTTCGCTGTTGATGAGTGCCTCTCGTCAAGCAAAAGAGGTTTTATCATCGGATTCGTCGGCAGACATCAATATTTTATTGTCATCTGGGCAACAGATTATTTTAACGTTAACCGTATCAGAATTTGAGCGTATAACATTAGCATTGGTTGAAAAAACAATGCATTTAGTTGAACAGACGATTCATGATGCGGGATTGGACATTAAATCAATTGATGGTGTCATGTTAATCGGAGGGGCAACCCGTATGCAACATGTGCGCCGTCAGATTAAAATGTTTTTTAATAAGGAACCATTGGCTTCTATTGATCCAGACAAAGTGGTCGCATTAGGCGCTGCAGTTCAGGCTAATTTATTAGTTGGGAACCATGTGCCAGGCGATGATTGGTTATTGCTTGATGTTATTCCGCTGTCATTAGGTGTCGAAACAATGGGAGGGCTTGTTGAAAAGATCATTCACCGAAATTCAACGATTCCCTGTGCCTATGCCCAAGATTTTACAACATTTAAAGATGGGCAGACGGCAATGGTCGTGCATGTTTTGCAAGGCGAGCGTGAGTTAGTTGCTGATTGTCGATCGCTTGCCCGATTTGAATTACGAGGCATTCCCCCGATGGCGGCTGGCAGTGCTCGTATTCGTATTACTTACCAAGTTGATGCCGATGGATTGCTTTCAGTTTCGGCTCGTGAACAATCTTCTGGTGTTGAAGCCTCCATTCAAGTTAAACCCTCATATGGCTTAACGGATGATGAAGTTGTGCAGATGTTGATGGATTCGAGTCATCATGCAGCAGATGATATGAAAGTGCGAGCATTAGCTGAAGAAAAGATCGAAGCAAAAAGAACCGTATTGGCGGTTCAATCCGCGCTCAATAAAGATGGGGCGTTGCTGAGTAAAGAAGAATATAAGACGATTGACCAATTAGTTGAAGCGGTCAAAGCGGTATTAGAGAGCGATAATATTGAGGATATTCGTTTGGCGGCTAATGCGTTATCAAAGGGAACAGAGCATTTTGCTGCATTAAGAATGAATCTCAGTATTCGCCATGCTTTATCAGGTAAACATGTGAATGAATTGAATACGGATTTAGATTAAAAAAGATTATGCCTAAAATTACTGTGTTGCCGCATTCGGTATTATGTCCAGATGGTGCTACCTTCGAAGCCCGTCAAGGGCAATCATTGTGTGATGCATTATTAGATCATGACATTGAAATTGAGCATGCTTGTGGTAAATGTGGGGCTTGTAGTACTTGTCATGCGATTGTTCGGCAAGGTTATGATTCATTGTCTGAAATAGCAGGAAGAGAAGAAGACATGTTAGACCGTGCTTGGGGGCTTGAACCAGAGTCTCGTCTAACTTGTCAGGCTATTATCGGGGATGAAGATGTTGTTGTTGAGATTCCTCGTTATAGTCGGAATCTCGTTTCTGAACATAGCTAAAAAACGGAGGAGTATCATGAAATGGTCGGATACTTTGCAAATTGCCGAAGCACTATATGATCAATATCCTGATATTGATCCGTTGACGTTACGATTTACAGAGTTACATGAAAAAATTTGCCAATTGGCTGAATTTGACGATGATCCCCAGCGTTCCAATGAACGAATACTTGAAGCAATTTTGTCAGCTTGGCTAAAAGAAGCGCAATAATGACCGTTTTAGGTAGGAATAGAGGACTTTTATCGTAAGTTTTTAATTGGCTAAAATAATTTTAATTGAGCTATCGTCGATTTTGTTTCATTAATTGGCTCTGTTCACGTTGCCAATCCCGTTTTTTCTCTGCTTGGCGTTTATCATATTGTTTTTTTCCTTTTGCAAGGCCAATTTCGCATTTAATGCGCCCTTTTGCATAATGTAAATTTAGTGGAACTAAGGTATAGCCGGATCGCTCAACTTTACCAATGAGTTTACTGATTTCACTGGCGTGTAAAAGTAATTTACGATCGCGCATAGGATCTGGCTTTATATGGGTCGATGCCGTTGTTAGTGGGCTGATATGAGCGCCAAAAAGGAAGATTTCTTCGCCTTTGATAATGACATAAGCTTCTTTTAGTTGAACTCTTCCTGCGCGAATAGATTTAACTTCCCATCCTTCAAGTGCCATGCCCGCTTCATAGCGTTCTTCAATGAAATAATCATGAAATGCTTTTTTATTGTCAGTAATTGCCATATTTTTTCTATTCCTTTTATATCAATATCCTTTTTGTGATTTTGAATGACGACTCAAAAATGAGTGTCAATTGGCAATATTAAAAATATTTTTCTTAAAGGATATTCAGTTAAATCGATTTTAGGTTAAATTTTAAGGATATTTTGTTATTTTTTCAAAATCATTAAAAACAAAAAAGCGCTCTTTCAGAATATTTGATTTCTTAAAGAACTGAAAGTAGGAAACATTCTAATAAGAGGAGGGATTTTTTGTCTATTTTGTTAGAATAGCGACTCTATTGATTTGAAACGGCTATTATGACGATAGTTCATAAATCCATCCAACTTAATTATAGTGTGGAACAGATGTATGCTTTAGTGGCTGACATCCAATCTTATCCAGAATTTCTTCCTTGGTGCGAACGTGTCAATGTTCGGGATGATAAGGAAAATCATACGGTATTAGCCGAGATGCATATGAATGTCATGGGACTACGTCAAACTTTTACGACACGTAATGTAAATATTCCGCCATCTTCTATTCAAATGCGCCTTGAAAAGGGACCGTTTCGTCAGTTGGATGGAAAATGGACATTTACCGCTATTGATCCAACACATTGTGCGGTTGCACTTGCGATGAATTATACATTCTCTAATTTTTTGTTGGAAAAAATGGTAGGGCCTTTTTTTAATGCGATGACAGCTGATTTGGTTCATGCCTTTCAACAACGTGCAAGGAAAATTTATGGCTAAAGACGATGTTTTAGAGCAATTTCCTATTCAAATCTGTTATGCCACGCCGAGTGAAGAATTGGTGTTAAATCTTAAGGTAAAACCAGGATGCACTGTTATTCAGGCATTTCATCAAGCGCATCTTTTTAAGCGGTTTGCTCGGGCAATTGAAAATGGCGATATTGGTATTTATGGTAAAAGGGTCTCACTTGATAGAAAGTTGGTCTCAGGGGATCGTATCGAAATTTATCGTCCATTAATGGATTTACCCCAAAATATTCGACGCCGTCGTGTTGAACAAATGCGTGAGAAAAAAGAATCCCGTTAAGGAAGCTCAATATCTGTGGTACGCATACCACTGCCATCATCTGTCAAAATATGAAGGCTTTTTTAAACTTGTTTTTTGTTGATAATAATTTTTCTCGCGTTTAGATAGTGGTGTAGAATGAGATATTTTATACGGTTCGCAGAATTGTATGCTTTTTTAATTGAGCAGTGCCCGTTCAAAATTTTGCACGCATTCGATGCCATCCGTTTGTTACCCAAATGGAAAGGCGCACATTAGGGCGGTTACGACGCCGCATGTGAAGAGTGTTGTTGCTGTTTTGAAAGCTGTTTGCCCCGACCCGTGCCACAAGCGCGAGAGACAGACGCATTCCTGTCTATGGGCAGGAATCCAGTGTTCTGTTTCGACAGGAAAGAGCACCCGATCAATTTCCAGTGGACTTTGAAAGGAAAGAAGAATGAGTTTAGAAATGACAGGCTCCGAAATTCTTGTACGGTGTCTGGCGGAAGAGGGAGTAGAACACGTTTTCGGTTACCCAGGTGGTTCTGTTCTCTATATTTATGATGCCATCTATAAGCAAGATAAGTTTAAACATATTCTTGTTCGGCATGAGCAAGCAGCGGTTCACGCAGCAGATGCTTACGCAAGAAGTTCAGGCAAAGTTGGCGTTGCGTTGGTCACTTCAGGTCCAGGTGTGACGAATGCAATTACCGGATTGGCTACGGCCTATTCTGATTCTGTTCCTATTGTTTTGATTAGTGGTCAGGTTCCAACAAGTGCTATTGGTTCTGATGCGTTTCAAGAATGTGATGCTGTTGGTATTTCACGTCCATGTGTTAAGCATAATTTCTTAGTTAAGGATGTCAAAGATCTGGCCCTTACAATCAAAAAAGCTTTCTATATTGCCTCAACAGGTCGTCCTGGTCCTGTTTTAATTGATATTCCAAAAGATGTGAGCATGTTGCCATGCCCATTTGAATATCCGAAAGAAATTGAAATGCGCTCTTATAATCCGATTAATAAGGGGCATACAGGACAGATTCGCAAGGCAGTTCAGATGTTGTTGCAGGCAAAGCGTCCGCTAGTTATTTGCGGAGGCGGGGTCATTCTTTCGGATTCAGCGCCAGAAATGAATTCGCTGGTAGACCGTTTAGGCTTACCTTGTGTAACAACGCTCCAAGGATTAGGAGGATATCGCGCTTCGAGTGACCGTTGGGTCGGTATGCCAGGTATGCATGGTATGTACGAAGCCAATATGGCATTGCATCATAGCGACATTGTTTTGTCAGTCGGTGCTCGTTTTGATGATCGAGTGGTCGGTAATCCTGCCAACTTTGAAAATCCAGATCGCAAAATTATCCATATTGATATTGATCCTTCTTCGATCTCTAAACGAGTAAAAGTAGATATTCCAATTGTTGGAAATGTCAAAGATGTTTTGCAGGAAATGCTCTCTCAACTTGATGCGACTCCAGCTAATGCGATCAATCCACAAGGACTTGATAATTGGTGGCGTCAGATTAATGAATGGCGCAGTCGGAAATGTTTGAGATATGAGCAGGGTGACACCATTATTAAACCTCAGTTTGTGGTTGATAAATTGTGGGAAGTCACAAAAGGGGATGCTTATATTGCTTCTGATGTCGGTCAGCATCAAATGTGGGCTGCACAGTATTATCCATTTGATAAACCTCGTCGTTGGTTGAATTCTGGCGGTTTAGGAACAATGGGGGTTGGTCTGCCTTATGCGATGGGCATTCAAATGGCTCATCCTAAAGCAACGGTTGCTTGTATTACTGGGGAAGGTTCCATTCAGATGAATATTCAAGAATTGGCAACCTGTAAACAGTATGGTTTAACGCCTAAAATTATTTTATTGAATAATGGGGTATTAGGCATGGTACGCCAGTGGCAACGGTTGGATTATGAGTCCCGTTATTCGGAAACGTATGTTGCTTCGCTGCCAGACTTCACAAAATTAGTGGAAGCTTATGGACATGTCGGATTAAAAGTTGAAAAGCCATCTGATGTTGAAGGAGCGCTCAAAGAAGCTTTCTCAATGAAAGACAAATTGGTATTTGTCAATGTTTTGGTTGATTCTACTGAAAATGTTTGGCCAATGGTTAAGCCAGGCAAAGGTTTGACTGAAATGCTCATGAGTCTGGAGGACAAATAAAATGCGTCATATTATTTCTGTTCTTTTAGAAAATGAAGCTGGAGCCCTTGCTCGGGTTGTCGGATTGTTTGCAGCACGTGGTTACAATATTGAGACGCTTAATGTTGCGCCAACAGAAGATGCGACATTGTCCCGTATGACAATTGTTACGGTTGGCTCTGATGCAATTATTGAGCAGATTACGAAGCATCTTAATCGTTTAATTGAAGTAATCAAAGTTGTTGATTTGACAGATGGTTATTTTGTTGAACGTGAAATGATGCTGATTAAGATTCGCGCTGTGGGTAAAGAGCGTGATGAAATTAAACGAACAGCCGATATCTTCCGCGGACGTATTATTGATGTTAGCGATCGTGCTTATACGATTGAGCTGACAGGTGATAAATCTAAACTGGATGCGTTTATTGAAGCGATTGATCGTTCAGCCATTTTAGAAACGGTTCGTACAGGCGGTTCTGGTATTGGTCGCGGTGAACGCATTTTAAAAGTCTGATTGACTATATTAGTTTGTAATTATTGAGTTGTTTTATTTAACTAGGATTCAAAAGAATGAACGTTTATTACGATAAAGACTGTGATTTGTCTTTGATCAAAGGCAAAAAAGTAGCCATTATTGGTTATGGTTCTCAAGGTCATGCTCATGCATTGAATTTGCATGATTCCGGTGTTGATGTTACCGTTGGTTTGCGCAAAAACGGGGCTTCTTGGCATAAAGCAGTGAATGCTGGTTTGAAAGTAGCTGAAGTTAAAGATGCAGTTAAGGATGCAGATGTTGTAATGATGCTGCTTCCAGATGAAAATATTCCAGACGTCTATAAGGAAAGTGTTGCACCAATTGCTAAGAAAGGTGCTGTACTCGCTTTTGCGCATGGTTTCGGTGTTCATTATGGTCAAGTTGTCCCACGTGATGATTTTGATGTCATTATGATTGCACCAAAAGCACCAGGTCATACCGTTCGTAGTACTTATACTCAAGGCGGTGGTGTCCCACAGTTGATCGCTGTTTATCAGGATAAATCAGGTAAGGCTCGCGATATTGCTCTGTCTTATGCGATGGCAAATGGTGGTGGTCGTGCCGGTATTATTGAAACAACTTTCCGTGAAGAAACTGAAACTGACTTGTTCGGTGAACAATCTGTTTTGTGCGGTGGCGTTGTTGAATTGATCAAATCGGGTTTTGAAACATTGGTTGAAGCCGGTTATGCCCCTGAAATGGCTTACTTTGAATGCTGCCATGAATTGAAACTGATCGTTGATTTGATCCAAGAAGGCGGTGTTGCAAACATGAACTATTCCATTTCCAATAATGCGGAATATGGTGAATATGTTTCTGGTCCTAAGGTTGTGACAGCAGATAGCAAAAATGCAATGCGCCAGATTTTGAAAGACATCCAGTCTGGTGAATATGCGAAGAGCTTTATTTTGGAAAATGCGGCGGGCGCTCCTACATTGCGTTCTAAACGTCGTTTACTGGCTTCTCATCAGCTGGAAGAAGTGGGTGCTCGTTTGCGTAGCATGATGCCATGGCTTTCTAAGAATAAATTAGTTGATCAGAGCAAAAACTAATTGATTTCTTTTAGGCGAAAAAAGAGCGTCTTATGGCGCTCTTTTTTATTTGATTTTATCGAAAATATGCCTATAAAGGTTTGAGATTTGATAACTGATCGTTATATTTGTGATCAGTTATTTTGCTAGCTTCATTGTTGCTTCATATTTGAATAAAAAATGCCGTTACAATGAATGTATCGTAATATCTTGGCATGTTTAATCGACGCGTTTTATCTGAATCATGACAATATCATCGAAATCCACATCGAATACAGAGGATTCTCCTTCTCGTTTTACGCCAGCAATGCAGCAATATTGCCGCATTAAAGAAGAACATCGCGATAAATTGTTGCTTTATCGAATGGGGGATTTTTATGAATTGTTTTTTGAAGATGCTGAAAAAGCGTCTCGTATTTTAGGCATCACATTAACAAAACGTAGTAAAAGTATTGCTTTAGCCGGTATTCCTTATCATGCGCTTGATCAATATTTGCCTAAATTGATTGCAGCAGGCGAATCCGTTGCCATTTGCGAGCAAGTTGGCGATCCGACAAAAAGTCGAGGTCCTGTTGAACGAAAAGTTGTACGGATTGTCACACCAGGAACGCTAACAGATGCTAATTTATTGCCTGAAAAAGAAGATCGTCCATTAGTGGCATTAATGTGCGCTCAGCGACGTAAGCAAACGACGATTGGGATTGCTTGGCTATCTTTATCAAGTGGGGTTTTGCGTCTTCAAGAGATCACGATTCCCTTTCAAAGAATAGGGAGTCAAATTCAACAGATATTAGAGCGGACAGGATGCGCTGAAATTCTTGTTCCTGAAACGTTTGATCGAACTTTATTGGCTTCATGGTCTGCGCGTATTGTGTCGTTGCCGGAATGGCATTTTGATAAAAAAAATGGACGCAGTGCATTATTAGAACAACTTCAAGTCATCTCTTTAGAAGGTTTTGGGGCAGAAAATTATACGGCTGCATTGGGAGCAGGTGGCGCTATCTTACAATATGCGCGTAGTACGCAATCCCAGAGTCTACAACATGTTCGCACATTAGAAATTGAAACGGAAGATGATTACATCACATTAGATGCGATGACTCGTCGTAATCTTGAATTAACGGAGCCGATTCGTGGTAGTGATAAGCAACATATGCAGTCACCAACACTCTTTTCGGAATTAGATCATTGCCGAACAGGAATGGGATCGCGCTTACTTCGGTATTGGTTACACCATGCTACGCGTGATTCTCATATTGCACAACAACGCCATCAGGCTATTGCTGCATTGATTCAGATGGAATCGTTGGATACTTTACAAGATGTCTTTGCTGAAATGCCCGATATTGAGCGAATTGTTTCTCGGATTGCTCTAATGTCTGCTAGACCTCGTGATTTAACGGCATTACGTGCAGGATTGGAATGTTTGCCACAGTTGCAAGAACGATTGATGCCAGTGATTAATTCTGCTGAACTACTTATGCAGATTAAGGGCGGTTTAAATGTTCCATCCGATTGTCTGGCATTATTGCAGAAATCCGTGATGGATGAACCCGCCGCAATTATTCGTGAAGGTGGCGTAATTGCGCCAGGATATAGCGCTGAATTGGATGAATTACGTGCGCTCGCTGAAAATGCGGGACAATTTTTGATGGATCTTGAATCTAGAGAACGAGAACGAACGGGGATTAATAATTTACGAGTTGAGTTCAATCGAGTGCATGGATTCTATATTGAAGTGACAAATGGTCAAGTCGATAAGGTACCTGCTGATTACCGTCGTCGCCAAACATTAAAGAATGTTGAACGTTTTATTACGTCGGAATTAAAAGCATTTGAAGATAAGGTTCTTTCGGCCAAAGAACGTGCTTTGGCATTAGAAAAACAATTGTATGAAGAGCTATTGCAGCAACTAGCGACCTATATCACTGAATTACAGCATATTGCGATGCATGTTGCGATGTTAGATGTATTAGCTGCTTTATCTGAGCATGCGCATCTTCATGCATGGACAGCACCTAATATGGTCAATGATGATGTTATTCATATTGTTCAAGGACGGCATGCTGTTATTGAAAATCATATTGAGCAGTTTATTGCTAATGATTGTGATTTATCAGGGGATCGTCGATTTTTGTTGATTACAGGGCCCAATATGGGGGGTAAATCAACTTATATGCGTCAAACGGCTTTAATTGTGCTGCTTGCTTATATAGGGAGTTTTGTGCCAGCAGATAAAGCGGTTATCGGTCCTGTTGATCGTATTTTTACTCGTATTGGTGCCGCTGATGATTTAGCGGGTGGGCGTTCTACCTTTATGGTTGAGATGACTGAGGCTGCGGCAATTCTTAATGGAGCGAGCGAACATTCTTTGGTATTAATGGATGAAATCGGGCGAGGAACATCAACTTTTGATGGGCTTGCATTAGCCTGGGCAATTGCTCAGCATTTGATTTCAGATAATCGTAGTTACACATTATTTGCAACCCATTATTTTGAATTGACGCAATTGCCTGAACAATATGTTTCTGCCGAAAATGTCCATTTATCGGCTGTAGAACATAAAGATAGTATTGTTTTTCTGCATACGGTTGAACCAGGAGCTGCTTCTCGTAGTTATGGGCTTCAAGTCGCGCGATTAGCGGGTGTTCCGTCTGGTGTTATTCGTGAAGCAAGAAAACATCTTAGTGAACTTGAAGCTCAATTTATGCCGTCTAATGGCAATCAAATGAGTTTATTCCAGTTAAGAGAAGAAGATTCAGTTTCAGATCCTGATGAAGATGTTTCTGTTGTGCAAAATAATCCGGAATATCAGGTCTTAGCTGATATGCTTGAAAGTATTGATCCAGATGCATTAACACCGAGAGAAGCTTTGCAGCACCTTTATGAAATGAAAGAACAATTAAAGGTGATACAAAAAGAGTGAAAAAGGGGCAAAATCTATTATAGGAAACGTATCTTTCGAGGTGCGTTTTTTTTGATATTTATTATTGAGTTGAAAGAACACAAAGCCGGTTCGTTCGAACCGGCTTTGAAGGCATACAAAGCGCTAAGCTAAGTAGAACTTAGAACTTATGAGTAATACCGAATTGGAGGCCAGTAACCTTATCGGAATAATCGCCAAAG
>CAKRSU010000021.1 GCA_934401755.1 uncultured Oxalobacter sp.
AGAGCCGCCTAACTGATTGGTCGCTTGCCCATTAATGAGATTAATCCTTAAGGTCCCATCGCCTTGACGAGAACCAATAGAGAGTTGACCTTCATCAGTATGGGTGGTGTTATAGGTAGTTTCTCCGCTTTCGGTGTTTAAGGTGCCTACTTGGATTTGGGCGTTATTGGTGTTGTTGATGGTGGAGCCGCTGCTGGTGATGGTTTTGACGGTGGAAGAGCCGGTAAAGTTTGCTTGTGCACCATTAGAGAGATTTAGTGTTGTTCCAGCTTCTCCTTCTAAAGTTACCTTTTCTTGGTAAATATTTTGATTAGAAATTGAGCCCTCAAATATTGACTTATCATTACTTAAATTCAAAATAACTTGATTATCGGAGTCTGGCGTATCGTTATAAGTAACAATATTACCTTTAATTGATAATATCCCTGTTGAACCATCATTTAATCCAATTTTGACCGAAGATCCAGTTCGTGTATCTTTTGTTGGATCCATACGATCTTCAACAGCACCAGCATTAATATCCCCCTTTACAGAAATATTATCGGCTTTGAGATTTATCTCTCCACCAAAAGCACTTATAGCTCGAGTATTAGCATTTTCTGAATTAATATTGATTGTGGATGCAGTAATGTTAATTTTTGCATTTGTATTAGCTCTTAATAATGCAATATTTGGAGCAACACTATCAACTGCATGTAAATTAAATTGGTTAGCTTGAACCTTTATTTCGCCGTTAGGATTTGCTTGTATGATGCCATATGCATCAACTTTGCCAGAGGCATTGACATCAATTTTTCCAATAGTACATACAATTTGTCTATTTGCAAGAAGAGTCAAATCTTTTACATAATAAGATGCATTGATTAATGTCTTATCTCCTTTTAGAATCAGATGATTAATCCGATTATTTTCATCTTCTCCAAATTTGTAATTGCTTGAATATCCCGAATTAATTCCAAATAAACTAGCATTTGAATCTGAAGCATCGAATGATAATACATTGAAATTCTTGAAAATTACATTTGATGTAGAAGCATTCCTAAATACAGCCCAACTATCTTTCTTATCAAGCGAACTTTTTAGAAGCCAATTGTGATTATTTCCATCAATAATAGTATCTTCTGATATTTCAGTTGTTGAACTATTTAAATTTAAGATTCCTTTTTTATCCCAATCAGCAACTTTATATTCAGGCTCAATTGATGTTGCAGATTGTATTCCTGTTTGGTAACTTTCATTAAGATGGATCGTGCTACCTATAGTTGTTATTGTCGGAAGAGTTCCAACAGGAACTGCTCCAACATTTCTTACGATACCTAATACACTAGCAATTATTACAGAAGCAGTCGCTGCTTTTAGATGCTTAGATTTTCCTTGTGCTTTTGTATTCTCGCCTGTAGCAACAAAAATACCCTTTGCTTTACTGAATATCACCTTAAATATTTTGTTCATGTTGTGTCCTTTTTTTGGGACATCGTCTTTATTTGACTATTGATATAAAAGGCGACATCCGTTAATAAGCATTATTTGACATTAATCATTCTATCATTTTAGGCATTTGTTCTATCCAATTAATTGAATTTAAAAGATAAATTCAAAAATAACTCAATTGGCAACATCTTAATAATAACTGCTTATTAATAAAATAATTTTTCATTAAATTCAATAAAAACAAATAGTTATTAATGAATTGAACATCCGCTAATGCTTATTATGCGATGTTCATTCAGTGTTGTTTTCTCTAAGAAGTATTTCTTTCGTTGTTTTGTCTATTAATGCGTTTTATTTTTTGTAAATCATTACAAGAAGTACTCTCTTTTTAAAGAACGGCGGAGTTTTAGAAGCCATTTTGATAGAATTAAGTTTTTCATATAGGCAGTTTCTTCGCATTAATCATGAGATTTCCACATCTTGATCCAACGGATCATGAAAAACGAGTTTTAATTCATAGAACAGTTAGAACTTGGCGGCAGATGGTGACTTGGGTATTAGCCCCATTACTGATTGGTATTGCCGGCGTTGGTATGGCAAAAATCAGCGGTATTTGTTATGGCATTAATCAATGGATTATTGCGCATGCAGGATGGGGACCAATTGTTTATATGCCAGTTGGTTATGCGTTGCTTATTTATGCTAGTCGCCGTTTTTTTCCTGGAACTCAAGGAAGTGGGATTCCGCAAGCGATAGCGGTGCTTGACGATCAAGATAGCACTAAAAAATCCAATTTATTATCAGTGCGGATCGTTGTTGGGCGCATTTTATTGTTGATTGGTGGATTAATTATCGGTGCCTCAATTGGTCATGAAGGGCCGATGGTTCAAATTGGTGGATCAATTATGCATATCTTTTTTGGATATGGCACGATGAAACGGGCTGAGCAGCGTCAAATGCTGGTTTTAGCCGGTGGTGCTGCGGGGGTTGCTGCAACTTTTAACACACCGATTGGCGGCATTATGTTTGCTATGGAAGAAATGGCAAAAAAATATGTATATAAGGGACATAATCAAACAATTTTCACAGTATTGTTGTCAGGATTAGTGTCGTTAGTCATCATGGGAAGCTATACGTATTTTGGCAAGTACCATATCGAATTGGATTTTATGACACATATGCCTGCCATTTTGGTTTGTGGTGTTGTTGGTGGCATTTTTGGCGGTGTTTTTAGCTTATTGGCTCAAAAGACTCCTGATGGATTGCCTGTTATGTTGCGTAGAATGTTGATTCATCATCCAATGGTTTTTGCTGCTTTATGCGGTTTTATTATGGCATGTTTAAGTTTAGCAACCAATGGATTGATTAATGGGACAGGCTATGTGCCAACAAAAATGGCACTAGAAAGCGGTGTTGCAACACATGTTTGGTTTTATGGGCCCTCTAAATTTGTTGGAACATTATTATCTGCTTTATGCGGACTTCCTG
Organism: uncultured Oxalobacter sp.; assembly: GCA_934401755.1. Taxonomy (GTDB): domain Bacteria; phylum Pseudomonadota; class Gammaproteobacteria; order Burkholderiales; family Burkholderiaceae_D; genus Oxalobacter. Next base: position 2,920 of record CAKRSU010000021.1, read on the forward strand.
GCGGATTATTTGCTCCCACATTAGCAGTTGGGGGCGGGTTAGGAGATGCAGTATCTTATTTATTGCCGAATATTGCCCCGCATCGCGCATTAATTATTTTGGTGATGGTTGCTTATTTATCTGGATTAACACAATCTCCATTAACAGCATTTGTCATTACAATGGAAGTAACGGGTAGTTATGAAATGCTGTTACCGATGATTGCTGTATCGTTAATTGCCAATTTTGTTTCAGTAATCGTTTGTCCTACTTCGTTTTATCATAAATTAGCGCTTCGTTTTGAAAAGCCGTTAAAACCATCAGACAAAAAGATAGATGAGAATGAAAAAAGCAATAAAAATTTATAATCAATGTCTTTTTTGTTAAGCAACAAAGTTCGTATGTAGATGAAAGATCGTTAAAGGCGAATCTTGCTAGGTGTGTATTAAAAAAGCTGTGGTTTTTATGTCACAGCTTTTTAAGATTATATGATCAAAATTATTTAAGATTCTTTTGGCATTGGCTGCATCGGCCATAAAGAGCAAGATTATGGTCAACCAATTCAAAATTCATCCGTTTAGCAATTTCTCGCTGATGGCGTTCAATTTCTGGGTCGCGAAATTCTTCCACACGTCCGCAGCTAATACAGACAATGTGGTCATGATGATCACCTTCGTTTAGTTCGTAAACCGCTTTACCTGTTTCAAAGTAGTTTCGTGATAATATGCCTGCTTGTTCGAATTGTGTGAGAACACGATAGACAGTGGCAAGCCCGATATCTTGATGTTCTTCCATTAATCGACGATAAACATCTTCGGCACTAAGATGTCTAATATCATTTTTTTGAAAGATATCCAGAATTTTTAGTCGAGGAAGGGTTGCTTTTAACCCAGTTGCTTTTAAGTGATTGGGGGGTGTAGTCATTATTTCGAAGAGCCTTTTCGTTTCAAAATTGGTTCTTTATTATTATCTGCTTTATCATATAGCTTTTGCAGAATCTGCTCAATAAATAGCTATAAGGATTCAATTTCAACATGCGTAAAAAACTGGATAATTTGTGGCACTGCATCTGCACACCGTTGCTTTTGACCTCAGTGACAGCATTGCTGTTTGGTTGTGCATCAAGAAATCCCTTGATTGATGAAGATACGCCTGTTGATGATGATAAGACGATTGTAGCTGCTATTGAAGCAGATGAGCAAAAATTACGTGAACAACAAAGAGAAGAAGCACGTAAGGCTAAAGAGGTTGTTTTAGCAAAAGCCGACAAACCGACTGAAATGCCGGTGGCTGAAAAGACATCCGCCCAAGGGAAATCTGATGGTGTAAAAGCGGATTCGCATGTTGAAACGATAGGTCAAAACACGGTTAAATCGCAAGAGAAGATTAAAAAATCTGTTGCAAAAAAAGAGCCTTCCAAAAAGAACAAAACAAAAAATACGCCAACCATTGATACAGGCCGCGTTTTACCAATTGTTCCTACTGTTACTGAAAAAGCAGAATCTATTGTCAAACCGGTTGAGCCAGAACATATCAGTACCGAAGCTTCTGCTTCAGATGTGAAAGAAGTTGATGTTTCAAAGCAAAAAGAGCAAAAGTCGCTTGAGATTGTTCCGGAATTTCATGCGCCAGAAAGACGTCCTATTGCTTATAGTGCTTATGGAAATGCAGATCGTGGAGAAAAAGAAGAGATATTATTGAATTCTCCACCAAGACCTATTAAGAAATGGATGATATTTTTTACGCCCTATCGAGTTAACCAGCAACAGGGTAATTTTATTTCGTCCGAAATGCTTGAACGTTTACAACCGGGCATGACAAAAGAGCAAGTTCGTTTTGTATTGGGAACTCCTTTATTAATGGATATTTTTCATGCCAATCGTTGGGATTATCCTTTTCGTCTCTTAAAAAGCAATAGAGCTTTAACGACGTATCGTGTTGCGATTTTCTTTAATAAAGACGGTGTGGTTGAGAGTGTTAAACATGATAGTTTACCAAGTGAAGTCGAGTATCTTGACCAAATTTCCTCAGATGACGATGTAGAAGATAAACCTAAAAAAGAAGGGAAAGATAAAACGGAGCAAACAACGGACCATCATATGACTGGAGATTTTCAACCCGGACATTCACCAATGCCAATAGAAGCAGGTACAGATCATCCTTCTCCTGAAGAATTGGAACGTCAGTTGCCAACATTGCCGCCTATTCGAACAACAGGAGGCGTTCCTGATGCACATAAACCCGATTATGTGCCGGGTCGAGTCTCTCGTTCTGGACGCGTTTCTCGTCCTTTGCCTAACATGAAGGCATTGGATCAGCAATCATTGTCAGCTAAAGATGCGATTATGACTGTGCCTGAAATCAAAGGGGATGATGGCACTGCAGAGAAGGTCGTCGATTATCAAAGTTTGCCATCTTATCGGACAGGAACCTACGGTAATTCTCAGTCTGGTATACCTCGTCCAATTAGTGCTTTCCGTCCTTCAACAGTTCAAGAACCTATTGAAGGAACAGTTTCAGAAGAAAAACGCTCTGAATGGATCGCTAATCGAGATGCGATGTTAAGAGCATTGCATGCTTATGACGATGTCGAAGGAGATGGTATCAAGAATTTAACATTTGATAGTATCAAAAAATTTGAAACCATTAGTGTACCGAAGCGTACTGGGAAAATGGTTCCTGAATCACCTAATCTTAAACAAATCGGAAATATCCAATAAATATGAAAAAAATGAAAATTGCTATTGCAGGTGCGAATGGCCGAATGGGGCATATGTTGATTGAAGCGGTTCTTAATGCAGAGGATGCGGAATTGGTAGGCGCTCTAGATATTCCCGGATCACCTGCTATCGGTAAGGATGCTGGTTTGTTTTTAGGAGAACAAACAGGAGTGCTGGTTACTGCTGACATGGAACAAGCGTTTGCAAATTCGGAATATGTGATTGATTTTACTCGTGCTGATGGGACATTAGCGCATTTAGCGTGGTGTGTTGCTCATCAAGTTAAAATGGTTATTGGAACTACTGGGTTTAGCGATGCCGAAAAACAAACAATTGCTAAAGCAGCAGAAAAAACGTCGCTTGTTTTTGCCCCTAATATGAGTATTGGGGTGAATGTGACAATGAAATTGCTAGCAATTGCTGCACAGCATTTTTCTCATGGATATGATATTGAAATCATTGAAGCGCATCATCGCCATAAAAAAGATGCACCATCCGGAACAGCGTTGAAAATGGGGGAAGTTATTGCTCAAGCATTAGGCCGCAATCTCAAGGATTGTGGGGTATTTACTCGTGAAGGGATTACCGGTGAACGTGATCCTTTATCAATCGGATTTTCAACCATTCGTGGGGGAGATATTGTTGGTGATCATACTGTCATGTTTGCAGGAACAGGAGAGCGCATTGAAATCTCTCATAAATCGGCAAGTCGTGCCTCATATGCGCAGGGAAGTTTAATTGCATGTCGCTTTCTGACCAATAAAACAGAAGGTCTTTATGACATGCAAGATGTTTTGAATTTGAAATGATTACGGCTTAAAAAGCACAGCAGCATAGCCCATCTCCCCGATATGCTGAGTCATCAATAGAGGGAGATAGTAATTTTTCGGTATTTTGATCATGCAAGACAAATACAATCACGTTGAAGTTGAAAAGTCAGTCCAATCTGAATGGAAAAAGAATCAGGTTTATAAAGCGGTTGAAAATGACCCTCGTTTCCCAAAGGGTAAGTTTTATGCTTGTTCGATGCTTCCTTATCCATCGGGGAAATTGCATATGGGCCATGTCCGTAATTACACGATCAATGACGTTCTTTACCGTTATTTAAGAATGAATGGTTATAACGTATTGATGCCGATGGGGTGGGATGCATTTGGAATGCCTGCAGAAAATGCAGCAATGGCACATGGCATTCCTCCTGCTGAATGGACATATTCCAATATTGCCCATATGAAAGGGCAAATGGAATCAATGGGACTTGCAATTGATTGGTCTCGTGAAATGGCTGCTTGTCGCCCGGATTATTACCGTTGGAATCAATGGATGTTTTTGAAGATGCTGGAAAAAGGCATTATTTATCAAAAAACAGGGACGGTAAACTGGGATCCTGTCGATCAGACGGTGTTAGCAAATGAACAAGTGATTGATGGGCGAGGTTGGCGCTCTGGGGCATTGATTGAAAAACGTGAAATTCCAATGTATTACATTCGAATTACACAATATGCGGAAGAGTTGTTAGATTTTATTACGCATAAAATGCCAGGATGGCCAGAACGTGTTCGAACCATGCAGATTAATTGGATCGGGCGTTCAGAAGGGGTTCGTTTTGCATTTGAACATGATATTCGAGATCATCAAGGAAAGTTAATTGGTGATGGCAAACTCTGGGTATTTACAACTCGCGCCGATACGATTTATGGCGTCACGTTTTGTGCGGTTGCTCCAGAACATGATTTAGCGCGTTTTGCCGCAAAAAATCGTCCTGATTTAGCTGCATTTATTGAGGAATGTCGCCAAGGTAGTGTCATTGAAGCCGATATGGCAACCATGGAGAAAAAAGGGATGCCAACAGGATTATTTGTCACACATCCTTTAACGGGAGAAAAAGTTGAAGTCTGGGTTGGTAATTATGTGTTGATGAGTTATGGCGATGGCGCTGTTATGGGAGTTCCTGCTCATGATGAAAGGGATTTTGCTTTTGCATTGCGGTTTGGATTGCCCATTAAGCCAGTAATTAGCGTTGATGGAAAGACGTTCTCAGATAAAGAATGGCAAGACTGGTATGCTGATAAAGAAAATGGCGTATGTATTAATTCGGGGAATTTAAATGGCTTAAAACATCAAGCTGCTGTTGATGCTGTCGCTGCTCAGTTGAGTGCTAAAGGGCTTGGTGAAAAAAAAGTAACATTCCGCTTACGTGATTGGGGAATTTCGCGTCAACGCTATTGGGGAACTCCTATTCCAATTATTCATTGTCCCGATTGTGGTGCTGTTCCTGTTCCTGAAAAAGATTTACCGGTTTATTTACCAGAAGATTGTATTCCTGATGGAACTGGCAATCCGCTACGTAAGTCATCGGCTTTCTTAAATACGACCTGTCCATGTTGTGGTAAGCCTGCTAAACGGGAAACCGATACGATGGATACGTTTGTTGATTCTTGTTGGTATTTTATGCGTTATTGTTCTCCTGGTTCAGATAAGGCCATGGTGGATGATCGGATTAATTATTGGATGCCAATGGATCAATATATTGGTGGGATTGAGCATGCGGTGATGCATTTGTTATATGCACGCTTTTGGACAAAAGTGATGCGTGATTTCGGATTGGTGTCATTTGATGAGCCTGTTAAAAATTTATTGACTCAAGGAATGGTACTCAATGAAACCTATTATCGCGAAGATGTTTCGGGAAAGAAAACATGGTTTAATCCTGATGAAGTCAATCTGCAATTAGATGGTAAGGGGCGGCCACTTTCTGCGACCTTAAAAGCGGATGGGAAGGCTGTTGTCATCGGTGGCATTGAAAAGATGTCCAAGTCAAAGAATAATGGGATTGATCCGCAAGAGCAGATTAACCAGTATGGTGCGGATACCGCACGATTATTTACGATGTTTGCTGCGCCTCCTGAACAGACATTAGAATGGTCTGGCTCTGGGGTTGAAGGAGCAAGTCGTTTTTTGCGTCGTGTTTGGACATTTGCCTATAAACATCAAGATGCTGTCTGGCAAGGAGAAAAGGTAAATGCTGCCACATTAAATGACAATATGAAAGCGGTGCGTCGAGATATTTACCTTATTTTACAGCAAGCTAATCAAGATTATGCGCGGATGCAATTTAATACCGTTGTTTCAGCTTGTATGAAAATGTTGAATACGTTAGACGCTGCAAAATTTGATGGATCCGTTGAATCGAATGCCGTACTAAAAGAATTGCTTTCGATCTTTTTAAGAGTGCTTTATCCTGTTGTTCCTCATATTACTTATGTCATTTGGAAAGAATTAGGATTTGATGCGACAATTGGCAATTTATTAGATGCGCCTTGGCCGCAGGTTGATAAGTTAGCACTTGAACAAAATGAAATCACTTTAGTGATTCAGGTTAATGGTAAATTACGCGGAAAAATGAATGTTTCAAAAGATGCGGATAAAGCAACGATTGAAGCTGCCGCTTTAGCCAATGATGGGGTTGCAAAGTTTGTGACAAGTTCGCCAAAACGGATCATTGTTGTGCCTAATAAATTAGTCAATATTGTTGTTTGAATATGGATGCGCTTATGGAAAAGCCACATAGATTCTGTTTCATTTCTCGGTGGGCAACTATTGTCATGCTGGTTTTTATGCTAGCAGCATGTGGTTTCCATCTGCGCGGTGATTTTCAGTTTTCATTTTCTACCATTTATCTAAATTGTTCTCCAGGTTCTCCGATAACCCGTTTATTTAATCGGTTTAATCGGGGAATGCAAATGGTGAAAGTTGTTGATAATCCTAAAGAAGCAGAGGTTATTCTTTCTATTTCCAATGAACGAAAAAAACAGCGAACATTATCTTATGATAATAATGGTGATGCCCGTGAATATGAATTGTTTTATCGATTGACTTATTCATTACGAACTCAAAAGGGTAAAGAACTGATTGAACCGACAACCATTACTCTTCGTCGTACGATGACTTATGATGATTCGGAAGATTTGGCCAAAGAGCGAGAAAAACAAATGTTGTATGCTGATATGCAACGAGATATTGTCCAGCAGATTTTTCGTCGCTTGAACAAAGTGGTGATGGAAGAGGAAGATCGTTTGCCGTTAGCACCAGAAGAGGCCTCTGCTAAAGATGATGAGTTGCAAAATACCGAGATACCTGGTGGAACTTTTCAAATTGAATCCGATAGTCATCCGTAAATGTTAGCGTGTTAATATGCAACTTCAATATGAGGCGTTAGCGCAGCATCTACAACGGGAGCTTGCTCCATTTTATGTGCTAACAGGGGATGAGTATTTATTAGTGCAAGAAGCGATTGATCAAATCCGTCAGGTAGCACGAAGCAAAGGATTGACAGAACGAAATACGTTTATTGTTGAAAGAGGGTTTCAATGGGATTCTTTGCAACTTGCTCATCAAGCATTGTCGTTATTTGGTGAGCGAAAATTAATTGAAGTTAGAATTCCTAGCGGACGACCGGGTAAAGAAGGAGTCCAAGCTATTCAACAATATATTTCGACTTCTTCAGATCATGTAACATTATTTATTTTTCCTCAGTTAGATTGGGCAACCAAAAAGTTAGCTTGGGTTGGCGCTTTACAAAAGCATGCCGTTTATATTGAAGTACCAAGTATTGATATCAGTCGACTTGGCGGATGGATTGCGACGCGTTTAAGAAAGCAGCATCAACAAATTAATGCATTGGGTATTGCCTTTCTTGTGGAACAAGTCGAAGGTAATTTATTAGCGGCATGGCAAGAAATCCAGAAATTAGGGCTATTGTATCCCGAAGGCCAATTAACGGAAGAACAGGTTCGAAATGCTGTACTGGATGTAGCACGTTATGATGTTTTTCAAATTAGTGAGGCAATGCTTGAGGGGAACGGTTCTCGTTTTATCCGAATGATGGATGGATTAAAAGGAGAGGGAAGGCCTTTACCGTTGGTGCTTGGCGTTTTTGCTAATGAAATGAGAATGTTATTAAGATGTCGGCAATCACTAGATGCGGGGATGTCATCATTAGAAGTTGCTCGTAATAATCGACTTCGAGGAAAACGTGAGCATTTGGTGATGAATGCATTACAGCATTTAAGTTGGAATACATTGGCAGATGCTTTGCAACGAATTTCAGATATTGATCGTCTGATTAAAGGTCTTGATTCTGAACAAGGTCTAAATGATGCATGGGAAGCATTAACCTTATTAGGATGTTCATTCTCTCAGCATAAAACGTTGTCTAGAGTATAACTGGATATCTTCCTAATTGATGGATTGGAAAAGGCAATGGAAATTAAACATTATATGAATCGTATCGGTATGCAAGCACGAGACGCATCACGTATTATGGCAAAAACCGATACAGCAACAAAAAATCAAGCATTGTTATATATAGCAGCGGCAATTCGTCAACAATCTTCGCAGTTACGCCAAGCCAATCAAAAAGATTTAAAGCTTGCTAAGGAAAAAGGGTTAGAACCTGCATTACTTGATCGATTGACATTATCTGATAAAGCCATTGAAGCAATGGCAATTGGATTAGAACAAATTGCTTCACTTGCCGATCCAATTGGTGCAATGACTAATTTGCGTCTTCAGCCATCTGGTATTCAAGTGGGACAAATGCGGGTGCCATTAGGCGTTATTGGGATCATTTATGAAGCACGTCCCAATGTAACAGTTGATGCAGCAGGATTATGCATTAAAAGTGGTAACGCCGCTATTTTACGTGGGGGATCAGAAGCGATTCATTGTAATCAAGCTTTATCGGTATTAGTAAGAGAAGGGCTTGAAAAAGCAGGGTTACCGCAGACGGCTGTTCAAGTGGTTGAAACAACAGATCGTGCTGCAGTTGGAGAGCTGATTACCATGACTGAGTATGTCGATATTATTGTACCGCGTGGCGGAAAAGGGCTTATTGAACGATTGATGCGAGAGTCTCGTATTCCCATGATTAAGCACCTTGATGGGATTTGTCATGTTTATATTGATGATGAAGCAGATCCTGAAAAAGCATTGAATATTTGTTTTAATGCGAAATGTCAGCGTTATGGGACTTGCAATACCATGGAAACATTGCTTGTTGCCAATAGTATTGCTGATATTGTGTTGCCCGTTTTAGCGAAACGTTATCAAGATGAAAAAGTCGAACTCCGCTGCGATGAGCAGGCATATGGGATTTTAGAAGGTTATCCTTATTTGGCGAAGGCTGTTGAAGCAGATTGGATGACAGAATATTTAGCCCCTGTTTTATCGATTCGTATTGTGAGTGATCTTGATGAAGCGATCTCTCATATCAACCATTATTCATCAAAACATACAGAATCTATTATTACCGAAAATTATAGTAAAGCAATGCGTTTTTTACGTGAAGTTGATTCGTCATCGGTTATGGTGAATGCGTCAACGCGTTTTGCCGATGGATTTGAATATGGTTTAGGGGCTGAGATTGGTATTTCAAATGACAAATTGCATGCTCGAGGACCTGTTGGACTTGAAGGATTGACGTCATTGAAATATGTTGTATTGGGGCATGGCGAAATTCGCCAATGATTGCAGGTCAATAAGGAGTCATTATGCCGGTAGGATATTCTTATTTTTGTCCTTGTCCTCGTGGGCTTGAAGAAGCGTTGTCTCAGGAATTACAGGAAATTGCTGCGAAAAGTGTCACATTAAATGTTCATCGAGCAGTTCCTGGAGGTGTTCATTGTTCAGGTACCTTAGAAGATGGTTGGCGGTTAAATCTATATACTCGAATCGCTTCACGCGTATTACTTCGTTTTGCGCAGTCAAGTTATCGAGATGAAGAGGATATTTATCGATTAGCCGTGAAACAACCATGGGAGCAATGGTTTGAAGTAGAAAATACGATTCGTATCGATATTGCTGCCATTAAATCACCTCTTAAAAGTTTGAATTTTGCGGCATTACGCGTCAAAGATGCAATTGTCGATCGCTTTCGAAGTCGTCTGCATCAGCGTCCTTCTGTGGACACGCATCATCCCGATATTCGTATCGCTGTATTTTTAGATGCGCATAATGTCACGTTATATCTGGATACTTCTGGTGAAGCTTTATTTAAGCGAGGTTGGCGTATTGATACGGGAGAAGCGCCATTACGTGAGAATTTAGCGGCAGGGTTGATTCGCTTGTCAGGTTGGAAACCAGGAATCCCATTATTTGATCCCATGTGTGGTTCTGGGACTATTTTAATTGAAGCGGCTCAAATAATGGCCGGTATTCCACCCGGCATAAATCGTCATTTTGCATTTGAGCGATTGCAAGGCTTTGATAAAGAATTATGGTTTTCTATCAAAGCTCAGGCAAAGCGTTGTGCGATTAAGGGTTCTCCTATGCTTTTTGGTAGTGATATTTCAATGGCGATGTTGACCAAAGCCCGTGCTAATATTGCTCAAGCTAATATTCCTTTTGGTATTCCTTTGCAGCAAATCGAAGCGCAAGAAATCAAAATGCCTGTTGATCGAGCAGGTATTATTTTAACCAATCCTCCTTATGGAGAACGAATTACTGTTCGAGGAAATCGTCGTCTTGAAAAAGAAGAACGTGCTTCATATTTCTATCAATTGTTCAGTGCAACATTAAAGCAGCGTTTTTCAGGATGGTCAGTGTATCTATTTACAGCCGATTTGTCGGTTCCCAAAATGATGCGTTTAAAGGAATCCCAACGAACGCCTTTATTTAATGGGGCTATTGAATGCCGGCTTTTCCGTTTTGATATGGTAGCGGGATCTAATCGAATCAAGAAAAAACGAGTGTTTACTCAAGAGACAACTCAAGGAGAAAATGAATAATATTTTTCTCTTTAAGAATTATTAATGAGCGAAGACGATTGTATTTTTTTGCTAAGAAATGTCGTTGCCAATTGATATTGTTGACGTTATAAAAAAACAAAAAATGTTTTTAAAAAGGAGAGGAGACGATTTCGTATCTCCCCAAAATTAGAATTAAGGAGCATTGGACGTCTCAATGAAACGGTGAGTGTTATCAAAACATTACTGATCGATAATTACGATTCTTTTACCTGCAATTTATACCATTTAATTGCTGCTGTTAATGGGATTCCGCCAGTATTAATTCACCATGATGAACCTGGATGGACTGCAGCGCATTTTAATCAATTTGATAATATTATTCTGTCTCCAGGACCTGGGCGTCCAGATCGAGAAAAAGACTTTGGTTTGTGTGCCGATGCAATACGACAGCGTCATATTCCGGTATTAGGGATTTGTTTAGGGCATCAAGGGATCTGTTATTTTCATGGGGGACAGATTAATCTTGCTAAAGAAGCTTACCATGGTCGTATCTCGTCTATTTTTCATCATGGGCAAGATCTATTTGCGGGGATTCCTTCTCCATTTTCTGTGGTTCGTTATCATTCATTAATTGCTTCTGAATTACCAGAAACACTAGAAGTGATTGCAACGACTCATGATGATTTAATTATGGGGGTTCGCCATAAAACGTGGCCACAATGGGGCGTACAATTTCATCCAGAGTCAATTTGTTCTGAATATGGACGTCAAGTATTGGTTAATTTTGCCCAATTAACAAGAACATGGTGGCGAAATCATCCTAGGTTAGGAAATTTTTATCAGGGTGATGCGTGCCGCTCAACAACGAAATCTTCATTGAATTCATCAAATGAATATGATAAATGGACAATTTTACATCGTGAAATTGAATGCCAAATTGCTTCATCTGATATTTCATGGCTCTTTAATGAATGTTTTCGTAAAACAGGTCCTGCAATTTGGTTAGATAGTTGTCAAAATCGTTACGGATCTGGGCGCTTTTCTTTTCTTTGTGCACCATCAGGACCGTATGGTCGAATTATGACAGCAGATGTTTTAACGGGAACGATTACCGTAAAATCAAATCGTGGTCATGTTACGACGTACCAAGCAGATTGTTTTGAATGGCTTGCAACGGATCTTAAGCATCATCAATTAATGCCATTAGATGTGCCATTTGATTTTGCATTAGGATGGTTAGGCTATTTAGGTTATGAATTAAAAGCGCAATGTGGGGCAAAGAAGGCTCATCAATCGCCTTATCCTGATGCGTGTTTGTTGTTTTGTGATCGAGGAATCGTTGTTGATCATCAGGAAAATAAATTATATCTATTGGTATTAAATGCATCGCAAAATGATGTCGTTGAAGCAAACCATTGGTTAGATGAGATTGAGCGAAAAATTGAAATAATGACCCGTATAGGGCGTACTCAAAATCAGTCACCTACCATGTTTACGTTAACTCAACCTATTCGATTATTGCATGATAAAGCGCAATATATTCAAAAAATTAAAGCAAGCCAAGCCTTTATTCGCCAAGGTGAGACCTATGAAGTTTGTCTTACGAATACGGTTTATGGTGCGACAGATGCTCATCCGTGGGATGTGTATCAGAAATTGAGGGAAAGTAATCCTGCCCCTTATAGCGCATTTATGCAATTTGAAAATATTAGCGTTATTAGTTGCTCTCCAGAACGTTTTTTAAGAATTTCTTCCGATAAAACTGCCATTTCTAAGCCGATAAAAGGAACTCGTCCTCGAGGTGCGGATGAAAAGCAAGATCGTTTAATTCGGCAGGAATTAGCTGAAGATGTTAAAGAACGCGCAGAGAATTTGATGATTGTTGATTTAGTCCGGCATGATTTAGGAATGACGGCGGCAATTGGTAGTGTTAAGGTGCCCAAATTGTTTGCGATAGAGAGCTATCAAACGGTTCATCAAATGGTAAGTACCATTACATCCAAAATTAGACCTGATTGTTTACCTTGCCAATGCGTTCGTTATGCATTCCCTGGGGGGTCTATGACGGGAGCGCCGAAAAAAAGAACGATGGAAATATTGGATCAACTTGAAGGGAAGGCTCGTGGCATTTATTCGGGAGCTTTAGGTTATTTTTCACTATGTGGTGCAGTTGACTTGAGTATTGTGATTCGTACATTAGTCATGGATCAACAGGGACGTTTTTCTTTTGGGGTTGGTGGGGCTATTACCGCATTATCAGATCCAGAAGCAGAATTTGAGGAAATTCAAGTTAAAGCAAAAGCTTTTTTGGATGTATTTCAGACTCATTTTCCAGATTGCTAAAAAAATGATGGTTATGCAAGAGAGGGTTTATCAGTCTGATGGGCAAACGTTATTTGCTATAACAGAGCATCCGGAAAATCGAGTATTAATCGCAGATTCTTGGTTAGTTAAAAATGGATTCGTTATTGCTTTAGAATGGCATCGCGAACGTTTTTTTAAAAGTTGTTTTTTACAGTATGGTATTGAATCGACGGTGTTGATGCCGTTATGGAAACAAGTTTGCCAATTAATTCCTAATAGGGGATTATGGTTTCCTCGTATTGAGATGGCAGGAACAGTTAATGCGCCTATTTTTCAATTAAGGGTTCGAGTTGCGCCTCCTATTAAGGAGTCTATTCGCTTGATGGTTTGCGATATAAAAGATCGAAGAAAAGCGCCTCGTCATAAGGGCCCCGATATGGCGTGGCTTAGCAAGCTTAGGCATCAAGTATTGGAAAAAGGTGGCGATGAAGGGATTTTGACAACGAATCAAGGCTATTTACTAGAAGGTTTAACGACTAGCTTTTTATGGTGGGAAAAGCAAGGCAATCAGGATATCCTTTATGCGGTCCCTGATTCGAATCGTATTCTTTTAGGGACAATGCGTCGATTAATTCTAACAATTGCTCATCAAAAAGGAATTCCCATTGCTTACCGATTAGTGCATTTGAAACAGCTTGAAGGACGCGAAGTTTGGGCGGTTAATGCTTTGCATGGCATTCGCCCTGTCATTGATTGGGACCAATCACCATTTTCTCCTAAAGAAAATGCGTTAACGCATGAAAGGCTTGCCCACTGGCGAATGATGGTCAATCAATATGCACAACCAATATCATAATTAGATAATTATATTGAATTAAGATGCCCTTATCATTTTCGCTTTGTGATTGTCTGAAAGATTTTTAGGCTATTATTACAATAACGGTATCGTTGATGAAATGGAGTGTAAAGGTGACTTTTATTGAAAAATTAACGACGTCATGGCAAAAGAATAATTCTTTGCTATGTGTTGGTCTTGATCCTGCAATCAATCGTTTTCCCCGTCATTTACAGGGGAAATCGGATGCTATCTATACTTTTTGTAAAGGCATTGTTGATGCAACTGCTGATTTAGTCTGTGCATTCAAACCGCAAATTGCGTATTTTGCCGCAGAAAAAGCGGAAGACCAGTTAGAAGCCATCATTACCTATATTCATGAACAATATCCCAATATTCCTGTTCTTTTGGATGCTAAACGAGGCGATATCGGCGCAACCGCAAAGCAATATGCACGGGAAGCATTTGAACGTTTTAAAGCAGATGCGGTCACATTGAGTCCTTATATGGGATATGATTCGGTTGAACCCTATTTTGAATATCCAGATCGTGGAACCATTTTATTAGCGAGAACATCTAATCCTGGAGGGTCTGATCTGCAGTTTTTAAATGTGCAGGTTAATGGAAAAACGATTCCGTTATACCAATATGTTGCTCATCTTGTTGCAGAAAAGTGGAATGTCCATGGGCAGTGTGGCTTAGTTGTTGGTGCAACTTTTCCTGCAGAAATTGTTGCAGTTCGTAAAATTGTTGGAGAAATGCCATTACTGATCCCTGGAATTGGCGCACAAGGTGGAGATATTCAAGCGACAGTGACAGCAGGGAAAACATCAAAAGGTATGGGAATGATGATTAACTCATCAAGAGCTATTCTTTATGCAGGAGAAAAAGAGGGAGAAGATTTTGCACGTTTTTCCCGAAATGCAGCGATTAAAACACGAGATGAGATTAATCGATATCGTGAATAAGAATTATTAGAAAATTGGCGATGCGATGAAATACTGTCTAAAGGATGGTGTTTTAGAGGTTCATGAATAGGAGCTATTTGTAGTCTGTCGTGAAAAGTAGCTTGATTGAGCCGATATCTTGAGATATCCATTGGAATAAGTGTGAAAAATACTCAATTTAGTGTAATCTGCATTTGTTGACGGATTTTTATGATTTTTACATGCCGACCACAAAAAAAATCTTTGCTTTAGTTGCTAGAGTTTATGCCAGTAACATTATTCAATCATTAGATAAAGTATCTAATTTTTTAAAAGATGCTGGGCATGAAGTCGTTTATGAAGCGCAAACAGCAGTTAATGTTCCTTTCAAAGATGTCAAATCAATGAAATTGGAGGAAATTGGTGCTAAGGCTGCTGCAGCAATCGTATTAGGAGGGGATGGTACGATGCTGGGGATTGCCCGTCAGCTTGCTCCTTATAGTGTTCCGCTTATTGGGATTAATCATGGTCATTTAGGATTCATTACCGATATTCCTTTAAATCGTATGTTATTGGTTTTGGATAAGATGATTAAAGGGCGTTATGTTTCTGAACAACGCTTTTTGATTGAAGGCATGATTACTCGAGATGGTGAAATCATTAGCCAAGCTGTGGCTTTTAATGAAATTGTGATTTCTAGGGGCGCTGGCGCTGGCATGATCGATCTTCGAGTACATGTTGATGGGCATTTTATGTATCAACAGCATTCTGATGGCATGATTATTTCAACCCCAACGGGATCTACTGCTTATGCGTTATCAGCAGGAGGTCCTATGTTACATCCTAATTTGGGTGGCATCGTGTTGGTCTCTATTGCTCCGCATACATTATCTAATCGCCCAATTGTTATTCCAGATACCAGTGAAATTGTGATTGATGTTGTTTATGCCCGTCAGCCAAGTATCAGTTTTGATTCTCAATCTTTTACTAATTTGCAAAATGGTGATCAGATTACAATTCGTCGTGCATCGCATACGGTAACATTTTTACATCCAACAGGCTGGAGTTATTACGATACATTGCGAAATAAACTGCATTGGAATGAGGTTTCCAGGAAACTTGACTGATGCTTTAAGGGAGTTTGGGATAGCCGTGGCAGATATTTTGAAAGTGATGAAAAATGCTGCGTAACTTAACGGTTCGTGATTTTGTCATTGTTGATTGTCTTGAGCTTGATTTTATTTCGGGTTTTTCTGCATTGACTGGAGAAACAGGGGCAGGGAAATCAATTTTAATTGATGCTCTTCAGCTTGCTTTGGGCGGTAGAGCGGATGCAACAATGGTTCGCGATGGCGCAAAAAAAGCTGATATTACCGCGGAATTTTCTCTTTCTGATTCAGTTCGTTCATGGTTATCCATGAATGACATTGAATCAGAAGAAATGGTTTTATTGCGTCGTACTATTGATGCTTCATCGGGGCGTTCTCGTTGTTTTGTAAATGGCATTACGGTAACGACAGCACAAATGCGAATGTTGGGTGCTCTATTAGTTGATATTCATGGACAGCATGCGCATCAATTACTGATGAAAAATGATGAGCAAAGAGCGCTGCTTGATCGGCATGCTGGGATTGGACAAGAAGTTGCCATATTAAGTGATCAATTTAAAGCCTGGAAATTGCTTGAAAAGCGTTTTACTGAGTTGCAAGCGCATGCTGAGCAGATGAAAGAGGAACGAGAACTTTTAGAGTGGCAAGTGCATGAACTCGAAAAAATACAGCCTAAAGTCAATGAGTGGGAACAGGTTAGTCAAGATTATGATCGACTTTCTCATGCCGCAAGTTTATTAGATGGCGTCAGCGGTATTATTAATGAATTATCTGAAACGGATCATTCGATTCTTTCTCGGATTAATGCGATTTCTCAAACGGCTGTTGGACTATCAGAAATCGATCAGAAATTAATGCCAGTTGTCGATTTATTGGATTCTTCAAAAATCCAATTACAAGAAGCCGTTTATACGTTACGAGATTATTTGGCACATATTGATTTAGAGTCTGATCAGCTTCATATCGTTGAAAAACGAATGGAAGCCTTGTATTCAATGGCTCGGCAATTCCGAATTTTGCCGGAAGCGTTACCAATGGAATTGGAAAGACGCCAAAAGAAACTTATACAATTTAAAGAAGAGAGTAATCTTG
Organism: uncultured Oxalobacter sp.; assembly: GCA_934401755.1. Classification (GTDB taxonomy): domain Bacteria; phylum Pseudomonadota; class Gammaproteobacteria; order Burkholderiales; family Burkholderiaceae_D; genus Oxalobacter. The sequence goes on from CAKRSU010000021.1 coordinate 19,633, forward strand.
ATCGGTTAAAAAAACAAGTTAGCCAAGCGGAAGCGGCTTACAAAGCATTAGCTCAAGAAATTTCGGTGAAACGTCAACAGGCGGCTCAAGAGTTAAGCCATGCTGTGACTGCGATTATGCAAGATTTGCATATGGAAGGGGGGCAATTTTCGGTTGCTATCAATAAGGCTAGCCCACATACTTATGGGACGGATGCTGTTGAATTTTTAGTCTCAGGTCATTCGGGAGCGGTTTTAAGACCACTGGCGAAAATTGCATCAGGAGGAGAGCTTGCTCGGATTTCTTTGGCAATTTCTGTGATTGCTTCTGAAGCAACCGCAACCCCGACTTTAATTTTTGATGAAGTTGATTCAGGCATAGGAGGGGCTGTTGCGGAAATGGTGGGGCAATTACTTAAGCGATTGGGAGGACTTCATCAGGTGCTTTGTGTGACCCATTTACCTCAAGTGGCTTCTCAAGCGCAACAACATTATCAAGTGAGTAAACAAACAGTTTCAACCATAGCTCATCCTGTTTCTCGAATTACACGACTTTCTGATCAAGAACGTGTGACTGAAATTGCCAGAATGCTAGGAGGAACAACATTAACGAGTAAGGCGTTAGATCATGCTCGTGAAATGCTAGAACAACAGGAACAACAAGAATTAACCTTGATTTGATTAATTTTTGTTAAAAGTCTCTTGAAAAATATTGAGTCATCCCTATCTACATGAGATTAAAAAATCCATGTGGAGGAAACTGTGTCAAATCCGAATTCAAATCCAGAAAATGAAGATCTGAAAAAAGAATCTGCGCCAGAAGTCGAAATGGCAGATGCAGCAGCTGAAGAAAATGAAAAACAAGAAGTGTCTATTGTTGAAAAATTGGCTGCGGCAGAACAGAAAGTTGCAGAAATGCAGGATGCTTATCTACGTGCTAAAGCGGAAAGTGAAAATATTAGGCGACATGCGCAAGAAGATATTGCTAAGGCACATAAATTCGCTGTTGAAGGGTTTGCTAAAGCTATGCTAGCCGTTAAAGATAGTATGGAAATGGCATTGAAGACGGATGCTCCAACAGTTGAAACGATTAAAACTGGCGTGGAAGCAACTTTACGTCAATTATCCCAAGTATTAGAACAAAATCGTATTGTCGAAATTGTTCCTGAACAGGGGGAAAAATTAGATCCCCATAAGCACCAAGCGATTTCTACGGTTGAATCAACTCAAGAAGCAAATACCATTGTTTCTGTTTTACAAAAAGGCTATACCTTATCAGATCGTTTATTGCGCCCAGCAATTGTCGTTGTTGCAAAAAAAGCTTGATTATTGGCTTGAAATCTTAAAAGACATCCCTATTTACAAGCCAGGATAAGATGGACACGATGAATAGAATTTCAGGCAATGTCCAAAAGAAAAGAATTTAAAGATTTGAAAGGAAAAACAAATGTCCAAGATTATTGGTATTGATTTAGGAACCACAAACTCTTGCGTTTCGGTGATTGAAGGTGGTCAGCCACGCGTTATTGAAAATTCGGAAGGTGCACGTACAACGCCTTCTATTATCGCCTATATGGATGATGGTGAAATTTTGGTTGGTGCACCAGCAAAACGTCAAGCCGTAACAAATCCTAAAAATACGCTTTATGCGGTTAAACGGTTGATTGGCCGTAAATTTAACGATGCAGAAGTTCAGCGTGATATTCCTATTATGCCTTTTTCTATTGTTCAGGCTGATAATGGAGATGCATGGGTTTCTGTTCAAGGCGATAAGAAGTTAGCCCCTCCTCAAGTTTCTGCTGAAGTGCTTCGTAAGATGAAAAAGACAGCAGAAGATTATTTAGGCGAAGAGGTTACTGAGGCGGTTATTACGGTTCCTGCTTATTTTAATGATGCGCAGCGTCAAGCAACGAAAGATGCGGGACGTATTGCTGGCTTAGATGTTAAGCGGATTATTAATGAACCAACCGCTGCAGCATTAGCTTTTGGTCTTGATAAAGCTGGTAGTGGTGATAAGAGAGTGGCCGTCTATGACTTAGGGGGCGGTACTTTTGATATTTCCATTATTGAAATTGCTGACATTGATGGTAATAAACAGTTTGAAGTATTGTCGACCAATGGCGATACCTTCTTAGGTGGTGAAGATTTTGACCAACGTATTATTGATTTTATTATTGATGAATTTAAGAAGACCAATGGCCTTGATCTGAAAAAAGATCCAATTGCATTACAGCGTATTAAGGCTTCGGCAGAACGTGCAAAAATTGAATTGTCTTCTTCTCAACAGACGGAAATCAATGAACCTTATATTGCAATGGTAAACGGAGCACCTGCTCATTTAAATATCCGTTTGACCCGTGCAAAATTGGAATCTTTGGCTGAAGAATTGATTGAACGGACAATTGCCCCTTGCCGTACAGCATTAAAAGATGCCGGATTGAGCGCATCGGATATTGATGATGTTATTTTGGTGGGTGGGATGACTCGTATGCCAAAAGTTCAAGAAAAGGTTAAAGAATTCTTTGGCAAAGAACCTCGTCGCGATGTTAATCCGGATGAAGCCGTTGCAGTTGGTGCTTCTTTGCAAGGATCTGTTCTTTCCGGTGATCGTAAAGACTTGTTGTTATTGGATGTGACACCATTGTCCTTGGGTATTGAAACCTTAGGGGGTGTGATGACCAAGATGATTAAGAAGAACACAACGATTCCGACAAAATATAGTCAAGTGTTCTCGACAGCAGATGATAATCAACCTGCAGTAACCATCAAGGTTTGCCAGGGTGAACGTGAAATGGCTGCAGCCAACAAGGCTTTAGGTGAATTTAATTTGGAAGGTATTGCACCAGCACCTCGTGGTATTCCACAGATTGAAGTGACCTTTGATATTGATGCAAATGGTATTTTGCATGTTAGTGCAAAAGATAAAGCAACGGGTAAAGAAAATAAGATTACCATTAAAGCAAACTCTGGTTTAACTGAAGAAGAAATCCAGCGTATGGTTAAAGATGCGGAAGTTAATGCAGCAGAAGACAAACGTATCCGTGAATTAACAGAAGCACGTAATCAAGGGGATTCTCTTGTTCATGCAACCCGTAAGTCTTTGGACGAACATGGTGATAAGTTAGATCAGGGGACTAAAGACAATATTGAAGCTGCAATCAAGGAATTGGAAGAAGCTGTAAAAGGAGATGATAAGGCAGCAATTGATGCGAAAATGCAGGCATTAGCTAGTGCAGCACAAAAACTTGGTGAAGCCGTTTATGCGGATCAGCAAGCAGCAGCCGGAGCTTCTGGCGCAGCAGGTGCAACGGGTGCTGCAGGCGCCGGAGCAGCCCCAAAAGATGACAATGTTGTTGATGCTGATTTTAAAGAAGTCAAGGATAAAGAATAATTGATTCTTTAAACGAGATAGATCGCCGGGTCCTGTATGGTTTTGCCATTAACCCGGCGTTCTATTTGAATGACTTAGATGAATTAATCACTATCAGTAGTCGTTTAAGGATGAGGAAGAATTAAAATGGATAAACGGGATTTTTATGAAGTACTTGGCGTTGCTAGGGATGCTTCAGAAGCTGATATTAAAAAGGCTTACCGCAAATTAGCAATGAAGTACCACCCAGATCGTAATCCTGATGACAAGACGGCAGAGGAAAAATTCAAGGAAGTCAAAGAAGCCTATGAAATCCTATCAGATGATCAAAAACGTAGTGCTTATGATCGATTTGGTCATGCTGGGGTTGATCCGAATGGAATGGGCGGTATGGGTGGTCGCGGTGGCGATCCTTTTGGTGGTGCATTTGGTGATATTTTTGGTGATATTTTTGGCGGTGGTATGGGAGGGCATAGTGGCCCGCAAGTCTATCGTGGATCGGATTTACGCTACAATTTAGAGATTACGCTTGAAGAGGCCGCAAAAGGTTGCGTGAAGACGATTCGTGTGCCAGCATGGAATAAATGCCAATCATGCGGTGGTTCAGGTGCTAAAAAAGGAACTTCACCAACAACTTGTACGACTTGCGGTGGTCATGGGCAAGTTCGTATGCAGCAGGGATTTTTTAGTGTTCAGCAAACTTGTCCGCATTGCCATGGAACAGGGCAGATGATTAAAGAGCCTTGTCCAGATTGTCATGGGGAAGGGAATATCCGTACCAATAAAACATTGGAAGTTAAGATTCCTGCAGGTATTGATGAAGGGATGCGTATTCGTTCTTCTGGAAATGGGGAACCTGGACAAAATGGTGGGCCTGCTGGGGATTTATATGTTGAAATTCATATTCGGGAACATCAAGTATTTACTCGGGATGCGGATCAATTGCATTGTGAAATTCCAATTTCTTTTGGAGTTGCTGCATTAGGGGGTGAAATTGAAGTCCCAACATTAAATGGTAAAGTGTCATTTAAGATTCCTGCAGGGACTCAAACCGGGCGGACTTTTCGTTTGAAAGGAAAGGGTATTAAAGGAGTACATTCTTATCAAGCAGGTGATTTATTTTGTCATGTTCGAGTTGAGACACCTGTTCATTTGAATGATGAAGAAAAAGAATTACTTCGTCAATTTGATGCATTAATTGCTAAAGAGACCAGTAAACATTCTCCACAAAGAAAAAGTTGGATGGATAAATTAAAAGATCTTTTTAGTTAGAATATAAAGTTTCTTAAATAGCCTCTGTTAGTTTTAGTTCTAAACAGAGGCTTTTTTTATTAAAGTCCGTTTTTAAATGCATTTTGACGCCAGGCTTCATATACTGTAATGGCGACACTATTTGAGAGATTAAGGCTACGATTATTGGGCATCATTGGCAAACGTAATCGATGACCATTGGGGAAAAAACGATGAATAGCTTCAGCAAGTCCATGTGTTTCTGAGCCAAATATAAACCAATCTCCAGCATGAAAGGTGGCATGCGTATAGTGAACCGTGTTTCCTTTCGTCGTCATGGCATACATTGTCATAGGATTCGGATTTTCTGCTAATAGAAAATCGTCCCAATTGTGATGAATTTTTATGGAAACAAATTCATGATAATCTAGTCCTGCACGGCGCATTTTGGCATGATCAATCGGAAAACCCAGGGGTTCAACAAGATGAAGTTGGCAGCCAGTATTCGCACAAAGTCGGATGATGTTTCCTGTATTAGGAGGAATTTCAGGTTCGACAAGAACAATATTAAACATAGATGATTCCTATTTTAGAATAGCGCTCTTATTTTGGAAGTTAGATGGTTGTCTAATATTTCCGAGGGCCATTATAGTCTTTAGTACAGGGATTCGCATTCTTTATGGAGATACTTGGGAATTCTTAAGATAAAAGCAGAATATGGACGAAGAAAAGCATGCATATTGATGTCAAGAAAGTCAGAAAATTATTTGAAAAATTATCAAAAACACCGCATAGCGATTTTTTTTGGCGAGAGTGCTCAAAATATCTACACGAACGATTGTCAATGATGAAAGTAACGGTTGATTGTTTGGCTGATATGGGGTGTGGAAAAGGAGATGATCTTGTCTTACTTAAAGCGCATTTTCCTCAAGCATTAGCCATCGGGTTAGATAGTAGTTTTATACCGCTTAAGTGTGCTGATAAGCCATTCAATCAGAATGTTGGTTATGTTTGTGGTGATGCGGAAAATAGTCCATTTCGAAAAGAAACCTTTGATTTGATATGGTCCAATATGATGTTACATTGGGCAGAGGATATTGGAGGCGTATTAGCTGAATGGTATCAATTGCTTAAGCCACAAGGACTTTTACTATTTTCTTGTTTGGGATATCACTCATTACACCGTCTTTTTCATGTTTTTGGACAAATAAATGGCTACGATCATATTATGGCTTTTCCAGATTTTCAACAATTAGGGAATGCAATGGTTGAAACGGGATTTACTGCGCCTGTATTGGAACATGAATGGATTAATGTCACTTATCAGGATATTAATAAGTTATTGCAGGATATTCGTATATTTGGAGACAATCCATTGGTTGGTGCTAGACAAGGCTTAATGGGGCAAAGGGCTTTTGCAAATTTATTAGAGGCTTTGGAAGGATTACGAGGTGATGATGGGATGATTACACTCCAATTTGAAGTAATTTTTGCTCATGCTTTTAAAACAATGGCATCTAAAAAGAGATTCAACATTGAAAGAGAAAAATCGGTGGCATTTTATGCCAAGATATAAGTAAATATTTCTCCATCATTGTATGTTTAATATCTAGTCGGTCTAAAGAGAATTAATAGTCATCAAATAGGCAGATAACGCATCCAAACAGTTCCATTCGGATATTGTTTGATTGATCCTATTAATTTCAGCTTAACAGGATTGTGCGTTTTATCTTGAATCCCATCAAAAACAGCAGTTTCTCCTGAACGCCCATCAATGCCAGGGGAGAACATGATGCTAATTTCATTTAATAATTTAGCCGTCAAAAAGCTCCCATTAAGATGTCCTCCTCCAGTTAAAACAAGGCGTTTAACGGAAAATTGATCAGCGAGGATTTCCATGGCACGAGGTAGATCAATGCATCGTTTACCTGTTGCAATATAAGAAATTTTTTTCTGATGAAGGTAATCTAAGTATTCTAAAGAGACTTGTTCGCTGACTAAGCAAATTAGTGCTTTACTTTCGATATGGTTATTGGCCCATAGTAGTGTCCCTTTAGTATCTGTAATAATGTGATAGTTATTTGATAAAGTAGCTTGGTAGATCGTTTCTTTATCAATAGATTGATGAGATTTTGGCAAAAAAGTTCCCTTATCGGCATAGTGCATAATTGCTGTTGTTTTGCCATTGATCATTGAGGGACAATTAAGTTCTTCAAGGGCTTCGTAATATTCATTGCCACAAATTTGTTCGGTCATATCGCAGTCAATACGACCATCAAGTGAAGCGAGCATATGGCAGATAAGATAGGGTTTTTTCATGTTTATTTTTACGTTGCCGGAAGAAGAACTTCAAAAACTTCAAAATAATGGAACTTTTTTCAGATACAAAGTCTATTTTTGGCGCTTTTGAAAAACATAATGATTAAATAATTATTGAAATGTTTGTAGCGTATTTTTCATTTTTTTTAGTGCAGCGGTTTCGATTTGCCGAATACGTTCTGCAGATACCCCAAATTCTGCTGCTAAATCGTGTAAGGTTGCCGATTCTCCATTTTCTTTATTGAGCCAACGAGCCTCAATAATGCGACGAGAACGAGGGTCCAATTTATCAAGCGCAGCGGCTAAACCTTCTGTTTGTAAAAGATCCTGCTGGCGACTTTCTAAAATAGCCGTTGGTTCTGAGTTTTCTGAAGATAGGTAAGAAATTGGGGCAAAATTCGTTTCATCATCATTATCTTGCGGATTTTCTAATGCAATATCATGCCCACCCATTCGGGTTTCCATTTCCACAACTTCTTCATCTTTTACATTTAGCTTTTCTGCTAATGCGCGAATTTGCGCTTGAGTCATGGCCTCTGTACTGGTTTTATGGCTTCTCAAATTAAAGAATAACTTTCGTTGTGCTTTTGTTGTTGCAACTTTAACCATTCGCCAATTACGTAGAATGTATTCATGAATTTCTGCTTTGATCCAATGAATCGCATAGGAGACTAAGCGAACGCCCATTTCAGGATTAAAACGTTTAACGGCTTTCATCAAGCCAATATTGCCTTCTTGAATCAAGTCTGCGTGTGGTAAGCCATAACCAAGATAAGAACGCGCAACAGAAACGACTAAACGTAAATGCGCCATAATCAACTGTTGTGCAGCTGCTAAATCGTTATTTTCTTGATAGTTTTTGGCAAGAAGATTTTCTTGCTCTTGTGTCAAGATGGGTAATCGATTGACTTCAGCAATGTACGCTTCAAGATTCCCAAGCGAACCGGTGAAGGCTGGAGTCAATGCTCGACTGCTGACTGTAGCCACAGGCATTTTTGCAGACTTTTTGTCCATTTTGATTAACCCCTTTTTTCTTTTCCCTATTAAATAAATAACCGATAAATAACAATATAAGATTATTCTAGCATTCTTCTTTTGAGAAAAAAGAAGAAATTGTAAGCAAATTTAATGCCAGTCTAATAGACAAGAATGAATACTATGGATCACTTTTCTAAATTTGTTGATAGAAGATTTTCGTCTATCTAGATGTTATCCATTAATTTAATAGCGCATGAGCAAATTCTTCTGCTTTGAAAGGTTGGAGATCTTCAATTTTTTCACCGACACCAATAAAATAAACGGGAATTGGATGAGTTTTTGCAATGGCCGCAAGAATGCCTCCTTTAGGAGTTCCATCAAGCTTGGTGATAATTAATCCAGTTAAGCCTAATGCCTCATCAAATGCTTTAACTTGAGCCAGTGCATTTTGGCCTGTGTTGCCATCAATAACTAATAAAATCTCATGGGGGGCTGTTTCAAGCCCTTTTCCAATGACGCGTTTTACTTTTTTAAGCTCTTCCATGAGATGAAGTTGTGTCGGTAATCGACCGGCAGTATCGACCATGACAATATCAATATGTTTTGCTTTAGCAGAATGAACCGCATCAAATGCAATCGCAGCAGGATCAGCCGATTCTTGAGCAATGACATTCACATTGTTACGTTCTCCCCAAATGAGTAATTGCTCACGGGCTGCCGCACGGAATGTGTCTCCTGCTGCAAGAAGAACGGATTGGCCATAGTTTTGCATATGTTTTGCCAGTTTTCCGATCGTTGTTGTTTTACCAGCGCCGTTGACTCCGGTCATCATGACGATTAGGGGGGAATGTTTATTTAATTCAAAATCTTTTTCGAGAGGCTTTAATAGATTGATTAATAAAGTCTGTAATTCCTGTTTAATTTGAGATGGAGTCGTTAATTTTTTATCTTTAACGAGTTGTCGAAGCTGTTCTAGCAAATATTCGGTAGCAGGCAGTCCTGCATCAGAGACTAGTAGAGCTGTTTCGAGTTCTTCATATAATTCTTCATCAATAGTTGTTCCGCCAAAGATATTAAGAGTCGATGCTGTTTTAACAAGGCTAGATTTCAGACGATTGAACCATGACTGTTTTTGTTCGGGTTTAGGTTGGGTTGTTAAAGCAGAGGAAGATTGTTCTTCTTCAGGCGATTTTTTTCTTTTAAAGAAACTGAACATGGGATATCGTTTTACGTTAAAGTTAGCACAAAATATAGATATATGAATCTATCCATTTTATCAGAGCTGAGATTATGAAAATTCAAAAATTGATCTTTTGTTGGATGTTTGTTTTGTTCGGTATACAAAATATGGCTCAAGCCGAATCACAACAAGAGTTTTGTTTAGAAAATGGCATGAAAGTCATTGTTCGAGAAGATCATCGGGCGCCTGTTGCTGTCAATATGGTTTGGTATCGAGTAGGGTCAATGGATGAAACGAGCGGAACAACAGGTGTTGCTCATGTTTTAGAACATATGATGTTTAAAGGAACAGAAAAGTTTCCTGGGGGAAGTTTGAGCAAGACAGTTGCCCGTCTTGGGGGAAGAGATAATGCATTTACGAATACCGATTATACAGGTTATTACCAGCAAGTACCTGCTCAATATCTTGAAAAAATGATTGAAATGGAAGCAGACCGAATGAATGGTTTGCTTTTTAAAAAAGAAGATTTTGATAAAGAGATCAAAGTTGTTCAAGAAGAGCGTCGTTGGCGGACAGAGGATAAACCTGAAGGTTTGTTAATTGAAGCTTTACGCGCAACAGCATTTACAGCGCATCCTTATCATTGGCCTGTTGTAGGATGGATGAGTGATTTGCAAGCGATGACGATAGATGATGCTGCTTCTTGGTATAAAAAATGGTATGCCCCAAATAACGCAACATTAGTGGTGGTTGGCGATGTCAATGCACAAGATGTTTATAAAATGGCACGAAAGTATTTTGGTCCATTAACAAAAAAATCATGGGTTAAGACGAAACCTCAAACAGAACCAATGCAGCGTGGAATTCGTCAAGTTGTTATTCAGGCTCCAGCAGAAAATCCAACTGTTGTATTAGCTTATAAAGTACCCTCTTTAAGAGATGTTGAAAAAGATGATGATGTGTATGCATTAGATGTATTGTCATCGGTATTAGATGGTTATGAAAATGCTCGTATGCAGGCTAATTTAGTCCATAAAGAAAAGATAGCATTAGATGTCGGAACGGAATATTCAGCAATTGGAAGAGGGCCTTCTTTATTTGTGTTAAGTGCGGTTCCTGCCAAAAATGTATCTATTGAAACAATTAAGAACAAATTACGTCAATCTGTTGCTGATATTGCAAAACAAGGAATTTCTGAAGAGGAATTACGTCGAGTAAAAACACAACTGATTGCGGCGCAAGTTTATAAGCGAGATTCTATGTTTGGACAAGCGATGGAAATTGGTCTTTTTGAGATGTCAGGCATTGGAAGTCAGCGAATTGATCGTGTTATCGAAAAATTAAAAGCAGTTACAGCAGAACAGGTCAAACAAGTTGCGAATAAATATTTTACGGAAGATCAATTAACGGTTGCTGTCTTAGCACCTATTGCTTTGCCATCCCAGCAGAAATCAAAATAAAGGATAGATGATGTTAGATTTGAAGCAAAAATTTCATGGATATTGGATGAAAGGGATAAGTTCTTGGTGTTTTTGCATTGTCATGGTATTTGTTTCAATGGTTTCTGCTGTTGCTGGAGTGCCTGTTGAACAATGGAAAACAACTAACGGCGCTAAAGTCATGTTTGTTGGCACTTCTGCTGTTCCCATTGTAGATATTAGTGTTGAATTTGATGCTGGTTCTCGTTTTGATCCTGCGAATAAAAGTGGCTTAGCGGCATTAACTAATAGTATGCTGGATAAAGGGATTGCTAGTCGTTATGGTGTAAAAGGGATGAGTGAGTCCCAAATTATGGATGCATTTGCAGATGCAGGTGCTATTCAATTTAGTAAAATCGGAATGGATCGTAGCGGGTATCGCTTAAGAGTTTTATCTGATCAGACAAGTGCTCATGATGCGATTCAATTAATGGGGCGATTTCTTGCTTATCCTTCGTTCCCTGAAGAGGTCTTAAAACGTGAGCGTGCCATTATGACGGCAGTTATTAAAGAAGAATTAACTCGCCCACAAAATATTGGGAGTCGTACGTTTCAGCAAATACTCTATGGTGAGCACCCTTATGGACGAAGCCCTACTGAAGCATCTATTGCTGCGATTACTCGAAAAGATATCATTAATTTTTATCGCACCTATTATGTTGCAGATCGTGCAGTGATTGGTATTGTGGGGAATGTAACGAGAAAACAGGCAGAAGATATTGCTGAAAGAATGAGTCAACAATTATCCGTATCTTCTTTTCCGATACCAACATTACCTGATGTCCCGGAACAAAAAGATAGAATACAAATGATTCCTCATCCAGCTTCACAGGCCCATTTATTTAAAGGGATGGCGGCAATTAAACGAGGAGATCCTGATTTTTTTGCATTGACAGTGGGTAATTATATTCTTGGTGGTGGCGGATTTTCTTCTCGTTTAATGAATGAAGTGCGTGAAAAACAAGGTTTATCTTATGGGGTATCGAGTAATTTTCAATCATTACTTCAGCCAGGGCCTTTCACAATTAGTTTACAAACAAAAAAATCTCAAGTGAGTGAAGCACTTAAAGTAGTCAATCAAACATTAAATGATTTTTTGAAAAATGGACCGACAGCTCAAGAAGTACAAGAAGCCAAAGCGCATTTAATGAGTGGTTTTGTGATGAATTTAGATGGAAATCAAAAAATTCTTGATTTGATTACAATGATAGGAGCTTATGATTTGCCATTAGATTATCTGGATACTTGGACCGATAAAATTCAGTCAGTAACAGTTGATGATGTCCGGGCTGCATTTAATCGGAAATTGTCGGCAGAAAAAATGACAACGGTGGTTGTCGGAAATTGATGAATATGATGACCGAAAATAAAAAGTTGATTCGAAATCGTTATTTTGAACAATCCCGACAATTAAAAGGAAATAATCGGCATACCGTTAGAATTATCGGAGGAAGATGGAAACGAACGCCAATTATGGTGATTGATGCGCAAGGATTACGCCCAACACCAGAGCGGGTTCGGGAAACGTTGTTTAACTGGTTAGGACATTTTTGGGAAAGTGGTTTTGAATTATTAACTTGTCTGGACATGTTTGCCGGTAGTGGGGCATTAGGATTTGAGGCTGCGAGCCGAGGATTTAAGCAGATCGTCATGATTGAAAAAAATAGATTGGCGTGGAAATCTCTGCAAACCATTAAAGAGAAACTTAATGCCACTCAAATTCAAATATGTTTAGGAGACGCGATTGGGATTATCGAAAAAATGTTTGCTCAAAAAGAGCAATTTAACTTAATTTGCTTAGATCCGCCTTTTCATGAGCATTTATTGCCAATGGTATTGCCAAGATGTGAAAAACTGTTAAAAAATCAGGGAATGATTTACGTGGAATCCGATCAAGCCATAACAGAAAACCAATTAATTAATTGGGATGTTGATAATAATCTGCGTATTGTTCGTGAAGGACGTGCAGGGCAGGTTTATTATCATCTGCTTGAAAAGCAGGTATGATACGTATCTTTATCAATTAGATTTAACTCTATCGAAAGATCTTTATTATGGTGATTGCTGTGTATCCAGGTACATTCGACCCATTGACCTGCGGGCATGAAGACATTGTTCGCCGAGCTGTTGGGTTGTTTGACCAGTTGGTGATTGGTATAGCGGACAGTCATGCTAAAAAGCCTTTTTTTACAACAGCTGAGCGAGTTGAGATGGCAAGCGAGGTATTGGCGCAATATCCTAATGTTAGTGTTAGACCTTTTTCAGGATTGCTGCGTGATTTTGCAAGAGAAATTCATGCAACAGTTGTTATTCGTGGGTTGCGGGCCGTTTCTGATTTTGAGTATGAATTCCAGATGGCAGGAATGAATAAACATTTGATGCCGGAAGTGGAAACCTTATTTATGACGCCATCGGATCAATTTCAGTTCGTATCTGGTACATTTGTTAGAGAAATTGCCTATATGGATGGTGATGTTTCAAAGTTTGTTTTTCCATCTGTTGAAAAACGACTAAAACAGAAAGTCGCTGAAATTAAAACTAGCAGAAAATAATGAAGGCATTAAATGGCTTATAAGATTACAGATGATTGTATCAGTTGTGAGATTTGTGTTCCTGAATGTCCAAATATGGCGATTTCTTTGGGTGACCAAATATGTGAGATAGATTTCAACCGATGCACAGAGTGTGTTGGGCATTATGATGAACCGCAATGTGCAGCAGTCTGTCCCATGGAATGTTGTAAACCAGATCCTGATCATTCTGAGACTCAGGAGCAATTGATGGTTAAATTTGAACGTTTGCAAGCGGACTAATGTCTTTGCTGTTTTATAAAATGTTTAAAGAATAAAGCACCAACATTTATTTTTACGTGTTGGTGCTTTGAGAAGTCTCATTGTCATTAAACATTAAATAGGAAATTCATCACATCTCCATCTTTTACGATGTAATCTTTTCCTTCAACGCGCATTTTCCCGGCTTCTTTGGCTCCATTTTCACCATTGCATGCAATGTAGTCTTCATATGAAATCGTTTGAGCTCGAATGAAGCCTCGTTCAAAGTCAGTGTGAATAACGCCTGCTGCTTGAGGAGCGGTGTCTCCCGTGTGAATTGTCCATGCTCTGACCTCTTTTTGACCTGCCGTAAAATAAGTTTGAAGTCCCAATAATTTAAAACCTGCACGGATTAAGCGATTTAATCCAGGTTCTTCCATGCCCATATCGGCAAGAAATTCTGCGCGATCTTCTTCTGGCAGTTCAACAATTTCAGCTTCGGTTGCTGCACAGATTGCAACTAATGGTGCATTTTGAGATTTCGCATAGGCAGTTAATTGGTCAAGTAACGGATTATCCGTAAAACCATCATCTGAAACATTAGCAACATACATAGCGGGTTTTGCTGTAATCAGAAATAAAGGTTTTAATAATGCCATTTCGTCTTTTGTTAATCCCATAGTTCGAATGGGATCTCCGTGATCCAAATGTGCCGAAACTTTTTTCAATAAATTGCAAAGTTTTACGGAGTCCTTGTTTCCTGAACCAGCTTTTTTGATTTCACGTTGATAGACTCTGTCTACTGTTGAAAGGTCAGCTAATGCAAGTTCTGTCTGAATAACAGTAATATCATTGATTGGATCGACTTTTCCTGCGACATGAACAACATTGGGATCTTCAAAACATCGCACGACATTAACAATGGCATCAGTTTCACGAATATGAGCCAAAAATTGGTTTCCTAAACCTTCGCCTTTTGAGGCACCTGCGACAAGACCAGCAATATCGACAAACTCAACGACGGCAGGAATAATTTTTTGTGGATTTACAATGGCCGCTAATTTTTCAAGCCGTGGGTCAGGGACTTCGACGATACCGACATTAGGTTCAATTGTGCAAAATGGATAATTTTCTGCAGGGATTGCTGCTTTTGTTAAAGCATTAAATAGTGTTGATTTTCCGACATTGGGTAAACCAACAATACCACATTTCAAACTCATGGAATTCTTTCTGAAAGGATTTTTGGGTTAATCATGTCCCTATAAAGGGAAGAATAATTAATACACTTTATCAATTTTCACTTTGATGTCAAATAAATGAGAAAAAAGAACAGCCATTAGATTTTTTATTTACCTTAAAAGTGGTGATAGAAATAGGGATATAGAATTAAAAGGTAGGATTTTCCAAAAAATATCGATTATATTGTCATTGCTTCCAAAATTTCCCGAGGAAGTGTCCGGAAGTTGCGAAAACCATTGCAGTTCTCAAAAAGGAAAAGCCCCCAAAAACATAAAAAAATAAAAAAAGATAAAGAAAGTGCAAAAGCTCTGAAGATACCAAAAAAGAGAAAAAAGGCGAGAAAGCCTCTCGAAAGCGTAAAAACGTCGAAAAGTCTAAACACAAAATTCCCAGGAAGCGCCAAAAGAGATAAAAGCTTCAAAAGGAATAAAAAAGGAAAAAG